>JAGWTU010000088.1 GCA_028868825.1 Burkholderiales bacterium | reverse complement strand
GCCGCTGCCGCCGCCGGCGCCGGTGCCGCCGCTGGAGCCGCGCGACCTCGCGGCACGCCATCTGCTGCAGACGCAGGCGCGGCTGGCCGCGCTGACCCCCGCCGATCTGGCGGCCGAGATCGCGCGCGCCAAACCCGAGACGCCGCAGGCCAGCGTCGACCTCGCGCTGGCGCTGGCGATCGAACGCGGCCCCGGCGATCTGGCGCGCGCGCAGGCGCTGCTCGAGCCGCTGGTCAAGGACGAGGGCGAGGCGGCGCAGCCCTGGCGCGCGCTGGCGCGCTGGCTCGCCGCGCGCATCGCCGACCAGCGCCGTAGCGACGACCAGATCGAGCGCCTGAACCAGCAGCTGCGCGACACCCAGCGCCGCCTCGACCAGGCCAACGACAAGCTCGCGGCGCTGAAGGCGATCGAGCGCAGCCTCGTCACGCGGCCGGGCACGGCGGCTTCGAGGCCGGGGCAGTGAACGTCGCCGCGCATGTGCTGCTCGTCGACGACGACGCCGACCTGCTGCGCCTGCTGTCGATGCGGCTGACGGCGGCCGGCTACCGCGTCACCGCCGTCGAATCGGCCGAGGCGGCGCTGGCGCAGATCGCGATCGACCCGCCGCAGCTCGTGCTCAGCGACGTGCAGCTGCCGGGCAAGGACGGCCTGTCGCTGTTCGATGCCATCCGCGCGCGCCACGCGGCGCTGCCGGTGATCCTGCTGACGGCGCATGGCACGATCCCCGACGCCGTCGCCGCGACCTCGCGCGGGGTCTACACCTACCTGACGAAGCCGTTCGACGGCAAGGCGCTGCTCGACCAGATCGCGCAGGCGCTAGCGCTGAGCGCGCCGCCGCAGCCGGCGTCGAGTGCCGACGCCGGCTGGCGCGAGGCCATCGTCAGCCGCTCGAACCGCATGGCCGAGCTGCTCGCCGAGGCGCAGCTCGTCGCCGCCTCCGACGCCAGCGTGCTGATCCGCGGCGAGAGCGGCAGCGGCAAGGAACTGCTGGCGCAGGCCATCCACCGCGCCAGCCCGCGCGCCGCGCGGCCCTTCGTCGCCGTCAACTGCGGCGCGATCCCCGAGAACCTGCTCGAATCCGAACTGTTCGGCCATGTCAAGGGCGCCTTCACCGGCGCCATCGCCAACCACCGCGGGCTGTTCCAGGCGGCTCAGGGCGGCACGCTGTTCCTCGACGAGATCGGCGACATGCCCGGCGCGCTGCAGGTCAAGCTGCTGCGCGTGCTGCAGGAGCGGCGCGTGCGGCCGGTCGGCGCGTCGGAATCGCTGCCGGTGGACGTGCGCATCGTCTCGGCGACGCACCGCGACCTCGACGCGGCGATGGCCGAGGGGCTGTTCCGCGAGGACCTGTACTACCGCCTCAACGTCGTCTCGCTGCAGCTGCCGACGCTGGCCGAGCGGCGCGAGGACATCCCGCTGCTGGCCCAGCATTTCCTCGCCAAGCTGGCGGCCAAGTACGGCAAGGCCATCAACGGCTTCGCGCCCGATGCGCTGAAGGCGCTGGCCACCGCCGCCTGGCCGGGCAACGTGCGCCAGCTGCACAACGTCGTCGAGCAGGTCAGCGCGCTGGCCACCGCGCCGATCATCCCGCTGGCGCTCGTGCAGCGCGCGCTGCGCGTGCCGGCGCTGCCGGTGCTCAATTACACCGAGGCGCGCCAGCGCTTCGAGCACGAGTACCTCGTCGGCCTGCTGAAGATGACCGACGGCAACGTCGCCGACGCCGCGCGGCTGGCCGACCGCAACCGCACCGAGTTCTACCGCCTGCTGCAAAAGCATGGCCTGACGCCCGGTCTGTTCCGCGGCGACGCGCCTGTCGCCGAATAGCGACAGGGCCTCTCAGCAGGGAAAAGCCGTCGCCACCGGGGCGCGCCGGCGCAGCCGCCCCGTCGCGCCGCCGGCGCTGTCGCTGCAGCCCGACAAATCGGGCCTGCCGCCCGCCCGCCGACAGCGCCAAGTGCTTGATCCACAAGGGATGACGCCCTTGGCACGGTCATTGCGCAGGAAGGTGTCATGCGCGCCCCCGAGATCGTCCGGTCGAGCCTGCCCCATCGCTGGGGCGGGCTGCTGGCGCTCGCGCTGTGCGCGGCCGCCGGCGCCGCGCAGGCCTTCGGTTTCGACGATGTCGCGGCGCGCGCCCGCGCCGCGGCGAGCCGGCCGGCGGTAGCCGAAGCAGCGCCGCCGCCGGCCGAACTCGCGGCGCTGAACTACGACCAGTACCGCGACATCCGCTATCGGCCCGAGCGCGCGCTCTGGCACGACGAGAAGGGGCCCTTCGAGGTCCAGTTCTTCCATTTCGGCCGCTTCCAGACCGCACCGGTGCGCGTCGCCGAGATCGATGCCGGCGGCAACGAACGCCCTTTGCGCTTCACGCCGGCCGACTTCGACTACGGCGCCAACCGCCTCCACCCCGAGACGTGGGGCGGCTTCGGCGTGGCCGGGTTGCGCGTGCATTACGCGCTCAACGACCCGGCCTACAAGGACGAGCTCATCGTCTTTCTCGGCGCGAGCTATTTCCGGGCACTCGGCGCCGGCCAGGGCTACGGCATCTCGGCGCGGGCGCTGGCCATCGACACGCCGCAGGCCGAGGAATTCCCGCGCCTGTCCGAGTTCTGGATCGAGAAGCCGGCGCCGGATGCGAAATCGATCGTCGTCCTCGCGCTGCTCGACTCGAAGCGTGCCACCGGGGCCTACCGCTTCGAGGTGTTTCCCGGGGCCGAGACGCGCGTCGAGGTGCGCGCGCGGCTGTTCCTGCGCGCGGGGGTGCGCACGCTGGGGCTGGCGCCGCTGACGAGCATGTTCCTCGCCGGGCCGAACCAGCCGCGCACCGACGATTTCCGCCCCGCCGTGCACGATTCCGACGGCCTGCTGGTCGCCGGCGGCGACGGCACCTGGCAATGGCGGCCGCTGATCAACCCGCCGCGGCCGCTGACGACATCGTTCGCGCTGCCGTCGCTGCACGGCTTCGGACTGATGCAGCGCGAGCGCCGCTTCGCCGCCTACGAGGACGCCGAGGCACGCTACGAGCGCCGCCCCAGCGTCTGGATCACGCCGCGCGGCGACTGGGGAGCCGGCCGCGTCGAGCTCGTGCAGCTGCCCGCCGCAGCCGAGAGCGTGGACAACATCGTCGCCTACTGGGTGCCGGCGCATGCGCCGGCCGCCGGCGAGGCGCTCGACTATGCGTACGAGATGCGCTGGCAGGGCGCGCAGCAGCAGCGCCCGCCGGGGGCCTGGGTGGCGCAGACGCGCGTCGGCGCCGGCTACGCCGCGCTGGCGCCGGGCGAGCGCCGCTACACCGTCGATTTCGAGGGCCCGGCGCTGGCCGCGCTCGCACCCGATGCCGCCGTGCGCGCCGTCGTCGCCGCCGAGCATGCCCGCATCGTCGAGACGAATGTCTTGCGCATCGAGGCCACCGGGGCCTGGCGCCTGACGCTGCGCGTCGCCCCCGACGCCAGCGGCGCGCCGGCCGAGCTGCGCGCCTTCCTTCAACAAGACCACGACACGCTGAGCGAAACATGGACCTGCGTCACTCCGAACTTCTGACGCCGCCGAAAGCCTTCGGCCCGAGCATGCCGCCGCTGGCGCGCGGCGCGATGTTGGCGCGGCCCTGGACCGGCTTCTGGCGCGGCCTCGCCGCGGCCTTGCACAGCGGCACCGGCGCCGCGGCGCTCGCACCCGCGCCGTGGCAGGACGCGGCGCGGCGGCGTCGCCGCGCGCTGCTGGCGCTGGTGACTGTTGCGACTGCCGGCGCCGTCGCGCTGCTCGCGCAGGCACAGGGCGGCGCCGGGCAGTCGGCGGCGCAATGGCTGCAGACGGCGCTGTTCGGCCTGCTCTTCGCCTGGGTCTCGGCCGGCTGCTTCACCGCGGTGATGGGCTTCTTCGTGCTGCTGCGCGGCGACCCGCATGCGATGAGCAAGGACGCCGCCGGCGCGGCGCCGCTATCGAGCGCGGCGCGCACCGCGGTCATCATGCCGATCTGCAACGAGGACGTCGCGACCGTCTTCGCCGGCCTGCGCGCGACCTGGGAATCGCTGGCGACGACCGGCGCGCTGCGCCTGTTCGACCTCTACGTGCTCTCCGACAGCAGCGACCCCGGCATCCGCGCCGCCGAGCTCGCCGCCTGGGCCGATCTGCGCGACGCGATGGGACCCGACGGCGCCCATGTCCACTATCGCTGGCGCCAGCGCCGCACGCGGCGCAAGGCCGGCAACGTCGCCGATTTCTGCCGCCGCTGGGGCCGCAACCACCGCTACATGGTCGTGCTCGACGCCGACAGCGTGATGAGCGGCGACTGCCTGCTCACGCTCGTGCGGCTGATGGAGGCGCATCCGCAGGCCGGCATCCTGCAGACGGCGCCGCGCGCCTGCGGCCACGCCAGCCTGCATGCGCGGGCGCAGCAGTTCGCGGCGCGCGTCACCGGGCGCCTGTTCACCGCCGGCATGCAGTACTGGCAACTCGGCGAGGCGCATTACTGGGGCCACAACGCGATCATCCGCGTCGAGCCCTTCATGCGCCATTGCGCGCTGGCGACGCTGCCGGGGCGCGGCGCGCTGGCCGGCGAGATCCTCTCGCACGACTTCGTCGAGGCCGCGCTGATGCGCCGCGCCGGCTACCAGGTGTGGATCGTCCACGACCTCGCCGGCAGCTACGAGCAGCAGCCGCCGCATCTGCTGGCCGAGCTGCAGCGCGACCGCCGCTGGTGCCAGGGCAACTTGCAGAACGCGCGCCTGATCAGCGAGCCGGGCCTGCACGCCGTGCACCGCGCGATGCTCGCCACCGGCGCGATGGCCTACGTCGCGGCGCCGCTGTGGCTGGCCTACATCGTGCTGGGCGGCTGGCTCTGGCTGGCCGGCGACAACGTCTTCATCGGCGCCGACGGCCGCCTCGCGCTCGGCGGCATCGGCCTGTGGGTGGGCACGATCACGATGCTCGCGCTGCCGCGCCTGCTCGGCCTCGTCGTCGTGCTGCTGCGTCGCGAGCAGCGCTCCTACGGCGGCACGCTGCGCCTCGTCGCGGGCTCCGTCGTCGAGGCCGCGCTGTCGACGCTGCAGGCGCCGCTGCGCATGGTCGCGCACACGGTCTTCGTCGTCGGCGCGCTGACCGGCTGGAAGCTCGAATGGCGCTCGCCGCCGCGGCAGGCCGCGGCCGTCGGCTGGGACGAGGCGGCGCGCCGCTTCGGCCCCGCGGGACTCGTCACCGTCGCCGTCGCCGCGCTGCTGGCGGCGCTCGATCCGGCGGCGCTGATCTGGCTGCTGCCGGTGGGCCTGCCGCTGCTGCTGGCGATCCCGCTGACGGTGTGGACGAGCCGCCAGGACCTGGGTGAGCGGCTGCGCGAGCGCGGCTGGCTGTGCGTGCCCGAGGAATCGTGGACGCCGTCGGTGCTGCGCCGCGCCTGGGCGCGCGCTGCGCAGGCGCATGCGCAGGCGCGCTCGCAGCCGGCCTGGACCGACGTCATCGACGACCCGCGGCTGTGCGCGCTGGTCGGCGCGGCGATGGGCAAGCGCCGCACCTCGCATGGCCTGCGCGGCCGCGCGCGGCGCGCGCAGATCGAGGGCCTGGCGCGCGCCGGCGCGGCGCCGACGCCGGCGCAATGCATGCGCTTCCTCAGCGAACCCGGCAGCCTGCAGTTGCTGCGCGCGGCCAGCCTGTTCCCGCTGGCCGGTCGGCGCGCCATCTCGTCCTGAGCGGCGCCGGGCGTCGGGTACAGTCCGACGCGACTCGCCGCGGGGAGCGTCGGACGTGAAGGCTGGAAAGCGCCAGACCGGCGCAGGCGACGAGCCTGCGTACCGGCAGATCAAGAACTACGTGCTGGCGCAGATCCACGCCGGCCGCTGGCTCGAGGGCCAGGCCATCGCCACCGAGGAGGCGCTGGCGGCGCAGTTCGGCGTCGCGCGCATGACCGCGAACCGCGCACTGCGCGAGCTCAGCGACGAACGCGTCGTCGAGCGCGTGCGCGGCTCGGGCACCTTCGTCGCCCAGCGCAAGTACGAGGCGACGCTGCTCGAGATCCGCAACATCGCCGACGAGATCGCCGCGCGCGGCCACCGCCACCGCGCGCAGCCGCGCCGGCTGACGCGCGTGCGGGCGAACGCGGCGCAGGCGGCGGCTTTCGGCCTCGCGACCGGCAGCGCGCTGTTCCATTCACTCGTCGTGCATTTCGAGGACGAGGTACCGATCCAGGTCGAGGACCGGCTCGTCAACCCGGCCGTCGCGCCCGACTATCTGGCGCTCGACCTCGGCCGCACGACGGCCAACGAATACCTGACCCGCGTCGCGCCGCTGCAGGGCATGGCGTTCCGCATCGAGGCCGCGCTGCCGCCGACCGAGATCGCGGCGATGCTGGCGATGGGCACCGACCAGCCCTGCCTGGTGCTGCATCGCAGGACCCACGCCCTCGGCCAAGTCGCGACCTCGGCCACGCTGTGGCATCCGGGCGATCGCTACCGCTACGCCGGCGCCGTTTGAGGCCGCGGATGCGGCCGCCGTTCAGGCTCCCGCGAGCAGCCGCCGCCGGCAGGCGATGAAGTCCGCCGCGGCCGCGTCGTGCAGCGCATGGCGGCCGCGCTGCACGAGGCGCCGGCCGCCGACCCACACGTCGGCCAGTGCGCTGCGGCGCGAGCTCGCGAAAACGTGGGAGGCCAGCATCGCGTCGGGCGCCAGACCGGCGAGTGCGAGTTGGCCGGCGTCGAGCGCGACGAGGTCGGCCTGCTGGCCGACGGCGATGCCGGCTGCCGCCCGACCGCTGGCCTGCGCGCCGCCGGCGACGGCCTGCTGCACGAGGTAGGCGGCGACCTGCGGCTGCTGCGGCGTCGCGGCGACGTTGCGCCGGCCGGTCGCCAGCCGCTGGCCGTATTCGAGCCATTGCAGTTCCTGCGCCGCATCGACGGTGATCTGGCTGTCCGATCCGATGCCCCAGCGCCCGCCGGCCGCGCCCCAGGCCGGCAGGTCGAACAGGCCGTCGCCGAGGTTCGCCTCGGTCGTCGGGCACAGGCCGGCGACGGCGCCGCTGGCGGCGGCGCGGCGGACCTCATCGGCGTCGAGATGCGTCGCGTGGACGAGGCACCAGCGGTCGTCGATGCCGACCTGGTCGAGCAGCCAGGCCAGCGGCCGCTGGCCGCTCCAGGCCAGGCAGGCGTCGACCTCGGCGCGCTGCTCGGCGATGTGGATGTGGATGGGCGCGCGCGGGTCGATCGCGGCGATGCCGGCCAGCACCTCGCGCAGCGCCTCGGGGCCGACGGCGCGCAGCGAATGCGGCGCGAGGCCGCAGCGTCCGCCCTGGGCCGCGGCCTCGGCCTGCAGCGTCTCGACCAGGCGCAGCAGCGACGCCGTCTCGCGCACGAAGCGCTGCTGGCCTGCGCCGCTCGGTTTCGCGCCGAAACCGCCCTGCTGGTAGAGCACCGGCAGCAGCGTGATCGCGATGCCGGCGCGGCGCGCCGCGCGCAGCAGCGCGCGCGACATCGCCGCGTCGTCGGCGTAGGGGCGGCCGTCGGGGGCGTTGTGCAGGTAATGGAATTCGCACACCGCGGTGTAGCCCGCTTCGAGCATCTCGACGTAGAGCCAGGTGGCGATCGCCTCGAGCGCATCGGGGGTCAGCCGGGCGGCGTGGTGGTACATCTGCTCGCGCCAGCTCCAGAAGCTGTCGTCGGAGGCCCCGCGGTACTCGGTGAGGCCGGCGAGCAGGCGCTGGAAGGCATGCGAATGCAGGTTCGCGATGCCCGGCAGCAGCGGGCCCGGCGCGCGCTCGTCCCCGGGTTCTGCGACGACGCCGGAACGCGCCTCGGTCAGCTTCCCCGCGGCGTCCCAGCGCAGCCGCACATCGGCGGCCCAGCCGCCGGGCAGCAGCGCATGCTCGGCATGCAACGAGCCGCTCACGGCGCGCCGCCCTCGACGACGCGACCCCGGCGCACGACCCGGCAGCGCGGCCGCCGGCCGATCCAGTACGCGAGCTCGGCCGGCTCGGCGATGTCCCAGACGACGAAGTTCGCCGGCCGGCCGACGCCGATGAGGCCATGGCTGTCCTGCAGCCCGAGCGCGCGCGCCGCATGCCGCGTGACGCCGGCCAGCGCCTCGTCGACCGTGAGGCCGAACAGCGTGCAGGCCATGTTCATCATCAGCAGCAGGCTTTGCACCGGCGAGCTGCCCGGGTTGTGGTCGGTCGCCACGGCCATCGGCACACCGGCCTCGCGCAACGCCTGCACCGGCGGCGGCCGCGTGTCGCGCAGCGCGTAATAGGCGCCCGGCAGCAGCACGGCGACGCTGCCGGCGGCGCGCATCGCGGCGATGCCGTCGGCGCCCAGGTGTTCGAGGTGGTCGCAGGACAGCGCGCCATGGCGCGCGGCGAGCGCCGCGCCACCCTGGTCCGAGAGCTGTTCGGCATGCAGCTTCACCGGCAGGCCGAGCCGCGCCGCGGCGACGAAGACGCGCTCGACCTGCGCCGGCGTGAACGCGATGCGCTCGCAGAACGCGTCGACGGCATCGACGAGCCCCTCGGCGGCGAGCACCGGCAGCATGCGCTCGCAGACTTCGTCGATGTAGGCGTCGGCGCGGCCGGCGTATTCGGGCGGCAGCGCATGGGCGCCGAGAAAGGTGCAGCGCACATCGACGCCGAAATCGGTGCCGAGGCGGCGCGCGACGCGCAGCTGCCGCCGCTCGGCCGCGAGTTCGAGGCCATAGCCCGACTTGATCTCGACGGCGCAGACGCCCTCGTCGAGCAGCGCGCGCAGCCGCGGCGCGGCCTGGGCGTACAGGGTGTCCTCGTCGGCGGCCCGCGTCGCCGCGACGGTGGCGACGATGCCGCCGCCGGCGCGCGCGATCTGTGCGTAATCGGCGCCGGCCAGCCGCAGCGCGAACTCGTGCACGCGGCTGCCGCCGTAGACGAGATGGGTGTGGCAATCGACGAGACCCGGCGTCGCCCAGCGGCCGGCGCCGTCGAATTCCGGGCGGCCGGCAAAGGCCGTCGGCACATCGGCATCGGCGCCGGTCCAGACGATGCGCCCGCCTTCGACGACCCAGCTCGACAGCGCCTGCGTCGTCGTGTCGCCGAGACCGGCCGGCACGCGCAGCCGGCGCCAGACGCCGTCGGCCGACGAACCGGGCGTCGATACCGGGTGCAGGTTCGGCATCGGGCTCATCGCGGCCGCCATTGCACGGCGATGGCCGCGGCGATCTCGGCGACGCTGACGCGCCAGTCGAAATCGCCCGCGCCGGCCGGCGCGCGCGTCACACCGCCGCCGTTGCGCCAGCGCTGCGGCGGCAGATCGGCGAGCGCACAGCGGTGGACGTGGCGATTCATCGGGGCCGGGCTTGTCTATACAAATGATAGCCGAAGACCCCGGCGCCTTCGTCGAAGCGGGCGGCGCCTGACTGCGCCCGCCTAGCCGCGGCCGGCGAGCAGCGTCAGCCGCGCGATGTCGGCCGCGCCGGCGTTGCCCTTCACGGCGCCCAGGGACTTGACGCCGCCATCGTGCGTCCCGGCCGACTGCAGTTGCGCCAGGCCCAGCCGCAGCCGCGCGTCGTTCGGATGATGCAGCTTGCCCCGCGCAATGCCCTGCTCGATCAGCGCGATGCCGCGATCGATCTCGCCATGACCGGCGTAGGCGCTGCCGACGCGCACCAGCGCGTCGCCGGTGTCCGAGCGCCGCGCGGCGGTGAGCTGCAGCGCCAGCAGGCTCGCGACATCGCCGTCCTCCTTGGCGGCTAGCGCGCGCAGCCGCTCCTGGCGCGGCGCGTCGTCGCCCTTGCCGAGGACACCCTTGGCATAACCCTCGTCGAGGACGTCGCGCGCCTCGTGCGTCAGATTGGACTGCAGCGCCATCTGCGCCATCTGCACGTACTCGTCGGCCTCGGTCAGCGTGCCGGTGGCGCGGCGCAGCCGCAGCACGTCGAGCGCGTAGCGGCTCGAAGCAAATCCGCGCTTGCGTGGCAGGCGATCGAGCAACGCGTCCCAGTATTCGGCCTTCGGATAGCCGCTGACCAGCTTCTCGAGCGTGACGACGACGGCATCGTTGCGGCCCAGGCGCTGCTGCGCGTCGGCCAGCCGCAACAGGTCGGCCTGTGCCGGCGCCCGCCCGGCCTGCTCGGCGGCGGCGACGGCGGCGCCGGCCTCGCGCGCGATGCCCGCGTAATCGCCGCTGGCCGCCTGCAGATAGCCCTGGAGCTGCTGCACGCCGGCACCGCGGTTGCCGGCCTCGATCGCGCGCGACAGCCATTCGGCGGCCTTGCCGTTGTTGCGCTGTTGCGCGTACATGGCCGAGACCTGTTCGGCGATGCGGCCCTTCTCGGCCGCGCCGCTGCGTGCGTAGACCGACTCGAGCGCCGCGACAGCCTCCTTGGTGTCGCCGGCGCGCTGCGCGGCGGCGGCCCGCATGCGGTCGATGACGAGTTGCTCGTCGGCCGTCTTGCCGCGCACGGCGTCGGCCGCGGCGACGCGGGCCAAGGCCGCACGCGCCTTGCCGGCGCGCAGCAATTCGGCGGCCTGTTGCAGCGGCTTGCCGATTTCGGGTCGCACGCCCTGGGCGGCGGCGAGGTTCCAGGGACCGCTGGCGAAGACCAGGACGGACAGGGCGAGCAGGGTGGTGCGTAGGGGTTTCTTCATCGGGACGGTCCGTCATTCGAACGTCGCTGACCATCGCCACTCATGTGGCCGATGTCAAGAAACCACGCCGCGGGTCCAGCTACTCGACGGGCGCGCGGACCCGGTGGCTACCAGGCACCGCCGATGGTCGAGGCCTGCGCCGCGGCGCCGAGGTGGGGCAGGCCGTAGATCGCCTCGAGCGTGCGCAACAGGCTGTAATGGTCGATGCGCTGGTCGTAGACGCCGGGCTTGACCATCGGTCCGACGAGGATCGTCGCGATGCGGTTGCCGTGGCGGCTGTCGTCCTCGTCCCAGGTCAGGATCAGCAGCGCGTTGTTCGTCGCGGCCCAGCGCACATAACCGTCGATGTGCGACTGCAGCCAGGCGTCGCCCTGCGCGGTGGTGCCGTCGTGCATGTCGTTGGCCTGGTTGGGGACGACGATGGCGAGGTCCGGCAGGCGGCTGAAGTCCTGTTGCGGGAACTGGCTCCAGGGCTGGCTCACCGCCACCGGCAAGGCGGCGTAGTTGGCCCAGGGCACATGCTTGCGCGCGTAGCCGCCGGCAGTCTTGCAGCCGGTGTAGCCCGCCACGGGCTGGCTTTCCGCATAGCCGACGAAGGTGCGTCCGGCGGCGAGGATTTGGCTCGCCAGGTTCGGTCCCTCGAGCGCGATCGGGCAACGGTCGTCGGTGACGCCTTGCATCGAGCCGGTGAAGAGGGCGAGGTAGTTGGGCTCGCTGGGATGGCCGACGGCGTAGGACTGGGTGAAATTCGCGCCCCGTTTGGCGAGCTGGTTGATGTAGGGAGCGTCGGGGGAATCGATGATCTGCGCGGCGGCGCGGTTTTCCATGATCACGACGACGATGTGGCTCGGGGGGTGGGGCGGCAGCGCCTGGGCTGTGGTGGCGGTCAGCAGCAGGGAGGTCAGGAGGGTGGTGATGCGCATCGGAGGGTGTTGCTTGCTTGGGTGTATGCGGATTGTTGCAGGGGTGGTGTTTTCTGTGCATTGCCTGCATGCCGGCAGGCCGGGTCCCGCCCCGGCGGGCGGGTCACTTTCTTTGCTGGTGCAAAGGAAAGTAACCAAAGAAAGCACCTTGGGGAAACCCATTTCCCTACCGTTGCGGTCGATCGCTGCGCTCCACGCGGTTTCAAACGTGCTTCTCGCGCCAGCAGGCGCTCGACAATGCATCACTGTTCTGGACGAGGCGCTCCGCAGCCCAGCATGCCGTCATTGACGCTTGCGCAGGGGGCGACGCGCGCGGGCGGTTCGACGCAGGCCTGGGCCCTGCGCGAGAGGAGCGGCGGGACCGCAGCGCTACGGCGAACGAGCTCGCCATCGCTCGCGTTCAACGGTAAGAACCCTGGCGCATTGTCGAGCGCCGGCTGGCGCGAGAGGAACGTTTGGCGCCGCCTGGAGCGCAGCGACCGCGCGAATCGGCAAGGAAATGGGTTTCCCCAAGGTGCTTTCTTTGGTTACTTTCCTTTGCACCAGCAAAGAAAGTGACCCGCCCGCCGGGGCGGGACCCGGCCTGCCGGACGATCCTGAGAAGCTCTAAATGAGATTCATCCTCCGCGCCGATTCCCGCAACTCCCCGCGAAAATCGGGATGCGCAATCCCGATCAACGCCTCAGCCCGCGCCTTCGCCGATTTCCCGCGCAACTGCGCCACCCCGAACTCCGTCACGACGTAATTCACGTCGTTCTTGCCCGTGCTCACCTGCGTCCCCTCGGTCAACATCGGCACGATGCGCGAGACGCTGTTGCCCACCGCCGTCGAAGGCAGCACGATGAACGACTTGCCACCCTTCGAGCGATTGGCAGCCCGCACGAAATCCGCCTGCCCGCCGGTGCCCGACACCGGCACCGCACCCAGCGTCTCCGAGCCGCATTGCCCGATCAGATCGACCTGCATCGTCGCATTCACCGAAATCAGCTTGTCGTTCTGCCCCGCCAGATAGGGATCGTTGGTGACATCGCAGGGATGCATCTCGAACGCCGGATTGCGATCCATGAATTCATACAACTTCTTCGACCCGAGCGCGAAGGTCGCCAGCATCTTGCCGCGATGGCGGTTCTTCAGCCGGTTCGTCACCGCACCCGCCTCGACGAGCTTGAGGATGCCGTCGCCGAACATCTCGGTGTGTACGCCGAGGTCCTGCTTGTGCGTGAGCTGCATCACCACCGCATCGGGGATGCCGCCGTAGCCGATCTGCAGCGTCGCGCCATCGGGGATCAGCTCGGCGACGTATTTGCCGATCGCCTCCTGCACCGCGCCGATCTTCGGCAGGCCGACCTCGGGTATCGCCTCCTCGCTCTCGACGACGGCGGCGACCTGCGAGACATGGACATGGCAGTGGCCGAACGCGAATGGCACGCCGGGGTTGACCTCGAGCACGACGGCGCGCGCGCGCTCGATCGCCGCCATCGTGTAGTCGGCCGCCAGGCCGAGCGAGAAATAGCCATGGGCGTCCATCGGCGAGGCGAGCGCGAACACGACATCGGCGGGGACGAGTTCGCGGCGGATCATCTCGGGCAGTTCGGCGAAATAAGCCGGCAGATAGTCGATCCAGCCCGCCTGGCCGCCGGCGCGCGAGGCCGGGCCGAGGAAATAGGCGACATGGCGTACATGCTCGGCCGTCGCGGGATCGAAATAGCCGAACGGGCGCACCGGCAGGATCTGCGCGACCTTGACGTCGCGAAAACGGCGGCGCTGCTCGGACAGCGCCGTCAGCAGCCTCGGCGTCTCGGCCGCGCCGGTCGGCACGACGATGGTGTCGCCGTCGGCGACGAGGCGCAACGCATCGTCGGCGCTGCAGCGTTTGGATCGGTAGTCGGACGGGTACGACATCGCGGGGGGGCTCCAATGACTCGGAAACTTCTTGTTCGATCGCGCCTGGCGCGCTCTTCAGAGGGCGCCGGTCGCGCGCAGCGCCTCGATCTCGGCCGCGCCGAAACCCCAGTCGGCGAGCACCGCGCTGCCGTCGGCGCCCGGCGTCGGCGGTGTCGGCCTGGCCGTCGGCGTGCGGCTGAAGCGCGGCGCCGGCGCCGGCTGGACGACGCCGCCGACCTCGACGAAGGTGCCGCGCGCCGCGTTGTGCGGATGGCTGGGCGCCTCGTCCATGTCGAGCACCGGCGCGACGCAGGCGTCGCTGCCTTCGAAAAGCGCGAGCCATGCATCGCGCGGCTTCGTCGCGAAGACCGCGGCCAGACGACGCTTGAGTTCGGGCCAGACGCTGCGATCGTCTTGCGACGCGAATGCGGGGTCGGTGATGCCGGCGATCTTCAGCAACTGGGCGTAGAACGGCGGCTCGATCGCGCCGACCGAGATCCAGCGCCCGTCGGCGCAGGCATACGTGTCGTAGAAATGCGCGCCGCCGTCGAGCAGGTTGCTGCCGCGATCGGGCAGCCATTGGCCCGAGGCCTTGAGCGTGTAGATCATGCTCATCAGCAGCGCCGAGCCATCGGTCATCGCCGCGTCGACGACCTGGCCGCGGCCGGAGGTCCGGGCCTCGACGAGCGCGGCGAGCAGGCCGACGACGAGCAGCATCGCGCCGCCGCCGCAATCGGCGACGACGTTCAGCGGCACGACCGGCTTGCGCCCGGGCTCGCCGATCGCGTGCAGCGCGCCCGACAGCGAGAGGTAATTGATGTCGTGCCCCGCCGTCTGCGCCAGCGGCCCGGTCTGGCCCCAGCCCGTCATGCGGCCGTAGACCAGCTTCGGGTTGCGCGCCAGGCAGGGCTCGGGGCCGAGACCGAGCCGCTCCATCACGCCGGGGCGGAAACCTTCGACGAACAGGTCGGCGCCGGCGACCAGCCGCAGCGTGGCCGCTATCGCCTGCGGCTGCTTGAGGTCGAGCGTGACGACGCGGCGGCTGCGGTTGAGGATGTCGAGTTGCGGATCGAACAGCGCCGACGCCGCGGCGCGGCCGCCGGTGACGGCCTGCTTGCGCTCGATGCGCAGGACCTCGGCGCCGAGGTCGGCGAGGATCATCGCGCCCATCGGTGCCGGCCCCATGGCGGCGATCTCGACGACTTTCACGCCCTGCAGCGGACCCATGCGGCGCCCCCGCTTATTCGGCCGCAATCGCGCGGCCGATCACCAGGCGCTGGATGTCGCTCGCGCCCTCGTAGATCTGCGAGACGCGCACGTCGCGGTAGATGCGCTCGACCGGGAAGTCGCTGACATAGCCGTAGCCGCCGTGGATCTGGATCGCGTCGGAGCAGACGCGCTCGGCCATCTCCGAGGCGTAGAGCTTGGCCATCGACGCCTCCTTCAGGCAGGGCTTGCCGGCGTCCTTGAGCGCCGCCGCTCGCCAGACCATCAGCCGCGCGGCATCCAGCTTCGTCGCCATGTCGGCCAGCCGGAACGACACCGCCTGGTGCTCGATGATCGGCACGCCGAAGGTGACGCGTTCACGCGCGTATTTCACCGCCGCGTCGAAGGCCGCGCGCGCCATGCCGACCGATTGCGCGGCGATGCCGATGCGCCCGGCCTCGAGGTTCGACAGCGCGATGCGGTAGCCCTCGCCGGCGTTGCCGAGCAGCGCCGACGCCGGCACGCGGCAGTTCTCGAACAGGATCTGCGCCGTGTCCGAGGCATGCTGGCCCATCTTGTCCTCGATGCGCGCGACGATGTAGCCGGGTGT
>JAGWTU010000033.1 GCA_028868825.1 Burkholderiales bacterium | reverse complement strand
GTCTGCTGTTCTGCACGCTGAACGCCGTCATGCGCGGCCTGGCGCAGCAGTTGCACCCGCTGCAGGCGCAGTTCCTGCGTTACGCCTTCGGCTTCCTCGTCACGCTGCCGCTGATCCTGCGCAACGGGCCCGCGTCGTACTGGCCGCGCAGCGTCGGCGCGCAGTTCACGCGCGGCGCCGTGCACACGGCGGGGCTGCTGCTGTGGTTCGCCGCGCTGCCGCACATCGCGCTCGCCGACACGACGGCCATCGGCTTCACGACACCGCTGTTCATCATGATCGGCGCCCATCTCTTCCTGCACGAGGCGATGCGCTGGGAACGCTGGATCGCCACCGCGATCGGCTTTGCCGGCGTGATGCTCGTCGTCGGCCCCAAGGTCTCGGGCGCCGGCGGCCATTACCAATTCGTGATGCTGGGTTCGGCACCGCTGTTCGCGCTCTCGTACCTGCTCACCAAGCGGCTGACGCAGACCGAGAACGCCGGCGTCATCGTCGTCTGGCAGGCGATCTCGATCACCCTGTTCAGCCTGCCGCTGGCCATCGCCGTCTGGCGCTGGCCCGATGCCTGGCAATGGCTGGGCTTCGCCGCCTGCGGCGCCCTGGGCAGCAGCGGCCACTACTGCCTGACGCGATCGTTCCGCAGCGCCGACATCTCGGCTACGCAGTCGGTGAAGTTCCTCGACCTGCTGTGGTCGTCGCTGCTGTCGTGGGCGATGTTCGCCGAGCTGCCGACGCAATCGACGCTGATCGGCGGCGCCGTGATCAGCGGCTCGACGCTGTGGGTCGCGCGGCGCGAGCGGGCAGCCAGGACCACGTGACACGCCGATGACGCCCGGCTCCTACAATCCCGCCCTTCGAAGGCGCAGCCGAGCAAGACCGATGATCCAACGCGAACCCACGATCGAACGCCTGGCCATCGCGCAGGCGCTGATGATCGAACCCTTCGGTCTGTCCGAAGCCTCGATCGCGCAGGCGCTGGCGACGATACGCGAGCACCGCGTCGACGACGCCGACCTCTATTTCCAGACGACGCGCCACGAGGGCTGGAGCCTCGAGGAGGGCATCGTCAAGAGCGGCAGCTTCAGCATCGACCAGGGCGTGGGCGTGCGCGCCGTCGCCGGCGAGAAGACCGCCTTCGCCTATTCCGACGACCTCAGCGTCGAATCGCTGCTCGACGCCGCGCGCACCGTGCGCACGATCGCCGCCGCCGGCCAGAACCGGCGCGTGCGCGTGCCCGGCAAGCCGCGCATCGCGCCCAGCCGCGTGCTCTACGCGCCGACCGACCCGATCGCGACGCTGGACAGCGCGCAGAAGGTCGCGCTGCTCGAAAAGGTCGAGAAGCTGGCGCGCGCCAAGGATCCGCGCATCGTCCAGGTGATGGCCAGCCTGGGCGCCGAATACGACGTCGTGCTCGTCGCCCGCGCCGACGGCACGCGCGCCGCCGATGTGCGCCCGCTCGTGCGCATGAACGTCACCGTGATCGCCGAGCAGACCGTCGCCGGCGAGCTGCGGCGCGAGGTCGGCAGCGGCGGCGGCGGCGGCCGCTTCGGCCTCGGCTATTTCCAGGACGCGGTGATCGAAAGCTATGTCGACCATGCGGTGAACGCGGCGCTGACGAATCTCGAGAGCCGGCCCGTGCCGGCCGGCGAGATGACGGTCGTGCTCGGCCCCGGCTGGCCCGGCGTGCTGCTGCACGAAGCCGTCGGCCATGGCCTGGAGGGCGACTTCAACCGCAAGGGCAGTTCGACCTTCAGCGGCCGCATCGGCCAGCGCGTCGCCGCCAAGGGCGTGACCGTGCTCGACGACGGCACGCTGCCCGACCGCCGCGGCTCGCTCAACGTCGACGACGAGGGCCATGCGACGCAGCGCAACGTGCTGATCGAGGACGGCATCCTGCGCGGCTACATGCAAGACAGCCTGAACGCGCGGCTGATGGGCGTGCAGCCCACCGGCAACGGCCGCCGCGAGAGCTACGCCAACCTGCCGATGCCGCGCATGACCAACACCTACATGCTGGCCGGCACGCGCACGCGCGACGAGATCGTCGGCAGCATCAAGCGCGGCCTGTACGCGACGAATTTCGGCGGCGGCCAGGTCGACATCACGAGCGGCAAGTTCGTGTTCTCCGCGAGCGAGGCCTTCTGGGTCGAGCACGGCAAGATCCTCTATCCCGTCAAGGGCGCGACCATCGTCGGCAACGGCCCCGAGGCGATGACCCGCGTCAGCATGATAGGCAACGACCTGCAGCTCGACACCGGCGTCGGTGTCTGCGGCAAGGAAGGGCAGAGCGTGCCGGTGGGCGTCGGCCAGCCGACGCTGCGCATCGAGAAGCTGACGGTCGGAGGGACCGCTTGACCGTAGAGGCGGTCAGCGTTGCCGACATCGAGGCGGCGGCGCAACGCATCGCCGGCCAGGTGCTCGACACGCCCTGCGTCGAGAGCCGCACGCTGTCGGAGATCGTCGGCGCGCAGGTCTTCCTGAAGTTCGAGAACCTGCAGTTCACGGCCTCGTTCAAGGAGCGCGGCGCGCTCAACAAGCTGGCCGCGATGGTCGCCGCGGGGGAGCCGGTGAAGGGCGTCATCGCCGCATCGGCCGGCAACCATGCCCAGGGCGTCGCGCACCATGCGCAGCGCCTGGGGCTGCGCGCGGTGATCGTGATGCCGGTGACGACACCGATGGTCAAGGTCGAGCGCACGCGCGGCTTCGCGGCCGAGGTCGTGCTGCACGGCGAGACCTTCGACGAGGCACGCGACGAGGCGCTGCGCCTCGCTGCAGCGCAGGGACTGACCTTCGTCCACCCCTTCGACGACCCGCTCGTCATCGCCGGCCAGGGCACGATAGGCCTCGAGATGCTGCGCGCGCAGCCGACGATCGACACGCTCGTCATCGCCGTCGGCGGCGGCGGCCTGATATCGGGCATCGCGACCGCGGCACGCGCGATCCGGCCCGGCATCCGCATCATCGGCGTGCAGACGGCGCGTTTCCCGGCGATGGTCAACGCCGTCAAGGGCACGTCGCATCCGCAGGGCACGGGGACGATCGCCGAGGGCATCGCCGTCGGCCAGCCGGGGCGCATCACGCGCGAGATCATCGGCCGCCTCGTCGACGACCTCGTCCTCGTCGACGAGGGCGACATCGAGCAGGCGGTGCTGATGCTGCTCGAGATCGAGAAGACGCTGGTCGAGGGCGCCGGCGCTGCGGGACTGGCGGCGATGCTCAAGGAGCCGGCGCGCTACGCCGGGCGCAAGGTCGGTCTCGTGCTGTGCGGCGGCAACATCGATCCGATGCTGCTGTCGGCGCTGATCGAGCGCGGCATGGCGCGCGCCGGGCGGCTGGCGCGCATCCGCGTCGGCGCGCGCGACACGCCGGGCGTGCTGGCGCGCATCACGACCATCGTCGCCGAGGCCGGCGCGAACATCGACGAGGTGCACCATCAGCGCGCGTTCAGCACGCTCGCGGCGCAGAACGTCGAGGTCGAGCTCGTGCTGCAGACGCGCAACCAGGCGCATGTCGCGGCCGTCGTTGCTGCCCTGCAGAGCGCCGGATTCGCGGCGCAGAGCTACTGAGCGCCAGCGGGGCTCGAAGCGCGGCGTGCTAGAGTTCGCCCCGTATGCAACGCGCTTCGCATTTCTTTTTTGCAAGCTTCTGGTTCTCGCACCGCCCGGCGGTCGGAGAGGCAGACGCGTAAACCGAAGACAGCGCACATGCCCACCGAAACCGCCGGTCACCCCGGCGGTTTTTTGCTTTTCAGGCAGCCGATCAGAACACTTCGAAAGGACCCGCGATGAACTCCAAGCCCGCCAGCGCCGAGGGCTGGTACGCCCTGAGCGAGAAGACGAGCCAGACCGACGACCAGCGCATCCGCGATGTCACGCCGCTGCCGCCGCCCGAGCACCTGATCCGCTTCTTTCCCATCGCCGGCACGCCGATCGAGACCTTGATCGCCGACACGCGGCGCCGCATCCGCGACATCATGGCCGGCAGCGACGACCGCGTGCTCGTCGTCGTCGGACCCTGCTCTATCCACGATCCGGCGGCGGCGCTGGAGTACGCGCGCCGGCTCAAGTTGGAACGCGAACGGCACCAGGGCGAGCTCGAGATCGTGATGCGCGTGTACTTCGAGAAGCCGCGCACGACGGTGGGCTGGAAGGGCTTGATCAACGACCCCTACCTCGACGAGAGCTACCGCATCCACGAGGGGCTGCGCATCGCGCGCCAGCTGCTCGTCGACATCAACCGCCTCGGCGTGCCCGCCGGCAGCGAGTTCCTCGACGTCATCAGTCCGCAGTACATCGGCGACATGATCGCCTGGGGCGCGATCGGCGCGCGCACGACCGAGAGCCAGGTGCACCGCGAACTGGCGTCGGGCCTCTCGGCGCCGGTCGGTTTCAAGAACGGCACCGACGGCAACATCAAGATCGCCACCGACGCCATCCAGGCCGCGGCGCGGCCGCATCATTTCCTCTCGGTGCACAAGAACGGCCATGTCGCGATCGTCGAGACGCGCGGCAACAAGGATTGCCACGTCATCCTGCGCGGCGGCAAGGCGCCGAACTACGACGCCGCCAGCGTCGCCGCCGCCTGCCGCGAGGTCGAGGCCGCGAAGCTGCCCTGCCGGCTGATGATCGACGCCAGCCACGCCAACAGCTCGAAGCAGCATCAGCGCCAGATCGAGGTGATGAAGGACGTCGGCGCGCAGATCGCCGTCGGCAGCCGCTGCATCTTCGGCGTCATGGTCGAGAGCCACCTGCACGACGGAGCGCAGAAGTTCACGCCCGGCAAGGACGATCCGGCGCAGCTCGTCTATGGCCAGAGCATCACCGACGCCTGCATCGCCTGGGACGACACGGTGGGGCTGCTCGACCGGCTGGCGCAGGACGTACGGACGCGGCGCGCTCGCTGAAGCCGCGCCGCATGCGACGCGGGTGCTGAAGCCGCGCCCCGCACTGACTAGAACGAGCGCCCCAGCGTCAGATAGCCGCGCGTGCCGCGCGGTGCGTCCAGACCCTGCGCGATGCCCAGGCGCAGCAACAGCGGCAGCGCGTAGGCGACCTTGACCTCGCCCAGCAGCTCGAAGCCGATGCCGCGATGCCAGCGCTCGGGGCCATGGCCCTGGTTCCAGGCGCCACCGACGTCGAAGTAGGCGGCCGCCGAGAGGCGGGCTATGCCGAACGCCGGCACCATCGCATGGCGATCGATGTCGGCCAGCGGCGTGCGCCATTCGACGCTCGCGACGGCCGCGTTCGCGCCGCGCAAAACCGCTTCGTTGCCGTCGTAGCCGCGCAGCGCGAGCGTGCGGCTGTCGAGCACCGGGCCGAGCTGCAGCAGCGGGTCGCTGGCGCCGCCGAGCTGGAACGGCGCCGTGCGGCCGCTGGCGCGCACCTCGGTCGCGCGCAGCGCGAGTACGCTGTGGCCCAGAGGCAGGTAGCCGCGCAGGTCGGCGCGGGTGACGGCACCGTCGTAGCGCGCCGGGTCGGCGCCGGCGAACGGGCGGTAGGTCTCGTATTGCAGGCTCGCGCTGAGGCCCCGGTTCGGGCCTTCCGAGTACCAGTTGCCCATGCTGCTGTCGACTTGCGCGAGCAGCGCGAGCAGGCGCTGGTCCTGCAGCCGCGTCACGGTGCCGGCGCCGCGGTCGGTGCGCAGCGTGCGGTCGATGGCCGCGCCGGCGCCGAGATGGATGCGGCGCTCGATGCGGTCCAGCGGCAGCACCGCGATGCCCTGGGCCTGCGTGCGCTGGTCGACGACGACGGGGCGATCGCCGTCGAGCGTCAGCGTCGACAGGGTGCGGCTCAACGACAGGCCCGCGGTCTGCCAGAACAGGTATTCGGCGCTGCCCAGCCATTGCCGCGTCTGCGTCTCCCATTGCGCCGTCGCCGCGTACTGGTGCCATCCGAGCGCGTCGGCGCCGTAGGTCGTCGCGCCCCAGGCGCGCAGGCCGCGGTCCAGCGTCACGGCCGGCAACCAGGCGCGCGGGTAGACGCTGCGCCAGGCGGCATAGGGTCGCGCCGGGCCGAGCACACCGGCGTCATCGACGGGCACCGCCGCAACGGGTGCGGGCGCGCCGGCATCGGCAGGCAAGGTCTGCAGCGGCCGCGCGGCGGGCAGGCGATGCAGCGCGTAGCCGCCGCCATCGATCGCCACCGTCGCCAGACTGCCGTCGGCAGCGCTGCCGCCGTGGTCGACGACGGCGGTGTCGCTGCGCGTCAGCCGCTGGATCGAGTCACCGGCAAGGCGCCAGACCTCGAGCCGGTTGTCGACCGCGGCAATGAACTCGAGGCCGTCGCGACCGCGGCGCAGCGACATCAGCGGCGCCGCGCGCTGCACCAGCGTGCGCGGCGCGTCGTCGGGGTGGTCGAGGTCGATCTCGATCAGCTGCCAGTCGGCCGCGCGATGACTGATGAGCGCGATGCGGCGGCCCGCTCCGGCGGCCTCGAGATCGATCAGGTCGGTGCCCGGCGGCGGCGTAAACAGCGGCGTCACCGCGCCGCCGGCCTCGAGCCGCACGAGCCGGGTGGCGCCGGCGTCGAGCTGCAGCGCCAGCACCTCGGCGCCGAGCTGGATCGCGCGCCGCAGATGGGCGCAGGTGCTGAGCTGGACGAGGCGATCGCCGTCGAGCCGGTAGACGTCGTAGGCCAGATAGGTCATGTCGCACAGGTCGGGCTGGGTGACGAGCACGGCGCCCGCCGCATTCGCCGTCAATCGCGCCGCGGGGCCGACACGCGGGCCGTCGTGGCGGCTGCCGTCGGCGGCGATGCGCACGATGCGCCGCGCCTGCCAGCCGTCGTCGACGATGGCGAGCAACTCGCCGCCGGGCAGCGCGACGACCGCGGGGATGTCGAAGACCGGACCGAGCAGGCGCGCGCCGATGGCCTCGGGCTGCGGCGCACCGCCGCGTTCATCGACCTGGCGGGCGAGATCGGCGAGGAACTCTTGCCACAGCGCGTCCATCGTCTTGCCGGTCAGCGGCAGCGGGTTGCTGTACAGGCGCGGCAGCAGGTTGCCGCTGTAGTTCGCGACCCAGGCGGGGATCTTGTCGGCGCCGTAGCGGCGGGCGAGGAAATCGTAGAAATAAGCGCCGTACAGATATTGCTTGGCGACGGGCAGCGCGCGGCCGTCGGCGTTGAGCTCGGCCAGGCCGATGAAGCCGCGGCGGCGTTCGGCGCGCAACCAGGCCTCGAACATCGGGCCGCGCAGCCGGCCCTCGCCGGCCGCGGCCTCGCCTTCGCCCGTCACCGCCAACCCTTCGACCGCCCAGCCCGGCTGCAGCAGGTTCGGCAAGAACCAGGGCCAGCGCCCGAACACCGCCTGCACCCAGCGCGGCGCACCGCGCACCTCGTCGAACTGCACGACATGCGTGAACTCGTGGCGCAGCAGCAGGTCGAGCCAGGCGCTGTCGTCGAGCAGTTCGCCGTCGTCGGGCGGCGCGAGATAGACGCCGATCTGGTTGTACGGCAGCGGCGTCGCATTGCCGTTGGCGAGGTCGGCCTCGGTGTAGACGACGATCTCGGTGCGCGCCGCCGGCTGCCATTGCAGCCGAGCGGTGACGAGCGGCCAGACGCGCTCGGCGGCGCCGGCGACGGCCTCGGCCTGGGCGCGCAGGGCGCTGCGGTAGTGGACGCGGAAATGCGCGCTGTCGGCGCTTGCCCAGGACTGCCAGGGGTCGGCCATCACCTGCGCCGCAGCGGGCGGCAGGGCGCAGGCCAGCAACAGGGCGGCAACGCCCGCGGCGCGCCGCAGGCGGCTTGCGATCATCGACGTCTCCTCCGGGCCTGTCGAACCGGGCCGGAGTTTGCCGCAAGCGGCTCTTGATCGCGCACAGCTCACGGCGCGCGGGGCCCGGTTATGCTGAGCGCGGAGGTCGCCGCCATGAGATCGCAGGTCATCGTCGTTTTCGGTCCGGGCCAGGAATACACGCTGGCAGCGGCCGGGCCGGGTTGGGCTGCCGACGCCGCGCGGCGCTGGCTCGACGAACAGTTCGTCGCCAACGATTGCGAGCCGCTGCGCAGCAGCGGCAAGGTGCTCACCGCCGACAAGGTGATGGCGCTGGCCATGACCGTCGGCGCACCGCGCTTCGCCGGTGACGCCGACTGGGCGGCCGAGTTCGCGCGCGCGACGCTGGCCGCGCTCGGCCGGCCGCTGGTGCGCGTCGACGTCGCCGGCGGCGCGATCAGCTACTGATCCTCGGCCGCGCGCGCCAGCTTCTCGCTGCGCCAATAGACGTCGTCGCCGCTGCCGCCGCATTCGCTGGCGCGGTTGAGGACGCGGGCGAGCACGAACATCAGGTCCGAGAGCCGGTTCAGGTATTGCCGCGGTGCCTCGTTGACGGGCTCGGTGGCCGCCAGCGCGACGACGGCGCGCTCAGCCCGGCGCGCGACGGTGCGGCAGACATGGGCGATCGCGGTCGCCCGCGTCCCGGCCGGCAGGATGAATTCCTGCAGTCGCGGCAGCGTCGCGTTGTACTGCGCCAGCGCGGCGTCGAGTTGCGCGACCGCGGTCGCCTTCAACAGCTCGTAGCCCGGGATCGACAACTCGCCGCCGAGATTGAACAGCTCGTGCTGGATCGCCACCAGCAGTTCGCGCACATCGATCGGCAACGGCTCGGCCAGCAGCAGGCCGAGGTTCGAATTCAGCTCGTCGACATCGCCCATCGCCGCCACCCGCAGGTGGTTCTTCGGCACCCGGCTGCCGTCGCCCAGGCCGGTGCTGCCGTCGTCGCCGGTGCGGGTTGCGATCTGGGTCAGGCGGTTGCTCATGGTGCGGCGGTGTCGGCAGTGGTGGAGCCGTCATTGGACCACTGCCGCTGCGGTCGATCAGAATGCGCCATCGCAATCCCGACCCGCAGGCCAGCCCTATCGACGCGCCATGCCGCCCGGACCTCGTGCCGCAACGCGCGGCGCCGCCGCCGTGAACGCGATCTGGCGCCGCCTCTGGGCCGGACCCTGGACCTTGCTGGGGCTGC
This sequence comes from Burkholderiales bacterium, assembly GCA_028868825.1. GTDB lineage: Bacteria > Pseudomonadota > Gammaproteobacteria > Burkholderiales > Burkholderiaceae_C > Rubrivivax. The sequence continues at coordinate 50,214 of JAGWTU010000033.1, read as the reverse complement.
TGCTGGGCGCGCTCGCCTGGACCTGCGGCGCGCGCTGGCGGCGGCGCGACGGCGCCATCGAGGTGGCCGGCGGCACGCTCGGCCGCTGGATCGAGGACGGCCGCCATGGTCTGCGCGCGATGACGCTGGGCCATGTCGTGCTCGGCTGCAGCGCCGCTTGGCTCGACGCGCTGAGCGAGCACGAGCGGGTCCATGTGCGCCAGTACGAGCGCTGGGGTCCGCTGTTCGTCCCCGCCTATTTCGCGGCCGGCGCCTGGGCGGCGCTGCGCGGCGGCGACGCCTACCGCGACAACCGCTTCGAGCGCGAGGCGCTGCGCGCCGAAGCCGCGGCGCGCCGTCAGCGCTAGCCGCGGCCCGCCCGCTTAGAAGCCCAGCCAGCGCTGCGGCGTGTCCCAGAACAGCCGGCGCCGGTCGGCGGCGTCGGGCAGCAGGCGCTCGATGAGGCGCAGCAGCGGGCCGACGTCCAGCCGCTGCGGCGCGCGCAGGAAGGGCCAGTCGCTGGCCCACAGGCAGGCGTCTAGCGTGTAGACGTCGAGCAGCGCGGCCAGGAAGGGCCCGATGTCGGCGTAGGGCGGCGGCAGCGCCGAGTATTTCTGGAAGCCCGAAAGCTTGACCGCGACGCGACCGGTGCGCGCGAGTTCGAGCAGCGCCTTGAATCCCGGCTGGTCGACGCCGGCACCGGGCGCCGGGCGGCCGCCATGGTCGATCAGCACGCGCACCTCGCTGCGCTCGATGAGGCCGCGCAATTCGACGAGCTGGTCGCGCTCGACCTGCAGCGAGACGAGCATGCCGAGATCGGCCAGCGTGCGCAGCAGCGGCCCGCAGCCCTGGTAGTAATCGGTGCCGAGCAGCGTGGCGTTGAAGGCCAGGCCGATGACGCCGCGCGCGCGCAGCTCGATCAGCTCGTCGCGCGTGATCGTCGGTTCGACGACCGCGATGCCCTTGAAACGCCCGGCGCCGCGCGCCAGCGCGTCGAGCAGGCAGCGGTTGTCGAGGCCATATCCGGAGTTCGGCCCCACCATCAGCGCGTGGCGGATGCCACAGGCCTCCATCACCTGCAGGTACTGCTCCAGCGGCGCGACCTCCTGCCCCGACGGGCGGTAGACCATGTCGGCCGGGTAGGGGAAGCGCGCGGGGTCGAGCACATGGCAATGGCTGTCGATCTTGGGCTCGTCGAAGATGCTCATGCCAAGTGCTCCGCTGCCGCTACTTCGTGCCCAGCGCCGGCAGCACCGTCTTGATGACCTGCTTGCCGGCTTGCGCCTCGGTCATGAAGCTCTCGCGGTCGATGTCGCCATTGGCATCGATGCTGACGTCCATCAGCACGCCGGGCTGCTGCGCCACCGTCACCTTCAGCCCGTGCAGCGCCTGCGCGACCGCCTGGCGATCGACCTTGCCGACCTTCTCGATCGCGGCCTTCATCAGGTAGACGCCGGTGTAGCCCTTGATGCCGTTGTGATCGGGCGTGTACTTGAATTCCTTCTCGAACTTCGCCCGGAAGGCGCGCACGCCGGGTATCGGCGCATCGACGGTGAGCCCGACATGGGCGATGGCGCCGTTGGCCGCGTCACCGGCGAGCTCGATCACCTTCTGGCTCGTCAGCACGGTCTCGCCGACCAGTGGCTTCGTGATGCCCTGCTTGCGCAGCTCGCGCAGCGCGCGCGCCGCCTCCTCCTCGTTCGTGTAGACGAAGACGACGTCGGCGTTGCTCTGCTTGACCTTCAGCGCGGCGGCCGAGAAGTCGAGCTGGCCCTGTTCGGTCGGCACGTCGGCGACGGCCTGGATGCCAAGCGGCGCGATGGCCTTGAGCAGCGCCTCGCGGCCGCCCTTGCCGTAGTCGTTGTTGACGTAGATGAGCGCCAGCGTCTTCGCCTTCAGCGTGTTCGCCATGTAGCGCGCGACGCGCGGCATCGCCGAGTCCTGCGTGAAGCTGGTGCGGAAGATATAGGGGTTGCCCTGCTTGGTGATGGCCGCCGCCTCGCCGCCGGTGAAGTTGGGCACCTCGGCGCGCCGCGTCTCGTTCATGCTGACGAGGATCGAGCCCGAGAACACCGGGCCGAAGACCGCGAAGACGTTGTCGTCGACGGCCTTCTGCGCCAGGCCCTTGGCCACGCCCGGGTTGCTCTGCGTGTCCGACACGCTGAGCTGCAGCGGCCGGCCGAGGATGCCGCCGGCCGCGTTGATCTCCTTGACCGCGAGCTGCACGCCGTTGGCGAAATTGGTGCCCGAGGTCACGCCGGCGCCCGAGAGCTCGACGAGAGCGGCGATCTTGATCGGCTCGGCGGCGTGGGCGCCGGCGAATGCGGTGAGGGTGACCGCTGCGGCAAGCAGCAGGCGACGGGTTCGGTTCATGGTTCTGTCTCCGTTCGTTATGGGTCGCGAATTCACTTCGGCGCGAGCAGCTTGCGCACCTCGCCGAGGTCGGCCTGCAGCTGCACGGCGAGATCGTCGAAGCCGAAGAAGCGCAGGTACTCGGGCACCTGCTGCACGAGCATCTCGAAACCGGCCTCGGCACGCAGACCGCGGGCGCGGCAGGCGGCGAGCAGCGGCGTCGGCTCGCGGCTCATGATGATGTCGACGACGGCCGCACCGGCGTCGACGCGCTGGGGGTCGAAAGGCAGCGGGTCGCCGGCCTTGAGGCCCTGCGAGGTACAGTTGACGATCAGCTCGTAGCCGGCGGGGTCGGCGCTGTCGGCGACGACGGCGGCCGCGCCGACGAGCGGCTGCAGCCGCGCCACCAGCGCTGCGGCGCGGTCGCGCGTGCGGTTGTAGACCGCGAGCCGCGCCGGGCCGCGCTGCGCCATCGCCGCCGCGACCGCATGGCCACCGCCACCGGCGCCGACGACGAGCACGCGCCGGCCCTCGACCGCGATGCCGAAGTGATCGAGCCCCTTGACGAAGCCGATGCCGTCGAAGAGCCGCGCCTCGAGCCGGCCGTCGGGCAGGCGTCGCACCGCATTGACGGCGCCGGCCACCTGGGCCACCGGGTCGCTCGGCTGCAGCTGTTCGGCCAGCGCGCCCTTGTGCGGGATCGTCGCCCAGAAGCCGCCGAGGTTCTCGGCCGTCATGCCGTGCTGCAGGAAGCCGACGAGCGCCGTGGCCGGCAGCTTCAAGGGCACGACGACGGCGTCGATGCCGTGACGCTGGAACAGATGGTTGTAGACCTCGGGTGCGCGCACCTGGGCAACCGGGTCGCCGAGGATGTAGAAGACGCGGGTCGTGCCGGTGATGCGGGTCATATCGATTCCGTCCTGGGTCGGATGTCGATAGCCTAGCTTTTCGATTTGTCCAGCGGGTGGCTCGATGCGCGGCAATCGCGCAGATTGCGCGACTATCGATTGCAACGAGGGTTATTGCTAGATCGCCGCGGGCACTGGGCGACCGGCGCAGTCCGGTTGCCGAACCCGGTCGCGACCCGGGCGCAGCCGCTTCAGCCGTTGAGCTGGCAGGCCTGGGCGCGCAGGCGGGACAGCAGCACCTCGCGCTTGCGCTCGAGGTGCGAGCGCAGCAAGGCGCCCAGCGCAGCGCCGTCGCGCGCCGCCAGCGCGGCCATCATCTCCTCGTGCTCGGCCAGCGCCTCGCGCCAGACGGCGGGCTCCTGCAGCGCGCGGAAACGCAGATGCTGGACGCGGCCGCAGATCGCGCGGTGCGCGTCGGTCAGCAGCGGGTTCGCGGCGGCGGTGTTGATGGCGGCGTGGATGCGCTCGTCGACACGGCAATAGCCCGGCAGGTCGCCGCGCGCGTGGCAGGCGCGCAGTTCGCGCTGCAACGCCAGCAGCTCGTCGCGCGCCGCATCGTCGATGCGCTGTGCCGCGAGTTCGCCTCCCTGCGATTCGAGCATCGCCAGCAACTCGAAGCTGTGCCGGATGTCGTCCTCGCCGAGCTTGATCGCCACGGCAGCCCGGCTGGGCAGCAGTTCGAGCAGGCCTTCGGCGGCCAGCAGCGCCATCGCCTCGCGCAGCGGCGTCGGCGAGACGCGCAGCGTCAATGCGAGCTGTCGTTCGTTGAGCCTTGCGCCGGGTTCGATCCGACCTTCGACCAGCATCGTGCGCAATTGCGCGGCCGCCTGCTCATGAAGCGCCTGCGGTCGATAGCCGTTGTCCATGAGGACATTTTGGCCAGGACCACGATTGAAAACACCGTACCTATAGTGGGTACGGCGTCCGCCCGCCCCCCCCCGGTTTCAGGGTGCCGGCGGCGCCTGCACGGCCCAGCGCTTCGTGATGTCACCCTTGGCGTTGACGCTTTCGAGCTGGACGCCGAAGCCCCACAGCCGCGCCACATGCTTGAGCACTTCCTGGCCGCTGTCATGCAGCGGGCGGTCGTTGTGCTGGAAGTGGCGCAAGGTGAGCGACCGGTCGCCGCGCAGATTCACGTTCCAGACCTGGATGTTCGGCTCGCGCGAGCCCAGGTCGTACTGGTGCGAGAGCGCCTCGCGCACCTGACGGTAGCCGCTGTCGTCGTGGATCGCGCTGACCTCGAGCTCGCTCTGATGCTCGTCGTCGGTGATCGCGAACAACCGCAACTCGCGCATCAGCTTGGGACTGAGGTACTGGCCGATGAAGCTCTCGTCCTTGAAGTTGCGCATCGCATGGTCGAGCACCGGCAGCCAGGGCTTGCCGGCGATCTCGGGAAACCATTCGCGATCCTCGGCGGTCGGGGCGTCGCAGATGCGCTTGATGTCGGTGTACATCGCGAAGCCGAGCGCATAAGGATTGATGCCGCTGTAGGCGCGATGGCCGACCGGCGGCTGGTAGATCACGTTCGTGTGCGAGGTCAGCCACTCGACCATCACGCCGTCGGTGAGGAAGCCGTCGTCGTACATCGTGTTCAGCAGCTTGTGGTGCCAGAACGTGGCCCAGCCTTCGTTCATCACCTGCGTCTGGCGCTGCGGATAGAAATACTGCGCGACCTTGCGCACGATGCGCACGACCTCGCGCTGCCAGGGTTCGAGCAGCGGCGCGTTCTTCTCGATGAAGTAGAGCAGGTTCTCCTGCGGCTCGTCGGGGAAGCGCTTGGCCTCGGGTGCGCTGTCCTCCTTCTCGGCGCGCCGCGGCAGCGTGCGCCAGAGGTCGTTGACCTGGCGCTGGGCGTAGGACTCGCGGTCGATGCGGTCGGCCAGTTCCTGGGCCAGGCTCTTGCGGCTCGGGCGGCGATAGCGGTCGACGCCATGGTTGGACAGCGCGTGGCAGCTGTCGAGAAAGGCCTCGACCGTGTCGAGACCGTATTTCTCCTCGCAGGCGGCGACGTAATTCTTCGCGTAGACGAGGTAGTCGATGATCGACGCCGCGTCGGTCCACATGCGGAACAGGTAGTTGCCCTTGAAGAAACTGTTGTGGCCGTAGGCGGCATGGGCGATCACCAGCGCCTGCATCGCCATCGTGTTCTCCTCCATCAGGTAGCTGATGCAGGGATTCGAATTGATGACGATCTCGTAGGCCAGGCCCATGTGGCCGCGCTTGTAATTCTTCTCGGTGGCGATGAATTCCTTGCCGTAGCTCCAATGCCGGTAATTCACCGGCATGCCGACGCTGGCGTAGGCGTCCATCATCTGCTCGGCGGTGATGATCTCGAGCTGGTTCGGGTAGGTGTCGAGGCCGAAGCGTTCGGCGGTATCGCGGATCACGCGGTGATAGGTCTCGATGAGCTCGAACGACCAGTCGCTGGGTCCCGGCAGATGTTCGCCGGGGCGGTGTTCGAGCGGCAGCGGCGCGTCGAGCGCCATCGCCCTGGGTTTGCTCGGACTCATGCGGCTTTCGCTCCTTCCTTCTTGAAGAGATCGCGGAAGACCGGATAGATCTGCGACGGCTCGGTCGCCTTGCGCATCGCGAAATGCTTGTGGGCGTCGAGCAGCTGGGTGTATTCCTCCCACAGGTTCTGCTCTTCCTCGGCCACCTGGACATAGGCGAAATAGCGCACCAGCGGCAGCAGCTTGTCGTTGAGCAGCTCGCGGCAGCGGCCGCTGTCATGGTGCCAGTTGTCGCCGTCGCTGGCCTGGGCGCCGTAGATGTTCCATTCGCTCGGGCTGTAGCGGGCGCGGATGATCTCTTCCATCAGCACCAGCGCGCTGCTGACCACGGTGCCGCCGGTCTCGCGGGCGTGAAAGAAGTTCTCCTCGTCGACCTCCTGCGCCTGCGTGTGGTGGCGGATGAAGACGAGCTCGATCTTCTCGTAATGCCGCGTCAGGAACAGATACAGCAGGATGAAGAAGCGCTTGCTCAATTCCTTGCGCGCCTCGTCCATCGAACCCGAGACGTCCATCAGGCAGAACATCACGGCCTTGCTCGTCGGCACCGGGACGCGGATGCGGCTGCGGTAGCGCAGATCGATCGGGTCGAGGTAGGGGATGCGCTCGATGCGCACCTTGAGCAGCGCGATGCGTTCCCGCAGATCGTCGATCTCGGCCTCGGCGACCAGATCGCCGGGCCTGAGCGCGCTGACGCAGGCCGCGAGTCGCTCCTCGAGTTCGGCCAGATCGCGCCGCTTGCCCATGCCCAGTGCGATGCGCCGGCCGAGGGCGCCGCGCATCGAACGCACGACATGCAGGTTGTTGGGCGTGCCGTCGCTGCTGTAGCCGGCACGGTGACTCTTCCATTCGGGCACTTCGGCGAGCTGGGTGCGGATCAGGTGCGGCAGCGCGAGGTCCTCGAAGAAGACCTGCATGAATTCTTCCTTGGACAGCGCGAAGACGAAGTCGTCCTCGCCCTCGCCCTGGTCGCTCGCCTGGCCCTTGCCGCCGCCGCTGCCCTGGCCGCCCTTGGGGCGCTCGATGCGGTCACCGCGGACGAAGTCCTTGTTGCCCGGATGCACGACCTCGCGCACGCCGCCCTGGCCGTGGCCGAACACCGGTTCGGTGAGATCCTTCTTCGGGATGTGGATGTCCTCGCCGCGCTCGATGTCGCGGATGCCGCGACCATCGATCGCGCGCTTGACCGCCTCGCGGATCTGCTCCTTGTGGCGGCGCAGGAACCGCTCGCGGTTGCCGATCGACTTGTTCTTGCCCGCCAGCCGACGATCAATGATCTGCTGCATCCGCCGCTTTCCGCTTCAACTGCTCTTACGAACCCGCAGATACCATTCGCAAAGCAGGCGCACCTGCTTCTGCGTGTAGCCCTTGGCGACCATGCGCGTGACGAAATCCTCGTGCTTCTTGGCCTCGTCGGCGCTGGCCTTGGCATTGAAGCTGATCACCGGCAGCAATTCCTCGGTGTTCGAGAACATCTTCTTCTCGATCACCGTGCGCAGCTTCTCGTAGCTCGTCCACACCGGGTTGTTGCCCTGGTTGTTGGCGCGCGCGCGCAGCACGAAGTTGACGATCTCGTTGCGGAAATCCTTCGGGTTCGCGATGCCGGCCGGCTTCTCGATCTTCTCGAGTTCGGCGTTCAGCGAGCCGCGGTCGAACACCTCACCGGTGTCGGTATCGCGGTACTCGTGGTCCTGGATCCAGTAGTCGGCGTAGGTGACGTAGCGGTCGAAGATGTTCTGGCCGTACTCGCTGTAGCTCTCCAGATAGGCCGTCTGGATCTCCTTGCCGATGAATTCGGCGTAGCGCGGCGCCAGCAATTCCTTGATGAAGCCGACGTACTTGTCCTCGGTCTCCTTGGCGAACTGTTCGCGCTCGATCTGCTGTTCGAGCACGTACATCAGGTGCACCGGATTGGCGGCGATCTCGGCGGCGTCGAAATTGAAGACCTTGGAGATGATCTTGTAGGCGAAGCGCGTGCTGACGCCGCTCATGCCCTCGTCGACGCCGGCGTAGTCGCGGTATTCCTGGTAGCTCTTCGCGCGCGGGTCGGTGTCCTTGAGGTTCTCGCCGTCGTAGACCAGCATCTTCGAGTACAGCGACGAGTTCTCGGGCTCCTTCAAGCGCGTCAGGATCGCGAACTGGCTCATCATCTTCAGGGTGCCCGGCGCGCAGGTCGCCTTCGCGAGCGAGCTGTTCTTCAGCAGCTTCTCGTAGATGTGGATCTCTTCGGAGACGCGCAGGCAGTACGGCACCTTGACGATGTAGATGCGGTCGAGGAAAGCTTCGTTGTTCTTGTTGTTGCGGAAAGCCTTCCACTCGCTCTCGTTGCTGTGCGCGAGCACGATGCCGTCGAAGGGGATCGCGCCGAAGCCTTCGGTGCCCTTGAAGTTGCCTTCCTGGGTCGCCGTCAGCAGCGGGTGCAGGACCTTGATCGGCGCCTTGAACATCTCGACGAATTCGAGCAGGCCCTGATTCGCCAGGCACAGGCCGCCGCTGTAGCTGTAGGCATCGGGATCGTCCTGCGAATAGGTCTCGAGCTGGCGAATGTCGACCTTGCCGACGAGGCTCGAGATGTCCTGGTTGTTCTCGTCGCCCGGCTCGGTCTTGCTGATGCCGACCTGCTTGAGGATGCTGGGATGGCGCTTGACGACCTTGAACTTGCGGATGTCGCCGCCGTATTCCTCGAGCCGCTTCACGGCCCAGGGGCTGAGGATGCGATTGAGGTAGCGGCGCGGGATGCCGTATTCGCTCTCCAAGATGGCGCCGTCCTCGGTCGCGTCGAAAAGCCCGAGCGGCGATTCGTTCACCGGCGAGCCCTTGATGGCGTAGAAGGGCACGTCCTGCATCAGCTGCTTCAGGCGCTCCGCGATGCTGCTCTTGCCGCCGCCGACGGGGCCGAGCAGGTAGAGGATCTGCTTCTTCTCCTCGAGGCCCTGGGCGGCGTGGCGGAAGTAGGAGACGACCTGCTCGATCGAGTCCTCCATGCCGTAGAACTCGGCGAAAGCCGGGTAGACCTTGATCAACTTGTTGGCGAAGAGCCGCGAGAGCCGCGGATCGTTGCGCGTGTCGATCGATGTCGGCTCGCCGATCGCCCGCAACATGCGCTCGGCGGCGGTGGCATAGGCCAGGGGGTTGCGCTTGCACTCGGCGAGGTAGTCCTCGAGCGAGAGTTCTTCTTCGCGGGTGCGCTCGTAGCGCGCGGCAAAGTGGCTGATCACGTCCATGCGGACCTCCGGTTTCCAGCAGACGGCGGAGAGGACGGTCCTGCTCCTGACCACTGCTGGGAAGTTCTGATGAAGTCCTGGCCTCCGGGCCCGGGCTCCATCAGAGCTTTCCTTCGAACCGCCGGCCCCGGGGATCGGTTGGGGCCTGTCTACAGCATCCACCTTTCTGCGTTCGGATGCCGGTGAAATTGCGTGACCTTCCTCGCTCAGTTCCGGTGTTGCATGGCGACAGTCTGCACCAATTCAGCAAGTCCCGTGCCGGTGTCGCGCTGCACATGGCCTGCGCCTACAACGCACCATGCGGGGACTCGGCTGACCGCGCCCTCGTGGATCGATGGACCGGTGCGTCGTGGTTTTGTTCCGAAGCGGGACGGAGATCGCCGTCGGTCGGCGGCGAAACGCATCGAAGTCAGCGGTCGCTTGCGCCGAGCTTGTCGAGCAGGCCGCTGAGTTCGTCGAGGCTGTCGAAGCGGATCGCGATCTCGCCTCGCTTGCCGCCGCGCTGGACGCGGATCTCGACGCTGGCGGTGAGCTGGTCGGCGAGCCGTTCCTCGAGGCGCACGATGTCACGCGACTTCGCCGGCGCCTTGGCCCGCGGCGTCTCGGCGCCATCGTTGCCTGCACGCGCGGCCAGACGCTCGGCCTCGCGCACGCTGAGCTTGCGCGCACTGATCTGCTGCGCCGTCATCACCTGCTGCGCCGCCGGCAGCATCAGCAGCGCCCGCGCGTGGCCCATGTCGATGTCGCCGGCCATCAGCATCTGCTGCACCGGTTCCGTCAGTTGCAGCAGGCGCAGCAGGTTGGTCGCCGCGCTGCGCGAGCGGCCCACGGCCTGCGCCGCCTGTTCATGCGTGAGCTGGAATTCGGTCACCAGGCGCTGCAGGCCTTGCGCTTCCTCGAGCGGATTGAGATCCTCGCGCTGGATGTTCTCGATCAGCGCCATCACCGCGGCCGCTTCGTCCGCGACCTCCTTGACCAGCACCGGGACCGACTCGAGGCCGGCCAACCTGGCGGCGCGGTGGCGGCGCTCGCCGGCGATGATCTCGTAATCGCCGCCACCGAGCGGCCGCACGAGGATCGGCTGCATGATGCCCTGGCTGCGGATGCTCTCGGCCAGTTCGTACAGCGAGCCCTCGTCCATCCGCGTTCGCGGCTGGTAGCGGCCGGTGCGCAGGCGGTCGAGCGCCAGTGTCGTCGGCGGCTGGTCGGCGGCGCTCCCGCCTTCCTTGACCTTGGGGCCGAGCAGCGCTTCGAGTCCGAGGCCGAGGCCCTTGGGTTTCTTCGTGACCATGGTGGCGCATTGTCACCGAGTGCGCCCGCGGCGCTGCGCTGCCGGGTAGATCACGTCGCGCTCCAGATATCGGCGCAGGCGCTGCACGCGCGGCTCCGCGCGTCCCGGCATCGCGTTCAGGTGCGCGACGACGGCGTCGACGCGCAGCATCAAGGTCCCGTCTTCGAGACGGCGCCAACGCCCGGCGTGGCGCGCGGCCGTCGCGGCTTCGGGCTCGGCGCGGCCGAGGATGCGCTGCAGACCCTCGGCGTCGACCCAGACCTGACGGCCATCGTCTTCGATGCGCAGCGGGGTGCCGGCGAAGGCGTGGAACCGGCCCTGGTCGCCGGCCCACAACCAGCCGCGCACGCGCAGGACGCCGGCGTCCAGCAGCCTCACCCCGATCCAGGGCGTCAGGCGGGCGATGACGCCGAAGGCGACGAGCGACGCCATCAGCAGCGGCAAGCCGACGCCCCAGACATCGAGCACGGCGAACACGCCGGCGATCGCCGCGCCGATGACCAGCGAGCGCTGCCAGAGCTTCACGTCGACTCGATGAGTCGCGCGAGCAGGGTCAGTCCCTCGCGCCAGGCGCCGAGGCCCGATTCGCCGTTGACATGGCCGGCCGCACCAATCGGGTGCGTCGATGCACCCCAGTCCGCGGCCAGCGCACGGGACCAGTCCGCTTCGGCCCAGGGGTCGTTCTCGCTGTAGACCATGGTGGCCGCGAAGGGCAGCCGATGGCGCAATACCGGCGACCAGCTGTGCAGCGGCGGCAGACCCTCTCGACGGTCGAGGTCGGGTGGTGCGACCAGCAAGGCCGCGCACACGCGGTGGCGGTGGCTCGTGTGCGCCGCCCAGGCCGCGACGAGATGGCAACCAAGGCTATGGGCGACGAGCACCGCGGGTCGGCCGTCGGCGAGCAGGGTCTCTTCGAGCCGCATCATCCAGTCGCCGCGCAGCGGCGTCACCCAGTCGGATTGCTCGACGCGCTCGTGGCCATGGAGGATCTCCCAGCGGGTCTGCCAATGGTCGGCGCCGGAGTTCAGCCAACCGGGCAGGAGCAGGACACGCGGATTCGCGGGCATTCCCTTATCCTCGGCGATACGACGCGGTATTGTCACCGCGGCGCGAGAAGGACTGCGATGAGCTCGTATACCGCTTTTGTCGATGGCCAGGAAGGCACGACCGGACTGCGGATCCACGAATACCTGGCGCAACGCCCCGAGATCGAAGTGCTGCGCATCGCCCCGGAAAAGCGCAAGGACGCTGCCGAGCGCGGCCGGCTGCTCAATGCCGCCGATGTCGCCTTCCTCTGCCTGCCCGACGCCGCCGCGCGCGAGGCGGCGGCGCTGATCGACAACCCGCGCACCTGTGTCATCGACGCGAGCACCGCGCACCGCACCGATCCGGCCTGGGTCTTCGGCCTGCCCGAGCTGGCGCGCGGCCAACGCGATGCGATCCGTGCCGCCAAGCGCATCGCCAACCCCGGCTGCCATGCCTCGGCCTTCATCCTTCTGCTGCGGCCGCTCGTCGACGCCAGCATCGTCGCGCCCGGCGTCTGCGTCAGCGCGACCTCGATCACCGGCTACTCGGGCGGCGGCAAGAAGATGATCGAGCAGTATGAGGCAGCTTCGGAGCCCGCGCTCACTTCTCCGCGACCCTACGGACTGACGCTGGCGCACAAGCATGTGCCCGAAATGATGCGGCACACCGGCCTGACGCGGCCGCCGATCTTCATGCCCATCGTCGGCAACTTCTACAAGGGCCTCGCGGTCTCGGTGCCGCTGCCGCTCGACCTGCTCGGTACGACCGCCGAGGCCTTGCAACGCACCTACGAGCAGCGCTACGCCGACGAGCCCTTCATCCGCGTGATGCCGCTGCGCGACGCAGCGACGCTGGAACATGGCTTCTTCGACGTACAGGGGTGCAACGGCACGAATCGCGTCGACATCTTCGTCTTCGGCAACGCAAGCCAGGCGATCGTCATGGCCCGCCTCGACAACCTCGGCAAGGGCGCCAGCGGCGCCGCAGTGCAGGCGATGAACCTGCATCTGGGCCTCGACGAAGGGGCGGGGCTCTAAGCCGGAACGGCGCCCGTCGCCTGCCGGTAGTGGTAGGCGTAGGCGTCGTCGAAGCCCAAATCGCGGTAGACGCGACGCGCCGCCAAATTGTCGGCATCGACCTGCAGGTAGCCGACCCGCGCGCCTTCGGCCGCCGCCTCGGCAAGCAAGCGACGGCACAGCAGCCGACCGAGGCCGCGTCCGCGGTCCTCGATTCGCGTGTGGACATCGTAGAGGCCGACGAGATCGGCTTCGCGGGCGAATTGGCCGCAGGCCAGCAGCTCGCCGTCGGCCTCGCGGCGGATCGCGAGGCCGCGATAAGGCACCGGCGACAAGGCCAGGCGCTCGGCATGAGCGCGGATTTCGACGGCGGTCGATCCGCGCAGGGCGCCGATGGCCTCGGCATAGCGTTCGCCGTCGAGTGACGACCATAGCCAGCCCGCGGGCAGGGAAATGATCGCGGGCGATGGCAGGGACGCATGGACCATGACCCGCGTGTCGTCGAATGCGGCATAACCGAGACGGTCGAATTCGCCGTCGAGGTCTGCCGGCAGGCTGAACGGCGTGATGCGAAAGATCAGCGGCAGGCCGACCTCGGCGTAGGCCGCTGCCGCCCGGCGAAGCTTGGTGTCGAAGGCGGCCCGGCCCGCTGCGACGGCATTGACGCAGCGAGCCCGTTTGGCCTTGCCGGGTGAGAAGCGCAGGATCCAGCCGTCGAGCCAACGCTGTTGCGGCGGCGCCGAGGCATTGAGCCCCGCATCCTCGACCCGGGCATGAAGATCTTCGAGGTCAGCCAAGTCGCGCCACCAACTCCTTCGCGAAGGCCACGAAGGCTTGTGCGCCCTTGGACGCCGGATCGAAGGTGACGCCGGGTTGGCCATAGCTCGGCGCCTCGGCAAGGCGCACGTTGCGCGGGATCACCGTGTCGAACACCTTGTCGCCGAAATGCGCCTTGAGCTGATCGCTGACCTGCTGCTGCAGCGTGATCCGGGGGTCGAACATCACACGCAGCAGGCCGATGATCTGCAGATCGGGATTGAGGTTGGCGTGGACCTGCTTGATCGTGTTGACGAGGTCGGACAGCCCCTCGAGCGCGAAATACTCGCATTGCATCGGCACGACGACACCATGCGCGGCGCACAGGCCGTTGAGCGTCAGCAGGCTGAGCGAGGGCGGACAGTCGATGAGCACGAAGTCGTAGTCGGCGCTCGCGGATTGGAGCGCGGCCTTCAGGCGGCGTTCACGGCGCTCGAGATCGACGAGTTCGACCTCGGCGCCGGCCAGTTCGCGGTTCGCGCCGAGCAGGTCGTAGCCGCCCTGCGGGCTCCGCTGACGCGCCTCGGCGAGGGTCGTCGATTCGAGCAACACGTCGTAGACGCTCGATGCGAGTGCGCGCTTGTCGATGCCCGACCCCATCGTCGCGTTGCCCTGCGGATCGAGGTCGACGACGAGGACCCGTTGGCCGACCTGGGCCAGCCCGGCGGCGAGGTTGACCGTCGTCGTCGTCTTGCCGACGCCGCCTTTCTGGTTGGCGACGCAGAAGATGCGCGGGCCCTTCATGCCGCTGCCGCCCGAGCGGATTGAAACGCCGATCGCAACGAGGGCAGGGCGGACATCATCGGGTGGGCGGCGCAGCAAGCGCCGGAATCGGCGATCCCGAGCATGGGTTTCCTTTACGGGGCTGGATTCGGTGCGGCTCGGGGGCCGGCCACCGGGGCAGCAGCGAGCGTAGCGCAGAAACCGGCGCCGACCGCTGGGACACCGTCAGGCGCGCTGTCGTTTTCGCATCCAGACGAGGCAACGCTGACCGTCGAGACCCGGAACGATCAGTGGTTCCACGTGAAACATCTCGATCTCGACCCGAAGGGCGGTAATTTCATCGTCGGGCACGCGGCCCTTCATGGCCATCCAGACTCCCCCGCTGCTCAGCAAACCTTCGGTGAGGCGCGTGAAATCAGCCAGCGTGGCGAAGGCTCGAGAGGCGATGACGTCGAACGGTAGTGCCTGCAGCGATTCGACGCGACCATGCATCGCATGGAGGTTGGGCAGGCCCAAGGTCCCGGCCACCTGACGAAGGAAAGCGACCTTCTTCCCGACCGTATCGACGCAGGTGACATCGACGTCCGCCATCAATGTGGCAATCACGACACCCGGCAGACCACCGCCACTGCCCACGTCGAGCAACCGACCCGCAGGCCTCACACGCTCGAGGGCCGGAATGACGGCCATGCAATCGGCCAGATGCTGGGTCAGCATGGCCTCGGGGTCCCGCACGGCCGTCAGGTTGTAGACGCCGTTCCAGCGTTGAAGCAGCGCCAGGTATTCGAGCAGGCGATCGCGCTCCCGGCTCCCGAGCGTGAAACCCAGCTCGCCGGCGATCTCGCATAGGCGCGAACCCCGATCCAACATCAATCCGCTTCGCCTTGAACCAGGCGGCGACGCTTCTTCAAATGCACGAGGAGCAGCGAAATGGCCGCCGGTGTCACCCCCGAGATACGGCCGGCCATGCCCAAGGTCGCCGGGCGATGCCGCGCCAGCTTCTGACGCACCTCGAACGAAAGCGCCGTGACTTCGGCGTAGTCGAAATCCTCAGGCAAGGCCAGGGTCTCGAAAGACAGCGCGCGCTCGACCGCGTCGTTCTGCTTGTCGATGTAGCCGGCGTACTTGATCTGCGTTTCGGCCTGTTCGATCACCGCATCGGCCTCGGCTGGCCCCACTTCGCGACGCAAGGTTTCACGTGAAACACCGCCTTGCCCGCTGGCTTCTGCGAGCAAGGACACGGTGTCGAAGCCCACGCCGGGCCGCCGCATCAGGTCGGCCAGGCTGTACTCATGTTCGAGCGCCTTGCCCAGCAGCGACTCGCAAAGCGCCGTCGGTGCCGTCGCCGGACGGATCCAGGTCGACCGAAGTCGCTGCAACTCACGCTCGATCAACTCGCGCTTGTCTTCGAACGCGCGCCAACGCGTGTCGTCGACCAGACCCAATTCACGTCCTGCCGCGGTCAGCCGCAGATCGGCGTTGTCCTCGCGCAGCTGCAGCCTGAACTCCGCCCGACTGGTGAACATCCGGTAGGGCTCGGTGATGCCCTTGGTGACGAGGTCATCGACCAGCACACCGAGGTAAGCCTGGTCGCGCCGCGGCACCCAGGGCTCGCGTCCAGAAACCTGCAAGGCCGCGTTCACGCCCGCGTACAAGCCCTGCGCCGCCGCCTCCTCGTAGCCGGTCGTGCCGTTGATCTGGCCCGCAAAGAACAGCCCGGCAATGGCCTTCGTCTCGAAGCTTGGTTTCAGTTCACGAGGGTCGAAGAAATCGTATTCGATCGCATAGCCCGGCCGCAGGATATGGGCCCGCTCGAGACCCGCCATCGACTGCACGGCGGCGAGCTGGACATCGAACGGCAGCGAGGTCGAAATCCCGTTCGGGTAGACCTCGTTCGTCTCCAGCCCCTCGGGTTCGAGGAAGATCTGGTGCGAGGTCTTCTCGGCGAAGCGATGGACCTTGTCCTCGATGCTCGGGCAATAGCGCGGCCCGATGCCCTCGATGACGCCGGTGTACATCGGGCTGCGGTCGAGACCGCCGCGGATGATCTCGTGCGTGCGCTCGTTCGTATGCGTGATCCAGCAGGGCACCTGCCGCGGGTGCTGTTCGGGCCGGCCAAGAAAGCTGAAGACTGGCACCGGGTCGAGATCACCCGGTTGCTCCTGCAGCCGCGACCAGTCGATCGAGCGGCCGTCGAGCCGCGGCGGCGTCCCTGTCTTGAGGCGACCCTGCGGCAGCTTCAGCTCCTTGAGCCGCGCCGACAGACTCACCGCCGGCGGATCACCGGCGCGACCCGCGCTGTAATTCTGCAAACCGACATGGATGCGGCCGTCGAGGAAGGTGCCCGCGGTGAGGACCACGGCCCGGCCGCGGAAGCGGATGCCGACCTGCGTCACCGCGCCGACGACGCGGTCGCCCTCGAGCATCAGGTCGTCGACCGCCTGCTGGAACAGCCAGAGTCCGGCCTGGCTCTCGATGCGGCGACGGATCGCCGCCCGGTACAGCACGCGGTCGGCCTGGGCCCGCGTCGCGCGTACCGCCGGCCCCTTGCTGCCATTGAGGATGCGGAACTGGATTCCCGCCTCGTCGGTCGCGGCGGCCATCGCACCGCCGAGTGCGTCGACCTCCTTCACGAGATGGCCCTTGCCGATGCCGCCGATCGACGGGTTGCAGCTCATCTGACCGAGGGTCTCGATGCTGTGCGTCAGCAGCAGCGTCGTGCACCCCATGCGCGCCGACGCCAGCGCGGCTTCGGTGCCGGCATGGCCACCGCCGATGACGATGACGTCGAATTCCTGGGGATGGAACATCCGTCGATTTTAGGTGGCCTAGGATACGAGCGATGGAATGCCGAAGCGGCTGCGCCGCCTGTTGCATCGCACCGTCGATCACTTCACCGATACCGGGATTGCCTTTGGGCAAGCCCGCCGGTCAGACCTGTCCGCAACTCGATGCCGAACACCGCTGTCTGCTGTTCGGACAAGCACAAAGGCCGGCCGTCTGCGTCTCGCTGCGCCCCACCGAGGAGATGTGCGGTGCGTCGCGCGAACACGCGATGGTGTGGCTCGCGCGCCTGGAACGCGCGACTCGGCCGGGTTAGCGCCTGCTGAAGCTAGGGCATGGGCACCGATCCCTGCACGCTGCGCAGGTCCTGCGCCACCCGGCCTTCGTTGAGCGCGATGACGCGGCCCGCCGAAGCGATCGTCTCCGGCCGGTGCGCGACGATGACGCGCGTCAGTGCCAGCTGCCTGATCGCCTGGTTGACGGTGCGTTCGCGATCGACGTCGAGCGAGCTCGTGGCCTCGTCGAGCAGCAGGAAGCGCGGCTGCTTGTAGAGCGCGCGGGCGAGCAGGAGGCGCTGCTTCTGCCCGCCCGACAGCGCCGTCCCCATATCGCCGATCAGCGTGTTGTAGCCCATCGGCATCGCCTCGATCTCGTCGTGGACCGCCGCGATGCGAGCGCACGCTTCGACTCTATCGAGCACGGGCTCGGCGCTGAAGAAGCTGACGTTGTCGACGATCGAGCCCGAGAACAACGGCTCGTCCTGCATCACCACGCCCACCTCGTCGCGCCAGGCCTGCAGGCCCATCCGGGACAGCGGCACGCCGCCGATCAGCACCTGTCCCTTCGTCGGCTCGAGGATGCCGAGCATGATCTTCAGCAGCGTCGTCTTGCCGCAGCCCGAGGGGCCGACGATTGCCACCGATTCGCCGGCCTCGATCGTCAGGCTGACGCCGCGCAGCACTTCGGCTTCGCCGTCGCTGTAGGCGAAGTGGATGTCCTGCAGCTCGAGCGTCGCCGGCGCCACGGCCCCGCGGCGCACCGTCTCGCCGCCCAGAACCTCGGGCGGCGTCAACACGATGTCGGCGAGCCGTTCGCCCTGCAGGCGCAGCATCGTCAGCTCGACGCCCTTGTCGATCAGCGCGCTCGTGCGCAGCGCGAAGGTCTCCTTGTAGGCGAAGAACGCGAACAGCATGCCGACCGAGAAGCGTCCGTCCATCACCAGCAGCGCACCGATCCAGATCACCGCCACGCGTTCCAGGCCGAAGATCGTGCGGCTGCAGACCGCGAAGGCCAGTTCGAGCTTGCGCACCCGCACCTGCGCGTTCATCGTCTCGACCACCAGGCTCGAGAAGCGCGACTGCCGATCGCCCTGCGCGTTGAACTGCTTGATCGCCTGGACGCCGCGCAGCGATTCCAGGAAATGGCTGGACTGCCGCGCATCGAACACCAGCGCCTCCTCGCTCGCCGCGCGCAGCGGCCGGTACAGCGCCCAGCGCAACAGCGCATAGGCGGCAACCGCGAGCAAGGCCACGGCGCTGAGCTTGACGCTGTACACCAGCATCATCACCAGCGTCAGCAGCACCAGCAGCCCGTCGAGGAAGGCCTCGATGAAGCTCGTCGTCAGCGTGCGCTGGATCTGCTGCACCGAGCCGAAGCGCGACCAGATGTCGCCCATGTGGCGCTTCTCGAACCAGACCAGCGGCAGCCGCAGCAGGTGCGCGAAGACGTTCACCAGCCACTGCAGGTTGAGCGACACCGACAGCACCAGCACGGCCCAGGAACGGGCGAGCGAGGTCGCCCCCTGGATCAGCACCAGCAGCCCGAACCCCAGGCCCAGCGTCAGCAGCAGGTCGCGGTCGGCACTCACGATCGCGCCGTCGACCGCCCATTGCATGAAGAACGGACTCAGCAGCGTGAAGCACTCGAGCGCCACGGCGAGGACGAAGATCTGCGCCAGCGACCGCCTGAGTCCGACCACCGGCCCCATCAGCTGGCGCAACGTCACCACCCGCCGCTCGACCGCGGGGACGAAACCGGCCGCCGGCAGCAGTTCCAGCGCCACGCCGCTGAAATGCCGCGAGAGCTCATCCATGCCGACGCGGCGTTCGCCGCGCGCCGGATCATGGATGACCGCGCGCGCACCGCGCCAGCCGACGAGGACCACGAAGTGGTTCAGGTCCCAGTGCAGCACGCAGGGCAGCTGCAGTTGATTCAACTCGTCGAGCTCGGCACGCAGCGCACGGGCGTTGAACTGCATCGCATGCGCCATATGCACCAGGTCGGCCAGCGTCACGCCCTTGAGCGAGAGCGAAAAGCGACGCCGCAGCGTCGGCAGGTCGCTGTCCAGTCCATGCGCGGCGCCGACCATCGCCAGGCAGGCCAGGCCGCATTCGGCAGCCTCGGTCTGCAGCACCACGGGAACGCGGCGCCGGCCACCGATCACAGCCGCCTCCGCAGGCCCAGGAGCGGCTCGAACAGCCATTCGACGAGGCGGCGACGCTCCAGCACGACGTCGGCCTGCAGACGCATGCCGGCGGCCAGCGGCATCGTCTCCGCGGGGCGATCGAGCGCCACGGTGATCAGGAACAAGGGCTCGCCGCTGCCACCGGCTGCCGGAAGCGCCAGCGCGGCGAGTTCGGCCGCGCCCAGCGGCACGCGCGAGACATCGAGCACGTGGCCCCGTTGTTGACCATATTTCTGATAAGGAAAAGCCTCGTAGCGCATGCGCACGGACTGTCCGGCCTGCACGAAACCGACCGCACTGCCCGGCGCATAGAGCTGCGCCTGCAACTGCGCACCGGCCGGGACGATGGTCGCCAGCGCCGAGGCCGGCGACACGCTCTGGCCCACGTCGGCCAGCACGCTCGCCACGGTGCCCGCTTGCGGTGCCCGTACGAGGAGATGGCGGTCGGCATCCTGCTCGGCGGCCTCGCGGTCGGCCTGCGCGAGGTCGCGCTCGATGCCGCCGACGGTGCTGCCGGTGACCAGCGGCAATGCACGCCGCTCACCTTCGATCTCGGCGCGGTCGCGCTGCAGCGCCGCCTTCTGGCGCGCCAGCGATTGCGCCGCGGCCTCCAGCCCCAGCAGTTCCTCGGACTTGGTCTGCACCTGCGCCGCCGAGATGAAATGGTCGGCCTGCAGCTGTTGCAGCCGCGCCTGCGCCTGTTGCGCCAGACCGATGCGCTGCTGCTGCAGCGCCGCCTCGGCGTCGAGCCGACCCAGCTCGATCGCCAGCGCTTCCAGTCGGCGGTCGAGCGCCGCGAGCCGCGTGCGCTCGAGCGACTGCTGCGATTGCACGGCCGCGGCCAGGCTGCTGCGGCGCTCGTCGAGGCTGTGCCGCACCTGCGACTGCACCGGATCGGCCAGCAGCTGCCGCGCCAGCGCGAGCGTGAACAAGGTCTGGCCGGCCTGCACGTTCTGGCCCACGGCGACGCGGCGCTCGACCACGGTACCGGCATCCGCCGGCACGAGCCTGATCAGTCCCCGGTCGGGCGCCAGCACGCCGCTGACCGTGGCCTTGCGCGTGTAATGCGCCAGTGACAGAAACGCGCCGATGGCGATCGCCGTGCAGACGACGCCCGCGGTGATCCAACCCAGGGCCAGCGGCCGCGCGAGCTGGACGCGGCCGAGCCATTGCTGCCGCTGAGCCTCGACGGCCTCGGGCCGGAAGAGCGGGCGCGTGCCGGTTACCACCAACGACGGCGGGCCGCATCAGCGGCCCGGGCAGGCGAAAGGGCGACCGATGGCCGCCCGGGAAAATCGCGAATCAGGTGCTGCTCGTCCCTGCCGGCGGGGCGGTCACGCCGTTGGTCGTGAGTCCGCCGGCGCGCGGCAGACCACCGCTGACCTTCTTCAGATCGCTGGGCTGCAGCACCAGAGGTGCCTTCAAACTCGGGGCGACGGGCTTGCGGCAAACGATGTTCAGGAAGGTCTTCATGGAGCGGCTCCGGCAAGTGAGTTCGTGCAAAAACACACGAATTGAGTGCATTGAAGCAGCGGGCAATCATCGACGGAACTGTCAGCTCTTACAGGTTACGTCGCACCCGGCAGACCGAGCCGAGCTAGTCGATCAGACCCAGGCGCAGCGCCTTGAGGACCGCCTGATGCTTGCTGATGCAGCCCAGTTTGTGCATCGCATTGTTGACGTGCATCACGGCCGTCCGCTCGCTGATGCCCAGCAGTGCGCCGACCTCCCATGCCGTCTTCCCTTCCATCGTCCAGCGCAATGATTCCAGCTCGCGCGGCGTCAATGCAGGCCGCTCGGGCCGATGCGCGAGCGGCAGCAATAAGCGCATGGCCGCGTCCTGCGCGTGCACCGCGAACAATTGCAGGTCCGCGACCAGCCGCTGCAATTCGCCGCTGTTGCCAGGCAGGGCCTGATCGCGATCCACACCCAGCACGAAATGCTTGCCCTCGGGCAAATGCAAGGCCATGGCGATGCCCGTGCGATAGCCGAATCGGGCCTGATGCTCCCAGAGGTCGCCGGCGCCGCGCTCGACATAGGTCGATTGGTCCCAGATGATGGGCATCGACTGGCGACGGCAATGGCGCAGGATCGGGTCCCGCCGGCTGGTTTCCTCATCCAGATGGGCCTCGGCATAGGCCACGGGCGTGTTGTCGACGATGTAGACCTCGTTGCGCCCGAGTCCATGCTCAACCATCGTAATGGCTGTGACCGTATTGAATCCGAGGCCTCGAGTAAAGCGAACGATTTCATCTCGAAGCTCGTCGCGACTGCGAGCCTGAAGGACGTTCGTGTATGCACCCGGGAGCATCTCTCTCCTTGCCCGCCCGACCCTGGAGCCGGGAGCCCTGACAGGGTTTACAGCTTTCCGATTTTGCCCTGCTGACCAACCATTTGGCCATGCAGCACAACGCGAACAGTATTTCGAATCATCGTCAGCTCCCTGCCACCGCCTGGTCGCTACGCGCGTGGCCACCCCTATTGTGGCAGGCTCGCGAGCCGACGCCGGCGCGCTTCGAGCATCTGAGCACGCTCATCGCACGTTACGACGACGTACCCGGCAGCGCGACCGGCCAGACGGTCTGGGCCGCGCAGGGCGACCTGGGTGCCGCCGGCATGGCCTGGGACTGGGTCGAGCTGACCCGTGGCGTGGTCGCCATCGCCGACCCGATGTCGGTCGTCACCAATCTGCGCCTGATCGGCGAGGGCGGGGAAGTGCTGACGGCGCACGAAGCCGCCTGTTTCCTCAACCACCTGCTGCACGAGCTGCCCTGGCAGCGCGAGGTCCGGCGCGCCCTCGATTCGCGTTCCTGGTCCTGAGCACGGCCTACTTCAAAGCCGCCTGGCGCAGCGTGCGCACCACGTAGGCCAGCGCGAGGACGACGACGACGGTCCCGGTGACGAACGACGGCAGCACCGCGACCCAACTCAGCGCCTCGCCCTTCACGACGCGACCCATCAGGGTCGTCTGCGCCAGCCCCGGAACCCAGTAATGCCAGGGCTTGTCGCCCTCCGGGTCCATCAGCGACACCATCGGCAGCATCGAGAAGGCCAGCAGCACGACCGCGACATTCGCCTGCGCTTCCTTGGCGGACTTGCAGCGGATCGCGATGGCCATCAGCAACGCGGCCAGCATGCCCGCCAGCGGCGTCAGCAGCACGACGAAGACCGCCGCATCGGCCGCGCCGTAGCGGAACATCGCCGCCAGCGTCTCGCTGCGCAGCAGCCATTGGCCCGGCAGGAAACTCAGGCACGAAAGCAGCGCGATCAGCATCGCGACGCTGGCGACCGCGCCCCATTTGCCCAGCGCCAGCGCCAGCCGCGGCACCGGATTCATCAGCAGCGGCTCGAGCGAACCGCGTTCGCGCTCGCCCGCGGTCGTGTCGAGCGCCGCACCGGTGGCGCCATAGAGCACCGCCATCAGCACGAAGAACGGCACCATCGTCGCGAGCTGCGCGGCCCGCGCGGCCGGGTCGGCCAGGTCGAAGTTCTCGACCCGCACCGCCTCGACGAGTGCCGGCGCGACGCCGCGCAGCGCCAGCCTCAGCGTTGCCTGTTCGCGGTTGAAGCCGCTGAGCAGCCCCTCGACGGCGCCGAGGCCCCCCTGGGCGCGTCGATTGCCGCTGGCACTGACGAGGCGCAGCCGCGGCGCCTTGGCGCCGACGAGGTCGGCCTCGAAGTTCGGCGGCACGACGAGTACCGGATCGCCGAGCGAGCCCTCGCGCAGCTGCTGCTCGTAGCCTGCCGGTGGCGGGCGGACGGTGTAGGTCTGGCGTTCGATGTAATTGCGCAGCGTCGGCGCGCGTTCGATGCCGTCGGCGAGGACGACGCGGGCCTCGGCACGCTTCTCGTTTCCGGCGGCCAGCGTCGAGACCAGCATCAGCACCAGCGGCCCGATCGCCACCGAGCTCAAGAGCACGATCGCCAGCGTGCGCCGATCGCGCAGCGCATCGGCCAGCTCCTTGAGGTAGACGATCCAAGAGCGGCGCAGCAGCATCGCGATCACTTTGACTCCCCGCGCAGTTCGCTCGCGAAAGCCAGTTGCACGAAGGTCTCCTCGAAGTCGTCCTGGCCGGTCGCCGCGCGCAGCTCTGCGAGCGTGCCGTCGGCGACGGTGCGGCCATGCGAGACGACGACGACGCGATCGCACAGCCGCTCGACCTCCTGCATGATGTGGGTCGAGAAGACGATGCATTTGCCCTCGTCGTCGCGCAGCCGGCGCAGCGTCTCGCGCAGCGATCGCGTCGCCAGCACGTCGAGCCCGTTGGTCGGCTCGTCGAGGACGATGTTGGCCGGGTCGTGGACGAGCGCGCGGGCCAGCGCGGTCTTCATCTTCTCCCCCTGGCTGAAGCCGTCGGTGCGGCGGTCGAGCAGGCCCTGCATCTCGAGCATCGAGGCCACGGCGTCGGCACGGGCCGAGGCCGCCGCGGCGCTCATGCCCTGCAGGCGGCCGTAATAGACGATGTTCTCGCGCGCCGTGAGCCGCGGATAGAGGCCGCGCGCGTCGCTGAGCACGCCCATGCGCGCCAGCGCCGCGCCGGGCCGCGCGCCGACGTCGATGCCGTCGACATGCACCGTGCCGGCGTCGGGCCGGATCAGGGCCGCGGCGATGCGCAGCGTCGTCGTCTTGCCGGCACCGTTCGGCCCCAGCAGTCCGGTGATGCAGGCATCGCCGGCGCTGAACGAGACGCCGGCCAGCGCGACGACCTCGCGCGCCTTGGCACCGCGGCCGCTGCCGAAGCGCTTGTGCAGGTCGCGCACCTCGATCATGGCCACGCCGCCGATCCGACCGGCACCGCGGCGTGCGGGCGCGGCAGGCCGCGTGCACAGCCGGCGTCGACGCGCAGCGCCGCCGCGTCTTCCTCGGCGTCGATGAAATGAAACACGACGTCGCGCATGCAGGGCAACGACATCACGCCATGGCCCGCCTGGGCGACGACGACCGAGCGCGCCAGCGGGCCCAGCGACCGCGCGACGCGCTCGGCATGGCGCGGCGGCGTCACCGGATCGGCGCCGCCCGACAGCAGCAGCACCGGCGAGCGCGTCGGAGGGATGTCGTAGAACGCGGCCGGAATCCGCGCCTGCGGCCAATCGGCGCAGACCTCGCGATACTGGCGCGCGAAGACCTCGTCGAAATCGACGCCGGGGCGGTCCTTCGACAAGGGCAGCCGCGGCAGGTCCTCGGCGCAGACGACCGCGTAATGCATGCCGGCGTAGAGCTTGGCGTCGCTGTTGCCGCCGAGCGCGGTGCCCAGGGCGACGAGCGCGTCGAAGCGGCCCTGGGCGGCGGCCTCGATCGCCGCCGGCAGCGCCGCCGCGAGCGCCGGCACATACAGCGGCGATCGCGCCAGACCGAGCAGCATCTCGCGCGTGATCGTCAGGCGTTCGAGCACGCCGCTGACCGGCTGCGCGACCTCCACCGTGCGCGGCAGATGCGCGAGTAGCGCCTCCCAGTCGGCGTGCAGGTTCGGGTGGCGGCGCCGGCAATCGGTGTCGGCGTCACAGGCGGCGAGCAGCGCGTCCAGCGCGGCCTGGTTGTCGGTCGAGAACGAGGCCGGCAGCGCGATGTC
Organism: Burkholderiales bacterium; assembly: GCA_028868825.1. GTDB lineage: Bacteria > Pseudomonadota > Gammaproteobacteria > Burkholderiales > Burkholderiaceae_C > Rubrivivax. Next base: position 25,554 of record JAGWTU010000033.1, on the reverse strand, counting down.
GGCCGGCGCGACGCCGTCGATGACGACGCGGCGCACGGCCTGCGGGAACTGGCGCAGGTACTCGAGCGCGGCCCGCGTGCCGTAGGAGGCACCGACGAGGTCGATTCGCGCGAGCCCGAGCCGCTGCCGCACGGCGTCCACGTCCTGGACGGCGATCCAGGTCGGATAGAGGTCGAGCCGGCCCCAGGGCAGGCGCTGCAGCCGCTGCCGGCAGGCACGCAGCCGCTCGATCTGGCGCCGGTCGTCGAGCGTAGCCGCCAGCGGCTCGGTCGGTGTGTCCTCGTCGCAGGTCAGCGGAGCGCTGCGGCCGGTGCCGCGCTGGTCGACGAGGACGATGTCGCGCCGGTTCGACAAGCGGGCCAGCAAGCGCTCCAGCGGACCCGCGAGCTCGATCGCGCTCTGCCCCGGGCCGCCCGCGAAGACGAAGACCGCATCGGGTTTGCGGTTGCGCGCCAGCGCCGGCAGGACGGCGTAACGGATCTCGATGGACGTGCCGTTCGGCGCCGCCGGATCGAGCGGCCGCTTCAGGCTGCCGCACCAGGCCTCGTGCTCGACGCCGTCGAGGCGGCAGGCGCTCAGGCCGGCGCGCTCGTCGGCCGCCGTCGCCAGGCCGGATACCAAAGTGAAGGCGAGGGCCAGGCAGTGGGCGATCATCGGTCGCAGCAGTCTCATGGCGCCGATTCTCGGCCGGCCCACGCGGCCGGCCATGCGCGCGGCGGCCGGCTGCGGATTTCGCGTCACCGCTGGCGGCACGGGAGGGGCGGGCTGTTGCTCAGGCCAGCAGGCGCTGGAGCTCGCCGCTGGCGATCAGCCGGCGCAGGTCGTCGCAACCACCGACCAGCATGCCCTTGACGAAGACCATCGGCAGCGTCGGCCAGCCCGACCACATCTTGATCGCACCGCGGCGGCGCCATTGCGAGAAGTAGCTGCCGTACTCGAGGTAGCGATGCGCGATGCCGGCGCCCTCGAGCGCGCGCCGTGCGCGGCGGCAATACGGATTCATCGCCATGCCGACGACGACGACGGGATTGCCGGCCACCGCCTCCTGGACCTCGCGCAGCGTGCTCGCATGCAGCCCCGCGACGGACTCGCGCAGCGCGGGGTGGATGCGCGATTCTTCGAGGACGGGACGTGGCATGGAGGCTCCTGGGATGAGCCGCGAATCTAACCGACCTCGAAGGGAAGGCCGCCCGTCGTCAACCGGCGTTGGGCTTGAGCAGCGAGCGGCAGTCGTCGCGCTGCGCCGGATCGGCCTTCGCGCAGACGCCGTCGAGCCGCGCCTGCAAGCGACGCAGCGCCTGGGCATGCCGGCCGCCGGCGTTCCACGACGCGAGCTTGGCCGCCGCGCGCTTGAGCGCGCGCGCGCTGCGGCCTTCGAACGAGCCGCTGTCGGTCGCCGCGTCGGCAAGCAGCTGCGCGGCCGTCTTCTCGATGCGGGCGCCGTCCTGCGGCGCGAGGTCGACGAGCGCCGCCAGATAGCTCGAACCCCATTGCAGCCGGGTCGCCGCGCCGACGCTCTTCGCGTAGGCCTGGGCATACCAGGACAACGCCTCGTCCTTGTGCCCGCGCTTGCGCGCGTTGCCGCCGAGCTGGCTCATCAGGTAATACGGCGAATGGCTGCGCGCGAGATTGGATTTCAGCAGCGCATCGCTGTCCTTCCAGAGTCCGGCGCGGCCGAGCGCGTAGGCGGCCTCGGTGATCACCGCTTGGCGCTCGTAGCCGTCGCTGATCTCGGCGTCGTCGCGCGCGACCTGCGTGCGCAAGGCCGCGAGCAGCGGTGCCGGCAGCTTCACCTCGACCGCGTCCTTCGCTTGATCGAGTCGCGCGAGCTCGATGCGGGCCGTGAGCGCGCCCAGGCGGTCGGCGCGCGAGAGCGTCGCGTCGGCTTGCAGGCGCTGCAAGGCGGCGTCGTAGCGGGCGACGATGGCGGCCTCGTGCGCGGCGTCGCCCTCGATCAGCGCATGCGCGATCTCGGTCGGCGAGTTCGTCAGCACGTCCATCAGCGAGCGCGACCGCGCCGGATCGCCGAGCACGGCCAGCATGCGCTCGCGCAACGCGGCATCGACCTTGACGCCTTGGCCGTCGTCGCTGGCCGCGATGGCCTTGAGCCAGAGCCGGTCGCGGGTCTCGGATTCGGCCGCCGGACAGGCCACCGCCAGCTTCACCAGCGTCGAGGCGAGTTCGGACGGTGCGCTGAGCTGGCCGTCGTCGGTATCCCAGCTGTAATAGGCCAGCGAACGCCATTCGTCCGCGCCCAGCGACTTGCCGGCAAGTGCATCGTCGAGCACGGCGCGCACCGGACGCCCGCCGGCCAGCCCGGCCTTCAGCAGCTCGAGGGCCTGCGGTGCGTCGACCTCGCCCGGCAGCCGCGTGATCTCGGCCCGACTGTCGTTGAACAGGACCGTCGTCGGGTAGCCGCTGACCTTGAAGCGCTGGCCCAGCTTCTGCGCCCCCGGCAGGTCACCGTCGACGAAGACGGGCACGAAAGAGCGCGCCAGCAGCGCGAAATCCTGCCGATTGAACAGCGTCGCCTTGAGCTGGTTGCAGGGCGGGCACCAGGTCGCGCCCCAGTACAGCAGCACCGGCTTGTGCTCGGTGCGCGCCTGCGCGAAGGCGCGGTCGATGTCGGCATCGCTGGCGGCGCTTTGCCAGGCCACATTGGTCGATGGCAGGCCCTTGGCCGGCGCGGCCCAGGGCAGCGCCACAAGCAGGGCCCCAAGCAGGCCCATCAAGCAGGAGCGGAAATGCATTGCCGGTTCCCATCGGTGCGTCGGGGGCGTCAGTGTGCGCGATCCCGCGCGGCAATGGCGGCTGCGGGGTCGGGGACTGTCAGTGAACGCTAGTGGATGAGGCGCGACTTCAGCTGCGCCACGACCGGGACCTGCACGAGGTTGGGCGAGATCCGCAGCGCCGCGCCGAGTTCATCGCGGGCCTCGTCGAGATGCCCGAGCTTGCTCAGGACGAGCGCCAGATGGATGCGGATCTCCGGGTTGTCGGGGCTGCGCAGGCGCGCCTCGCGCAGGTAGGGCAGGCCCGCCTCGGCCTGGCCCGACTCCGCCTGGATCCAGCCCATCGTGTCCATGTAGTTCGAGTTCTTGCTCTCGGCCTTCAGCGCCGCCTCGGCCGCCGCGCGCGCGCCTGCGAAGTCGCCCATCGCCAGCAGCAGATTCGCCAGATTGTTCTGCTGCTGCGCATTGCCCGGCTCGCGCGCCAACACGGCGAGGTAGTTGCGCTTCGCACCGGCGAGGTCGCCGGCCTGGTATTGCGCCTCGGCCAGCGCCGCGCGGATCACCAGATCCTGCGGCGATTTCTTCAACCATTCCGTGTGGGCCCGCGCCGCCGCATCGGGCTGGCCCGCCAGCACCTGCGCCCGGCCCAGCTGCAGTTCGACATCCGTCGAAGGATGCAGCGCCAGCGCGCGCGCGAAGATCGAAACCGCCTGGCCCGGCTGATGGCGCGACAGGGCGATCGCCGCGGCGGACAACAGGGTCTCCTTCTTGTCCGGATAGCGCGAGGCCAGGACCTGGTAGTACTTGTCGGCCGTCGCGGCGTCCTTGCCGACGAGCGCCGCGGAAACGCCCAGGCCCAGCGCCTGGATGTCGTCCGCTCGACCCTGCAGGGCCTTGACCGCGTTGTAGGCGGCGCCGCTCGGATTGCCCGCATCGAGCTGCAGATAACCGATGCGCACCTGGGTGTCGGGGTCGAAATCGGCGAGCTTGGTCGCGTCGGTCAGCTCGCGCCGCGCGCCCGCGAGATCGCCCTTGGCCGTCAGCGCGCGGGCCAGCGAAAGACGCAGGCCGATGTCGTTGGGGAAGCGTTCGGAATACTGGCGCGCGGCGACCACGGCCTCGTCGCTGCGATGCATTTCCATCAGCAGGCCGATCATCGCCTCGGTCGGCTCGCGCTGGCCGCCGCTGACCTCGGTCGCGCGCTGGAACTGCTTGAGCGCGTTTTCCAGCTGGCCGCCCTGCTTTTCGATCAGGCCGAGTTCGTAGATCGCGCGCGGGTCATCGCCCTTGGCGATCATCCCCTCGAGCCGCGTGCGCGCCTGGTCGGCATGCCCCTCGAGCACGTCGAGCCGCGCCAGATTGACCAGCGCGGGTCCCATCGTCGGTTCGATGGCCAGCGCCTGGTTGAAGGCGACGCGCGCGCCCTTGCGGTCGCCGCACTGGCCCTTGATCTCGCCGCTGAGGTTGATCGCCCAGGGGTCGCGCGGATTCAGCTTGACCAGCGCGTCGCCGATGGCCAGTGCGCGCGCGTTCTGGCCATGCCGGATCAGGTAGACCGCGAGCGCGCCGCCGGCTTCGATGTCGTGGGTCGCGGTGAAGGCCTTCTGCAGGTTCGCGACCGCGGCGTCCTCGAAACCGGCCCGCATCTGCGCCAGGCCGAGCGAACGCCGCACCGCCGGCGAGTCCATCTTGGCCAACGTCGCCTGCAGCGTCGTCACCGCCTGGCCGTAGCGGCCCATGCCGAGATAGACCTGGCCGCGCTGGTAGAGCAGCCGCGGATCGCCGGGGTCCGCATCCTGCAGCGCGGCGATCGCCGGTTCGGCCTTCGCGTACTGGTGCATGTCCAGATAGAGCTCGGCCTGCAGCTTGCGTGCACTCACGTTGTGCGGTTGCGCCGACAGCAGCCCGTCGATGACGGCCAGCGCCTTCTGCGGGCGCCCCAGGCCCTGCTGGGCGCGGGCCTGGATGATGGCGAACTTGTCGTGCGTGGCGAGCCAGGCGGCGGGGGCCGGTTCCAGGATCGTCGCGACCTTGCCGAAGGCCGTCGTCGCCGTCGCCGTGTCGCCCTGCATGCGCGCCAGCATGCCCTGCAAGGCCATCACGCGCACGTCCTTCGGCGCGATGCGGACCAGTTCGGTCACGTCCTTGGCGGCGTTGGCCGCGTCACCGAGATCGAGCAGCAGACTCGCGCGTCCGATGCGTGCATCGCGGTTGTCGGGCGGGCTCAGGCTGATCGCCCGCGTGAAGGCGGCCAGGCTGGCATTCGCGTCCCCGGCTTCGCGCAGCACGGCGGCGTTCATGTTCCAGACCTGGTAGTCGTTGGGCGCGACGGTGACGGCACGCGCCGCCGCCTGGCGCGCGCGCGCGATCTGCCCGGTGCGCAGCAGCAGCGGCGCTTCCTCGAGCGCGATCAGGATCGAATTGGGGTCGATCGCGCGCGCGGCATCGAAGGCTTCGGCGGCCGGCCTCGGCTCGTTGAGCCGCGTGTAGGCCTCGCCGCGCAGCAGCAGCGCTTCGACGCGGATCGACGGACTGATGTCGCTGCCGGTGACGGCTTCGATGGCCAGCGCCGGCTGGTTGACGTCGATATAGGTGCGTGCCAGCGGCAGCGCGAGTTCGCTGCGGCTGACGCCCTGGCGCTGGGCCTCGAGCAGGGCCGTGAGGGCCGCATTCGGATCCTGCTTGGCGAGGTAGGCCTTGCCCAGCAGCAGGTTCGCGGCACCCTGGTTCTTGTTCTGGAGCAGCGAATTCTTGAGCTGGGCGATGGCGCCGTCGTAGTCGTGCTGCGCGTAGCTGCGGGCGGCGTCCTCGTACAGGCGCGAGGCCTCGACGACGCCCGCGCTCGCCGATCCGGCAACCCCGCCGGCCAGCACCAGACAGGCAATGGCTACCGCCTTCGCCAGAGGCCTACTCGGGCGCATGGGCCGGATTCGAACGGGGATCATCTCGGACTGCCGCATCTCAAAGTCGCCGAGACTAAACCCGTTGCGCGTCATTCCCGCGTCGATGTCGTGGGCGATCGTGAACGCCTTCTCGCAACGCGTCGGTCACCGTCGGCGCGGCATCACTAGCATCGCAGGCGCCGCCCGCGCATTCGATCCGAAACCCGATGCGATGATTTTCCGGGTCTGTAACCAAGACCATGGGATGAGTCGGGTTTTATTACAAAAGGACCGCTTCATAGGTTTTGAAATTTGTACAACTCATTGTTTTTACGCGAAGAATGCCAAGTGGCCCAATGTTTGCTTGCGCAGTTACGACTTAGCAACCCCCCTGGCAAAGGCCCACTCAACATGAAGATGTTCACCAAGCAGCGCCTGCTCGCGACCGCGGTCCTGGGCCTGGCATCGGCCAGCGCGTCGCATGCCGCCACGACCTTCGTCAATCCGTTCTCGGGCACGGGCCAGTCGACGACCTATGTCGCCAAGTTCACCGCCACGGCCACCGGCACGCTGAACGCCTACTTCATCAGCAGCAATTCCACCGGCTTCACCGACAGCATGGGCATCTACACCGGGTCGACGCCGAACACGACGACGCCCGGCTCCAGCAGCCTGACGATGAGCACGCTCACCAACAAGACGGCGTCCTTCGGCTCGCAGATGCTGAGCCTCAACGTGACGCAGGGTCAGACGTTCTATTTCGTCGAGCTGGCCAACATGACCAGCGTGACCGGCGTCACGCCCAGCGGCGGCACCTCGTACACCGCCAACAGCACGCCGTACTACGTGTGGTCCGACGAGGCCACCAACAGCCTCGGACAGGCGAGTTTCGGCCCCAACGGCGGCACGACCGCCAGCGGCTACAACGCGATGGCCTACTCGACTTCGTACAACGTCGGCGCGGGCGGCCTGGTCTCCGGCAACGGCACCGGCAGCACCATCGCCGCCGGCAATTACACCTACCTCGGCTTCAACGACTGGGCGGGCGGGCCGTCCAATGCCTACGACGACGTCGCCTTCCTCTTCAACATTCAATGCGTCAAGGGCGCCGCGGGTTGCGGCAGCACGAGCGGCGGCACGACCTCCAACCAGGTACCCGAACCCGGCTCGCTGGCCCTCGCGGCCCTGGGCCTCCTGGGTGCCGCTTACGCGAGTCGCCGTCGCGCCGTCTGAGCGGTCGCCGCCGACACGATGGGCCCGCAAGCGCGGGCCCATTTCTTTTCCGGCGACGCCCCGTCACCTCGGGCAGCGCGTCGCAAGGCCACCGCAGAGGCGCCATTTCCCAGCCACCGCCCAGGGCATGCGCCCAGCGCGACGGGGGGCATCAAGACCCATGCAAGAGTCGGGTTTTCTTACAATTACCGTTACCAAAGTTTCTGTTGATAAGCTAAATACTTGATTTTTAAGGATAAATTGTACCTAGCCCAAAGTTTGCTTCATGAGTTGCAACTCCATGTCCAGAATCGCAAAGGCCCCATGATGAAGACCACCGCACAACGCCTGCTCGCCACCGCGATCCTGGGCCTGGCCACTGCCGGCGTCGCCCAGGCGGCCACGACCTTCGTGAATCCGTTCTCGGGCACGGGCCAGTCGACGACCTATGTCGCGAAATTCACCGCCACCGCCACCGGCACGCTCAACGCCTACTTCCTGACCAGCAATTCCACCGGCTTTGTCGACAGCATGGGCATCTATACCGGGTCGTCGCCGAACACGACGACGCCGGGCTCCAGCGGTCTGACGATGAGCACGCTGACCAACAAGACGGCCTCTTTCGGCTCCAAGCTCCTCAGCATCAGCGTCACCCAGGGCCAGACGTTCTATTTCGTCGAGTCGGCCAACATGACGAACCTCAGTGGCTATGGGCCCACGGGCGGCGCGCCGATCACGCAGAACAGCTCCCAGTACTACGTCTGGTCCGATGAGGCGGCAACCCTCAACGGCCAGACCAGTTTCAGCCCGACCGGCGGCCAAACGGCCAGCGGCTACAACGCGATGGCGTATTCGACCGCCTTCAACGTCGGTGCGGGCGGGCTGGTTTCCGGCAACGGTACCGGCAGCACGATCGGCGCCGGCAACTACACCTACTTCGGTTTCAACGACTGGCTCGGCGGGCCGTCGAATGCGTACGACGACGTTTCTTTCCTGTTCAACATCCAGTGCGTCAAGGGCGCCGCGGGTTGCGGCAGCACGAGCGGCGGCACGACCTCCAATCAGGTTCCCGAGCCGGGCTCGCTGGCCCTGGTGGCCGCAGCCCTCATCGGCGGCGCTTTCGTGCGTCGTCGTCGCGCCACCTGAAGCGACGCGACCATCACCGGCAAGCAGGCCCGCGCAAGCGGGCCTTTTCGCTTGGTCATCGAGCGCGACCTAGATGGATGGCGATGCCGCCTGCTGCGTGACCCCGGCCGCCCAGCCCCAGGCCTGTTCGGCCAGCGCCAGCACGGTGTCGATGCCACCGAAGGGTAGGCACAAAGCGCCGAAGCGATCCTCGTCGTCGCCTTCGAGCTCGTCGGCCAGCGCCAGGTAATCGGCCCAGGGGCCGGCGCGATCGAGCAGGGCCCGGCGCGCCTCGTCGGACAGGCGCAGCGGCTCGAGCGCCGAGCGCAACGGGATCCGCAGCAGCAGGTGCAGGCGCGACAGCAGGCCGACGGTGAACAGGCGGTCCGCCTGCTCGACGCCGCGCGCGCGAGCCAGCAACTCGAGCAACCGGCCACGCGCCAGCGCCTCTTCCTGCAACGCCGCCGAGGCCTGGCGACCGGAGGCCGCCGACAGCAGCATCACCGACAGCCAGCGCCCGAGTTCGGCCCGACCCAGCACCGTCACCGCGTTCTCGACCGTCTCGACGCCGCGCGAGAGCCCGATCGCCGGGCTGTTGGCATAGCGCAGCAACCGATACGAAAGCGCCACGTCGCCGCGCACCGCTTCGGCCACCACCGTCGTGTCGCGATCCAGCGCCAGATCGTTGAGCAGCCCGCAGATGCGCACCGCCCCGGCCTGCAGCGGTCGCGTCGGTGCCGCGATGTCGGCCGCGTTGAAGCGCCCGCCGGCGTAGGCGATGCCGCTGGCCAGGGCGCGCTCGACATCGTCGATGTTCTCCAGCCCCAGCGCCACCAGCGGCAGCCCCGGCCGCGCCTCGGCCCAGCGTTGCGCCGACAGCAGCAGGGTATCGACGCCGCCGGCAGCCGCCCGCAGGAGCACGAATTCGGCACCCGGCGCGCGGTCGGGGGGCCCGTCCGGGACGCCCAGACGGGCGCCACGCGCACGCAAGGCCTGGAGCGACGCGGCCGTGGGCATGCCACCGACCGGCAACAGCAGCACGCCCTTGGCCACCTGGGCGATGACGCCGGGCCGGTCGAGCAAAGGCGCCGGCACCTGCGCCAAGGCCTGGCGAGCGGTTTGCACGCCCGCGGCGGCGGCCAGCAAGGCTGCGTAATGCGCGGCCGCGGCGGCACCGGCGGCTTGATCGCCCAGGCGCTGCTCGATGGCCCCCGGCAGGCGCAATTCGAAGGCCTCCACCCGCCCCGAGCGCCCGACCAGCGGCTTGCGCTGACCGAACGCCGGCGCCTGCATCGGCGCGACGGCGGTCGCGGTCGCGGCAGCGCCGGCCGGCGGCACGGGTGCCGCGTCGGGTCGGCGCATCAGGCGGGAGAACCAGTCGAGCATGGGCGGCCTTCAGTACCGGGCGGGGCAGCGGCCCCGGGATGATAGGGAGCCCGGCCGCCAGCGGCGCATCGCCGCCCCGAGCCGCGCCTCTCGGTCACCCGCCTTCACTCGACGACCTGGACACCCTTCCAGAACGCCATTCGTCCCCGGATCTGGGCCGCGGCCTCCTTCGGTTCCGGGTAGTACCAGACAGCGTCCGGATTCGCGTCGCCATCGATGAACAGCGTGTGATAGCTCGCCTGCCCCTTCCAAGAACACATCGTCTTCGTGTTGCTGGGCAGCAGGTAGTCGGTCCTCACGGCCGCGGCGGGGAAGTAATGATTGCCTTCGACCACCACCGTATCGTCGCTCTCGGCAACGACCTTGCCCTTCCAGATCGCCTTCATCGCAGTCCCCGCGGCTCATGACCAGCGCCGCAGATTACCACCGGCGCGCCGCTCTCAGTGCCGCCCGGCCGCTCCGAAGGCACTGAGCGCCCCCTCGGGGGGCAGCGAACGAAGTGAGCTTGGGGGTTCCACTTCAGGCCGCCCATGCGAGGTCTTCGCCGGTCTCGACCACGCGCAGACCCTGGCGCAGATCGTGGCTCGATTCGAACCAGCCGCAACCGGCCGGCAGATCGTCGTCATCGGCCGCCGCCGCGGCGGTCGGCGCGGGCAGTTTCTTGGCGGCGGCTCGCCTGGAGATGCGCCTCCACAGGGCAGTGAGGTAGGACATGGATGGCTCCCGGTTCAGGAGCCGTCATCGTCGGCATCGGCGCAGCGGCGCGCCATCGCCCGGCGGTGGGCTGCGCGAGGGCCCCCGGCCGGGCCCCCCCGAAAGGACGTTCAGCCGAACGGGCGCACGCCGATCAGCCAGCCATGGGCCCAGAAGGCGAAAGCGGCCCAGGCCGTGACGCCGACGACCACCGCGGCCACGGTCGCACCCGGCTTGCCCGGGGCGTAGACCCGCGCTTCGGCGGCGTCGCGACCTCGCGCCGCGCGCCAGCCGAGCAGCGCCCACAGTCCGAACGACGCGAACAGCAACTCGGCCGCCAGCCGGCCGTTGGCCATCAGGTGCGCCAGCGCCCAGATCAAGACGCCGATCATCATCGGATGGTGCAGCCGGGCCTTGATCGCATTGCCCGGCACGTAGGCCGATGCCAGCAGCACGAAGGCCGCCAGCGTCAGCAGCGCCGCCAGATGCCGCGCCCACACCGGCGCGATCCACAACAGCACCGGCGCACTGCGCGCCTGGCCGTAGCCCCAGACGATCAACGCCAGGCCGACGAGCGACACCGCGGTGTACGCGAGCTTCCAGCGCGACTCGCCGATGCGCGCGATCGTCGCGCGGCGCCAGGGCTCGGCGACGATGCGTGTCGAATGGGCACCGAGGAAGATCAGCAGGCCGAGGATGAGGAGCAGCATGGGACGATCTTTCGCAGCCGGGGAAGCGGCCGATTGTGGCGCCGGCTATGCTTGCGCACGATGAATACGACTGCGCGACGCCCGATACGCTTTTACTGGGAAGACTTTCCCGTCGGCCATCGTCTCGATTTCGGCGCCATGCCCGTCAGCCGCGAGGCGGTGATCGAATTCGCAAGCCAGTTCGACCCGCAGCCCTTCCACCTCGACGACGAAGCCGCGCGCGGATCGATCTTCGGCGCCCTGTGCGCGAGCGGCTGGCACACCTGCGCGATGGCGATGCGTCTGATGTGCGACGAATACCTGCTCGAGTCGGCCAGCCTGGGCTCGCCGGGCATCGACAGCCTGCGCTGGCACCGGCCGGTCTTCCCCGGCGATACGCTGGCCATCCACCTCGAAGTCCTCGAGGCCAGGCCGATGGCCAGCCGGCCCCAGGTCGGCCTGACGAAGATGCGCTGGGACCTGCGCAACCAGGACGGCACGACGGTGATGACGATGGAAGGCTGGAACATGTTCGGGCGTCGCCCGGCCTGAACGGCGCGCGCGCCGCAGCCCGGAAGCGGCACCGATAATGCGCCGCGTCCCTCCTCGTTCATCCCGTCATGTTCAAACGCGTCGTCCTGCCGATCCTCGTGCTCACGCTCCTGCTGGCGGGCTATCTCTGGGCCGCGCTGAGCTGGAGTTATGCCAGCGGCGAGCGCGCCGGCTGGGTCCAGAAGCTCTCGAAGAAGGGCTGGGTCTGCAAGACCTGGGAAGGTGAACTCGCCCTGGTCTCGGTGCCCGGCACGACACCCGAGAAATTCGACTTCACGATCACCGACGAGGCCATCGCGCATCAGGTGACGCAGGCCATGGGCAAGCGCGTGAGCCTGCACTACGAACAGAAGGTCGGCCTGCCCGGCAGCTGCTTCGGCGACACGCGCTACTACGTGACCGGCGTCCTCGTCAGCGACGAGATTCCGCTCTCGCCGGGCGTCGTCATGCCGACGCCGCATCCGGCCTCGGCGCCCTGATACCGAGCGCGCGTCAGGCGCGGCCGTTGGCCAGCGCGTTCTCGATCTGTTCCTGGGTCTGACGCGCCGCGCGCAACATGAGCACGAGATCGAGATCGGCCTGCGGCGCCACCGCCTGCGCGGTGTCGTCGAGCGCGTCGGGATCGTTCATCAGGACATGGGCGAGCACCGACAGCGCGGTGATCGGTCGCCGCCATTGCGCCTCGGGCAACGCCAGCGTGGCCTGCGCGGCGACATGGTGGCGCACGCTGGCGACCGCGGCGGCGCCCAGGCCCCAGCTCTCGCACAGCGCGGCGCCGAGCGCGTCGTGGCTGACGCCGAAGCCGGCATGCTCGAGCGTCAGCAGTTCGCTGTCGTTGGTGCCCGCGCGCAACATCGCGCGGTAGTGGTCCGGCGCATGGCGGAACAGCACCGCCTTGCCGCATTCCTCGAACAGCCCGGCCGAATGCGCGGCCCAGGCGTCCAGCGACAGCCGCGAGGCCAGTCGTCCCATCAGCAGGCCGCGCTGCGCGGCGCGCTGCCACAAGGGGTCGAGCTCGGGCGCCGGCGGAAATGCCGCCCGCAGACCCATCTCGAACGTGATCGCCGCGACCTCGCGCATCCCCAGGTAGGTGATGGCCTGGTGCACGCTCTGGACGCGGCCCTTGAGGCCGTAGAGCGAGGAGTTGACGGCCTTCATCACCGCCGACGCCAGCGCCATGTCGGATTCGATGAGCTCCGACGCCGCCTGCAGGTTGATGTCCTCGTCGGCCAGCAGCAGCGACAGCTGGACCAGCGCCTGCGGCTGCGACGGGATGTCGATGTCGAGTGTTCGCAGTTCGGGATTGACGGACATGGCAGCTCGGCAGGCAGGTCAGGCGTCCGATGCTAGGACTGCGGCGCCCGTGGGCGGCGCCGAAGAGACCGGCCTTTCGAGCCCTTTTCCGGCGCCCTCGCGATCAGACGCGGCGGCGACGTGCCGCGGCGACGACGGCGGATCGAAGTCGGTGACATAGGTGTGGCCGAAGGTCGGCGGTGTGGAAGTGCCGGCCCCGGGATTGGCGGCATCCCAGGCACCGAAGTCGGCGTCGCTGGTCACGTCGAAGCTGTTGTAGCCACAGTGGGCGTAGGCGCTGTCGTTCCAGTTCGGACCCGTCGTGGACGAGCCCTGGCCCGAGGTGCCGTAGCCGGTCATGACGAGCAACGGGAATCGAAAAGCCCAAGAAAAAGGCGCCGACTGAGCGGCGCCATTGAAAGCCGATCCGTCTGTGCGGGACCGGTCTGATCGATGCTGTTCGTGTACTGTCTGTCGTCTCCTCGAGCCCCCGTGGGGCGATCAGACCGCTGGGGTCCACGCCACGAGTGGGCGGAATGTAACGACCGGAACAGCCCTCGCCATCCGGACTAACCCGCCGCGCGATCCGCCGCGATCCACTCGGCGGCCCGTTCTGCGAGCATCAGCGTCGGGGCGTTGGTGTTGCCGCTGGTGATCGTCGGCATCACGCTGGCGTCGGCAATACGCAACGCAGTCAGCCCGCGCACGCGCAACCTCGGGTCGACGACCGCCGTCGGATCACCGTCGCGCCCCATGCGGCAGGTGCCGACCGGATGGAAGATCGTGGTTCCGATGTCGCCGGCCAGACGCGCCAGTTCGGCGTCGGACTGGAATTCGACCCCGGGCTTGATCTCGCGCGGCCGGTAGCGCGCCAGCGCCGGCATCGCGGCGATCCGGCGCGCCCAACGCAGCGACTCGGCGGCGACGAGGCGATCTTCGGCTGTCGAAAGGTAGCGCGGGCGTATCAGCGGCGCGTCGCGCGCCTGCGGCGAGCGGATCTGCACCTGGCCGCGCGAACCCGGGTTGAGGTTGCACACGCTGGCGGTGAAGGCGTTGTGACGATGCAGTGGCTCGCCGAAGGCGTCGAGCGACAGCGGCTGGACATGGAATTCGAGGTTCGGCCAGCGCTGCTCGGGCGACGAACGCGTGAAGGCACCGAGCTGCGACGGCGACATGCTCATCGGCCCGCTGCGCCGCAGCAGGTACTCGAGCGCGATGCCCGCCTTGCCCCACGGCGACGCGACGATCGTGTTCAAGGTCTTGACGCCCTCGACACCGAAGACGGCGCGGATCTGCAGGTGATCCTGCAGGTTCTCCCCGACACCCGGCAGCTCGTGCACGACGTCCAGCCCCAGGGGACGCAGCAGCGCCGCGGGGCCGACCCCGGAGAGCTGCAGCAATTGCGGCGTGCCGATGGCCCCGGCGCAGAGCACGACTTCGCGCGTCGCGCGCAGCGCACGCGGCGCGCCGCCCGATTCGGGCTCGACCTCGATGCCGACGGCGCGCCGGCCCTCGAACAGCACCCGGGTCGTGCGCATGCCCGTCCAGACCTCGAGATTCGGACGCCGCGACGCCGGGCGCAGAAAGGCCTTCGACGCGTTCCAGCGCCAGCCGCGCTTCTGATTGACCTCGAAATAGCCGACGCCCTCGTTGTCGCCGGTGTTGAAGTCCTCGCTGGCCGGTATCCCGGCCTCGCGCGCGGCGGCGGCAAAGGCGTCGAGGATCTCCCACGACAGGCGCTGCCGCTCCACCCGCCACTCGCCGCCGGCGCCGTGGCCGGGCGCGGCGCCGCGCCAATGGTCCTCGTGGCGCTCGAAGTAAGGCAGGCAGGCATTCCACCGCCAGGCCGCATCGTCGCAGTCCTGCGCCCAGGCGTCGTAGTCGCGCGCCTGGCCGCGCATGTAGATCATGCCGTTGATGCTCGAGCAGCCGCCCAGGACCTTGCCCCGCGGGTAGCGCAGCGTGCGCCCGTTGAGGCCCGGGTCGGATTCGGTCGCGTAGAGCCAGTCGGTGCGGGGGTTGCCGATGCAGTACAGATAGCCGACCGGGATGTGGATCCAGGCATAGTCGTCGCGACCGCCGGCCTCGACGAGCAGCACGCGGCAACGGGGATCGGCGCTCAGCCGGTTGGCGATCAGGCAGCCGGCCGTTCCGGCGCCGACGATGAGATAGTCCCAGCTGGGGGTTACTTCGGACATGGCGCCAACTTCGATCGCTGTGTTCCCTCATCTTAGGGGCCCCGGCGACGCCCGCCGCACCCCGGCGTCGACGCCACGCTGCGAGATGCCGCACCGGTGAACTCACCCCCCTTGGTTTCCAAGGGTTTTCACTTGTGCCCCAAAACAACAATAGCCGCCACGCAGCTTTACAGAACAGTCCTGGCAGTGACTTAATACGGAGTCTGTGTCTGGCAGCCGCACCTTTCGCCTGATTGGTTCACGCAGGGTTGAGCTCCACATGGTTTTAAGTAGGATCTTTTGAGGGCTCCCCGTGGGAAACAAACTTTACGTAGGTAATCTGGCCTATTCGGTTCGCGATGACTCGCTGCTGCAGGCTTTTTCGCAATATGGCACCGTCACTTCCGCCAAGGTGATGATGGACCGCGAAACCGGCCGCTCGAAGGGCTTCGGTTTCGTCGAAATGGGTTCGGACCCGGAGGCCCAGGCCGCCATCAACGGCATGAACGGCCAGCCGATCGACGGCCGCGCGGTCGTCGTCAACGAAGCCCGCCCGCGTGAAGAGCGTCCGGGCGGCTTCGGCGGCGGCGGCGGCAATCGCAGCGGCGGTGGCGGCTACGGTGGTGGCGGCGGTGGTGGCTACGGCGGTGGTGGTGGTGGTGGCGGCGGCGGTGGTGGCCGCAGCCCCTACGGCGGCGGTGGCGGCGGTGGCCGCAGCCCCTACGGCGGTGGCGGCGGCAGCGGCGGTGGCCGCGGCGGCTACGGCGGTGGCGGCAGCAGCGGCGGTGGCGGCGGCAATCGCGGCGGCTACTGATCCGATCGGACCGACAGCAAGCAAAGGCACCTTCGGGTGCCTTTCTGCTTTCCGGCCCCCGCCCTCAGCGCCGGGGCTCGAACAATGCGCGGGTCGGCCCGACGAGGTCGAGGTGCCGGGTCGCGTTGTCGTAGGACATGCCCGCGGCGCGCAGCTCCGATGCACCCAGGTGCAACTCGACGGCCTGCGGGCTGGAGACGCGCTCGGTGACGAGGAACAGGTGCAGGAATTCGCCGCGCACGATCAGCGGCACGCCGCCGGCGGTCTGCGTGCTGACCTCGGCGCCCCCGAGCAGCTGGACCTCGCTGCCGTCGCCATTGCTGATTGCCCGCCGCGCCCGCGCGTTGGTGACGTCCCCGTTGGGGGCGTAGCCATGGATCACCGCATCCTCGATCTCGATGCGGTCGGTGGCGGGGAAATGGCGCAGCGCTCGGCCGTCGATGCGCACCTGCATCCGACCATCGGGCTGGAAATGCGAGATCGAGAAATCGGTCATCGTGTAGTCCGGCTTGCTCGAGACCACGGGCTCCTCGCCCGGGCCGGGCGGTCGCGGCGAGTTCTTGACCAGCCACCAGGTCCCCAGCGCCAGCAGCGCCATCAGCAGCAGCGGCAGGTAGGCGATGACGACATTGCGCAGCCGCAGCGGCCAGGGCTGGCTCACGCGCGGCCGGCCCTCGGGCGCCGGTCCGAGCGAGATCGGCACCTCGGGCAGATCCGGCAGGTGCAGTTCGACGCTCATTTCGAATCCAGCGTCGCCGTCTGGCCCTGCAACAGCGCGGCGTAGCGACCCGCAGCCATCAGCAGCAGATCGCAGAACTCGCGCGCCGCGCCGTAGCCCGCGGCCGCGGCCGTGACGTGATGCGCCACGGCGCGGACCTCGGCATGGGCGCCGGGTGGCGCGCAGGCGAAAGCCGCCCGGCTCAGCAAGGGCAGGTCGGGCCAGTCGTCGCCCATCGCGCCGACGGCGGACCAATCGAGCCCGAGCGTCGCGAACAGCCCCTGCGCCGCCGCCAGCTTGTCGTGCGCGCCGTAGACGGCATGCACGAGGCCAAGGTCGGCGACGCGCCGGCGCAGCGCCGCCGAGTCGCGGCCGCTGATGATCAGCGGCTCGATGCCGCCCTGGCGCAGCAGCTTCAGGCCATGACCGTCGAGGGTCGAATAGGCCTTGAAGTTCTCGCCATCGGCGCCGACGTAGATACGGCCGTCGGTGAGCACGCCGTCGACATCGAAGATCGCCGCCTTCAGGCCGAGCCCCGCGCCCTGTGCGCGCAGCAGCAGGGCCGGATCGAATCGCGGCGGCGTGGCCATCTAGATCACCTTGGCGCGCATCAGATCGTTCGAATTCAGCGCGCCGACCAGGCGCCCGGCGTCGTCGACGACGAGGACGCTGGTGATGCGGTGCTGTTCCATCAGATCGGCGGCATCGACGGCGAGCGCGTCGGCGCGCACCAGGCGCGGACCCGGATGCATGACGTCGGCGGCGACGAGGGCGCGCAGATCGGCGCCGCGCTCGATCAGGCGGCGCAGGTCGCCGTCGGTGAAGATGCCCAGCGGCTCGCCCTGCGCGCCGGCGACGGCCGAGAACCCCAGCCCCTTGCCGGTCATCTCGCGCAGCAGCTCGTTGAAGCTGGCCTGCGGCGCCACGCGCGGCACGGCGTCGCCGCTGCGCATGAGGTCGCGCACATGCATCAGCAGCTTGCGGCCGAGGCTGCCGCCGGGATGCGAACGCGCGAAATCGGCCTCCTTGAAGCCGCGCGCATCGAGCAGCGCCACGGCCAGCGCGTCGCCCAGCGCCATCTGCGCCGTCGTGCTCGCGGTCGGCGCGAGATTCAGCGGGCAGGCCTCTTCCTCGACGGCGCTCGACAGCACGAGGTCGGCATGGCGCGCCAGCGTCGAATCGGCGCGCCCGGTCATCGCGACGAAGGTCACGCCAATGCGCCGCAGCGCCGGCAGGATGGCCGCCAGCTCGTCGCTCTCGCCGCTGTTGCTGATCGCCAGCACGACATCGCCGGCGATGACCATGCCGAGGTCGCCATGGCTGGCCTCGGCGGGATGGACGAACATCGCCGGCGTGCCGGTCGAGGCCAGCGTCGCGGCGATCTTGCGACCCACGTGGCCGCTCTTGCCCATGCCCATCACGACGACCCGGCCGCGGCATTCGAGCATCGCGCGCACGGCCCGCGCGAACGCCTCGCCCTGGCGCGCGGCCAGCCCCAAAAGAGCGCGCGCCTCGATCTCGAAAGTGCGCGCCGCGAGGCGCAAGGCGCGCTCGGCATCGAAGGTCGGCGGCATGGTCTTTGCGTGATCGGGGTCGGCTAGCATCGACCGATTCTAGGCAAGCCCGTCGCCTTGGCCACCACGCTCGAAGTCGTCCTGCTGTACCTGTGCGCCGCGGTGCTCGGCGTCGTCGCGTGCCGGCTGCTCAAGCTGCCGCCGATGCTCGGCTATCTCGTCGTCGGCGTGCTCATCGGGCCGAATGCGCTGGCGCTGGCCAAGGACACCGGCGGCGTCAAATACCTGGCCGAATTCGGCGTCGTGTTCCTGATGTTCGTCATCGGGCTCGAATTCAACCTGCCCAAATTGCGCAGCATGCGCTCGGTGGTCTTCGGCCTGGGCCTGTCGCAGGTCGGCATCACGATCGCCGGCACGCTGGCCGGCCATTTCGCGCTCGCCGCCGGCTACGGCTGGCTCGCCGGGCGCGCCTGGCAGATGCCGTGGCAGGGCGCGGTCGTGCTCGGCGGCGCGATCGCGATGAGCTCGACGGCCATCGTCGTCAAGCTGATGGCCGAGCGGCTCGAGCTCGACAGCGAGCACGGCCGCCGCGTCTTCGGCGTGCTGCTGTTCCAGGATCTCGCCGTCGTGCCGCTGCTGGTCGTGATCCCGGCGCTCGGCTCGCCGGCGCGCGAACTCATCGCCGCGCTCGGCTGGGCGCTGCTGAAGGCCGCCGTGCTGCTGGCGCTGCTGCTCGTCGGCGGCCAGCGCGTGATGCGCTGGTGGCTGACGCTGGTCGCGCGCCGGCGCAGCGAGGAGCTGTTCGTCCTCAACCTGCTGCTGATCACGCTCGGCCTGGCCTGGCTCACCGAGCATGCCGGGCTCTCGCTGGCGCTGGGCGCCTTCGTCGCCGGCATGCTCGTCGCCGAGACCGAATACAAGCACCAGGTCGAGACCGACATCCGGCCTTTCCACGACGTGCTGCTGGGACTCTTCTTCATCACCATCGGCATGAAGCTCGACTGGCATCCGGTGATCGAGCATTGGCCGCTCGTGCTCGTGCTCACGGTGTTCCCGCTGCTGGCCAAGTTCGTCCTCGTCGCGGCGCTGGCGCGCGGCTTCGGTGCCGCGCCGGGCGTGGCGCTGCGCACCGGCCTGTACCTGGCGCAGGCCGGCGAATTCGGCTTCGTGCTGCTGACGCTGGGCGCCGATCGCGGCCTCGTCGACGCGCAGTGGATGAGCCCGGTGCTGGCCTGCATGGTGATCTCGATGCTCGCCTCGCCCTTCCTCATCCTGCACAGCAACCGCATCGTCAACCGCCTGAGCGCCAGCGACTGGCTGATGCAGTCGGTGGCGCTGACGACGATCGCACGGCGCGCCATCGCCACCGAGAGTCACGTCATCATCTGCGGCTACGGCCGCAGCGGCCAGAACCTGGCGCGGCTGCTGGCGCCGCAGCAGATCCAGTACATCGCACTCGACCTCGACCCCGACCGCGTGCGCCAGGCCGCCGCCGCCGGCCAGAGCGTCGTCTTCGGCGACGCCGCGCGCCTGCCCAGCCTGATGGCGGCCGGGCTGGCGCGCGCCGCGGCCGTCGTCGTCAGCTACCACGACACGGCCTCGGCGCTGAAGATCCTCAACCTCGTGCATTCGCATGCGCCGCGCGTGCCGGTGATCGTGCGCACCGTCGACGACAGCGACATCGACCGCCTCAAGGCCGCCGGCGCCACCGAGGTCGTGCCCGACGCGGTCGAAGGTTCGCTGATGCTGGCCGGCCATGCGCTGGCGCTGGTCGGCGTGCCGATGAGCCGCGTCATCCGCATCATCCGCGACGCCCGCGATGCCCGCTACAGCCTGCTGCGCGGCTATTTCCACGGCGCCGACGACGACACCGTCGAGGAGCTCGCGCAGGCACGGCTGCGCAGCGTCACGCTGCCCGAGGCCGCGCTGTGCCTGGGGCAGACGCTGGGCGATCAGGCCCTGCACGCCGTCGGCGTCAGCGTCGTCTCGCTGCGCCGCGCCGGCGGGCCGGTGGTGGCCCCGGCGGCCGACCATCGCCTGGCCGCCGGCGACACGCTGGTGCTCTCGGGGCTGCCCGAGCCGCTGGCGCTGGCCGAGGAAAAGCTGCTGCGCGGCTGAGCCGGGCGGCGAGCCCTTCACTTGCCGATGCAGAACCCCGCGAAGATCGCGCCCAGCAGGTCGTCGCTGCTGAATTCGCCGGTGATCTCGCCTAGCGCCTGGTGCGCCAGCCGCAGTTCCTCGGCCATCAGTTCGAGCGCCTGCGCCCGCGCCTGATCCGTCGCCGCGACGAGATGCCCGCGCGCCGCCTGCAAGGCCTGCACATGGCGCGCGCGCGCGATCACGGCGCCCTCGGGCGCGGCCTGCCAGCCCGCGCGCTCGAGCAGCGCGCGGCGCAGCGCCTCGAGCCCGGCGCCGCTGCGCGCCGACAGCGCCAGCGCCTGCGCCGGAAGCTCGCCGCGCGCCAGATCGGCCTTGTTGTGGACATCGAGCACCGGCACGCCGGCGGGCAGGCGCGTCGCGATCACCGCCTCGGCGGCTTCGTAGGCCGGCTCGCCGCGCCGCGCCAGGTCGTGCACGAACAGCACGGCGTCGGCCTGGCCGATCGCCGCCCAGCTGCGGCCGATACCGATGCGCTCGACCTCGTCGGCCGCCTCGGCGTCGTGGCGCAGCC
The DNA here is from genome assembly GCA_028868825.1 of Burkholderiales bacterium. Classification (GTDB taxonomy): domain Bacteria; phylum Pseudomonadota; class Gammaproteobacteria; order Burkholderiales; family Burkholderiaceae_C; genus Rubrivivax. Next base: position 5,099 of record JAGWTU010000033.1, on the reverse strand, counting down.
CGGCGGTGTCGACGACATGCAGCGGCACGCCCTCGATCTGTATCGTCTGGCCGACCTTGTCGCGCGTCGTGCCCGGCAGCGCGGTGACGATGGCCAGCTCGGCACCGGCCAGCGCGTTGAGCAGCGAGCTCTTGCCGACATTGGGCTGGCCGGCGATGACGACCTGCATGCCGTCGCGCAGCAGTGCGCCCTGGCGCGCCCGCAGCAGCGCGGCGTCGAGCGTATCGACCAGCGTCGCGAGCCGCCCCAGCGCGTCGGCGCGCTCGAGGAAATCGATCTCCTCCTCCGGGAAATCGAGCGTCGCCTCGACCAGCGTGCGCAGCTCGACGATGCGCGTGGCCAGCGCCTGCACCTCGCGCGAGAAGTCGCCGACGAGCGAGCGCGCCGCCGAGCGCGCCGCCGCCTCGGTGCTGGCGTCGATGAGGTCGGCGACCGCCTCGGCCTGGGCGAGGTCGATCTTGTCGTTGAGGAAGGCGCGTTCGGTGAACTCGCCCGGCCGCGCCAGCCGCAGCCCGGGCTGGGCCTCGAGGCAGCGCGCCAGCAGCAACTGCAGCAGCATCGCGCCGCCATGGGCCTGGAACTCGACGACGTCCTCGCCGGTGTACGAATGCGGCGCCGGGAAATGCAGCGCCAGGCCGCGGTCCAGTGGCCGGCCGTCGCTGCCGATGAAGTCCAGCAGCGTCGCCTGGCGCGGCGCCAGTTCGCGCCCGCAGACGGCGCGGATCAGCGGCCCGAGGTCCCGCCCCGAGGCGCGCACGATGCCCACCGCGCCACGCCCCGGGGCGGTGGCGACGGCGACGATGGCTTCCTGGTGGCGTCCGGGCAGCGGACCCGGGGCGGTGGCGCGCATGGGATCTGGATTCTGGCGCGCGGATGTCTGGCGCGGGTGGAGCGGCGAGCCGTCCTGCGACGCCCACCGGGATCTCCTGAGCCGGCCGGTTGAGGCCGGGTCGCCCGCATGAGGAGCATCCTCGACAAAACCGCCGGTCGCCTCAACCCCTGTTCGGGGGGACAACGATCCCCGGCCGTGAGGAATTGCCGCCGCCTATTTCCCGATCACGCCCAGCCGCTTGTTGATGAACCATTGCTGGGCGATGCCCAGGATGTTGTTCGTGACCCAGTAGAGCACCAGACCCGAGGGGAAGAAGAAGAACATGAAGCCGAAGGCGATCGGCATGATCCACATCATCTTCGCCTGCACGGGGTCCGGCGGCGCCGGGTTGAGCCAGGTCTGGAACAGCTGCGAGCCCATCATCACCAGCGGCAGGATGTAGTACGGGTCCTGCGCCGAGAGGTCGTGGATCCAGCCCAGCCAGGGCGCGCCGCGCATCTCGACGCTGGACAGCAGCACCCAGTACAGCGCGATGAAGAACGGCATCTGCACGAAGATCGGCAGGCAGCCGCCGATCGGGTTGACCTTCTCCTCCTTGTAGATGCGCATCATCTCCTGCTGCATCTCCTGGGGCTTGTCCTTGTAGCGCTCCTTGAGCTCGGCGACGCGCGGCGCCACGGCCTTCATCTTGGCCATGCTGCGGTAGGCGCTGGCGTTGAGCCAGTAGAACGCCGCCTTGAGCACGACGACGAGCGCGACGATCGCCCAGCCCCAGTTGCCGATCAGCGCGTGCAGCTGCGTCAGCAGCCAGAACAGCGGCTCGCTCAGCAGCTTGAGGCGGCCGTAGTCCTTGACCAGCTCGAAGCCCGGCGCCAGCGCGGCGAGCTTGTTCTCCTCCTGCGGGCCGGCGAACAGCGTGGCGTCGAAGGACTTGCTCGCCCCCGGCGCGACCTCGCCGAGCGGGAACACCATCGCGATCGTGTAGTCGTCGTCGCCGACCTTCGCGGTGCGGAACTCGCGCTCGGCGTGGCCGGAGACGAGCCACGCCGAGACGAAGTAATGCTGGACCATCGCGACCCAGCCGTTGTCGGCCGACTTGTCGTGCTCGGCGCTGCCCTTGGCGATGTCCTTGAAGTCGAGCTTCTTGAACTTGCCGGCATCGGTGTACATCGCCGGACCGGTGAAGGTCGAATAGAAGCGCGAACCGCCCTCGGCAGCGACGCTGTCGCGCGCCAGTTGCAGGTACAGCTGCGGCGACACCGGTGCGCTGCCCTGGTTGATGAATTCGTCGCGCACGCCGATCGTGTAGCTGCCGCGGTGCAGCGTGTAGGTCTTGACGAGGATGTGGCCGTCGACCGGGGCCGAACGGAAGGTCAGCGTCAGATCGTCGTGTCCGGCCACCAGCGCGCGGGCGCCCACTTCCACCGTCATCGGCGTCAGGTGGTTCGGCAGCGAGACACCGGCGACACTGCTGACGAGCCCGGTCTGCGCGACGTAGTGGCGCTGCGGATCGAAGAGCTCGACCGGCTTCGACGGGTCGCTGCTTTCGGGGTAGTCCAGCAGATCGAGCTTGACGAGCGTGCCGCCGCGGCTGTCGAAGGTCGCCTTGACGACGTCGGTCGTCAGCGTCACCTGCTCGCTGGCGGGCGCCGAGGCTGCCGCCCCCGGCACCGCGGCTGCCACCGGCGTCGCGCCCGCGGCCGCCGGCACCGCCGCGGCACCCGGCACGCCACCCGGCACGGCCGAGGCCGGCGCCGCGGCCGGCGGTGTTCCGCCGAAGCCGCTGAACAGCGAGGGCTGGCCGTTGTGCTTGCCCCAGGCGTCCCACAGCAGCAGCAGCGACATCGTGAAAACCACCCACAGCAGGGTGCGTCGTATATCGGTCATGGACAGTGGTTCCGGGTCAGATGCGGTCGGGGGTGCCGTCGGCGGCACCGTCGGCCTGGCGGCCGGTCGGCTCGCGCGGGATGCCGAGGCGTGAGAACAGCCCCTTGGCGGGATTGGGGAAATGCCGCGGTACGGGGTCGCAGCCGCCCTCGCACCAGGGCTGGCAGCGCAGCAGCCGGCCGACGGTCAGCAGGCTGCCGCCGACGGCGCCATGCTGCTCCAGCGCCTGCAGCGCATAGGCCGAACAGCTCGGTGTGAAGCGGCAGACATTGCCCAGGCTCGGGCTGATCAGCAGCCGGTAACCCCGCACCAGCAACATCAGCAGGCGCCGCGGCAGGCTGGCGAGGACCTCGAGCATCGCCATTCAGCGGCTGCCGCGGTCGAACAGCGTCTCGAGCTCGGCGCGCGCGGCCGCGGCGAGCCGATCGGAACGCGCCGAAACGAACTCGCCCACCGCAAAGGGCGCCCGCAACCGCACCAGCCACAGTCCGGCCGGCAGGCCGCCACCGAGGCGCTGGAAGGTGCCGCGCACCTGGCGCTTGAGCAGATTGCGCGTCACCGCGCGCTTCGCATGGCGCTTGGGCACGACGCAGCCGAACCAGATGCCTTCGGGCCGGTCATCCACAAGCGGTGGGCAGGTCGGTGCATCGGTTGTGGATAACTCGCCTTCGACGACCCCGGCCGGGCGCTTGGCCGGGCGCGTCGGTGCCCCCGCCACGTGATGAAGAGCGAAGTGAGTACTCCGCGAACGCGAACGCGTCGCGAGCAAGCGTTCGAAGTCGGCCCGGGCGACGAGGTGCCGCACGACCGCGCTGGCTTCAGACGGCCAGACGCTTGCGGCCCTTGGCACGGCGGGCATTGATGACGGCGCGGCCGCCGCGGGTCTTCATGCGCACGAGGAAACCGTGGGTACGGGCGCGGCGGATCTTCGAAGGTTGGTAGGTGCGCTTCATGGCGGGTCCTGTCGATGCTCGGTGGGGGTCCCGCTCGCTCCTCAGGACAGAGTCTGCAGTGCGCGACGCTCGACAAAGTCGATCGCCGTCAGCTCAAAGCCGAATTCGGGAAACCCGCGATTACAGCAAAAAACGCCAATCGGGTCAAACACTTGCACCACAGGCCGGTGCATCCGGGCGGGGTTGACGGCGGGCCCGAAGTTGTGGATAACCTCGGTCCGCCGGTCAAAAATCCATCCAGAATCGGCGGCTCCCCTAGAAGATGTCCACATGAGCCTCGACTTGTGGCAGCGTGGTTGCGAGCGACTTGCAGCCGAACTGCCTGAACAGCAATTCAATACCTGGATCCGCCCGCTGACGCTGGTGGCCGATGCACCGGGCGCCGCGGCGGCAGCCGATGTCGTCGCGGTGCAGGTGCCCAACCGCTTCAAGCTCGACTGGATACGCTCGCAATACGCCGGGCGCATCGAGTCGGCGCTGACCGAGGCGGCGGGCCGCCCGATGCGGCTCGAGCTGACGCTGACGCCGCGCAGCGACGCGCCCAACGGCGCCGCCAACCCGCGCGGCCTGCCCACGCACGCCGCGACGCTGGCCCAGCAGGCGCTGCAGCGCGCCGCCGGCGGCGGCCCCGGCAGCAACGGCGACACCGCCACCGTCGAATCGCGCACGCTGGCGCCGCCGGCTTCGCCGCACCGCCTCAACGTCGCGCTGACCTTCGACACCCTGGTCGCCGGCCGCGCCAACCAGATGGCGCGCACCGCGGCGCTGCATGTCGCCGGCGCCCCCGGCGTCATGTACAACCCGCTGTTCATCTACGGCGGCGTCGGCCTCGGCAAGACGCACCTCGTCCACGCCGTCGGCAACGCGCTGCTCAAGGACCGCCCGCAGGCGCGCGTGCTCTACCTGCACGCCGAGCAGTTCATCAGCGACGTCGTCAAGAACTACCAGCGCAAGACCTTCGACGAGCTCAAGGCCAAGTACCACTCACTGGACCTGCTGCTGATCGACGACGTGCAGTTCTTCGCCGGCAAGGACCGCACGCAGGAGGAGTTCTTCAACGCCTTCGAGGCGCTGCTGACCAAGCGCGCGCACATCATCATGACCAGCGACACCTACCCCAAGGGCCTGGTCGACATCGACGAGCGGCTGACGAGCCGCTTCGACGCCGGTCTGACGGTGGCCATCGAGCCACCCGAGCTCGAGATGCGCGTCGCCATCCTGATGCGCAAGGCGCAGGCCGAGGGTACCGAGATGCCCGAGGACGTGGCCTTCTTCATCGCCAAGAACGTGCGCGCCAACGTGCGCGAGCTCGAGGGCGCGCTGCGCAAGGTGCTGGCCTACAGCCGCTTCAGCCACAAGGACATCAACATCAACCTCGCGCGCGACGCGCTGCGCGACCTGCTGTCGATCCAGAACCGCCAGATCTC
>JAGWTU010000122.1 GCA_028868825.1 Burkholderiales bacterium | reverse complement strand
TTCAAGGAAAAGCAGGGCTGAGCGCCAATCAACCGGCAAGCCCATTCGAACCCAGGCCATGAGTCCCGAAGCCCTGCATCCAGGCTCCGTTGCCGCATCCGGATTGCCCCGGCGCATGGGCGTCGGGCTCAAGTCAGAGCATTTTCGCGACGTGCTGGAGAGCCGGCCGGGCCTGGGGTTCTTCGAGGTCCACGCCGAGAACTACATGGTCGACGGCGGTCCGTTTCATCATTACCTCGCCCGCATCCGCGAGCACTACCCGCTCTCGTTGCACGGCGTGGGGCTTTCGATCGGCGGCGAGGCGGCGCTCGACGAAGCCCATCTGGACCGGTTGGCCAGGCTTGTCGAACGCTACGAGCCGGCGTCTTTCTCGGAACACCTCGCCTGGTCCAGCCACGGCGAGGCCTTTCTCAACGACCTGCTGCCGGTACCTTACGACGAACGCACGCTGGACCGCGTCTGCCGCCACATCGACCGCGTGCAGGAACGACTGGGCCGCCGGATGTTGCTCGAGAACCCGGCCACTTACGTGGAATTCGAGGCCTCGACGATGAGCGAGACCGGATTCCTGAGCGCCGTCCTGCAGCGCACCGGTTGCGGCCTGCTGCTGGACGTGAACAACGCCTATGTCTCCTGCACCAACCACGGGCGCGACGCCTGGACCTACATCGACGAATTGCCATTGAGCGCGGTCGGCGAGGTCCATCTGGCGGGATTCGCGCGAGACCGCGACGGCGCTGGCGCGCCGCTGCTCATCGACAGCCATGGATCTCCGGTGGACGAAGCGGTGTGGGACTTGTACGGCCGGCTGATCCGGCGCCTCGGCCCCGTAGCGACCTTGCTCGAACGCGACCACGATGTTCCGGCGCTGCCGACCTTGCTGGTCGAGGCGGACCGTGCCGAGATCGTCATGATCGCCGCCAAGCTCGCACGGCACAGCCAAGCGCTGGAGGTGCCGGCATGAAGGCATTGAGGCCACCTGCGCAGCAGGACTTCGCCGGTGCGCTGCTCGACCCGGCCCGTCCCTGCCCAAGCGGATTGAAGACCTGGAACGGCTCCGATCCAGGAGCGCGCTTCGCGGTCTACCGAAACAACGTCGTCGGCTCCTTGATCGACGCACTGGCGGACAACTTTCCGGTCGTCCAGCAACTCGTCGGCGTGGAATTCTTCCGCGCCATGGCCGGCATTTACGTGCGGCGCTCGCCGCCCACTTCGCGCCTGTTGGCGTTCTACGGCGATGGCTTCGCGGAGTTCATCGCCCGATTCGAGCCCGCGCGCGCGCCGCCCTATCTGGCAGACATGGCCCGCCTGGAGGCGGCCCGCGTGCAGTCCTATCACGCGGCCGATGAAGAGCCGGCTTCGGCCGAGTCCGTGACCCTCGCGCTGGCCTGCGGCGACCGGATCGGCGAGCTGCGCCTCGAATGCCATCCTTCGCTGCGCGTGCTTTCGTCGCGATGGGCGGTGGTCACGCTGTGGGCCGCGCATCAAGGCGGGGACTTCGAGGCAATCGATGTCGACCGCCCGGAATGCGCGCTCGTCGTCCGGCAGGACCTCGACGTGCTGGTGCTGCAGGTGTCGGCAGCGACGGCTGTCTTCGTCGCGTCGCTTCTGGCGGGCCACTGCCTGAGCGATGCGGCAAGCGCCGCCCGCGCGTCGGCGGACGCCGGCCAGGATTTCGACCTCGCGGCGGCACTGTCGCTGCTCCTGCGCCATGGCGCCCTCACTTCGATTCATCTTCCAAGGAGGCTAGCCGCATGAGCACGCATGCCATTCGCGGCAAGGAACTTGCCGTCGCGACCACGCGGTTGCCGGCGCATCGGCGCGCGCTCGACACGCTGATCGGCTGGTGCAGCCGCATGCCGGACAGCTTCATCGCCCTGATCGCCAGGATCTCGATCGCGGCCGTCTTCTGGACCTCGGGCCAGACGAAGGTGCAAGGCTTCGTCGTCAACGTCATCACCGGCGAAGTCCATCTCGGCTGGCCGAGGCTTTCGGATTCGGTCGTCGCGCTGTTCCGCGACGAATACAAGCTGCCTTTCATTCCGCCCGAGATCGCGGCGCCGATGGCGGCGACGGCCGAGCATGTCTTCGCCTTCCTGTTGCTGATCGGGCTCGCGACCCGCTTCTCGGCGCTCGCGCTGCTGGGCATGACGATGGTGATCGAGATCTTCGTCTACCCCGACGCCTATCCCACCCACGGCACCTGGGCCGCCGTGCTCCTGTTCCTGATGGCGCACGGCCCCGGCAAGCTGTCGATCGACCATTGGTTGGCTTCGCGCCGCGACCGTCGATGAAGCCGTTTCTTCTCTCCCGATTCCGCGCTTGCGCCTCTGGCCGCAGCGCACAACCCGATGCAGGGGATCGCAGACCGCTTTTCCCGGCATGTCCGCACCGGCGCTCCAGCGCGGTGGCGTTTCTCGAACCTTCGCTCGTCCCACCTCAGGAGATCCTCATGAGTCATCTTTCTTCCCACCTTGCCAAGGCACTGGCATCTGCCGTCGTCACCGCCGCCGCCCTGAGCGGCAACGCCTTCGCGGCCACCTGCGCGGGTGCCAAGTGCGCGCCCAAGGCGACCGCCGCCAAGTGCGGCGCCTGCAAGGCCAAGTGCGGCGCGTGCAAGGCGAGCGGCGCGAAGGCCGCGCACAAAACCAAGACCAGGGCCAAGGCCAAGTGCGGTGCTTGCAAGGCGAAATGCGGTGCCTGCAAGGCGCAGTGCGCAGCGAAGCCGTGATCGACGACGGTGACCGGCCGTCGCGAGGCGGCGGTCGGGCACCCTCATCGCCGATGAATGCATCCAGGACATTGCAGCGTCATTGGCACCAGGCAGCCGCCCCGCAACTGGCGGCGGACCTCGCGAATGCGCGCCGATGCATCGCGTCCTTTGCCGACGCGACGGCGGCATCGGGGTCCTTGCTGCAAAGCTGGATCGGCGGTCGCGAGGTGGTCGAGTTCGATCACTACCCGGACAACGACATCGTCGACTCGCGGCACGGATCCCAGTTCTATTACCACGCCCATCGCGACGGCGAACTGGAGCGCGGCCACCTGCACCTGTTCTGGCACGCCACCGCGTCGGGCCGGCGACGCCACTTTCGACCCGGCCGACCACGATGGTCGCGCACGGCGCC
>JAGWTU010000004.1 GCA_028868825.1 Burkholderiales bacterium | reverse complement strand
CGAGTGGGGCATCATCCACGTCGCGCTGATGATCACCTGCCCGGGGGTCATGCAGACCTTCCGCCGCTATGTCCAGCATTACTCGGTCAGCGGCATCGACGACAGCATGCTGATCCATCCGCTGTCGAAGATGGAATGGGACAATTTCGCCGACCATGTCGTCGACGATTTCGCCGGCTTCCAAGCCAGCACGCGGCTGGCCGACTACGTCGCGCGCATGCAGCCGCACAAGTTCGGCGACGGCAATTTCGTCGCCGCGCTGACGGTGCCGGAGACGGTGATCGAGGAGCCCGGATTCGAGGCCGGTGTCGGCGGCGTCAAGCTGCTGCATTTCCTCAAGCGCAAGGCCGGCACGACGCAGGCCGAATTCGCCGCCGCCTTCACCGGCAGCCATGCGGCGACGTATCAGCGCCTGAACGCCGCACGGCCGCTGCTGCGCAAATACCTGCGCAACCTGCCGCTGGACGTGCCGCGCGACAACTTCAAGGGCTCGCTGTTCGAGAAGGCCGATCTCGACGCTGTCTCGGGCATCGAGGAATTCTGGTTCCGCAACCTCGACGACCTGCTGCAGTTCCGCCGCGACGCCGCCTGGCACGACGCGATCCGCGCCAGCGAGGCCGGCTTCGTCGACGATGCCGGCAGCTTCTCGATGGTGACGACCGAACGCGTGATCTACGACTACACGCGCGGGGCACAGAGCAGCCCGCGCGCTGCGGTACTCGACCCCGCCTCGCTGGAAGCACGCATCTTCTCGCAAGGCCTGAGCGGCTGGAATATCCCCAAGTCGATTGGCTGAGGAGGGCGCCATCAGGCGCGCGTGATGCAGCCGTCGTGGTTCCTGTCCAGCGACAAGATCTACGTCGCGTTGTCGAGGCGGTTCTGCGGTCCGGGTGGGGCGTCCTGTGCCCGCGCGGCCGGCCCGGCCATGGCAGCGGCGCATGCCAGCACGATGGTGCGGCGCTTCGAATCGAGTGCATTTGGCATCGGATTGCTCGGGCGTGGGAGTCGAGGGAACAAGGGTTCGAATCACCAGGCCGTCGCGCCGCCGTCGATATTGAAATCGGCGGCGGTGACCCAGGTCGATTCGTCGGAGGCGAGATAGATCGCGAGCCAGCCGATGTCCGCGGGCTGGCCGAGTCGCTTGACCATGAACTTGGCGAGCACGTGCTCGCGGAAGCCCTCGATGTGGTCGAGCGGATGGCGCGTGGCCGCGGTCTCGACGAGCGCGGGCGAGATCGTGTTGACGCGGATGCCGTGCGCAGAACCTTCCATCGCCAGTTGCCGGCTCATCGCCAGCACGGCGCCCTTGCCGGCGCAATGCGCCAGCGCCGGCGACAGCGGCAGCGCCATGCGCGCATTCGCCGACGCGAAATTGATCACCGAGCCGCCGCCGCGCCGCTTCAGATGCGGCCAGGCCGCCTTGCACGCGAGGAAGACGATGTCGATCTCGCCGACCAGCGTCTTGCGCCAGTCCATCTCGTAATCCATCTCCTCGAGCCATTTGAAGGCGCCGAAGGCGGCCGCGTTGACGACGATGTCGATGCCACCGTGCAGCTTCGCCGTCTCGTCCATCAGCCGCTGCACCGCGGCCGGCTCGGTCAGGTCCAGCGGGTGGAGGCTGGTCAGCGCCAGACCCTGCGCTTGCGCTTCGTCGACGGTGTTGCGGGCGCCCGCGGCGTCGATGTCGCAACCGACGACCTGGGCGCCCTGCTGGGCGAACATCAGCGCCACGCCCTTGCCGATGCCGGCGGCGATGCCGGTGACGACGGCGACCTTGCCGGCGAGGCGATCGCCTTTCTTGCCGGGCAATGCGGCGCGGGGTTCGTGGGTCACGGGAGCTACCTCTCGGCGTTCGAATTCGGGGGTGGGGCTCGGAAAACAAGTTCCCGGGCTCTGAATTCGATGCTAGGTGGTGCGCTCCCTGCACGTCATCGGAAATTGCCATGGGCACAAATTTGTGCCCTGACTTGGATCGGTGCCCGACGGGCGCCGCGCCGGATTCACGGCGTCTCGCCGTGGGCGCCCTGAGCCATTGCGTCAGCCGATCTCGAATATCTGTTTGGCAGTGCGGTGCAGACACTCGCCGGGCCCATCCGCGTCGATGAGGTAGATGTCCGTGTTGTGGACGAACATCTCTGACGTCAACACGCCGGGATGCACGACGATTGCCATGTCCTTGGCGATGCACATGTCCTCGTCGTCGCGGATCAGCGGCCGCTCGACCATGTCGCAGCCCATGCCGTGCACGGACAGGCGGCGCTCCGCGGCGAGGCCGTGCTCCTGCATCCAGCGGTTATGCGCGGCAAAGATGTCCCGGCAGGCAGCGCCCGGTTTCAACAGCGACAACGCGTATGCCTGCGCCTGCAGCACCAGCGCGTGGGTGTCGCGCAGCTGCTGGGTGGCGCGGCCCAGGACGAAGATGCGGGACAGCTCGGTGTACATGCCGCCGGCCCCGTTGTTCTCCACCAGCAGCGAGAACATGTCGCCGGGTTGCAGGACACGGCCCTGCATCGACCGCGGCCGGAAACTGGCAGCCGTGCCCGGCGGCGCCGACGAACACAGGAAGATCCCCTGTTCGCTGCCCAGCCGCTGGCCTTCGTACTGCGCGTAGGCCGCGATCTCGAAGTCGCGAAGGCCTGGGCGGATGAAGGCGCGCACACGGGCCATCACCTCGTCCTGCATGGCCGCCACCTCGCGCAGAAGCGCACGCTCTTCGGTGCTCTTGATCGCCTTGATGCGGTCCACCAGGTCGGTGGCATCGACCACGTCGACGTCGGCCAGACCGTCGCGCAGCGCCTGTCCGAAGCTGTGGTACATCGCCGCCGGCGCCACCAGGCCGACGCGCCTGGCGCCCAGGCGGCGCAGTTCGGCCAGGGCCAGCGCCGCGTCGTAGCCGCCGGTGTAGTGCACCGAGGGGTAGCTCGGCGTCGTCAGGCGCCTGGCGATGCCCGTGCTGGCCAATTCCTCGGCCGTGCTTTCGCGCACGAGGCCGGCAGGGCCCTGCTCGATGAAGCTGATGCCGCCGTCCAACGCAAAGACGGCCGAACTCGGGTAGCCGTTGGTCGCCGGCTGGTTGGTGAACCAGCGGATGTAGCCGCCCACCCAGTCGCTCGAGTTCTGCATCACCAGCGCGTCGATGCCGCTCGCGTGCATCCGTGCGCGCACGGCGGCCCAACGGCGCTGCAGTTCAGCCGCCGAGACGGCATTGCAGACGCGTGCGGTGTTCTCACTCATGGCGGATCCTCAGGCTGCGCCGCGATCGACGATGTTGTGCATGGCGTCACTGCGCCCCGCGATGAAGTGGCGCAGATTGGCTTCGACGATGGGAAAGGCCTGCTGCAGGTAGATGTCGCTCATGCCGCCGACCAGGGGCGTGACGATGACCTTCGGCTCGTGCCACCAGGGGCTGTCGGCAGGCAGCGGCTGTTGGCGGAAGACGTCCAGCCCGGCGCCGGCGATGCGGCCGGCACGCAGAGATGCGAGCAGCACCGTTTCGTCCAACACGCCGCCACGGGCCGCGTTCACGATGTACGCGCCCGGTTTCATCGCGGCCAGCACATGCGCGTCGATCAGGTTTTCGGTCTGCGCCGACAGGGGCACGATGACGAGCAGGAAATCCGCCAACGCCGCGGCCGCCGCGATGTCCCTGCGCGCATGGACCTGATCGAATCCCTGGACCGCGCGCGGCGTGCCCGACACGCCGTGCACCGCCATGCCGAACGCCTTGCAACGTGGCGCCAGCGCCTCGGCGATCGCACCCACGCCGACGATGACCGCCGTCTTGCCCCACAGCAGCGGCTGCGGCCAGCGCTGCCAGACCGCCGCGGCCTGATTGCGCTGCATGCGCGGGAAGTCGCGCGCCAGGGCCAGCATGTGCAGGAAGATGAGCTTCGACATCTGCGGTCCATGCATGCCGCGCGTCGACGTGACGATCACCTCGGGCGCCAACGAGCGCAAGGTCAGGATGTGGTCCGTACCCGTCGTCAACGACTGTATCCACCGCAGCCTCGGCGCGCGTGCCACGAGTGCGTCGTCGAACTGGAAGTGGTGCCCGATCATGGCCTCGCAGTCCGCGGCATGGGCCATGGCGGCCTCCTTGCCATCCACGGCCACCAGATCGAGTCCCGGCAGCGCCGCGCGCGCCATGTCGGAGAAACTGGCTGCACTCGCTTCGGGGGCACCGATGTAGAGGATGCGCGGCAAGGTGTTCACCCGGGAAGCAAGCCGATGGTTCCGCGCCCGAGCCCGTAGCCTGCGACAGGACTCAGTGCCCGGGCCGGCGCGGTGCCGTGCCGGGCCAATCGCGCAGCCAATCGGCGAGGAAGTCGGCAAAGGCCTGCGCCGCCGGCGGCATCGATCGCGAGGCCGAGCGGTAGAGGCAGACCTGGCGCACCGCCTCGGGATCGGTGACGCGTTTCATCACGAGGCCCAGCGGCCGCGCGACGATGCCGACATAGGCCGGCGCCAGCGTCGCCGCGAGCCCGACGGCCGCGATGCCCAGCGCCGTGCTGACGTTGTCGACGACGTCGACCGGCACGATGCCCTCGCCGTCGGGCACGTTGGCACGCATCTGCGCGACGCTGATCTCATGGTCGCGACCGGCGGCCACCAGCGCCACGCTGCGCAGATCGGACCAGCGCAGCAGCCGCCGCGCCGCCAGCGGGTGCGAACGCGCGCACCACAGCACCCAGGGGCTGTCGAACATCGGCTGGCGTTCGATCATCGCGTCGCTGGCACGGTCCGGCCCGAGTGCGAGGTCGAGGTCGCCGGCGGCGACGCGCTCCAGCATCGCATCGACCGGCGTGTCGCGGATGCGCACGACGACGCGCGGGCGCTCGGCGCCGAAGGCCTTCAGCGCCGCCGGCAGCACCGAACCCGCGAGCACCTGCGGCGCGCCGATGCGCACGACGCCGGCGGCGCGATGGCGCATGTCCGACGCCGCCGATTCGGCCAATTGCAGATGGCGCAGCAGGCTCTGCACCGGGCCGAGGAAGTCGCGCCCCGGCTGCGACAGCGTGACGCGGCGCGTGCTGCGGTCGAAGACGCGGAAGCCGACGATGCCCTCGAGTTCGGCGACGAGCTGGCTCACCGCCGACGGGGTCAGCCCGAGCCGATGGCCGGCGCGCACGAAGCTCAGCGTGTCGGCGACGGCGACGAAGGCCTCGCATTGGCGGATCGTGATGCGGGCCAGTGCCATCGGTGACTACGCGGCGGACCTCAAGCCGCGCCGCCGGCCGGCCCGGGCGGCCCCGGCGGCAGCAGCTTGGCCGGGTTCATCAGGCCGAGCGGGTCGAGCGCGGTCTTCACCGCGCGCATCAGCTTCAATTCGACCGCCGACTTGTAGCGCGCCGCTTCGTCGCGCCGCAGCACGCCCAGCCCGTGCTCGGCCGAGATCGAGCCGCCGCGCGCGGCGACGGCATCGTGGACGAGGCGGTTCAACGGCGCCTCGAGCGCGACGAAACCGCCCTCGTGCTCGCGCCCGAGCCGGTCGGCCGCCGGCGAGACGTTGTAGTGCAGATTGCCGTCGCCGACGTGGCCGAACACGACCAGCCGCACGCCGGCGAATTGGGCCGCGATCGCGGCATCGGTGGCGGCGACGAATTCGGCGATGCGCGAGATCGGCAGCGCGATGTCGTGCTTGATCGTCCTGCCTTCGGCGCTCTGCGCTTCGCTGATGTCCTCGCGCAGCGCCCACAGCGCATCGAACTGCGCCAGGCTGGTCGAGATCGCGGCGTCGCCGACGAGCCCCGCTTCCATCGCGTCGCCGAGCAGCGCCTCGATCGCTTCGGTGGCATGGGCCTCGCTGCGCGCATCGCTGACTTCGGCCAGCACGTACCAGGGCGAGCGTTCGGCCAGCGGCAGCCGCGCCCCCGGGCGGTGTTTTTCGACCAGCGCGATGCAGGTGTCGCTCATCAGTTCGAAGGCCGTCAGCGTCGCGCCCAGCGCCGCCTGCGCGCGCTGCAGCAGTTCGACCGCCGCGGCCGGCGACGGCAGGGCGACGAAAGCGGCGACCTGCGCCGCCGGCAGCGGAAACAACTTCAGCGCTGCGGCGGTGATGACGCCCAGCGTGCCCTCGCTGCCGATGTAGAGGTCGCGCAGGTCGTAGCCGGTGTTGTCCTTGCGCAGCGCGCGCAGGCCGTCCCAGACTTCGCCCTCGGGCGTCACGACCTCGATGCCGAGGCAGAGTTCGCGCGCATTGCCGTAGCGCAGCACCTGCACGCCCCCGGCGTTGCTCGCGAGGTTGCCGCCTATCGTGCAACTGCCCTCGGCGGCGAGGCTGAGCGGGAACAGCCGCCCCGCCTCACGCGCTGCGTCCTGCGCCTGGACGAGCGTGACGCCGGCCTCGACGACCATCGATCCATTGGCTGCATCGACGGCGCGCACGCGGTTCAATCGCGACAGCGACAGCAGCAGCGCGCGCCCCGAGCCGTCGGGTGTCGCGCCGCCCGACAGCCCCGTGTTGCCGCCCTGCGGCACGACCGGCACGCGGCGCGCGTGGCACCAGCGCAGCACGGCGGCGACATCGGCCGTCGTGTCGGGCTGGGCTACTGCTATCGCGCGGCCGGTCCATTTGCCGCGCCAGTCGGTGAGAAAGGGTGCCTGGTCGGCGGCGTCGATATGGAGACGGCCGGAGAAGGCGGCACGCAGTTCGCTCAGGTCCATTTCAATGAACGATAGCGCGCATCATCCGAGGACGGCGCCACCGTCGACATGGAGCGTCTGGCCGGTGATGAAGGCCGCATCGTCCGAGCACAGGAACGACATCGCACCGACGAGATCGCGCGGCTCGCCGACGCGATGGATCAGCTGCTGGCCCTTCACCCGCTCCCAGATGAAGTCCGGCACGTCGCGCGCCGCCGCCTCGGTGCGCGTGAGCCCGGGCGCGATCGCGTTGACGGTGATGCCCTGGTCGCCGAGTTCGAGCGCCAGCGACCGCATAAGCCCGATATTGGCCATCTTGCTCGCGATATAGCCCGTGAATCCGGGCGGCGGCGCCCAGGCCGAGCTCGACGCGAGGTTGACGATGCGGCCCCAGCCGCGCTCGATCATCTTCGGCGCGAAACCCTGCGCGAGCAGGAAGCTGGCCTCGGTATTGACGGCCAGGATGCGGCGCAGCGTTGCGGCTTTCAATTCGTGCCACGCCATCATCGGCTGGAACGCGGCGTTGTTGACGAGGATGTCGATGCCGCCGGTGGCTGCAGTGGCTTGCCCGATCAGACGCTCGACGGCGTCGCCATCGGCGAGGTCGCAGGGGATGTCCCAGGCGCTCGACCCGGCGCGCTCGACGAGCCCGCGCGTCTGTTCGCAGGGGCCGAGGTCGACGAGCACGAGCTTGCAGCCGTCCTGCGCCAGCCGTTCGGCGAAGACCTGGCCGAGTCCGCGAGCGGCGCCGGTGACGAGCGCGACGCGGTTGGTGGAGTGCCTCTTCATCGCACCCTCACTTGCCGCTGCGGAACGGCAGCGTGGCCAGGAACGCGAGCTTGGACAAGCCCAGCATCTTCAGCCCCGCGCGCGCCGAGGCCCCGTCGAGCCGCGCCTCGAGCGGCATCGTGCCGAAGCTCTTGCCCTTGATCACGAGTTCGTTGCCGACGCGGTCGATCGCCTCGACATGCATCAGCTCCTCGTCGGCGCTGCCGCGCAGCACCATCCCTTCGGTCCTGGCCGCGGCGATCGTCGCCGGCACGCCGCTGTCCTGGCGCGTGCCGCCGCTGACGGCGGCGAAGTCCATGCCGAGCTGCTCGAACATCTTGATCGCCGTCGCGCGGCCAGCGCCGTAGACGCCGCCGCCCGGATGCTGGAAAGGCCCGGCGAGATACAGGCGATCGACGCCCGGCACGGTGAACTGGCCGAGGTCGGGTGTCGGCCGATGGCCGGCGCTCTGATAAAAATAAGGCGCCACGCCATGCAGGTCGCCGCGCATCATGCTGTTGGGGCTGCTGCGTTCGAGGTCCAGCGGGCTGACGATCTTGCGCGCGATGATGTTCTCGCTCGTCAGGTTGCTGACGAAGTTGCGGTAATGCTGCAGCGAGAGGTCGCCGATCTCTTCCTTGTAATCGTCCCAGCCGCCGCGCGAGGCGAAGCGCGGGTCCTTCACCGTGTACGGCGCGAAGGTGATGCCGTGGAACATCCCGGCGCCCGGCGGCACGCGGGTCTTGTCGCCGATGCTCTCGTCGCCGCCGGCGCACAGGCGGCGCGGCGTGATCAAGCCGCGCTTGAGATCGTCGAAGTCGGCGATCATCTCGTCGAGCTTGTCGGTGGCCATGAATTCGAGCATCGTCGCCAGTCCGATATCGGGGTCGGCGATGAATTTCGTCGGCTCGCGCAGGTCGTAATGGCTGACCATGATCGAGAACGGCGCCAGCGTCGCGCGTTCGGCGCGCTGCATGACCGGCTCGGGAACGCCTTCGACGAAGCGGCGGATCACATGCGGATGGATCGCGCCAATGACGGCGTCGCGCGCGGCGATCGTCTCGCCGCCCTTGAGCCGCACGCCGTTCGCGCGGCCGCCCGAGGTCGTGATCTGTTCGACCTCGGCATTGCAGCGCACCTCGCCGCCGCAGCTCTCGATCGCGCGCACCAGCGCTTCGGTGAGTTTGCCGCTGCCGCCGATGGGCTGCGAGACGCCGTAGGTGTGGATGATGCCGGGCATCAGCAGCACGCCCATGCCGGTGCCGAGTTCGTTGGGCGCCTGCAGGTTCTCGCTCACCAGCCGCAGCAGGTGGATCTTGACCTTGTCGCTCTCGTAGAGCCGGTTCACGAGGTCCAGGCAGTCGCGGTTCATGTAGTCGAGCATGAGCCGGCCTTCGTCGCTGCGGTCGAGCATCGCGACGAGTTCGCCCAGCGGTGGCGGCGGCGAATAGAGCCCCGGCATGAACATCTGCAGGATCTGCTGGCTCGTCTTGACGAAGCCGCGGTAGGTCTCGGCGTCCTTGGGCGAGACCTTGGCGAAGCATGCGCAGGTCTTGTCGATGTCCTTGTAGGTATAGAGTACCGACTGGTCGGGGAAGACGGTGGCGTGCGGCACCGGGGAGTAGTGGTACTTCAGCCCGAACTTCGAAATAAGCCCGAGCTCGTCCTGGCGCAGCATCGGGTTGCCCTGGATCATGATGTGCACGCTGCTGTGCTCGTCATGCCAGTAGCCCGGCGTGTTCAGCTGTTGCGTGCTGACACCGCCGCCGGGGTAGGGCTTGCGCTCGAGCACCAGCACCTTCTTGCCGGCCTTGGCGAGATAGGCGGCGGCGACGAGGCCGTTGTGGCCGGCGCCCATCGCGACGATGTCGTAGGTTTCCATGGCGGCTGCCTCAGGCCGCCGCGCCGGCGACGACGTCGGCCAGCGCGCGCGCCAGCGGTCGCTGGCGATTGCGCCAGGCCGGCGAGCCGACGCGGTCGCAGACGCGGCGCACCGCCTCGTCGATGCCGACCGCGCGCAGCTTGTCGACCGAATCGAGCCCCACCTCTTCGAGGCGGCTGATGATGCGCGGGCCGAGTTGGGGGGTGATCAGGAGCGTGTGGCGCTCGCTGGCAGAGAACGACATGGGAGCTGAGCCGGTAGTGGGCGATGCCGCGCAGGGTAAGCACCGAGGCGTCGGGCGGGAAATCGTTTGTCGCGATTGTCCTTATTGGCGCCGCCGATGCCAGCGCGCCGGCCGAGGCCCGGCCGGCTGGCAGCTAGCCCAGCGCCGGCAGCGCCTGCGCACGCTCGACGATGCGCTCGCGCAGCCAGAGGCTGCCCGGGTCGTGGTCGCGGTACTTGTGCCACTGCAGCATCTCGACGAAGGGCGGACACTCGAATTCGAGCCGCACCCGGCGCAGCGACTTGCCCTGGCAGGCCAGCACCGCCTGGCGCGAGTGCAGCGTCGCGAAGCGGCGCGTGCCGACGACCAGGAAGGGCAGCATCGCGAAGCCGGGAAAGCCGACCTCGACGCGCCGCGCCTGTCCATGCTGCTTCGCAAACCAGTTGTCGAACATCGGCGTGCCGCTGTTGGTGATGCACACGACATGGCCCAGCGCCAGGTACTGCTCGAGCGTCACCGAGTCACCGACATCGGGGTTGTCCCGGGCGACGACGCCGCTGTAGCCGTCCTCGAACAGCTGCGCATGCGAGAAGCCCGGCGTGTTCGACCATTCGGGCGCGATCATGAAATCGACCTCACCCGTTTCCAGGTCCTGGTAGGACTGGCGATGGGGCTGTCGGAATTCGATCGTCACGCCGGGTGCGCGCTGCGCGAGGTCGCGCAGCACGTCGAGCAGCAGCACGGTGACGACGAAATCGGAGGCGACGATATTGAAGTGCCGGCGCGTCGTCGCCGGGTCGAACTCGGGCTTGGTGCCGAGCGTCGCGTCGACCATCAGGATCAGGTCGTTGACCTTGCCGACCAGGCTCTCGCCCAGCGGCGTGAGCTCCATGCGGCGACCCACCGGGACGATGAGCTGATCGTCGAAATACTCGCGCAGCCGCGCCAGGATGCCGCTCATCGCCGACTGGCTCACGCACAGCGATTCGCCGGCGCGGGTGACGTTCTTCTCCGTCAGCAGCGCACGCAGCGCTGTGAGCAGGTTGAGGTCGAGACGCTGGTAGCGCATGTGGCTCGATTCTACCGAGGCCCGACTCGACCCGACGCCGGCCATCGGGGCGGCACGTGGCCCCCGGCGAAGGGAGGCGGAGGCACCGGATTGCGGAGCCGGGCTGGCCAATCCACCAGCAACGATCGATTGTGTGCGGCGGGACCGGCATCGACACTGGCTTTCTCGTCCATCGCGTAAAGGAGTCTGCTTTGTCCCAACTCGTCTTCGCCGCCAAGGTCACCCATATTCCGCGCATGGTGCTGTCGGAACTGCCCGGGCCGTTGCACGGCTGCCGCGCCGACGCCATCGAGGGGCTCGAGCAGATCGGCCAGCGCGTTCGCGCCAGCGGTGCGACATCGGTCGTCATCCTCGACACGCATTGGCTCAGCAATGCGGCCTATCACGTCAATGGCGGCGCCACTTTCCGCGGCAAGCTCACGAGCAGCGAATTCCCGACCCAGCTCACCGATTTCGAATACGACCATTGCGGCAACCCTTCGCTGGCCGATGCGCTGGCCGCGAAGGCCACCGAGCGCGGCGTGCCGACGATCTCGCACCACAACGACAGCCTCGGGCTGGAGTACGGCACGCTGGTGCCGATGCATTTCATGAAGCTCGGCCGCGACATCAAGGTCGTCTCGGTCTCGGGCTGGTGCGCCTATTCGACGATCGAGGAAAGCCGCCGCGTCGGCGCCGCGTTCCGCGAGGCCATCGAGGCCGGGCGCGAGAAGGTGGCGATTGTCGCCAGCGGGTCGTTCTCGCACCGCATCCACGACAACGCCGTGGTGTTCGAGAAGCCCTACGAGATCAGCGACGAGTTCTACCGTCAATGCGACCTGCGAGCGATGGAACTCTGGCAGACCGCGCGGTGGAAGGAATTCACGGCGATGCTGCCCACCTACGCCAAGGCCTGCTACGGCGAGGGCTGGATGCACGACACGGCGATGCTGCTCGCGGCGCTGGGTTGGGATCGCTACGAGGGCCGCGCCGAGATGGTGACGCCCTACTTCGTCGCATCGGGTACCGGCCAGGCGAACGTCGTGCTGCCGCCGAACTGATCCCGGATCGGCCGCCAAGTCTCTAGCCACCACTCGTTGCGCCGACTTGGCGAGCTTCACGCGGCGCGCTGAGAACGCCGTGATGTCGATGCGGGATCGCTTCAGCGGTGCCGCTTGTGAGCAGCCACAGTTCGAGCGGACTTCCCAGGCTGCCGCAGCGGACCGGTGACCCACATGCCGGACTTCGCGTGAACCGTCCCAAGCGATTCATCGCGAGCCCAATCGATCCATCGCGATCTTGCTGGCGGTGTACTATGCCGCTCGCGTGATTGCGACGACGTTGTCGCCCGCCTCCATCGCCGCAACCAAGCTACCCCAGTCGTCCATGATCCGCCGCCTTTCCTCGAGGTGTTCCGATCTCGCGTAGGCCGCGACCACCTTGGAGCGCTCGGAATGGTCGAGCTGGCGCTCCAGGGCCTCGACTGACCAGCCTCGCTCCGACAGCAGGCTGCGCGCGCTGGCGCGAAAGCCGTGCAAGGTCTGTCGCCCTTTGTAGCCCATGCGCCAAAGCATCCTGCCTATCGTGTTCTCGGACATCACGCGATCGGCGCCGTAGTTGTTCGGGAACAGCAAGGGATTGGCGCCGGTGTAGCGACGCAACTCGGCCAAGGCCTCGAGGCTCTGCGCCGACAGGGGCACCACATGGGCCTGATTCGATCCCTTGGCCATCTTCATGCGACCCGCAGGAATGCGCCACTCGCGGTTCACGCAGTCGACCTCGCCCCATCGGGCCAAGCGCAGTTCTTGAGATCGGACGAAGGTCAGCATCGCAAGCCGCGTCGCGAGCAGCGTCAGCGCGTCGGCGGCCGTATATGCGCGCAATTCACGCAGGAACTCGCCGAACTCGCGCCGATCGGTCAGTGCGGGGCGGTGAGTCGTCCGCGGCACGGCAAGCGCCCCCAGCAGATCGCCAGCGGGGTTGTTGACCGCCTTGCCCACCGCGATGCCGTAGCGAAATATCTGGCCGCATACTTCCCGCAGTCGGGTTGCCGTGTAGCGCGCCTTGATCTTGCGCAGCGTCTGGAGCAGTTCCGGCGGCGTGATCTGCGTCACCGGGCGGTGGCCGAGATCGGGGAACAAATGGGTTTCGAGATGGCGCAAGGTCTTGTGCGCCGTTCCGGCCTGCCAACTCACGGACTTGACTTGATGCCACTCGAGCGCCAGCAGCTTGAAGCTGTTCGCTGCCTCACAGAGCCCGCGCCGCTTGTCGGCCTGGCGCACCGCCATCGGATCGTCGCCGCGCGCCAGCAAGGCGCGCACCCGGATGTGGGTCGCGCGAGCCTGGGCCAGTGTGGTTTCGGGGAAGACACCAAGCGCCATCGTCTTGCGCTTGCCGGCGTGACGGTAGTCCCAGCGCCAGTACTTGCCGGAACCGTTGACGAGCAGGTAGAGCCCGCCACCGTCGGTCAGTTTGACCGGCTTGGCCTCGGGCTTCGCGTTGCGACAGGCGACCGCGGTGAGCGCCATTTGACGGTATCTCCGTTTCGGCGACGGTATCTCGCCCCGAAAAATACCGTCAAAAAACGTGGATGGGGCTGCATCGCATGATACGGTCGGAGACGAAGAAACCTCGTATTACGCATGCAAGACGCGGTTTTTCGAGATTTTCCGGGATCGCATGAATCGTCCTAGGACGGGTCCTTGGTGCCGGCTTTCGGAATCGAACCGAAGACCTTCCGCTTACAAGGCGGGTGCTCTACCAACTGAGCTAAGCCGGCGCGCGAGTCGGCGAATTGTAGGCGGCGTCACTTCACGCGCTTGAGCGCGGGGCGCCCGCCGCCGGGTGCATCGGGCGGCTCGGGTGGCTCGGACGCCGCGGTGGCCGCCGATGCCTCGGCAGTCGTTGCCGGCGCCTCGTCGACGATCGGCCCCTCGGATTCGGTGCTCGCCAGCCGCAAGCCGCGCACCGGCGCGGGCGTCGGCGCCGGTCCGGCCTCGGCGCCCTCGGCATTGGGCATCGGGAACGCCATGCCCTGGCCGTTCTCGCGCGCGTAGATCGCGATCACATGGTCGACCGGAACCTTGATCTCGCGCGCGACGCCGCCGAAACGCGCCTTGAACTCGACCAGCTCGTTGCCCAGTTGCAGGCTCGAGGTGGCCTCGAAGCCGATGTTGAGCACGATCTCGTTGTTCTTCACGTACTCCATCGGCACCTGCACGCCGGGGCCGACCGCGACCGCGATATACGGCGTGTAGCCGTTGTCGGTGCACCAGTCGTGCAGCGCCCGCAGCAGGTACGGGCGGGTGGATGTGCTGGCGGTCGGTTCGGCCATGGCGTCTCGCGTTTGCCTTCGGATTACTTGCGCATCACCTTCTCGGACGGCGTCAGCGCCTCGATGTAGGCCGGACGCGAGAAGATGCGCTCGGCGTACTTCAGCAGCGGCACGGCGTTCTTGCTCAGGTCGATGCCGTAGTAATCCAGACGCCACAGCAGCGGCGCGATCGCCACGTCGAGCATGCTGAAGTCGTCGCCGAGCATGTACTTGTTCTTCAGGAAGATCGGCGCGAGCTGCGTCAGACGGTCGCGGATCTGGTCGCGCGCCTTCTCGAGCTGCTTCTCGGTGGCCTTGACGCCACGCCCCTCGAGCAGGTTGACGTTGCTGAACAGCTCCTTCTCGAAGTTGAACAGGAACAGCCGCACGCGCGCACGCGCCACCGGGTCGCCGGGCATCAGCTGCGGGTGCGGGAAGCGCTCGTCGATGTACTCGTTGATGATGTGCGATTCGTAGAGGATGAGATCGCGTTCGACGAGGATGGGCACCTCGTTGTACGGATTCATCAGCGCGATGTCCTCGGGCTTGGCGTAGATGTCGACATCGCGAATCTCGAAATCCATGCCTTTTTCGAACAGCACGAAGCGGCAACGGTGCGAGTAAGGGCAGGTGGTTCCGGAGTACAGCACCATCATGGCGTCGGGCCTTTCATTGGGTCTTCCAAAAAGACAAAACGCAGTGGGTGCACTGGCCCCCCACTGCGCCGTCGGCCCGCCAGCGCGGGCCTGACTTGCGGGAACTTTACTTGATGTCCTTCCAGTACGCCGCGTTCAGACGCCAGGCGATGACCATGAAGAAGGCCAGGAAGATGAGCACCCAGACGCCGATGCGCACGCGCTGGCCCTGCGCCGGCTCGCTCATCCACTGCATGTAGGCGACGAGGTCGGCGACGTTCTCGTTGAACTCGGCCGCCGACATCGATCCCTGGGTGATGGGCTGGTAGCCCTTGAACACATGCTCGACTTCGCCGCTGTGCTCGTTCTTCTCGTCCTCGAACACCGCGCGCTGCTGGCCCTGCAGCTGCCACAGCACGTTGGGCATCGCCACGCTGGGGAAGATCAGGTTGTTCCAGCCCGTGGCCTTGGTGTCGTCGCGATAGAAGTTGCGCAGGTAGCTGTAGAGGTAGTCGGCGCCCGTGCCCTTGCCGTGCTCGGCGCGCGAGCGCGCGACCAGCGTGAGGTCGGGCGGCGTCGTGCCGAACCACTCCTTGGCGTCGTTCGGGTCCATCGCGATCTTCATCAGATCGCCGGTCTTGACGCCGGTGAAGACGAGGTTTTCCTTGATCTGCTGGTCGCTCAGGCCCAGGTCCTGCAGCTTGTTGAACCGCATGTACGAAGCGGCATGGCAGTTCAGGCAGTAGTTGACGAAGAGCTTGGCGCCGCGCTGCAGCGCCACCATGTCGCTCATCTTCTCGGTCGGGAAGCGGTCCCAGGCCGGGCCTTCGGCCCGCGCCGCACCCGCCAGCGCCAGCGCGGCCAGCAGCGTCGTGATCAGTTTCTTCAGCATGATGGTGGGCGCTCGATCAGTGGGGCTTGAAGGTGACGCGGTCGGGCACCGGCTTGAACTCGCCGATCCGGCTCCACCAGGGCATCAGCAGGAAGAAGCCGAAATAGAACAGCGTGCCGGTCTGGGCGATCAGCGTGCCGGTCGGCGTCGGCGGCTTGGTGCCGAGGTAGCCGAGGACGAAGAAGACGATCACGAAGATGCCGTAGAACCACTTGTTCCAGTCCGGCCGGTAGCGGATCGACTTCACCGGCGAGCGGTCGAGCCAGGGCAGGAAGAACAGGATGATGACGGCCAGGCCCATCACGACGACGCCCCAGAACTTGGCGTCGAAGGCGTAGAGGCCGGCCTCGACGCCGAGCGCGATGACCAGCGGCGCGAACTTCCAGATGCCCTTCAGTCCGGCCTTCAGGTAGCCCATCACGCCGGCGGCGGCGACGATCACCATCAGCACCTTGACCATGTCCGAGGTCACCGCGCGCAGCATCGAATAGAACGGCGTGAAGTACCACACCGGGGCGATCTCGGCCGGCGTCTTCAGCGGGTTGGCTGGAATGAAATTGTTGGCCTCGAGGAAGTAGCCGCCGCCGTCGGGGGCGAAGAACATCACCGCCGAGAAGATGATGAGGAAGCCGGCGACGCCGATCAGGTCGTGCACCGAGTAGTACGGGTGGAACGGGATGCCGTCGAGCGGGATGCCGGTCTTCGGGTCCGTCTTGGCCTTGATCTCGATGCCGTCCGGGTTCAGCGAGCCGACATCGTGCAGCGCCAGCAGGTGCGCGACGATGAGGCCGATCAGCACCAGCGGCACGGCGATGACGTGGAAGCTGAAGAAGCGGTTCAGCGTCGCGTCGCCGACGACGTAGTCGCCGCGGATCAGCAGCGAGAGGTCGGGTCCGATGAGCGGGATCGCGGCGAACAGGTTGATGATGACCTGGGCGCCCCAGTAGCTCATCTGGCCCCAGGGCAGCAGGTAGCCCATAAAGGCCTCGGCCATCAGGCACAGGAAGATCGCGCAGCCGAAGATCCAGACCAGCTCGCGCGGCTTGCGGTAGCTGCCGTACATCAGGCCGCGGAACATGTGCAGGTAGACGCAGATGAAGAATGCGCTCGCGCCCGTCGAGTGCATGTAGCGGATGATCCAGCCGCCCGAGACGTCGCGCATGATGTACTCGACCGACGCGAACGCGAGGTTGGCGTCGGGCTTGTAGTTCATCACCAGGAAGATGCCGGTGACGATCTGGATCACCAGCACCAGCAACGACAGCGAGCCGAAGAAGTACCAGAAGTTGAAGTTCTTCGGCGCGTAGTACTCCGAGAGGTGCTTCTTGTACTCGGCGAACGCGGTCGGGAACCGGTTCTCGAGCCACACCGTCGTCTGCGTCAGCACCGACGAACCGGCGGGCGCTTCCTTGAATTCAGCCATCTTGACCTCGGTCTTCGTATGTGGGTGTCAGCGGCGCTCAGGCCTTGGAGTCGTCGCCGATCAGCAGCCGGGTGTCCGACAGGAACTTGTACGGCGGCACCTGCAGGTTGTCGGGCGCGGGCTTGTTCTTGTAGACGCGTCCGGCGAGGTCGAAGGTCGAGCCGTGGCAAGGGCAGAGGAAGCCGCCCGGCCAGTCGGCCGGCAGCGAGGGCTGGGCGCCGGGCGTGAAGCGGTCGCCCGGCGAGCAGCCCAGGTGGGTGCAGATGCCGACGACGACGAGCACCTCGGGCTTGATCGAGCGGTATTCGTTCTGCGCGTACGGCGGCGTCATGTCGGGGCGGTTGCGCTCGGACTTCGGGTCGGCGAGCTCGGCGTCGTTCTTGCTCAGCTCGGCGACCTGCTCGGGCGTGCGGCGCATGATCCACACCGGCTTGCCGCGCCAGGCGACGGTGAGCTTCTCGCCGGCCTTGATGGCGCCGATGTCGACCTCGACCGGCGCGCCGGCGGCCTTGGCGGCCTCCGACGGTGCGAAGCTGCTGACGAAGGGCACGGCCACCGCGACGCCGCCCGCGGCGGCGGCGCAGCCGGTGACCGCGATCCAGTTGCGACGGCTCGGGTCGGCTGCGTCCTTGGTGAAGCTCAGGCCGTTATCGACCGCAGCGGCGTCGCTCATGGGGATCCTCGGTAATCTCTGGGTAGGGGTTCGGAGCAGCGCGGAATTCTAGCCGAGCGGCCTTCGCTCGCCTGACAGGGTGGCCGGTGGGCGGCGTCGACGGCTGCCCATCCCGAGGTACCTTGACGCGCCGCAGGGCAACCCGTACCGTCCGCGCGCCTGCCCGGGTCCCGGACCAAGGGTCAGCATCCCCCGTTCCACAAGCCAGGAGAAAAAGTGAGCTTCACATCCGAGTTCAAGGAATTCGCGCTCAAGGGCAACGTCATGGATCTCGCCGTCGGCGTGATCATCGGCGGCGCCTTTGGCAAGATCGTCGATTCGATCGTCGGTGACCTGATCATGCCTATCGTCGGCAAGATCTTCGGTGGCCTCGACTTCAGCAACTACTTCGTACCGCTGGCGGGTCAGACCGCGACCACGCTCGCCGAGGCCAAGAAGGCCGGCGCCGTGTTCGCCTACGGCAACTTCATCACCATCCTGTTCAACTTCCTGATCCTCGCGTTCATCATCTTCATGATGGTCAAGCAGATGAACAAGATGAAGCGCGAAGCCCCGCCGCCGCCGCCGGCCCCGCCGGCGCCGACGCCCGAGGACGTGCTGCTGCTGCGCGAAATCCGCGACGCGCTGCGCAAGTAAGTGGCGTTACAAGCCCGGCGCGGCTCGCCGCCGCGCCGGGCCGGCAGCACGGGCGATGCCGCATACTAGGCGGCGGTCCCGAGGGACCGCGCGCCGACCATGAAGCCCAACCCCGTCCACCGACTGCCCGCCCCGATCGAAAGCGCCGTCCAGCGGCTCAAGCTGGCGGCGCGTGAGGCTGCCGAGCGCACGATCGAGAGCCTGGGTCTGGCGGCGCTGGCGTCGAACAACGCCTTCCAGCGCGACGGGCTGCTCGGCGCCCAGTTCGAGCTCAACCGCAAGTCCGCGGTCTTCGCCCTCACCTTCAACGACGCCTACGACCGCCGCGTGCTGCTCGAACTCGGGCCGCGGGCGTCGGCGGCCGAGGTCCCGGCGCCGAGTACGCGCTCGGGATCGCCCCTCACCGACTGGGCGGCGCTGAGCCTGGTCGAGGACAAGGAGGTCGAGGCGCAGATCTCGGCCGAGCGTTTCGCGCTCGAGATCGCCCATGGCTGCGAATGGGAGCTGCGCGAGCTCGAGGGCTATGTCGGATCGCTGCTCGGCGAGGCCGGGGGCGAGCGCGACCGCAATCCGCTGCGCCCCGAACTGATCGGCCAGGCGATGATCGCCGGCATCGACGCCGTCTCCGACCGCGACGAGATACGCAAGGTGCTCTCGTCCGAGCTCGGCCGCTCGCTCGCCGGGCTGCTCGCCCGCGCCTATGCCGACATCGTCTCGGGCATGCGCAACGCCGGCGTGCAGCCGCTGGGCATGGCGGTGCGCCAACGCGGCACGCGCAGCGGCCCGCTGGGCGACAGCCAGCATGGCAACTCGGGGTTCGAGGCCTCGGCACATGGCGGCGGCCCGGACAGCCGCCACGGTCGCCAAAGCGGCCACAGCAGCCACAGCGGCCCCTCCAGCGGCCATGGCGGCGCGAGCACACAGTCGGGTTATTACGGCGGCGCGCCGTCGATGGGTCAGGTCGATCCGGCGCTGATGACGCTGATCCGCCGCCTGTCGCACGGCGGGCACCTGGGCGAGCTCTGGACCGACGACGGCGGCGGCAGCGGCGGCAGCGCGCCGCGCAACCTGATCCACGACCACCGCGACGAGCTGCGGCAGGCCTCGACCGGCGCGCTCGATCACATGGTGATCGACGTCATCGGCTTCCTCTTCGACCAGATCCTCGCCGACCCCAAGGTGCCGCCGCAGATGGCGCGCCAGATCGCGCGGCTGCAGCTGCCGGTGCTGCGCGCGGCGCTCGGCGACCCGAGCTTCTTCTCGTCGCGCCGCCATCCGGTGCGGCGCTTCGTCAACCGCATCGCCTCGCTCGGCTCGGCGTTCGAGGACTACGGCGACGCCGTCGCCGGCGAATTCCTGGCCAAGGTCAAGGCGCTCGTGCACGAGGTCGTCGAGGGCGACTTCGACCGCATCGAGGTCTACGAGCAGAAGCTGGCCGCACTCGAGGCCTACACCGCCGACATCGCCGCGCGCGCCGAGCCCGAGCAGGAGCAGGCGGCGAACCTGCTCAGCGAGAAGGAGGACCAGCAGCGGCTGCGCCAGCTCTACGCCCAGCGCCTGGCGGGCGACCTCAAGGGCCTGGCGGCACCGCCCTTCCTGCGCGATTTCCTCAGCGACGTCTGGAGCCAGGTGCTGCTGCGCGCGGCCGAACAGGACGGCGCCGATGGCGAGCTGGTGCAGCGGCTGCGCGGCGTCGGCCGCGAGCTCTACCTGAGCATCCAGCCCAAGGCGACGCCGGCGCTGCGCAAGGCCTTCCTCGCCGAGCTGCCGCGGCTGATGCAGTCGCTGACCGAGGGCATGAACCTCATCGCCTGGCCCGAGGCGCAGCGGCGCGCCTTCTTCGGCGACCTCATGCCGGCGCATGCCGAGGCGCTGAAGGTCGCCAACGTGCGGCAGCTCGACATCAACCTCGCGGCGCGCCAGGTCGAGGGGGCGCTCAAGCGCCCGCCGCCGTCCAGGGCCGAGCTGCTGGCCACGCGCAGCCTGCCTGTGCTCAGCGACGCCATCGCGTCGCCCGTGCTGACGCCCGAGGAGGCGCGGCGCGTGGGCCTCGTCACCGAGGCCGCGGTCGATTGGTCGGCCCCGGTCTCGGCGCCCGAGGGTGAGACAGGCGAGACGGGCGAGGCGGCGGCCGACGGCGGCCCCGAGTCCGAACCCGCGCTGCCGGGCTTGCCGGTCAGCGCCGACGCCGCCGATCCGAGCGAGGGCCGCGCCCTGGCCGACCATGTGCAGATCGGCTACCCCTACCAGATGCACCTCGACGGCGAATGGCGCCGCGTGCGGCTGTCGCATGTCAGTGCGGCGCGCAGCTTCTTCATCTTCACCCACGGCGCACGCAACCGCCAGACCGTCTCGCTGACGCAGCGCATGCTGCTGCGCCTGTGCGAGACCGGGCGCTTCCGCGCCTTCGAGACGGCGACCCTGATCGACCGCGCGACGGCGCGGGCACGGCGCCAGCTGGCGGCGCTGGGTTCGGCGCGGGCTTAGCCCGCCTGCGGCGGCGCCGACGCCGCCGCTGGATCGATCACGAGCCGGATCCGTGCGCCGGCTGCTTCTGCAGCTTCTCGACCTCGGCCTCCAGCGCCCGCACGTGGCCCTGCAGCGAGGCGATCTTGCCGTTCAGCGACCCGACGTTGACGAAGACCTCGTCTTCCGCCGGTGCCGAGAGCACGCCGGCATAGCCGAGCCAGGACGCCTCGTAGACCTTGACCTTCTTGAACCCGATCTCCTGCAGCACCGCCGCCGTTTCCGACGCCCGCACGCCGCTCTGGCAATAGACGACGGTTTCCTTGTCCGGGTCGAGCTTCGCGTACAGCGCCTTCAACTGCTCGACCGGCTTCAAGGCCATGCCGTCGCGGCCCTGGACCTGCTTGGACGCCAGCTTGGCCGGCGTCGCCGGATCGCGCCAGTTCTGCTCGAACGGCACGTTGAGCGCACCGGCGATATGGCCGCCGCGGATCGCCCGCACGTCGTCGCCGCTGTATTCCTTGGGCGTGCGCACGTCGAGCAGTTGGGCGCCGCCCTGCTTGACGAGGTCGAGCACTTCCCGGGTCGAGACCGCGCCGGCGAGCTCGGTGTCCAGCTTCAGCATCACCGGCGGCAGCACGGTGGGCTGCGCCGTGAGCGGCTTGCCGGCGGCCTTCCAGGCGTCGATGCCGCCGTGGTAGACGAGGCCGCGCGGCCCGCCGTAGTACTGCAGCATGCGCGCCGCGTAATAGGCGAAGGAGTCGCCCTGGGTCGTGTAGACGATGACCTGGCGGTGCAGGAAATCGATGCCGGCGTGGCCGAACAATTGCGCCGCCACGGCCGGCGAGGGAGGATCCTCGCGCACCGGGTCACGGAACAAGGCGCCCGCCTCGCCGAAATTCACCGCGCCCGGGATATGCGCCGCGGCGTAATCGTCGGCGTCCCGCGCGTCCCACAGGACCGCGCCCTGCTTCAAGGCCTGCTCGACGGCCGCGGTGTCGACGATGCGCGCCTGCGCGAAGGCCGCCTGCAGGCCGAACAGCAGCAGCGCGGCGGCGGCCACCCGGGGAAGGATCGATTTCATGGCTGGTCTCCGAATGTGGATCTGGCGGGAGGAAAGGGGCGAGCCGTCGCCGGCCCGCCGTGCATCATGCCGTGGGACGGCCGTTCAGGCACCGGGGCGCCGGTGCGCGTAGCGCTGCTCGATGCGGGCCATGCCCGCCGCGGCGCCGGCCAGCGCCAGGCAGAAGAGCAGCGCCCACCAGCCCATGCCGATGCCGGTCAGCTTCGGCAGCGTGAGCTCGGGAATGGCCGTCGCGGTGTACCAGGTGTCGAGTTGCGGCGTGAGTTCGGCGTAGGCCCAGACGCCGGCGAGCATGCCCAGCGCGAACACCACGCCGTCCTGGCGTCCGGTCGCGATCGCCGTCACCGAGGTGCCGGGGCAATAGCCGCCGATCAGGAACCCGGCACCGAAGAGCAAGCCGCCGACGCCTTGCGCGATGAAGTTCGTCGGCTCGAGATACAGCTGGCCGAGGTCCAGCAGGCCCGCGGCCGACAGCGCGAACAGCCCGACCATCGCCGTCACGACGGCCGTGAACATGACCTTCACGACGGCCATGTCGTAGAGATAGAACACCGCCGTCAGGCGGCGCGCGCTGCCGAAGCCCGCCCGCTCGAGCGCGACGCCGAAGCCGGCGCCCAGGGCGAGCGCGATCGACAGGTCGAGCGCCGGCGAGAAATCGATCGTCGACGACAGCGGCAGCATCACAGCCACTCCCTGCGCACCAGGTGCGCGAGACCGAAGGCCGAGACGAAGACGGCGAGCATGAAGAAGAGTCCGCCGACGTCGAGCACGGCGCTGCCGGTCAAGGCCTGCCCGCTCGTGCAGCCCTTGGCGAGCTTGGCGCCCCAGGCCGCGATGAAGCCGCCGGCGAAGGCCAGCAGCAGCCGCTGGCGGTCGCTGATGTGCGGCCCGCGCTCGATGCGCCACGCGAAGCGCCCGGCCTGCCAGCCCGACAGCGCGGCGCCGACGAAGGCGCCGAGGAGCAGGAACAGCGTCCAGTTGAGCAGCGGCGCGCCGTCGTTCCAGTACTTGGCGTGGACGAGGTCGGCCTGCACGTGCGCGGCCGAGACAAGGCCGGTGGCCCAGGTCGCGACGGCCGCGAAACCCGCCGTCGCGCCGAGCCCGCGCCCGGTGACGAGATAGCTGGCCAGCAGCACGAGACCGAGCAGGAAACCGGCCGCGTAGGGATTCATCCAGGCCTGCGCGACCCGGGCGCGCGGCCTGGCGACGGGTCTCGCGTGGTGGCTGAGCGTGTTCATTCGAACTCTCCTGCGTATACCCCGTATGGTATCGTCTCCGGCGCGCGGCGGCGACGAATGCACCCGCGGCTGACCTGAGTCAAGCCCGGCGTGGCCCGCCTGCGCGGCGGCAGCGGCCGGCATCCGGCCGGCTGCATCCCTTTGCTTCAGAACCCACCCTCGGAGTCGATCGATGAAACAGTTCCTGATGATCGCGGCCACGGCCCTGTACGCGCTCGGCGCGTCCGCCGCCCACGCCGCCGATGCCCCCAAGGCCGCCGAACCGGCGAAGACCGCCAAGACCGGCGACAAGGCCGCCTCGGGCGCCGCCTCGGCACCGGCCAAGCCGATGAAGAAGGAAAAGAAGGGCGGCTGCTGAGGCACGCAAGCCCGCGCCGCCGGCTCAGCCGGCGGCGGCCGCCACGACGTGGCTGAGCTGGCCGGCGTTGACCATCACCCAGCGCAGGGCGAAGCCGCCGATGAGCACCAGCAGCGCCGGCAGCACGGTGTGTGCGACGCGGTGGCCGAGTTCGAGCGCCTGCCAGGCGATCGGCACCAGCAGCCCGAGCCCGACGACGAGGCCCCAGAAGGCGAGCGCGTAGGGGCCGCTCGTCAGCAGCGCCGCGGCCGCCGCGTGCGAGGCCGACGAGGTCTGCAGGTTGAGCAGCATGAGGGCGATCAGCAGCCCCTCGACGACCAGGAACCCGAGGTCCCAGCGGATCAGCGTGTCGACGGTGTGCGCGGCCGGCGCCTCGCGGCCCAGCGGCTGGATCAGCGCGGCGAAGGCGCCGCCCAGGGCGCCGCGCGGCGCCGGCCGGTCGCCGCGCAGGGCCGCCGCCAGGTGCAGCGTCGCGGCCCCGGCCGAGAGGCCCGAGAACAGGAACAGCGGCGCCAGGATGGCGGTGTTCCACAGCGGGCGCGCGACCATCGTGTCGAGCAGGATGCCGGTGTAGATGCCGAGCCCGATGCCCAGCGCGATGTTGATCCCCGCCAGCGCGCGCAGCCGCGCCGGCCGCGTGACGAGGGCCTCGGACCAGGCCGCCAGCGGCGGCAGCGCGCCACCCAGCCAGGGCCAGGCCTCGGGCAGCCGGATCAACGCCGAGACGAGCAGCACGCCGTAGACGACGATCAACAGCCAGGAACCCCAGGCCATCGGCGAATGGAACTGGAAGGTCGTGAAGATGCGCCAGACGTACAGGCGATGCGTCAGATCGA
This sequence comes from Burkholderiales bacterium, assembly GCA_028868825.1. Taxonomy (GTDB): domain Bacteria; phylum Pseudomonadota; class Gammaproteobacteria; order Burkholderiales; family Burkholderiaceae_C; genus Rubrivivax. Next base: position 141,902 of record JAGWTU010000004.1, on the reverse strand, counting down.
GCAGCAGCGCGAGCATGCCGACGTTGAGCAGGACGAAGCCGAGCAGCGGCGTCTGCATCGAGAAGAAGCGGCGGCCATCGTCGCCGCGCGCCAGGCGCAGCATCGCCGCGCCGGCCAGCACCATCATGCCGGCGACGACGCCGCCGACGAAGAGGTAGAGCGGGATCTGCCAGCTCCAGACCTCCAGCAGCGGATCGACGAGCGGGTTGTGGCGTGTACGGGTGATTTCGAGCATGGCGCAGCACCTCGATTCAGGTCATGTAGAAGATGCGCGGACCGGTGCCCGCCTCGGGCAGCAGCACGTGGTGGGGGCGCGAGCGCAACAGCGCGCTGACGGCACTGCGCGGGTCGTCGAGGTCGCCGAAGGTCATGCAGCGCGTCGGGCAGACCTCGACGCAGGCCGGCGCCTGCCCCGCCTTGACGCGGTGGATGCAGAACGTGCACTTGTCGACGTAGCCGTCGGGATGGACGTAGCGGGCGTCGTAGGGGCAGGCCGAGATGCAGGCCTTGCAGCCGATGCAGCGCCCGGGCGTCACGAGCACGACGCTGCCATAGGGATCCACGTGGCTCGCGCCGGTCGGGCAGCAGCTCACGCAGGGCGGGTCGTCGCAGTGGTTGCAGCGCTCGGAGCGGATCTCGAGGGTGACGTCCGGAAAGCTGCCGCGGGCCTCGGTCGTGACCCAGTCGCGGCAATGGCCCAGCGGCACCCCGTTCTCGGTCTGGCAGGCGACCACGCAGTCCATGCAGCCCACGCAGCGGCGGGTGTCGATGGCCATCGCGAAGCGGGACATTTCAGGCCTCCTTGACGAGCTGGACGAAGTTGCCGTGGATGCTCGTGCCGCCCATCAGCGGGTCGGTGGCGTAGCGCGTGTTCAGCTGCGCCGCGCTGGCACCGTTGAGGTAGGCGCCGTGCAGCGCCGGGTTCGTGAGGCCGAAGCCGTAGGCGAGGTAGACGCAGTCGTCGCGGATGCGCTCGGTGGCCTTCACGCGCACGCGGTGGCTGACGACGCCGTCCTGGTTCCTCAGCGTCACGTACTCGCGGTCGGCGAGGCCACGCGCGCGCGCGACGCCGGCGTTGACCCAGACCTCGTTGTCGGGCATCAGGTCGTGCAGATAGGGGTTGCTCTGCGTCTTGCTGAAGGTGTGCACCGGCGCGCGCCCGGTGATGAGCCGGAAATGACCGGCGGGCGCCTGCGGGTGGGCGGTGTATTTCGGCACCGGGTCGAAACCGGCGGCGGCCAGCTGCTCGGACCAGAACTCGACCTTGTGCGACGGCGTGTCGAAGCTCAGCGCCAGCCCGTCCTCGACCGTCACCGGGTTCGGCGGGCCCATGAGGATGCCCTCGCGCTGCAGGCGCTCCCAGCTGTGGCCGGACTTCTCGACGCGCCAGCGCAGGTAGGTCTCGATGTCGTCGAAGGGCATGCAGGCGCCGACGCCGAGCCGGTTGGCGAGCTGCTTGGCGATCCACCACGACGGCTTCTGGTCGTGCGGCGCCGCCACCACCGGCTGGCGCAGGCCGATCCAGCCGCGGCGGCCCCAGCCGACGAAGAGCTCGTCGTGGCGCTCGAGAAAAGTCGTGTCGGGCAGCACGACGTCGGCGTAGCCGGCGATCTCGCTGGGAATCGTGTCGCAGACGACGAGCAGGTCGAGCTTGTCGATGGCCGCCAGCGTCTGCGCCCGGTCCGGCAGGTTCTGCAGCAGATTGGTCCCATAGACGACCCAGGCCTTGATCGGATAGGGCTGGCCGCTCAGCGTGGCGGCACGCAGGCTGGTCGTCACGCCTTCCTCGGCGAACTTGAACTGCGCGCCATCGGCACCGTCGGCCTGCGGCCTGTTCGAGCCCGGATAGGGCGGCAGCGGATAGTTCTCGACCTTCAGGCTCGTCGGCACGAAGATCCCGCCCCGGCGGCCCCAGCTGCCCATCAGCGCCGTCAGCAGCGCCAGCGCGCGCGCACGCTGGGTGTCGTCGCCGTACCAGTTGGAGCGCCGGCCGGGGTGGATCAGCGTCGCCGGGCGGTGGCTCGAGAACTCGCGCGCGGCGGCGACGATCAGCTCGGCCGGCAGCCCGGTGCGCTCGGCGCCCCAGGCCGGCGTGCAGCCCTTGATCTCGTCCTTGAACTGCTCGAAGCCGTGGCCGTGGCGCGCGACGAAATCGGCGTCGTAGCGCTGCTCGGTGACGAGCACGTTCATCCAGGTCAGCAGCAGCGCGAGGTCGGTGCCGGGCTTGATCGGCAGCCAGTACTTGGCCTTGCTCGCGGCGACCGACTGGCGCGGGTCGACGACGATCACCGGCACGCGCCGGGCCACCGCCTCGGCGAACTCGCGCACCTGGCTGTTGTGCATGTTCTCGCCGATGTGCGAGCCCAGCAGCACCAGGCATTCGGTGTTGCGGATGTCGGTCGGCTCGGGCGAGGCGAGGCCGTTGCCGTAGGTCAGCGCGAAGCCGGTGTCGCGCGCGCCGCGGCATTGCGCGAAGGCCGGCTCGGCCCGGTTGATGACGCCCCAGCTCCTGAGCACGTGGACGAGGAAGCGCTGGCCGAGACCGTGGTTGAACAGCGCCACCGACTCGGGCCCCTGCGCCGCCTTGATCGCGTTCATGCGCTCGGCGACGTAGCCCAGCGCCTCGTCCCAGCTCACCGCCTTCCACTGCTCATGGCCGCGCGGGCCGACGCGCAGCAGCGGCTGGCGCAGGCGGTCGGGGTCGTAGACGGTGCCGACCGCGGCGGTGCCGCGCGGGCACAGCCGGCCTTCGCTCTGCGGGTCCAGCGGGTTGCCCGTGAACTTCCACAGGCGGCCGTCGCGCACGTGGGCGATGGCGCCGCAGCGCCAGAAGCACATGTCGCACAGCGTCGGGATCGTCGTCACGCCGCCGGAGGCCGGCGCAGCGGCCCAGGCCGGCTGCGCCGTCCAGCGCGGCAGCGCGGTCGCCGAGCCCAGCGCGGCGGTGGAGATCTGCAGGAATCGCCGGCGTGTCAGCGGCACCATGGCGCGGCTCCTTCCTCGGCGGGCCGGCTGCCTCGGCATCGACCGATGCCGCTCGCGGCTGGGCCTGACTCGATACCCGCCAGGGTATACGCCACCGCGTCGCGCGGGCTGATGCAGGTCAATGCCGGCGCGGCGCGCGCGGCCGGCGGCGATGCTCAGAAACGCGAACCGGCGGGCAGCGCCTCGGCGCCGTGGAAGGCCGCGCGGGCGCGCCCTGCCGCCGCGCGCGCCGCCTGCGGCCGCTGCTGGCGCTCCAGCGCCAGCGCCAGTCCGCCCAGCGACCAGCCGTTGTCCGGGTAATGCGCGAGGTCCTCGCGGTAGACGCGCTCGGCCTGCGCCGGCTGGTCCGCCGCCAGCAGCCCGGCGCCCAGCGCGTGCCGCGTCGGGGCCAGCCACAGATGCGGCTCGTCGGCGGCCAGCGCATCCTCGATGTGCGTGGCCTGCGCCAACCCCGCCAGCGCCGCGCGCGGGTCGCCGCGCGCGGCGCCGAGATCGGCACGCAGCGTCGCGACGGCGATGCGCACGATCGCCGACGCCGGGTTGACCTGCTTGATGCGCAGGCCCTGCAGCTCGCCGCTCGCCGCCGTCGACTCGAGCCGCTCGAGCGCGCGCGCGGCCTCGTCGATGCGGCCGGTGCGCACGAGCGCCGTGCCCTGGGCGTAATGCCAGATCGCCAGCGGGTAGGCCCCCGGCGTATCGGGCGGCAGGGTGTCGTGCAGCAGTTCCCGCCAGAGTCCGAAGCGCACGCGGGTGAAGTACGGCAGCACCGCGTATTGCTGCACGATGGCGCTGCTGCGGTCGCTGCCCGCGGCACCGCAGGCCGCCGGCAGCGCCGCCTGCGCGGCGTCGAGGGCGAGCCGGCGACGTCCCGCCATCCCCGCCGCGGCCCAGAGGAAGTCGTGGTTGTGCGCGACATAGCCGACGCGGTAGGCGCCCTGGACGTCGACCTGCGCCAGGTAGCGCCGGTCGGCCTCGATCGCGCGCTGGTTGCTGCGGATGGCGTCGTCGTAGCGGCCCACGCGCATGAAGACATGCGACGGCATGTGCAGCAGATGGCCCGATCCCGGCACCGCATGCACCAGGCGGTGCGCGCTCGGCAAGGCGCGCGCCGGGTGGCGCGAGCCCTCCTGCAGATGGATCCAGTAATGATCCGCGCCCGGCAGCAGCGGCCGCAACGTGAGGGCGTGCGCGAGCAGCGCTTCGATCTCGGGCGTCCAGGGCCGCGCGGCACCGTCGTCGGTCCACCAGTCGTAGGGGTGGAGGTTGAGCAGCGACTCGGCCGCGAGCAGCGCCACCATCGCATCGCGCGGGTGGCGCCGCGCGAGTTCGCGCATGCGCTGCGCATAGGCGGGCTCGTCGACGACGCCCACCGCAGGGTGGCGCAGCGCCAGCGCCTCGATCAGCGCGGCCTGCAGCGCGCCGGAACGCGCGGCGCAGCGGCGCGCGCGGCGCAGCGCATCGTCGACGACGGCAGCGGACGCCGCGGCCATGTCGCTGTTGATGTTCGGCCCCAGCGCCCAGGCCAGCGCCCACCAGCCGCCGGCGCACTGCGGGTCCAGCCTCGTGACGGCGGCGAAGGAGCGCGCCGCCTCCGCCGGGTTGAAGCCGAACTGCAGCAGCACGCCCTGGTCGTAATAGCAGCGCAACAGCGGGTCGGTCGAGTCGACGGGGAAGCGATGGCCGTCGAAGCCCTCGAGCAGCGGCGCCCCCGCGGCGGCGGCCGGCACCGGCGCGCGCGCGCGGGCGCAGGCCGGCCAGCCGGCGGCGGCGGCCAGCCAGCGGCGACGGGTGATGGACGAGGACATGCGTGGCGCGGCGTATCGCGGCGGTCGGACGAGTTTAGCCAGCGCGGGACCGTCGCGATGCCGGATCGCCGGCCGCGACCGCGAGGAGCACGCGCGGCCCATGCGCTAAGCTCGACGGCGTCTCGCACCGCGGGACCCCGTCCAGGGTCGGGTCGAGCGGAAAGGTAACGGGCTGATGATTTCGGACGACGCGCATCGCACGGAGATCCTGAATCGCCTGAAACGCGCCGAGGGGCAGTTGCGCGGCGTCCAGCGCATGATCGTCGAGGGCAAGTCCTGCCTGGAAACGCTCGACCAGATCGAAGCCGCGCGCAAGGCGCTGGACGGTGCGCGCGCGCGCGTCGTGCTGTGCCACCTGAATCAGGAACTGCGCGAGCGGCTCGATCTGACCCGTCGCGAGGACACTCGCGTCGCCGAACTGCTCGACGAAATGCAGCTCCTCATCGCCAAATCCCGATGAGGGCTTGAAGGAAAGCATGGGCCTCAGGTGGCGGCCAGCCGGCGCGCCATGCGCAGCGCGGCGATCAGGCTGGCCGGGTCGGCGCGGCGCTGGCCGGCGATGTCGAACGCGGTGCCGTGGTCGGGACTCGTGCGCACGAAGGGCAGTCCGAGCGTGACGTTGACGCCCTGCTCGACGCCGAGATACTTCACCGGGATCAGGCCGTGGTCGTGCGTCATCGCGACGACGAGGTCGAACTCGCCGCGGCGCGCGCGCATGAAGACGGTATCGGGCGCGTAGGGGCCGCTGGCATCGATGCCCTCGAGGCGCGCGGCCTGGATCGCCGGGCCGATGATGCGCTGCTCCTCGTCGCCGAAGAGCCCGCCCTCGCCGGCATGCGGATTGAGACCGGCCACCGCGATGCGCCAGCGGCTGCCGGCGCGGCGCGCGATGCGCAGCGTCTCGAGCACGGCGTCGAAGGTGACGCCGTCGATCGCGCGCCGCAGCGACTGGTGGATCGTCACCAGCACGACGCGCAGCTCCTCGTTGGCCAGCATCATGCGCACCGGCGGCGGCGCCGCGGCGCCGGGCGCGGCCAGCGCCTGCAGCATCTCGGTGTGGCCGGGGTAGTCGACGCCGGCCGCGGCCAGCGCCTCCTTGTGGATCGGCGCCGTGACGATGGCCCGCCCGCGCCCCGATTGCACGAGCCGCACCGCATGCTCGATGCAGCAGGCCGCGGCGGCGCCGTTGCGGGCGTCGATGCGGCCGGGCGGCAGCTCGGCCAGGCCGCCGGGCAGCACCGGCGGCACGAGCAGGGGCAGGCAGCCCGGCGGCGGCGTCTCGGCGGGATCGTCGAACAGCACCGTCATCGGGCTGCCGGCGCGGCGCAGCACGGCCGGGTCGCCGACGACGACGGCGTCGGCCATCTCGCCGCGTTCGAACGCGGCGACGATGATCTCGGGGCCGATGCCGGCGGCGTCGCCCATCGTCACGAGCAGCGGCTTGCGCAGGCCTTCGCCGTTCATGCCGGGTTCTCCACCTCGATGTAGCGATGCTCGAGACCGAACTGCGATGCCAGCGCCGCGCCCAGCGCCGGGGCGCCGTAGCGCTCGGTCGCGTGGTGACCGCAGGCGAGGTAGGCGACGCCCGTCTCGCGCGCCAGATGCGCCTGCGGCTCGGAGATCTCGCCGCTGAGATAGGCGTCGGCGCCGGCCGCCACGGCGGCCTCGAAGTAGCCTTGCGCGCCGCCGCTGCACCAGGCGACGCGGCGCAGCGGCCGGCCGTCGCCGGCGACGACCAGCGGCGCGCGGCCGAGCGCCGCCTCGATGCGCTGCGCCAGCGCGGCCAGCGTCAGCTCGGCGGCGCCGCAGCAGCCCAGGTTCTGCTCGCCGAAGCGCGCGTCGGCGACCAGCCCCAGGCGCAGCCCGAGCTGGGCGTTGTTGCCGTACTCCGGGTGCGCGTCCAGCGGCAGGTGGTAGGCGCAGAGGTTGAGGTCGGCGGCCATCAGCGCGCGCACGCGCGCCGCCAGCCAGCCCGTCAGGCGCCCGTCCTGGCCGCGCCAGAACAGGCCGTGGTGGACCAGCAGCAGGTCGGCGCCGGCGACCACCGCGGCCTCGATCAGCGCCAGGCTCGCGGTCACGCCAGAGACGACGCGGCGCACTTCGCGCCTGCCCTCGACCTGCAGGCCGTTCGGCCCATAATCACGGAACGCATCGGGCTGCAGCGTCTGCTGCAGCCAGGACAACAATTCGATCCGATCCGCCATGGGTCGATTCTGCACGGGAGCGCGGCGCGCGGCGCCGACCGATGATGGGGCGTAGGACCTGGCTCTTGTTTTCACAGGCCGTCACGGTGGCGTTGGCGGTGCTGTTCGTCGTCCTCACGCTCAAGCCCGAATGGCTGCCGCGCGGCAACGCCGACGGCGTGCTGCCGGCGCCGACGCTGGTGCAGATGGTGCCATCGGCGGCCATGCCCGCGGCCAGTGCCGGCAGTTTCGCCTACGCCGCGCATCGGGCGGCGCCGGCCGTGGTCAGCGTCACCGCGACGAAGCTGACCGGACCCAACCCGCATCTCGACGACCCGCGCTTCCGCTACTTCTTCGGCGACGGCGTGCCTTCGCAGCAGCAGATCGGCCTCGGCTCGGGCGTCATCGTCGCACCCGAAGGCTACCTGCTGACGAACCACCACGTGGTGCAGGACGCCACCGAGATCGAGGTCCAGCTCGCCGACGGCCGCCAGACGCGCGCGCGCGTCGTCGGCAGCGATGCCGAAACCGACATCGCCGTGCTCAAGATCGACCTCGACCGGCTGCCGGTGATCACGCTGGGCGACGTGCGCGCGCTGCAGGTCGGCGACCCGGTACTGGCCATCGGCAACCCCTTCAACGTCGGCCAGACCGTCACCGCCGGCATCGTCAGCGCGCTCGACCGCCGCCAGGCCGATTCGTCGCCGTACCAGAACTTCATCCAGACCGACGCCGCGATCAACCCCGGCAACTCGGGCGGCGCGCTCGTCGATGCCGACGGGCGGCTCGTCGGCATCAACACCGCCATCTATTCGCGCACCGGCGGCAGCCTGGGCATCGGCTTCGCGGTGCCGGTGGACACCGCCCGCGAGGTCATGGAGGCGCTGGTGCGCGGCGGCCGCGTCCATCGCGGCTGGATCGGCGTGGCGCCGCGCGACCTCTCGGCCGATCTCGCCGAGAGCCTCGACCTGCCGGTGAAATCCGGCGTGCTCATCACCGGCGTGCAGCAGGACAGCCCGGCCGCGCGCGGCGGCATCCACCCGGGCGACGTCGTGCTGCAGATCGGCGCCAAGCCGGTGCGCAACACCGAGGACCTGTTCGCCGCCGTCGCCGCGCTGCCGCCGCAGAGCAAGGCGCGCGTCTCGCTGCAGCGCGGCGCCAAGCAGCTCGATGTCGAGGTGCAGGTCGGCGAGCGGCCGCCGTCGCGGACGAACTGAACCGACTGAATCGAGACAGCCCGCGCGGGCTCAGAGCAGCAGCGCCAGCCGCTCGAGGATCAGCACGGCGAAAAAGGCCAGCGCCGCGAGCAGCGTCCACTTGACGATGAGGCCGCCGCGCTGGCGCCAGACGATCTCGCGCGTGCCGATGTACATCGCGAAGCAGAGCACGCCGGCGACGAGCAGCAGTCCGAAGACGAGCCGGAACGCCACCATCACCAGGCCGGTGCGAGTTCGGCAAAGCCGCGCGGCGCGTCGGCGTTGCGCTCGAAGGTGACGATCTCGTAGGCCGATGCGTCGGCCAGCAGCGCGCGCAGCAGCCGGTTGTTCAGCGCATGGCCGCTGCGGAAGGCGACGTAGCTGGCCAGCAGCGGGTGGCCCAGCACATGCAGGTCGCCGATGGCGTCGAGGATCTTGTGCTTGACGAACTCGTCGTCGTAGCGCAGGCCCTCGCTGTTGAGGACGCGGTACTCGTCGACGACGATGACGTTGTCCATGCTGCCGCCCAGCCCCAGGCCGCGGGCGCGCATCATCTCGACGTCCTTCGTGAAACCGAAGGTGCGGGCGCGCGCGATGTCGCGCTTGTACTGGCCGCCGGCGAAGTCGAATTCGACGCGCTGGCCGGTGGCGTCGAGCGCCGGATGGCCGAATTCGATCTGGAACGCGAGCTTGTAGCCGTGGAACGGCTCGAGACGCGCCCATTTGAGGTTCGTGCCCTCGCCCTCGCGGATCTCGACCGCTTTCCTGACGCGCAGGAAATGCTTGGGCGCGCCCTGCAGCTCGATGCCGGCGCTCTGCAGCAGGAAGACGAAGCTGGCGGCGCTGCCGTCGAGCACCGGCACTTCCTCGGCCGTGATGTCGACGTAGAGGTTGTCCAGGCCGAGCCCGGCGCAGGCCGAGAGCAGATGCTCGATGGTCTGCACCTTGGGCGCGCCGGGGTCGCCGCCGGGGCTGATCGTCGTCGCCATGCGGGTGTCGCTGACGGCCTGGACGTTGACCGGGATGTCGACCGGCACCGGCAGGTCGACGCGGCGGAAGACGATGCCGGTATCGGGCGGGGCCGGGCGCAGCGTCAGCTCGACCTTCTGGCCGCTGTGGACGCCGACGCCGACGGCGCGGGTCAGGGATTTGATCGTGCGTTGCTGGATCATTCAGTACCGCCCGGCCGCTGCGAAGGTACCGGGCTCCTCCCCGGAGGGACGCGAGCGAAGCGAGCTAGTGGGTCTCATGGCCCTCCATTGTCGGGCACCGCCTTGGCTGACGCGTTGCTGCGCGTGACGCCGGGCTCAGGGTTTGGCGGCCGCGCAACGCTGGCGCAACGCCGAATGGTCCGTCGGCGCCGGCGCCTCCTTCAACAGCCCCGAGGCCACGAGCTGCTGGTAGGCGACGCGCTCCAGGGCGCCGGCCTGCGCCGGCGACAGCCCCAGCTCGTAGGCCGAGCATTCGCCGGCGCCGAGCGCGCGCGGGTCGTGCCCGGTGACGCTGCCGAAGACGACCAGCGCTTCGAGGTAATAGCCGAAGTTGCTCGCGTGGTAATGGTCGTAGGTCCAGAGGTCGACCTGGCCGGCCGCGGTGCCGTCGTAGGGATCGGGGTCGGCGACGCCGGCGTCGACGGCGCGCATCCAGGCGTCGCCGACCGGGACGACGCCGTGGATCTGCGGCGCCGCCGCCGCGGCGCGGTCGTAGCCGGCGCGCAGGTCGGCATTCATCGCCGCCAGCGTCTTGCCATGCCAGGCGCCCTGCGCCGGGTAGACCTGGTCGGCGCGCGGCCAGGTCGCGAGCAGCCGGATGTCGATGGCCGGGTTCTTCGCCGCCAGCAGCTCGGCCATGCGGCGCGACGTTTCGACGAGCAGCGCCGGGTCGCCCGGATGCTTGGCGTCGAGCGTGCTGTAGCCATGCATCACGACGCGGTCCCAGGACCGCGAGCCGAGCACGCCGGCCTCGTTGGCCAGATGCCAGTCCAGCCCGATGCCGCCATGGGTCTCGAGGTAGACGTCGTAGGCCAGCCCCGACTGGTCGGCGAAGGACTTGAACAGCGCCGGCAGGCCGCCGATGCCCTCGCCGTTGAGGTCGGTGACGGTGCCGGCGCGGTAGTAATGGACGGCCGATCCCTGGGCGTAGGTGAAGCTGTTGCCGATGAACAGGATGCTCTCGGCGCGCGCCGCGCCGGCGGCGAAGGCGGCGACGGTGGCTGCAAAGGTGGCCAATGCCGGGATGGTTCTGCTTTTCATGGGGTCTGTCTCCTTAATCGCTGTGATTCTCGCTCTCGTGCCAGTCGCCCAGCGCCCAGCGCGACAGCGCCGAGGTCGCCGCGAACAGCGCCACGCCGGTCGCCGTGATGAGCGCCAGCGCGGCGAACATGCGCGGGATGTTGAGCTGGTAGCCGGCCTGCAGGATCTGGTACGCGAGCCCGGTGCCGGTGCCGCCGGTGCCGGCGACGAATTCGGCGACGACGGCGCCGATCAGCGCCAGCCCGCTGCTGATGCGCAGCCCGCCGAAGAAATACGGCAGCGCCGAGGGGATGCGCAGACGCAGCAGCGTCTGCCAGCGCGTCGCCCGCTGCAGCCTGAAATAGCTCGCCAGCGCCGGATGGACGCTGCGCAGCCCCAGCGTCGTGTTGGCGATGATCGGGAACAGCGCCACCAGCGTCGCGCAGATCACCAGCGACAGCGTCGGGTCCTTGACCCAGATGATGACGAGCGGCGCGATGGCGACGATCGGCGTCACCTGCAGCAGCACGGCATAGGGGAACAGCGCCGCCTCGAGCGCGCGGCTCTGCACGAAGGCGAAGGCGATCGCGACGCCGAGCGCGACGGACGCGGCCAGCGCCAGCAGCGTGATCTTCAGCGTCGTCGCCAGCGCGCCCAGCAGCAGCGGCGCGTCGTCGACGAGCGAGCGCGCGACGCGCAGCGGCGACGGCACGAGGAATTCGGGCACGTCGAAGGCCGTGACCAGCGCCTGCCACAGCGCCAGCAGCACGAGCGCGAGCGCCGCCGGCCACAGCAATCGACGCCGGCGCTCCTGCGCGTCCATCAGGCGAGCTCGCCGCTGGCCGCCAGCAGGCTGTCCTGCAGCCGCTTCGCGTAATGGCCGAAGGCGACGCCGACGCGGAAGTCGGCGCTGCGTGGATGCGGCTCGTCGATCGACACCTCGTCGACGATGCGCCCCGGCCGCGCCGCCATCACGACGACGCGGTCCGACAGGAACACCGCCTCCGAGATCGAGTGCGTGACGAAGACCACCGTCAGGTCCTGCTGGCGCCGCAGTTCGAGCAGGTCGGCGTCGAGGCGGTTGCGCGTGATCTCGTCGAGCGCGCCGAAGGGCTCGTCCATCAGCAGCAGCTGCGGCTCGGTGACGAGGCTGCGCGCGATCGACACGCGCATCTGCATGCCGCCCGAGAGTTCGCGCGGCCGCGCCTCGGCGAAGCCTTCGAGGCCGACGCGGCGCAGCGCGGCCAGCGCGCGCGCGTCGCCCTCGGCGCGCGGCAAGCGCGCGAGGTCCAGCGGCAGCCGCACATTGGCACGCACGCGCGCCCAGGGCATCAGCGTCGCCTCCTGGAACACGAAGCCCAGGCGCCGGCCGCCGGCCGCGAATTCGTCCACCGGCCGCCCCCACAAGCGCAGCGCGCCGGCACTCGGCGCGAGCAGCCCGGCGGCCATCTTCAGCAGCGTGCTCTTGCCGCAGCCGCTGGGTCCGAGCAGGGTGACGAATTCGCCCTCGCGCACCGCGAGGTCGACCGGCAGCAGCGCCTGCGTACCGCTGGGGTAGGTCTTGGCGGCGCCCGCGACTTCGAGCGCGATCGCTGCCGAGACCCCTCCCGCGCCCACGCTCAGGGCATCACCTTCAGGTGCTCGACGAAGCGCGTCGTGTAGGTGTCGGCGAGCTTGACCTTGGCCGGGTCGAGCAGCTTCATGCGCACCATCATCTCGTAGGTCGCCTTCATGCGCGCATCGGTGACGATGCCGATGCCGTATTTCGCCGCGTCGCCACCGAGCACGATGCCGGTCTCCTTGAGCAGCCGGATGCCGTTGCGCAGCTCGTCGTCGCCCATGGCCGGGTTGTCCTTGCGGATCATCGCGTTGGCCGCGCTCGGGTCGCCCTCGAGATAATCCTTCCAGCCGTGCATGCTGGCGCGGACGAAGGCGGCGACGGCCGCGGGCTTCTTCTTCAGCGTATCGGCCATGCAGACGATGGTCGTCGTGTACGGCGGCCAGCCGGCGTCGGACAGCAGCAGCGCGGTGGGCTTGAAATGCGCCATCTTCTCGATCGCGTAGGGCTCGCTCGAGAGGTAGCCCTGCTGGACGATGTTGCGGTCGGCAATGAAGGGCTGGATGTTGAAGGTGTACGGCCGCGTCTGGCTGTCCGACAGGCCGTAGCGCTCGCGCAGCCAGGGCCAGAAATTCGTGTGCGTGTCCGACGAGATGAGGATCGTCTTGCCCTTCAGGTCCTCGAGGCGGCGGAAGGTCTCGGGGTGGCCGATCATCACCTGCGGGTCCTTCTGGAACGCCGCCGCCACCGTCACCGCGGCGACGCCGGCCTCGTGCGCCTTCATCGTCTGCACGTCGTAGCCCATGAAGCAGTCGACCTGTCCGGCGGCGAGCAGCTGCAGGCCGTTGACCTGCGGGCCGCCCATGCGCAGCGTGACGGCCAGGCCGGCCTGCTTGTACAGGCCCTCGGCCTGCGCCTGGTAGAAGCCGCCATGCTCGGCCTCGGCGTACCAGTTGGTGAGGAAGACGAAGGGCTGCTCGGCTGCGGCCGCAGCGCCTGCGGCGAGGGTCAGCGCGAGCGTCAATGCGAGGCGTGGCGGTCGGCGGCTGGGCATGCGGTCTCCTGGGGCGAGCGCGCATTGTTCAACACAATGCCCCCGCGCGTCGCGCGCGCTACAGCGCCATCGAGGGCCGCTGCGCCAGCGCCGCGCGCCAGCGCAGCAGATGCGGGTGTTCGTCGCCGGGCCTGAGCTTGACGATGCGCGCGAAGTCGACGGCGACGACGGCGGTGATGTCGGCGACGCTGAAGCGCTCGCCGGCCAGGTATTCATGGTCGGCGAGGCGCTCGTTCAGCGTCGCGAGGAATCGCCGCGCGCGCGCCACGCCGCGCGCCGCGAGTTCGGGGATCTGCGCGTAGTCGTCGGGCCCGGGCAGGGCGCGGCTGGCCATCGCCGGCGAGCTGTTGCGCAGCGCCTCGGCGACGGCGAGCAGGCCCTCGAACTCGGCGCGCCATTGCCAGCTCGCGACCGCAGCGCGCTCGAGCGGCGTCACGCCGTGCAGCGGCGGTTCGGGGTAACGCGCCTCGAGGTAGGCGGCGATGGCGGCGTTGTCGCCGAGCACCACGCCCTCCTCGGTGCGCAGCGCCGGCACCGTGCACAGCGGATTGATCGCGCGGTAGGCGGCACCCATCTGTTCGCCGCTGCGCAGGTCGACCTGGACGGCTTCGTGGGCGACGCCCTTTTCGGCGAGCAGGATGCGCGCGCGGCGCGGACTCGGCGCGGTGGCGCAGTCGTAGAGCGTGATCATCGTGGACCCTCGTTCAGGCAACGGTCGGGCGGTCGAAATCGGCCGCGTCGTGGCGTTCGGGGAGCTGGCTTTCGGGCGCGCCCCAATCGCGGTTCACGCGCCGGCCGCGCTGCACCGCCGGCCGCAGCGCGATGGCGTCGGTCCAGCGCTGCACGTGCCGGTAGTCCTGCACCTGCAGGAATTCGCCGGCACCGTAGAGCAGGCCCTTGGCGAGCGCGCCGTACCAGGGCCAGACGGCGATGTCGGCAATCGTGTAGTCGTCGCCGGCCAGATAGGGCGAGTCGGCCAGGCGCCGGTCGAGCACGTCGAGCTGGCGCTTGACTTCCATCGCGTAGCGGTCGATCGCGTATTCGATCTTCGTCGGCGCGTAGGCATAGAAATGGCCGAACCCGCCGCCCAGAAATGGCGCGCTGCCCATCTGCCAGAACAGCCACGACAGGCATTCGGCGCGCGCCGCCGGCGCGGTGGGCAGCAGCGCGCCGAATTTCTCGGCCAGGTACATCAGGATCGCGCCCGATTCGAAGACGCGGATCGGCTCGGGCGCGCTGCGGTCGAGCAGCGCCGGGATCTTCGAATTCGGATTGATGGCGACGAAGCCGCTGCCGAACTGATCGCCTTCGCTGATGCGGATCATCCAGGCGTCGTATTCGGCGCCGGCATGGCCGAGCGCGAGCAGTTCCTCGAGCATCACCGTCACCTTGACGCCATTGGGCGTGCCCAGCGAATACAGCTGCAGCGGATGGCGGCCCACCGGCAGGATTTTTTCGTGCGTCGCGCCGGCGACGGGGCGGTTGATGTTCGCGAATCGGCCGCCGTTGCCGGGCGTCCAGGTCCAGACGGGCGGCGGGACATAGGGTTCGGTCATGGGGACTCCCGGGGGTCTGGGTAATGGGGCGCTGTCAGCGCGGCGACTGGCGTTCGACGACGGTCATGACCGCGTCGAGTTCGTGCGGACGGATCTGAATGCCGAAGCGATCGGCGATGACGGCCGCGATTTCGGTGCGCGTTTCCAGCACCCGCGTTTGCGGCGGCTGCTCGGGCGAACGCCGCAGCGTGAGGTTGCGGTTGTGCAGCGTCAGCCGACCCTCGGGCAGCGCGCGGCCGAGCTGCAGGTTGGTCTTCAGGAAAGCCTTCGGCTGGGTCGCGACCCACCAGTTGCCCAGCTCGAAATCGATGGTCCGCGGCTGGCCGGGCGCGATGCAATAGGCGTCGACCCAACCTTCGGGCCAAGCGGCCTGGAGCAGCAGGCCGTCGTCGGCGTCGACGAAGCGGTAGCGGCCCAGCGGCACCTCCTGCGCATCGCGGCTTGCGAGGGCCAGCGCCGCCAGCGGCGCCGTGCCACCGAAGCCGACATCGGCGAGCCAGTCCTGGCCGGCTATCGCCACGCGCAGCGCCATGTGCGTGCGCGGCGTCGCGACCTCGGCCGGGATGCCGAGCCGCACACGCGCCTCCAGCGGCGTGACGCTGAAGCCGAGCGCGCGCAGGCAGGCCATGAAGAGGCCGTTCTGCTCGTAGCAATAGCCGCCGCGATGGTCGCGCAGCAGCTTGGCCTGCAGCGACGCGAGGTCGAGCGCGGGCACGCCGCCGGCCAGCGCCTCGATATTGCCGAAGGCGAGCGCTCGCGCATGGCCGAGGATGAGGCGGTCGAGCGTCGCGCGCGTCGGCGGCAGCGCGCCGGCCACGCCGATGCGGGCCTGGTAAGTGGCGAGGTCGGGAAGATCCATCGGCGCACAGTCTATGCGCCGATGGCCTCACTCGCTCGGTCCGGTCTCAGTCGGCTTGTTTCCTCAGGAACGCCGGAATCTCGATCTCGTCCATGCCGTTGCTGACCAGCGCGTCGACCTTCGCCGCCGCCTGCGTGCGGCCGCTGCGCCAGACGCTGGGGACCTGCAGGCCTTCGTAGCTGTGCTGCGCCGGCGCCTGGTTGACCTGCGTCGGCTGCGGTGCGACCTGGTTGAGGATCGGCAGGTTGTCGGTGCCGGTGCGCAGCTGCGGCTGCTGCACGACCGACAGCGGCGGCTGCGCCGCGGCCTTGCGCGCGCTGCTCAGCCCGGTGGCGATGACCGTCACGCGCAACTGGTCGCCCAGCGTCTCGTCGTAGGCGGTGCCGTAGATCACATGCGCTTCCTCGGCCGCATAGCGACGGATCGTGTTCATCGCGTTGCGGCTCTCGGCGAGCTTGAAGGTCTGCTTGCTCGCCGCGATCAGCACCAGCACGCCGCGCGCGCCCGACAGGTCGATGCCCTCGAGCAGCGGGCAGGCCACCGCCATGTCGGCGGCCTTGGTCGCGCGGTCCGGGCCGCCGGCCACCGCCGTGCCCATCATCGCCTTGCCGGGCTCGCTCATCACCGTCTTCACGTCCTCGAAGTCGACGTTGACGAGGCCGGGGATGTGGATGATGTCGCTGATGCCGCCGACGGCGTTCTTGAGCACGTCGTTCGCATGCGCGAAGGCCTGCTCCTGCGTCACGTCGTCGCCCATCACCTCGAGCAGCTTCTCGTTGAGCACGACGATCAGGCTGTCGACGTTCGCCTCGAGTTCGGAGACGCCGTCCTCGGCCTGGCGGCCGCGCTTGCGCCCCTCGAATTCGAACGGCTTCGTGACGACGCCGACGGTCAGGATGCCCATCTCCTTGGCCACGCGCGCGATCACCGGCGCCGCGCCGGTGCCGGTGCCGCCGCCCATGCCGGCGGTGATGAACAGCATGTGCGCGCCGGCGATGGCCTGCTTGATGTTCTCGACCGCGTCCTCGGCCGCCATGCGACCCATCTCGGGCTTGCTGCCGGCGCCCAGCCCGGTCTTGCCGAGCTGGACCAGCATGCCCGCGCTGCTGCGGTGCAGGGCCTGCGCATCGGTGTTGGCGCAGATGAACTCGACGCCCTGGACACCCTGGCCGATCATGTGCTCGACCGCGTTGCCGCCGCCGCCGCCGACGCCGATCACCTTGATCTGGGTGCCTTCGTCGAATTCGTCGATGATTTCTATGGGCATGTGAGCCTCCTGATGAAAGTTGCAGTTGCCGTGGTTGAGAAATGCGGGGCTTCTATCGTCATGAGCCCCTCCTAGAAATTCCCGAGAAACCAGTCCTTGGCGCGGCCGACCAGGTTCTTCACCGAGCCGGCCTGTGCCGCCGCCTTGTAGCCGCGCGAGCGCGCCATCCGCGCCTCCTCGAGCAGCCCCATCACCGTCGCCGAGCGCGGATTCGCGACCATGTCCGAGAGCGCCGCGCCATACAGCGGCAGGCCCTTGCGCACCGGCTTGAGGAAGATGTCCTCGCCGAGCTCGACCATGCCCGGCATCACCGAGCTGCCGCCGGTGATCACCATGCCGCTGGACAGCAGTTCCTCGTAGCCGCTCTCGCGGATGACCTGCTGGACGAGCGAGAAGATCTCCTCGACGCGCGGCTCGATCACGCCGGCCAGCGCCTGGCGGCTGAGCATGCGCGGCGCGCGGTCGCCGAGGCCCGGCACCTCGACCTGGTCGGACGGGTCGGCGAGCAGCTGCTTGGCGACGCCGTATTCGACCTTGATCTCCTCGGCGTCCTTCGTCGGCGTGCGCAGCGCCATCGCGATGTCGCTCGTGATGAGGTCGCCGGCGATCGGGATCACGGCCGTGTGGCGCACGCTGCCGTCGGTGTAGATCTGCACGTCGGTCGTGCCGGCGCCGATGTCGACGACGGCCACGCCCAGGCTCTTCTCGTCGGGCGTGAGCACGGCCGCGGCGCTGGCGCTGGGGTTGAGCACGAGACGCTCGACCTCGAGGCCGCAGCGGCGCACGCATTTGAGGATGTTCTCGGCCGCGCTCTGCGCGCCGGTGACGATGTGCACCTTGACCTCGAGCCGGCTGCCGCTCATGCCGATCGGCTCCTTGACCTCGTGGCCGTCGATGACGAACTCCTGCGGCTCGACGAGCAGCAGCCGCTGGTCGTTCGGGATGTTGATCGCCTTGGCGGTCTCGACGACGCGCGCGACATCGACCGGCGTGACCTCGCGGTTGTCGCGCACGATGACCATGCCGGTGCTGTTCTGGCCGCGGATATGGCTGCCGGTGATGCCGGTGTAGACGCGGTCGATCTTGCAGGCGGCCATCATCTCGGCCTCCTTGAGCGCCTGCTGGATGCTCTGCACGGTGGCGTCGATGTTGACGACGACGCCGCGCTTGAGGCCATGCGTCGGCGCGACGCCGAGCCCGGCCACGCGCAACGTGCCGTCGGGCAGGACTTCGGCCGCGACCACCATCACCTTGGCGGTGCCGATGTCCAGCGCGAAGACCATGTCCTTGAATTCCTTGGCCATCCGGCTCTCCTAATGCATCCTGGCCGCGGCCGGGACCGCGGGTGTGGTGGCGACGCCGCGCAGCCGCACGGCATAGCCGCCCGGGTGGCGCAGGTCGGCGTATTCCAGCGGCGCGTGGTAGCGCTCGGTGACCTGGGTCAGCGTGCGCACGAAGCGCGCGCTGCGCTCGATCAGTTCGTCGTCGCTGCCGCGGCCGATCTCGACCTCGGCGCCGCTGTCGAGCTCGGCCAGCCACGATCCGCGGCCGCTGAGCGTCAGGCGGGCGATCGTCATCTCGGCACGCGCCAGCACCGGCTGCAGGCGGCGGTACAGCGCCAGCATGCGCGCGGCGCTGCCCTCGGGGCCGGTGAGCGTCGGCAGGCCGTCGCCCTCGACCTCGCCGAGATTGGCCTCGAACACCTCGCCCTGCTCGTTGACGAGCTTGTCGCCGTCGTCGGCGTCGGCCGCGCCCTCCCACAGCGCGGCCGGGTGCTGCTCCTCGAGGTTGACGCGCAAGCGGTCGGGCCAGACGCGCCGCACGACGGCGCGCCGCACCCAGGGCACGGTCTCGAAGGCGTGGCGGCTCTTGCCGAGGTCGACGCTGAAGAAATTGCCGGCCAGCAGCGGCGCCGCGTTGGCGCGTATCGTCGGCACGCTGTTGCGCTGCATCTCGCCGTCGAGCACGATGGCGCGGATCGGGAACAGCGGCGAGCGCATCAGCCACAGCACGCCGGCGACCACGGCGCCGACGCCGGCGACGAGATAGACCGTGCTCGCCACCGCGTTCATCAGCCGCACGTCGGCCGGCACCGGCAGCGGCGCCCGGGCGGCGTAACGGGGGATGGTCTGCCGCGGCATCGTCGATCTCAATCGCGCTGGTTGTCGAGCCGTGCGTCGGCGAGCAGGCCGAGGCACAGCTGCTCGTAACTGATGCCGGCCGCCTTGGCCGAGATCGGCACCAGCGAATGCCCCGTCATGCCGGGGCTGGTGTTCATCTCGAGCAGGAAGATGCGGCGGTCGGAGGCGCGCAGCATCAGATCGGCGCGGCCCCAACCGCGGCAGTCGAGCGCGCGGTAGGCGGCCAGCGTCAGCCGCTGCACCTCGGCCTCCTCGGCCGCATCGAGTCCCGAGGGGCAACGGTAGCCGGTATCCTCGGAGTAGTACTTGTGCTGGAAATCGTAATTGCCGTCGGGGGCGTCGATGCGCACGATCGGCAGGGCTCTTGCCGTCATGCCGCGACCGAGCACCGGACAGGTGAGCTCGATGCCTTCGATGAACTCTTCGCACAGTACATCGGGATCGTATTGTGCGGCCAATTTCACCGCGTCCTGCATCTGCGAATAGCCGCTGACCTTGGTGATGCCGATCGACGAACCCTCGCGCGGCGGCTTGATGATGAGCGGCAGGCCGAGCGCGTCGGGCACAGCGACGACATCGGCGCGCGACTGGCGGTCGGGCGCCAGCCATTGCCAGCGCGGCGTCGGCAGGCCCTCGGCGAGCCAGACCTTCTTCGTCATGACCTTGTCCATCGCGATCGCGCTGGCCATCACGCCCGAGCCGGTGTACGGGATGCCGAGCAGTTCGAGCGCGCCCTGCACCGTGCCGTCCTCGCCATGACGGCCGTGCAGCGCGATGAAGGCGCGGGCGAAACCGTCGCGCTTCAGTTCGGAGAGATCGCGCTCGGCCGGGTCGAAGGCATGCGCGTCGACGCCCTGGGAGCGCAGCGCGGCGAGCACGCCAGGACCCGACATCGTCAGCGAGACGACGCGCTCGGCGCTGCTGCCGCCCATCAGCACCGCGACCTTGCCGAGGGCTCCCACATCGATCGTCATGGCGCATTCCCCCGCATCGCGGCCAGTTTCGGCGGCGCGCCGGCGATCGAGCCGGCGCCCATCGTGATCACGACATCGCCGTCGCGTGCCGTCGCTTGTAGGGCCGCCGGCAACGCATCGATGTCGGCGACGAAGACCGCACCGCCGCCGCAGGCCTGCGCCAGCGTGCGGCCATCGGCGCCGGCGATCGGCGCCTCGCCGGCGGCGTAGACCTCGGTCAGCAGCAGCGCGTCGAAGCGGCCGAGCACGGTGGCGAAATCGGCCAGGCAATCGCGCGTGCGCGTGTAGCGGTGCGGCTGGAAGGCGAGCACGAGTCGTCGTCCGGGGAACGCGCCGCGCGCGGCTTCGAGCACGGCGGCGATCTCGACCGGGTGGTGGCCGTAATCGTCGATCAGTGTGTAATGCCCGCCATTCGAGGCCGGCATGTCGCCCCAGCGCTGGAAACGGCGGCCGACGCCGGCGAACTCGGCTAGTGCAAGCGCCACCGGCGCGTCGGGCAGGCCGATGGCGCGCGTCACGGCGAGCGTGGCCAGCGCATTGCGTACGTTGTGTTCGCCGGCGAGGTTCAGTGTCAGCGACAGGTCGGGGTGGCCGGCGGCGCGGGCGATGAATTGCATCCGGGCGCCGGGCAGCGCCTGGACATCGACCGCGCGCAGGTCGGCGTCGGCACCGAGTCCGTAGGTCGTCAACGGGCGCGCGATGCGCGGCAGCACGGCGCGCACGCCGGCGTCGTCGCTGCACATCACGGCGCGGCCGTCGGCCGGCAGCCGGTGGATGAAGGTGACGAAGGCCTCGTGCAGCCGCGCCAGTTCGTGGCCGTAGGTTTCCATATGGTCGGCGTCGATGTTGGTGACGACGGCGACGGCCGGGCTCAGGTGCAGGAAGCTGGCGTCGCTCTCGTCGGCCTCGGCGACGAGCCAGGCGCCACGACCGAGCCGCGCATGGCTGCCGGCGGCGAGCAGTTCACCGCCGATGACATAGCTGGGGTCGGCGCCGGCGGCGACGAGCGCGCTGGCGACGAGCGAGGTCGTCGTCGTCTTGCCGTGCGTGCCGGCGATGGCGATGCCGCGCTGGCGTTGCATCAGCTCGCCGAGCACGGCGGCGCGCGCGACGACGGGGATGCCGGCGGCGCGCGCGCCGACGACCTCGGGGTTGTCGGCGCCGATCGCGGTGCTCGTGACGACGCGGTCGGCGCCGGCGGCATGCGCCGCGTCGTGGCCGATGTGCACCTCAATGCCGAGTGCCGCGAGGCGGCGCGCGACGGCGCTGTCGCTGCGGTCGGAACCCGAGACGCGGTGGCCGAGCGCGTGCAGCACCTCGGCGATCGCGCTCATCCCGGCGCCGCCGATGCCGACGAAGTGATCGTGCGGACGCTTGGCGTTCATGCGCGCCCCGCCAGTTCGACGATCGCGTCGGCGACGCGCGCCGCGGCCTGCGGCCGCGCGAGCGAACGCGCCTTCTGCGCCACCGCCAGCAGCCCGGCCCGCGTCTGCGCGGCGACGGCGGCGGCCAGCGACTGCGGCGTCAGTTCGGCCTGCGGCAGGTGCAGCGCAGCGCCCTGCCCGGCCATCAGTTCGGCGTTGTCGCGCTGGTGCGCCGTCGTGCTGACGATCAGCGGCACGAGGATCGCCGGCACGCCGGCGGCGCAGAGCTCGCTCACCGTGATCGCGCCGGCGCGGCAGATCATCAGGTCGCAGTCGGCGAGCCGGCGCGGCATGTCCTCGATGAAGGGCAGCACCTCGGCTTCGATGCCGGCGGCGGCGTAGGCCGCGCGTACGGCGTCGACTTCGGCGCTGCCGGTCTGGTGCGTGACCTGCGGCCGCGACTCGGCGGGCAGCCGCTGCAGCGCCGCCGGCAGCGTGCGGTTGAGCACCTGCGCGCCGAGGCTGCCGCCGACGACGAGCAGCCGCAGCGGCCCGCTGCGCCCGGCCCAGCGCACCGCGGGCTCGGGCAGCGCCTCGATCTCGGCGCGCACCGGGTTGCCGGTGATGATCGCGTTCTTCGTCTTCGCCGCCGCGCCGCCGCCGAAGCCGAAGGCGACGCGGTCGGCCAGCGGCAGCAGCGAGCGGTTGCTCAGCAGCAGCGCCGCGTCGGCGTTGACGAGCACGAGCGGCTTGTTCAGCAGCGAGGCCATCAGCCCGCCGGGAAAGCAGACATAACCGCCCATGCCGAGCACGGCGTCGGCGCCGCGCCGGCGCAGGATGCCCAGGCAATCCCAGAACGCCTTCAGCAGCCGCAGGCCGCCGGTGACCGCATGCAGCGCGCCCTTGCCGCGCAGGCCGGAGAAGGTGATCGTGTCGAGCGCGATCCCCGTCGGCGGCACGAGGCGGTTCTCCATGCCATGGCTGGTGCCGAGCCAGCTCACGGTCCAGCCGCGGCCCTGCATCTCGCGTGCGACCGCGATCCCCGGGATGATGTGGCCGCCGGTGCCGGCCGCCATGACAACCAGATGGGGCATCACGCGCGTCCTCCGCGCATGAGTGCCCTGTTCTCGATATCCACCCGCAGCACCATCGCCAGCGAGATCAGGTTCATCAGCACCGCCGACCCGCCGTAGCTCATCAGCGGCAGCGTCAGCCCCTTGGTCGGCAGCAGGCCGAGGTTGACGCCCATGTTGATGAAGGTCTGGAATCCGATCCAGATGCCGATGCCCTGGCACAGCAGCCCGGCGAAGATGCGGTCGAGCGCGATCGCCTGGCGGCCGATGTGGAAGACGCGCCGCGTCAGCCAGAAGAACAGCGCGATCACCGCCGCGACGCCGACGAACCCGAGTTCCTCGCCGATCACCGCGAGCAGGAAATCGGTATGCGCCTCGGGCAGGTAATTGAGTTTCTCGACGCTGCTGCCCAGGCCCTGGCCGAAGATCTGCCCGCGCCCGATCGCGATCAGCGAATGCGTCAGCTGGTAGCCCTTGCCCTGGGCGTATTTCGGATTCCAGGGGTCGAGGTACGCGAGGATGCGTTCGCGCCGCAGGTCGTCGAAGGCGATGATGACGGCGAAGGTGCAGACGATGACGGCGGCGATGAGGAAGAACATGCGCGCGTTGACGCCGCCGAGGAAGAGCACGCCCATGGCGATCGTCGCGATGACGATGAAGGCGCCCATGTCGGGCTCGCGCAGCAGCAGCACGCCGGCGAAGGCCACCGCCACGGCCATCGGCGTGACGGCGCGGAAGAAGCGCTCGCGCGCGTCCATGCGCCGCATCATGTAATTCGCCGCATACAGCGCGATCGCGAGTTTCGTCAATTCACTGGGCTGGAAATTCATGATCCCGAGCGGAATCCAGCGCCGCGAGTAATTGACGACCTTGCCGATGAAGGGCACGAGGACGATGACGAGCAGCATCAGCGAGACGACGAAGATCGTCGGCGCCTGCTTCTCCCAGAAAGCGATCGGCACCTGGACGACGGCGAGCGCGGCGACGAAGGCGACGACGAGCGCGAGCAGGTGGCGCTGCAGGAAGTAGTACTGCGAATGGCCGGCGAACTTGGGGCTGTCGGGCATCGCGACCGAGGCCGAATAGACCATCACGATGCCCAGGGCGACGAGGACGACGACGACGGCGACGAGCGACTGGTCGAAGGCCGTCAGCCGCACGGCGCGCGCGCCGCTGATCTCGCTGCCGTCGCGCACCGGCAGCGTGCCGGCGGCGTCGCCGCGCGGCGCGAACCATGCGCGGATCGTTGCGAGCACCGACGGCGCCGAGGTCGCAGAGGTCGCAGAGGTCGCAGCCATCAGACCGCCCCTCCGTCATGCGCCAGCGCCTGCACCGCGGCGACGAAGACCTCGGCGCGATGCGCGTAGTTGCGGAACATGTCGAGGCTGGCGCAGGCCGGGCTCAGCAGCACCGCGTCGCCGGGACGCGCCTGCTCGAAGCACCAGGCGACGGCGGCCTCGAGCGTTTCGTGGCGCTGCAGCGGCAGGCCTTCGATGGCCGCGGCGATGGCGGCCTCGATCACCGCGGCATCGCGGCCCAGCGTGGCGATGGCGCGCGCGTGGCGTGCCAGCGGCACGGCCAGCGGCGCGAAGTCCTGGCCCTTGCCGTCGCCGCCGAGGATGACGACGAGCTTGGCCGGTGCCTTGTCGGCGCCGAGTCCTTCGAGCGCGGCGACGGTGGCGCCGACATTCGTGCCCTTGCTGTCGTCGTAGGCCTCGACCTCGCCGACGCGACCCACCGGCTGCACGCGATGCGCCTCGCCCTCGTATTCGCGCAGGCCGTGCAGCATCGGCGCGAGCGGGCAGCCGATGGCGGTGGCCAGCGCCAGCGCGGCCAGCGCATTCGCCGCATTGTGGCGGCCGCGCACGCGCAGCGCGTCGGCCGGCATCAGGCGCTGGAGGTGGATCTCTTCTTCCTCGTCGCCCTTGCGGCGCTTGATCGTCTCGTCGGCCGGCAACGCGCGCACGAGCCAGGCCATGCCGTTCTCGACGACGAGGCCGAAATCGCCGGGATGGCGCGGCGCGTCGAGGCCGAAGCGCAGGATGCTGCGGTCGATGGGCCTGGCCTTGCCCTTGACGACGAGGGGCTGCGGCACCATCGCCTCGACCTTGGGGTCGTCGCGATTGATCACCATCACGCCGCGGCTGCCGAACACGCGCGCCTTCGCCGCCGCATAGGCGGTCATGTGGCCGTGCCAGTCGAGATGGTCCTGGGTGACATTGAGGACGGTCGCCGCGGCGGGCTCGAAACCGCGCACGGTGTCGAGCTGGAAGCTCGAGAGTTCGAGCACCCAGACCTGGGGCAGATCGTCGATGCGCGCGTTCAGCGTGTCGAGCAGGGTCGGGCCGATATTGCCGGCGGCGGCGACGCTGCGCCCGGCGCGCTCGACGAGCAGCGCCGTCATCGCCGTCGTGGTCGTCTTGCCGTTGGTGCCGGTGATGGCGAGGATCTGCGGCGCGTATTGCTGCGTCTCGCGCAGGTGCTCGAGCGCCTTGACGAAGAGGTCGAGTTCGCCGAGCACCGGAATGCCAGCGGCCGCTGCTTCCTCGAGCAGCGGCGCGATGCGCGCGTCGGTCGGCGAGAGCCCCGGGCTTTTCAGCACGAGCCTGTACTCGGCGCCATCGGGCCCCAGACGCGCCGGCAGTTCGCCGACGCGCTGCGCCTGCGGCAGCTCGCGCACCAGCGTCGACTCCTGCGGCGGCGCTTCGCGGCTGTCCCACCACGCGATGCGCGCGCCGCGCGCCGCGCACCAGCGCGCCATCGCCAGGCCGCTGTCGCCGAGGCCGAGGACGAGGACGGGGAGGTCGACGAAATGGCTCACGTCGTCCTCAGCGCAGCTTCAGGCTCGCCAGGCCGATCAGGCACAGCAGCATCGTGATGATCCAGAAGCGGACGACGACCTGGGTCTCGGCCCAGCCCTTCTTCTCGAAATGATGGTGCAGCGGCGCCATCAGGAAGATGCGCCGGCCTTCGCCGTAGCGCTTCTTCGTGTACTTGAACCAGCTCACCTGCAGCATCACCGACAGCGCCTCGGCGACGAAGACGCCGCCCATGATGCCGAGCACGATCTCCTGGCGCGTGATCACGGCGATCGTGCCGAGCGCGCCGCCGAGCGACAGCGCGCCGACGTCGCCCATGAAGACCTGCGCCGGATTGGCGTTGAACCAGAGGAAGGCCAGTCCCGCGCCGCCCATCGCCGAGCAGAACACGAGCAGCTCGCCGGCGCCCGGAATGTGCGGGAACAGCAGGTAGCGCGAGAACACCGCATTGCCGGTGATGTAGGCGAAGATGCCCAGCGACGAGCCGACCATCACGACCGGCATGATCGCCAGGCCGTCGAGGCCGTCGGTGAAATTGACGGCGTTGCTCGCGCCGACGATGACGAACCAGGTCAGGATGATGAAGCCGAAGACGCCCAGCGGGTAGCTGATGGTCTTGAAGAACGGCACCATCAGGTCGGCGCGCGGCGGCAGCGCGTTCGAGAAGCCGCTGCCGACCCAGCGCAGGAAGAGTTCGAGCACGCGCAGGTTGCTCGTCTCGGAGACGCTGAACGCGAGGTAGATCGCCGCGATGATGCCGATCAGGCTCTGCCAGAAGAACTTCTCGCGGCTGCGCATGCCCTCGGGGTCCTTGTTGACGACCTTGCGCCAGTCGTCGATCCAGCCGATCGTGCCGAAGCCGAAGGTCACCAGCATCACGACCCAGACGAAGCGGTTCGTCCAGTCGAACCACAGCAGCGTCGACACCGCGATGCCGATCAGCACGAGCACGCCGCCCATCGTGGGCGTGCCGCGCTTCGTGTGGTGCGTGGCCATGCCGTAGCTGCGGATCGGCTGGCCGATCTTCAGCTCGGTGAGGCGGCGGATGACCCAGGGGCCGAAGGCCAGGCCGATGAGCAGCGAGGTCATCGCCGCCATCACGGCGCGGAACGTCAGGTACTGGAACACGCGCAGGAAGCCGAGGTTCTCGGGCGACCATTGCAGCAGCCATTGCGACAGGCTAATCAGCACCGCTGGCCTCCTGCTGCAAGGCGCGGACGACCTGCTCCATCTTCATGAACCGTGAACCCTTGACGAGGATGGCCGCCGCCGCCGGGCGCTGCGGCATGGCCTGCAGCAGTTCGGCGACGTTGGCGTGATGGCGATCGGCGCCGGCATGGGCGCTGAGCGCGCCGGCGGACCAGAAATGCTCGATGCCGGCGGCGCGCGCGCGCGCGCCGACCTCGGCGTGGAATTGCGGCCCCTGGCTGCCGACCTCGCCCATGTCGCCGAGCACGAGCCAGCGCGGTCCGGGCAGCGCGGCGAGAACGTCGATGGCGGCGAGCACCGAATCGGGGTTGGCGTTGTAGCTGTCGTCGATCAGCGTCGCGTCGATGCCCCCGAGTTTCAGCGTCAGCGTCTGCGAGCGGCCCGCGACGGGCGCGAAATCGGCAATGCCCTGCGCCGCGGCCAGCAGCGGCGCGCCGGCCGCCATCGCGCAGGCGGCGGCGGCGACGGCGTTGCGCACGTTGTGCAGACCCGCCTGGCGCAGCGTCGTCGTCGTGCAGCCGGCGGGGGTGCGCAGCGTCAGCGACCACATGCACGCGTCGGCGCGCCAGAGGGCGTGGGCGCTGAAATCGGCGCTGATGTCGGCAACGGCATCGGGTCCGGCGCCTTCGGCATCCAGGCCGAAGGTCCGCATCGTGCGCCCGCCGGCCATTTCGCGCCACAGCGGCATGTGGGCGTCGCCTGCCGGCATCACGGCGATGCCGCCGCGGCCCATCGCGGCGTAGACGCTGCCGTTCTCGCGCGCCACGGCCTCGACGCCGGCCATGAATTCCTGGTGTTCGCGCTGGGCGTTGTTGACGAGCGCGATCGTCGGCGCCGCGATGCGCGCGAGTTCGGCGATCTCGCCGACGTGGTTCATGCCGAGCTCGACGACGGCGGCGCGGTGCTGCGGGCGCAGCCGCAGCAGCGTCAGCGGCACGCCGATGTGGTTGTTGAGATTGCCCGCGGTGGCCAGCGCATCGGCGCCGAGCCAGGCGCGCAGGATCGCGGCGATCATCTGCGTCACCGTCGTCTTGCCGTTGCTGCCGGTGACGGCGATCAGCGGCAGCGCGTGGCGCGCGCGCCAGGCCGCGGCCAGCTGCTGCAGCGCCGCCAGCGTGTCGGCGACGCGCAATCCGGGCAGCGCGTCGCCGAGCCCGCGCTCGGCGATCGCGGCGACGGCGCCGGCGGCGCGGGCGGCAGCGATGAAGTCGTGCCCGTCGAAGCGTTCACCGCGCAGCGCAACAAAGAGGTCGCCGGCGGCGATCGTGCGCGTGTCGGTGTGCACGCGCGCGATCGCGATGGCGCCGTCACCGACGAGTTCGCTGCCGGGCAGCAGCGCGTGCGCCTGGGCCAGCGTCATCATCATCGCCGTCATGCGCCGGCTCCCGCACGCAGGCGCAGCGCCGCGGCCGCTTCCTCGAGGTCCGAGAAATGGCGCCGCTCGCCCGCGATTTCCTGGTAATCCTCGTGCCCCTTGCCGGCCAGCAGCACGACATCGCCGGCGGCCGCGGCGGTGACGGCGCGGCGGATCGCCTCGCGCCGGTCCTCGTAGACCTCGACATCGTCGCGACCGACGACGCCGGCGAGGATCTGCGCCAGGATCGCGTCGGGCGCCTCGTCGCGCGGGTTGTCGCTGGTGACGACGACGCGGTCGGCGCCGCGCGCGGCAATCGCGCCCATCAGCGGGCGCTTGGTGGCGTCGCGGTTGCCGCCGCAGCCGAACACGCACCACAGCCGCGCGCCGCGCGCCGCGGCCAGCGGGCGCAGCGCGGCCAGCACCTGTTCGAGCGCGTCGGGCGTGTGCGCGTAGTCCACGATCACCTCGACTTCGGCCTCGACATCGGAGCCGGCGACGCGCTGCAGCCGCCCCGGCACCGGCGTCACCGCGGCGGCGGCGGCGCAGGCGTCGCGCAGCGGCACGCCGAGCGCGCGCAGCCCGCCGATGACGACGAGCAGGTTGTTCGCGTTGTAGTCGCCGACGAGGCGGCTGCGCAGCGCGACGCGCGACTCGCCCTCGACGACTTCGAAGGCCAGCCCCCCGGCGTCGTAATGCAGGCCCTGCGCCGACAGTCGCGCCGAACCCTGCGCCGGTCCCCGCGTCGAAACGGTCCAGAGTTCGAGCGCGCGCCGCGCCTGCCCGGCGCCGGGTCCGGCACCGAGTTTGGCGCCGAGTTCTATGGCCAGCGCGGCGCCCTGCTCGTCGTCGATGTTGATGACCGCAGCGGCCAGCCCCGGCCAGTCGAAGAGCCGGCGCTTGGCCGCCCAGTACGCCGTCATCGAGCCGTGGAAATCGAGGTGGTCGCGCGTGAAGTTCGTGTACAGCGCGACCTTGATCGGCGCCGCCGCGAGCCGATGCTCGACGAGGCCGATCGACGAGGCCTCGATCGCGCAAGCCGCCAAGCCGGCGTCGGCAAAGCGCTTGAACTCGCGCTGCAGCGTCACCGCGTCGGGCGTCGTCAACCCGGTGGCTTCGATCGCCATCTCCGGCTGGCCGTCCAGGCGCGGCGGCTCGCCCGCGCCGAGGGTGCCGACGAAACCGCAGCGCCGGCCCAGCTGCGTCAGCGCCTGCGCCGTCCACCAGGCCGTGCTCGTCTTGCCGTTGGTGCCGGTGGCGGCGACGATCTCCAGCCGCGCGCCGGGGTCTCCGAAGCAGGCCGCAGCGACCGCGCCGGCGTTCTCCTTGAGCCGCGGCAGCGCGGCGATGCGCGCGTCGTCGAAGCCATAGGTCGCAGCGCCCTCGGCTTCGACGAGGCAGGCCGCGGCACCGGCGGCCAACGCCGCGCCGACATGGCGGCGGCCGTCGCCCGCATGGCCGGGCCAGGCGAGGAAGCCGTCGCCGGCGCGCACGGCGCGGCTGTCGGTGCGCAGCGTCGCGGTGACGCGCACGGCGAGCCAGCTCGCGGCGGCGACGGCCGATGGCAGCGTCTGCGGCGCCATCTAGAAGTTCTCCCCGGCCGGCTGCGTGACGATCACCGGCGCCTTGAGGTCGATGTCGGGCGGCACGTCCATCATGCGCAGCGTCTGCTGCACGACCTGGCTGAACACCGGCGCGGCGACGTCGGCGCCGAAGTAGTGGCCGTCGCTCGGCTCGTCGACCATCACCGCGACGATGATGCGCGGCGCCGTGATCGGCGACATGCCGACGAACCACGCGCGGTACTTGTTCGCCGCATAGCCGGCCTTGCCCTCGGACTTGTGCGCGGTGCCGGTCTTGCCGCCGACCGAATAGCCCTGCGTCTGCGCCTGCGGCGCCGTGCCGCCGGGCGCCGCGACCAGGCGCAGCATCTTGCGCACCTCCTGCACCGTCGTCGGCGAGAAGACCTTGACGCCGACGGCCGGATGGTCCTGCTTGAGCAGCGTCACCGGGATCACGTCGCCGTCGCGCGCCAGCGCCGTGTAGGCGCGCGCCATCTGCAGCAGCGAGACCGAGAGGCCGTAGCCGTAGGCCATCGTCGCCTGCTCGATCGGGCGCCAGGTCTTCCAGGGCTTGAGGCGACCGGTGACGGCGCCGGGAAAATGGATCTGCGGCCGCTGGCCGTAGCCGACGCTGCTGAACAGGTCCCACAGCTCGTGCGGCGACATCATC
Organism: Burkholderiales bacterium; assembly: GCA_028868825.1. Taxonomy (GTDB): domain Bacteria; phylum Pseudomonadota; class Gammaproteobacteria; order Burkholderiales; family Burkholderiaceae_C; genus Rubrivivax. The sequence goes on along the minus strand of JAGWTU010000004.1, from coordinate 112,042 downwards.
AGCGCGATGCGCGCGGCGCCGATGTTGCTGGATTTCTGGATCACCTGCCAGACCGGCAGCTGCGGGTAGCCATGGTCGTCGCGCACCGTCAGAGGCCCGACGACGAGGCTGCCGGGCTGCGTGCGGATCATCGTGTCGACGCCGACGCGGTGCGTCTCCAGCGCCCAGCCGACGATCAGCGGCTTCATCGTCGAGCCCGGCTCGAAGACGTCGGTGAGCGCGCGGTTGCGCAGCTGCTCGCCCGAGAGATGGCTGCGCTTCATCGGGTCGTAGCTGGGGTAGTTGGCCAGCGCCAGCACCTCGCCCGTGTGGGTGTCGACGACGATGATGCTGCCGGCGCGGGCGCGGTGTTCGATCACCGCGTCGCGGATGCGCTGGTAGGCGAAGAACTGCACCTTCGAGTCGATCGACAGCGTGACGTCGCCGCCGTCGACCGGGTCGGCCTGGTCGCCGACGTCCTCGACGATGCGGCCGTAGCGGTCGCGCACGACGGTGCGCGCGCCATCGTGGCCGACGAGTTCCTTCTGGTACGCGAGCTCGATACCCTCCTGACCCGCGCCATCCAGGCCGGTGAAGCCGACGACATGCGCCGCGGCCTCGCCCTCGGGGTAGCGGCGCTGGAACTCGCTCGTCGTCATCAGGCCCTTGATGCCGAGCGCGCGGATCTGCTGCCACACCGGCTCCTCGACCTGGCGGCGCAACACGACGACGCCGAGGCCGCCGGCGTCGATCTTGGCCTGCAGCTCGGGCAGCGGCATCGCGATCAGCCGCGCCAGCTCGCGACGTTGGTTGATGTCGGCGGCGAAGTTGTGCATGTCGAGCTGCACCGCGGGCATCGCGACGCTGCTGGCCAGCACCTGGCCGTTGCGGTCGAGGATGCGGCCGCGGCTGGCCGGCAGGTCCATGCGATGGACGAAGCGCTTCTCGCCCTGCGCCTGGTAGAAGCCGGTGGCGATGATCTGCAGAAAGGCGGCGCGCCCCAGCAGCGCCAGGAACGCGAGCGCGAGCAGCGCCACGGCGAAGCGCGAACGCCAGGGCGGCGTCTTGCTCGCCAGCAGCGGACTCGTCGCGTAGTTGACGCTGCGCACGCTGGTCTGGGCGGGGCGGCTCAACGCGATGCTCCGGTATCCGGCGCCGAGGCCGCCGCACCCGCCACCGTGTCGTCGACGATCTCGGTGCGCACCGGCGGCGCCATCCTCAGCTGCGCGCGGGCGACGCGGTCGACGCGCATGTTCGTGCCCTGGGCCTGGGCCTCGGCCTCGAGGCGCTTGTATTCGGCGTCGAGCTTGCCCTGCTCGGCGCGCGCGTGGTCGAGCTCGGCGTAGAGGCGGCGCGACTCGTAGGCCGTGCGCACGAGCAGCAGGCAGCTCGCGACCAGGCCCAGCAGCAGCAGCGCGTTGAGACGCATCACATCGGCACCTCGGTGCGCTCGGCCACGCGCAGCACGGCCGAGCGGGCGCGCGGGTTGGCATCGACCTCGCCGTAGCCGGGCTTGATGCGCGCGATGGCGCGCAGCCGCAGCTCGCGCGGCGGCGCGAAGGGGGCGCGGCGGTCGACGACATCGCGGCTCTCGCGCGCGATGAAGGTCTTGACGATGCGGTCCTCGAGCGAGTGGAAGCTGATCACGGCCAGTCTTCCTTCGGGTGCCAGCAGCGCGAGCGCCGCGTTCAGCCCCTGTTCGAGCGCTTCAAGCTCGGCGTTGACGTGAATCCGAAGAGCTTGAAAGGTGCGCGTGGCGGGGTTCTGCCCCGGCTCCCGGGTCTTGACGACACCAGCCACGAGTGCGGCCAGCTCCCCGGTGCGGCGCAGGGGCGCCCCTCCTGCGCGGCGAGCCACAACCGCCTTTGCAATCGGAACAGCAAACCGTTCCTCGCCGTAGTCACGTATCACCTCCGCGATCTCGCGCGCATCGGCGCGTGCCAGGAAGTCGGCCGCCGTCTCGCCGCGCGTGGTGTCCATGCGCATGTCCAGCGGGGCGTCGTGGCGGAAGCTGAATCCGCGCTCGGGGTTGTCGATCTGCGGCGAACTCACGCCCAGGTCCAGCAGCACGCCCTGCACCTGCGTGATGCCCCGCGCCGCCAGCTCGCCGGCCATCGCATCGAAGCCGGCGTGACAGATCGCGAAGCGCGCATCGGTGATCTGCGCCGCCGCGGCCACCGCCTCGGGATCCTTGTCGAAGGCGATCAGCCGCCCTTGCGCATCGAGCCGCTGCAGCAGCGCGCGCGCATGGCCGCCGCGGCCGAAGGTGCCGTCGACATAGACGCCGGAGGTCCGCGTCACCAGGGCATCCACGGCCTCGGTGAGCAGGACGGTGGTATGCGTCCATGCGTCGTTCACTGGAGGACCAGATTGCGCAGCACATCGGGGCGGCCGACGGCGACGGCCTCGGCCTCGCGTTCGGCGTACTTCGCGATGTCCCACAATTCGAAGTACGAACCCACGCCCATGAACTTCACTTCCCGGTCCAGCTTGGCCCAGGTCCGCAATTCGGGCGGGATGAGCACGCGCGACGCGGCATCGATGTCGACCTCGGTCGCGCTGCCGATGAAGAAGCGGCGCCAGGCGTCGTGCTCGCTGGGCAGCGCCAGCAGGTGCGCCTCGAGTTGCTCCCACACCGGCATCGGGTACAGCCCGAGGCAACCGTCGGCGTTCTTCGCCACGACCATCTGGCCCTGGACGGACTCCATCAGCGCGTCACGCCAACGCGAGGGCACGGTCAACCGTCCCTTCGCGTCCAGCGTCAGCACCGGTCCGCCCCGAAACTTCATGATTGGTCTGCTTTCCCACTAATCTGCACTTACTCCCACTCTAACCGAGGCTTGTTCGGGGGTCAATGCCGTTCGGCTGTGAAAAATCAATCAAATCAAGCACTTACAACTTGTTTTTAGAGAACGGTCCGATCAAAAAGTGTGTTGAATGAAGCACTTGGCATGGGTTTTGAATGTTTTCCGTGAGAAAACGGCGCCATCGAGACTAGACCTATGTACTGGTCTCCGCCGAAGACTCCTCGGCCCGACCGGCCGACCCGCGAGCCGGCTGCCCGGCATCGCGTTCACCACCTTCGCAGCTGATAAGCTGCGATGCCCACCGTGGCGCCCGGCGACTGCACCGGCGTCATCGTTGCCCCAGCGGAGTTGTGCATGACGATTCTTGTAGCCTATGCCCCGAATCCAGAAGGACGAGCCGCCCTGGACAAGGGCCTGGAGATCGCCGGTCGGCGCGGCGAGCGCCTGTTGGTCGTGAACGCCGTGTCGGGCGACAAGACCGACGATCCGGCCTTCGCCGACGCCGGCGAAGTCGAAGCGGTCGAGAAGCGGCTCGCGGCGTCCGGGCTCGCGGCCGAGTTCAAGGGCTTCGTGCGCGGCCGTAGCGCCGTCGACGAAATCATCGAACTGACCGAGACGCAGGACATCACGCTCGTCATCGTCGGCCTGCGCAAGCGCAGCCCGATCGGCAAGCTCATCCTCGGCAGCGTCTCGCGCGACATCCTGCTGTCGGTGCCCTGCCCGGTGCTCGCCGTCAAGGCGACGCACTAGCGACCGAGGTCGCCGGGCCGGCGTGCGCGCCCGCGCCGCGCCACTCGATGCTGCGCGCCGGCAACGCGAAGGTGATGCCGGCCTCGGCGCAGGCGCGCAGCAAGGCGATGTTCAGGCGCTGCTGGGTGTCCATGTAGCTGGCGTACTCGGGCGTCAGCATCCAGTAGACGACCTCGAACTGCAGCGCCCATTCGCCGATGCGCTTGAAATGCGCGCGATCGAAGCGCGTCTGCGGCAGCCCCTCGACGATCGCGCGCACCATGCCCGGCAGCGCCTCGAGCTGTGCGGGCGTGGTGTCGTAGGTGACGTTGAAGGTGAAGGCGATGCGCCGCTCCTTCATCGTGCGGTAGTTGCGCAGCCGCGCGTTCGTCAGGTCGGTGTTCGAGAACACCAGCAGCTCGCCGCCGAGGCTGCGTATGCGCGTCGTCTTCAGCCCGATGTTCTCGACGGTGCCCGAGAAATCGTCGATGGCGATGAAATGACCGATCCTGAACGGCTTGTCGAAGACGATCGACAGGCTGGAGAAGAGGTCGCGCAGGATGTTCTGCAGCGCCAGGCCGACGGCGATGCCGCCCACCCCCAGGCCCGCCAGCAGCGTCGTGACGTTGAAGCCGAGGTTGTCGAGCAGCACCAGCAGCACCAGCGACCACAGCGCGATGCGCACGATGAAGCTGGTGGCGGCCAGCCCCGTGGCGGTCTCGGGGTCGATCTGCATGGCGCGCTCGCGCGAGGCCTTGATCCAGTGGTCGAGGAAGCGGCTCGCCCACAGCCCGAGCTGCAGGAACAGCCCGACCGTCGCGACACCGTAGACCCAGCGTTCCAGGCGCGGCGTCAGCAGCAGGTTCGCCGCCACCGGGTACAGCGCGATCGCGGCGATCAGCGGCGTCTTCGTCGACTCGAGCGCATGCACGAGCGCGTCGTCCCATTTCGTCTGCGTGGACTGCGTCAGCCTGCGCAGACGCGCCAGCAGGCGCGGCTTGAGCAGCGAGACGACGACAGGCGCGCGCCGACGGCTCGACGAGGCGGACGCAGCCGGCATTCCGACTATGCTTGTCGCAGACGGCGGCACCCGGCTGATGGCGCCGGCCCACGACCCAGCGGATCCACAATGCTCACCATCACCTCCGCGTCGATCGAAGACGCGCCGACCATGCTCGACATCCAGCGCCGCGCCTTCGCCGAGGAGGGGCGCCGCGTCGGACGGCTCGAGGACGGGCAGGAGATTCCGCCGCTGGCCGAACCGCTGGCGGACCTCGTCGAGCACATCGAGGGGCAGACGGCGCTCGTCGCCCGCGAGGGCAATCGCATCGTCGGTGCCGTGCGCGGCATCGTCACCGGGCGCGTGTGCGTGATCCGCGCCCTCGTCGTCGACACCGACCGTCAGGGCCAGGGCATCGGCTCGGCGCTGCTGCACGCGCTCGAGCGTCGGCTCGCCGACGTCGACCGCTACGAGCTGACGACGAACCCGATCACCGCGGGCAATGTGCCGTTCTACGAAAGGCATGGCTACCGCCTGACCGAGTTGACGCATTACTCGGCCACGGTGCGGCTCGCGCAGATGGCCAAGCCGGGCCGCGGGGAGCCGCGGCAATGAACAAGACCGGAGCCTGGCTCGCCCGCCACGCGCTCGAGCAGCTCGGCATCCGCACCACCTTCGGCATCCCCGGCGTGCACAACACCGAGCTCTACGACGAGCTCAACAACTCGGCGCTGATCACGCCGGTGCTCGTCAGCCACGAATGCGGCGGCGCCTTCATGGCCGACGCGATGAGCCGGCTCTCGGCCTCGGTGGGCACGCTCGTCACGGTGCCGGCCGCCGGGCTCACGCATGCCGCCAGCGGCATCGGCGAGGCCTTCCTCGACGGCATCCCGATGCTCGTGATCTGCGGCGGCATCCGCACCGATCTCGACTGGCAGTTCCAGCTCCACGAGATGGACCTGCACGCCTTCATGAAGGGCATCACCAAGGCCACGTTCAAGATCGAGCACACGGCCGACGTGGTGCCGACGATCTTCGAGGCCTACCGCATCGCCACCAGCGGCGAGCCCGGCCCGGTGTTCATCGAGATGCCGATGAACGTGCAGATGTTTCCCGGCGAGGTCGGCGAGCTGCCGCGCTGGACGCCGCCGCCGCTGCCCGCGCCGGCGCAGGCCGAACTCGTCGATGGCGCCGTCGGGCTGCTGCGCGATGCGCGCAGGCCGGCCCTCTTCGTCGGCTGGGGCGCGAATGGCTGCGCCGCCGATATCGTGGCGCTGGCCGAGCATCTGCAGGCGCCGGTGGCGACGACGCTGCAGGGCCTGTCGGTTTTCCCCGGCGGCCATGCGCTGCACACTGGATTCGGCTTCGGGCCCTCGGCGGTGCCGGCCGCTCGCAATGCCTTCGCCGGCTGCGACGTCATGCTCGCCATCGGCGCGCGCTTCGGCGAGATCGCCACCGGCAGCTTCGGCGTCACGGTGCCGCCCCGGCTGATCCACATCGACATCTGCCCGCATGTGCTGAACGCCAACTACCCGGCCGCGGTGGCGATCGCGGGCGACGCCCGCGTCGTCGTGCCGCAACTGCTGGCCGCGCTGCGCGCCGCGCTGCCGGCACGCGGGGCCGACAGCGCGCTGCACCAGCGCATCGCCGCCGACAAGCGCGCCTACCGCCAGACCTGGTACGACCACGACAGCCGCGGCCGCGTCAACCCGGCGCGCTTCTTCGACGCGCTGCGCGCGGCCGCGCCGGCCGACGCGGTGACGGTGGTCGACGACGGCAACCACACCTATCTGACGGCCGAGCTGATGCCGATGCTCACGGCCGGCACGGCAATCGGGCCGACGGACTTCAATGCGATGGGCTATGCCGTGCCGGCGGCCATCGGCGCCCGGCTCGCGCGGCCGGGCGTGGCGGTGAACTGCATCGTCGGCGACGGCTGCTTCCGCATGAGTTGCATGGAGATCGTCACCGCCACCGCGCTCGGCCTGGGCATCGTCTACTACGTGTTCTGCGACGGCGAGCTGTCGCAGATCTCGCAGGCGCAGGAGATCCCGTACAACCGCAAGCCCTGCACGGTGCTGGCGCGGGTCGACCTGCAGGGCGTGGCGCAGGCCGTCGGCGCCGTCTATCTGCGCATCGCCGACGACGCGGCGCTGGCCGGCGCGATCGCCGCCGCCGATGCCACGGCGGCGCAGGGCCGGCCGGTCATCGTCGAGGTCGACATCGACTACGGCAAGCGCACCGCCTTCACCGAGGGCGTCGTGAAGACCAACTTCAAGCGCTTCACGCTGGGCCAGAAGGCGCGCGCGCTGAGCCGCGCAGTGGTGCGCAAGGTGACGGGCTGAAGCATCGCCGCAGGGCGAGCCGGCGCCGCAGGGCTCAGCGGGATTGGATGATGCGGCGGCCGTCCAGCGCCTGCAGCGGGCGCGCGTTCATCGGGTAGATGCGGGCGAAGAGATCGGCCTGGGCGCCCGACATCGTCTGCGGCTGCCGCATCACGACCCACTCGACACCCTCGGTGCACGGCGGCGTCGTCAGCGATCCCATGTAGGTGTAGTAGCTGCGGTCGGCAGGCAGCAGGTCGGGCAGCTCCAGCGGCACGCGGGCCGGGTTCTCTTCGTTGCGCTCCAGCGGCAGGTTGTTCCAGACCTTCTGCACGACCGGGTTCGCGACGCCCTTGTCGAACAGCAGCGCGACGACCGCGATATGGCCCTGGTCGTCCTTGTGCACGAGGTGCAGCGAGAGCTCGAAACTGCGGCCGTCGATGCGTTCCTCGGCCGGGTGGTGGAAATGGAACTGCACGAGCTGGAAGCGCCGGCCGCGGATGTCGATCGAGTTGCCGGGCGCGACGTTGACCTGCAGCGTGTGACCGTTGTCGACGACCGAGAAGCGGCTCGGCTTGTAGTCGAACTGCACCGGTTCGAGGTCGACGGCGAGACCGCCGTGGATGTCGATCGGGCTCTGGCGCCGGCCGCTGGCGCAGGTCGCGAATTCGGGCTCGAGCCGGGCCCAGGCCTGCGGGCCGCCGGCGCCTTCGTAGCTCCAGTGATGTGCCACGGGTGCGGCGGGGGCGGCGGCTGGCGCTTCGACGCTGGCCCTTGCCTCGCGCACCTTCGCGCGGACCTTCGCCGTGCGGCGCTCGGTCGCCTCGGGCGGCGCCTTCACCACCAGCCGCACGTCCTTGCCCGGCTCGGCCGCGCGCGGCGCGGCGAGGCGCTCGGCCAGGCGCTGGCGCAGATGCTCCATCGGGTCGGTGGCGGCGTCGGCCGCTGCCGGCGCCTCGGCGGGTGCGGACGCCGACGCCGGCGCCGCCCCACGCGCTGGTGGGGCAGCGTGCGCGGCCGCGGCTGCGGGGCCCTCGTGTTCCGCCGCCGGTGCGGCGCAGGCGAAGGCGGCGGCAAGCGCGGCGAGGGTGTGGCGGATCGGGTTCATGGCGAGGGCTCCTCGCCGGTTATCGGCCGCCCGCGCGCCGCCTTTACCCCAGCCGCGGCTTCACCCAGACCCAGGCGACGATGCCTATCGTCATCAGCGCCGCCGAGGTCAGCGCCAGCGCCAGCGCCGAATGCATCACCAGCGGCGCGATGACGCCGGCGACGAAGGCGTTGGCGAGGCTGCCCAGGCACGACTGCACCGAAGACGCCATGCCGCGGCGCTCGGGCACCTGGTCGAGCGACATCAGCGTCACCACCGGCACCATCAGCGCCCAGCCGAACGAGAACAGCGCCAGCGGGATCAGCGCCCACCAGGCCTGCGGCGCGAAGAACACGTTGAGCGCGATGTTGACGGCCGACACCGCGAGCATGATGACGAAGCCGTGCCGCACCTGGTGGCGCGGCTTGCTGCGACCGGCCCATTGCCCCGAGAGCCAGGCGCCGCCCATGATGCCGCTGATGTTCAGCAGGAAGAGCCAGAAGAACTGCGTCGGGCGCAGATGCAGCAGCTCGCCCAGGAACACCGGCGCCGAGAGCACGTAGAGGAACATGCCGTTGAACGGGATGCCGCTGGCGACGACGAGGGCGAGGAAGTTGCGGTGGCGCAGCAGCTGCGCGTAACCCAGCAGCAGGTGGCCGACCTCGAACGGATGGCGCTGGCTGGCGTGCAGCGTCTCGGGCAGCCAGCGCCAGCAGGCCGCGCCGAGCGCCGTGCCGACGACGACGAGCAGCCAGAAGATCGCCTGCCAGCCGACATGCGCGAACAGCAGGCCGCCGATGAGCGGTGCCACCGCGGGCGCGATGCCGAAGTAGATCGTCACCTGCGACATCACGCGCTGCGCGTCGGTGGGCGGGAAAAGGTCGCGGATGATGGCCCGCGAGACGACCATCCCGGCGCCGGCCGACAAGCCCTGGATGGCGCGGAACAGCACCAGCGAGCCGATCGAGCCGCTGAGCGCGCAGCCCAGCGACGCGAGCGTGAACAGCGCCGTGCCGGCGAGGATCACCGGCCGCCGGCCCCAGCTGTCGGAGAGCGCGCCGTGGAACAGGTTCATCACCGCGAAGCCCAGCAGATAGCTCGACAGCGTCTGCTGCATCTGCACCGGCGTGGCGCCGAGCGAGGCGGCGATGCCGTTGAACGCCGGCAGGTAGGTGTCGATCGAGAACGGACCGACCATGCCCATGCAGGCCAGCAGCAGGGCCAGGGTCCAGCGCGGTCCGTGCCAGAGTTTCGCGGCGTCGGGATTCATGATCCGGTTCGGTGATGGCGAATGGCGCCCGGCGCGCTGCCCCCGCGCCGGGCCTGATGAAAAAAGTGTGAAGCTGACCGATAGGCCGGATTCTGTGCGGCCGACTCCTTGCGAAGCCTGCCGTGACCGCCATTCCTCTGGGCCGGGAGTCGCCCCCCAGGCTCGATGCCACCTACCCGCACACTCGCCGGGCCGGGTCGACGTGTGCCTATTTGGTGTTGCTGCGCGTAGAGATTGCCCGTTTCACCCGAACTGAATCGGCTCGTCTCTGTTGCTCTGATCCGCACCTCGCGGTGGACAGCCGTTAGCTGCTACGCTGCCCTGTGCAGTCCGGACCTTCCTCCAGTGCCGTGTTTCCACGCTCGCACCAGCGGCGGTCTGGTCTGCTTCACGGGGGCGATTATCCCCGGACCGGCGATCAGGGGCTGCCGGTGGCGATGCGCTCGAGCGCGACGGGGTCGAGAATCTCGATGTCGCGGTGGTCGATGCGCAGCACCGCGAGCTGCTGCAGCCGCGTCAGGTTGCGGCTCACCGTCTCGACCGTGAGGCCGAGATAACTCGCGATGTCGATGCGCGACATGCGCAGCAGCATCGCCTTGGCCGACCAGCCGCGCGCCTGCAGGCGCTGCGCAAGGTCGAGCATGAAGGCCGCGAGCCGGCCCTCGGCGCCCAGCGTGCCCAGCAGCAGCAGCATCTCCTGCCCGCGTGTCAACTCGCGGCCCATGATGCGGTGCAGTTCGTGCTGCAGTTCCTCCGAGCGCGCGGCCTCCTCGTTGAAGGTGCCGTACGGGATCGTCCAGACCTGCGCGCTTTCGAGCGCGATCGCGTCCTGCTGATGCACATCGTCGACGATGCCGTCGAGGCCGAGCAGATCGCCGGCGAGGTGGAAGCCGAGCACCTGGCGCCGCCCGCCCTCGTCGCTGCGCTGGGTCTTGAACTGCCCGAGTTGGACCTCGTAGAGCGCGGTCAGCGCATCACCCTGGCGAAACAGCGGCTCCCCGCGGTCGACCTTGCGCAGCCCCGCGGTCGGCGCGCCGAGCGCGGCCAGCGACTCGCGCGCCGCCAGTCCTCGGTACCGATCGATCGGCCCAGTATTCAGCATGACATCCCGCGTCCCCACCCTCGCCCACGCGACCTTGCCGAACCATCCGATAGAACAGCTCTGGAAGCAAGGTCAAGGCCATTTCCGTGGCGTGGATTCTCACAGGAATCCAAAAGCGGGATTCAGATCGACATGCGCTGACGAACGCCGTCGGCCGCCATCGCCTTGCCGGCGCCGCGCGCGACGATCTCGCCGCGCTCCATCACGAGGTAGCGGTCGGCGAGTTCGGCAGCGAAGTCGTAGTACTGCTCGACGAGCACGATGGCCATCGGCGTGCCATCTATGCCCTGGTCGGCGAGGCCGCGCAGCACGCGGCCGATGTCCTTGATGATGCTGGGCTGGATGCCCTCGGTCGGCTCGTCGAGCATCAGCAGCCGCGGCCCGGGCCCGAGCGCGCGCGCGATCGCGAGCTGCTGCTGCTGGCCGCCCGAGAGGTCGCCGCCGCGGCGACCGAGCATCTGCTCGAGCACCGGGAACAGCTCGAACAGCTGCGGCGGGATCGCCGTCGCGCCGGGCTTCGTCGCCAGCCCCATGCGCAGGTTCTCCTCGACCGTCAGGCGGCCGAAGATCTCGCGCCCCTGCGGCACGTAGCCGACGCCGCGGCGCACGCGCTCGTAGCTCGGCGCCTTCGTGATCTCGACGCCGCCCAGCGTGACGCGGCCTGTCTTCACCGGCACCACACCCATCAGGCTCTTCAGCAGCGTCGTCTTGCCGACGCCGTTGCGCCCGAGGACGACGGTGATCTCGCCCAGCCGGGCCTCGAAATCGATGCCGCGCAGGATGTGCGAACCGCCGTAATACTGGTTCAGGCCCTCGACGCGCAGGATCGCTTCATCGACCAAGGTACACCTCGACCACCTTTTCGTTGTTCTGCACGTCGGCGAGCAGCCCTTCGGCCAGAACGCTGCCCTCGTGCAGCACCGTGACCTTCTTGCGCCCCTCGGTGAGGCGGGCGACGAAGCTCATGTCGTGCTCGACGACGACGAGCGAATGCTTGCCTTCGAGCGTGAGGAACAGCTCGGCCGTGCGCTCGGTCTCCTCGTCGGTCATGCCGGCGACGGGCTCGTCGAGCAGCAGCAGCTTGGGGTCCTGGATCAGCAGCATGCCGATCTCGAGCCATTGCTTCTGGCCATGGCTGAGCAGACCCGCGGTGCGGCGCGACTCGGCGGTCAGGTGGATCCCCTTCAGCACCTCGGCGATGCGGTCGAGCTGGGCGCTGCTCAGGCGCGAGAACAGCGCCGCGCGGGCGCGGCGGTCGGCCTTGAGCGCGAGCTCGAGGTTCTCGAACACCGTCAGCTGCTCGTAGACGGTGGGCTTCTGGAACTTGCGGCCGACGCCGATCTGCGCGATCTGCGGCTCGGTCAGCCGCAGCAGGTCGATGTGGCTGCCGAAGTGCACCTTGCCCGCATCGGGCCGCGTCTTGCCGGTGATGCAGTCCATCATCGTCGTCTTGCCGGCGCCGTTGGGGCCGATGATGCAGCGCAGCTCGCCGACGGCGATCGTCAGCGACAGCTTGTTCAGCGCCCTGAAGCCATCGAAGCTGACCGTCACGTCCTCGACGTAGAGCGCCACGCCCTGGCCGAAATAGACGGCGTCGGGGTCGACGACCGAGCGCGCGCGGTGTTCGGCCAGGCGCCGAGCGCCGGCTTCCATCAGTTCGGGCGTCATGGCCGAGGCTCCTTGCTGCGCCGCCGAACCTGGCGCATTTGCGCGATGAGGCCGACGAGCCCCTCGGGCAGGAACAGCGTCACGGCGATGAACAGCGCGCCGAGGAAGAACAGCCAGAACTCGGGGAAGGCGACCGTGAACCAGCTCTTCGCGCCGTTGACGAAGAAGGCGCCGAGGATGGGACCGATGAGCGTCGCGCGACCGCCGACCGCGGCCCAGATCGCGATCTCGATGCTCGCCGACGGGCTCATCTCGCCCGGGTTGATGATGCCGACCTGCGGCACGTAGAGTGCGCCGGCAACGCCGCACATCACCGCGCTCAGCGTCCAGATGCCGAGCTTGTAGGCGATCGGGTTGTAGCCGGTGAACATCACGCGCGTCTCGGCGTCGCGGATGGCCTGCAGCACGCGGCCGTACTTGCTCGCAACGATGAAGCGCGCCATGAGGTAGAAGGCGATGAGCACGAGGCCGCTGGCCACGCACAGCGTGACGCGCATGGCCGAAGTCGCGATCGGCACGCCGACGATGCGCTTGAAATCGGTGAAGCCGTTGTTGCCGCCGAAGCCGGTCTCGTTGCGGAAGAACAGCAGCATCGCGGCGTAGGTCAGCGCCTGCGTGATGATGCTGAAGTAGACGCCCTTGATGCGCGAGCGGAAGGCGAAGTAGCCGAACACGAAGGCGAGCAGCCCCGGCACGAGGATGACGAGCAGCAGCTGGCCGACGAAGCTGTCCGACAGCGCCCAATGCCAGGGGAAGGTCTTCCAGTTCAGGAACACCATGAAGTCGGGCATGTCGCTGTGGTACTGGCCGTCGCGGCCGATCTGGCGCATCAGGTACATGCCCATCGCGTAGCCGCCGAGCGCGAAGAACAGGCCATGGCCGAGCGACAGGATGCCGGTGTAGCCCCAGATCAGGTCCATCGCCAGCGCGCAGATCGCGTAGCAGAGGATCTTGCCGAGCAGGCTGACGTGGAAGTCGCTGAGGTGCAGCGGATTGCCTTCGGGCAGGCCGAGGTTGAGCAGCGGCACGAGGGCGCCGATGACGAGCACGGCCGCGAGCACGGCGGTCCAGCCCTTGGTTCCGAGCAGGGTCGTCTTCATTCGGCGCTCCGTCCCTTGAGCGCGAAGATGCCCTGCGGCCGCTTCTGGATGAAGACGACGATGAAGGCCAGCACCATGATCTTGGCCAGCACCGCGCCCTGCCAGCCCTCGAGCAGCTTGTTCAGCAGCCCGAGGCCGAGACCGGCGTAGACGGTGCCGGCGATCTGGCCGACACCGCCGAGCACGACGACCATGAAGCTGTCGACGATGTAGCTCTGGCCGAGGTCGGGGCCGACGTTGCCGATCTGGCTTAAAGCGCAGCCGGCGAGCCCGGCGATGCCGGCGCCGAGCGCGAAGGCATAGGTGTCGACGCGCGCCGTGTCGACGCCGACACAGGCCGCCATGCGCCGGTTCTGCGTCACGCCGCGCACGAACAGGCCCAGCCGCGTGCGCCCGATCAGCAGCGCCATGCCGGCGAGCACGAGCGCGGCGAAGGCGAGGATCGCGAGGCGGTTGTAGGGCAGCGTCAGGTTCGGCAGCACGACGAGGCCGCCGCTGAGCCAGCTGGGGTTCTCGACGCCGACGTTCTGCGCGCCGAACACCGTGCGCACGACCTGCATCAGGATCAGGCTGATGCCCCAGGTCGCGAGCAGCGTCTCGAGCGGGCGGCCGTAGAGCCAGCGGATCACCGTGCGCTCCATCGCCGCACCGACGAGCGCGCTGGCGAGAAAGCTCGCCGGTATCGCGGCGACGATGTAGGCATCGAAGGCGCCCGGCGCGTAATGGCGGAATGCGTTCTGCACGACATAGGTCGCGTAGGCGCCGATCATCATCAGCTCGCCATGCGCCATGTTGATGACGCCCATCAGGCCGTAGGTGATGGCGAGGCCGAGCGCGGCCAGCATGAGGATCGAGCCGAGGCTGATGCCGGTGAACAGCAGCCCCAGCCGCTCGCCCCATGCGAGGCGTGAGGCGACCTTGCGCAGCGAGGCGTCGAGCGCGGCCTTGACCTCGGGGTCGGTCTCGGCGGCGATGCGGTCGATGAGCAGGCTCTGCGTCGCCGGCTGCTCGCTGTCGGCGAGCAGCGCCGCGGCGGCCAGGCGCTTGGCACGGTCGGGCGACGAGACGAGCACGGCGGCGCGCAGCCGTGCGAGCTGCGATTTCAGCGCCGGGTCGGTCTCGTCGCGCTCGGCCTTCTCGATCAGCACGAGGTGGCTCTCGCCGGCCTGGTCCTTCAATTCGGTGATCGCCTGCTGGCGCACCGCGGCGTCCTTCGAGAACAGCCGCAGCGCGGCCTGCGCGCCCTCGAGCTCGTGGCGCATGCGGTTCGGGTTGACGACATCCTCTGCGCCATCGGGCAAGGTCGTCGCGGCGCCACTGGCCGCCTCGGTGACCTTGCCGTCGTGGACGATCAGCGCCTTGCCGCCGGCGATCTTCACCTCGTCGGCGAGCAGCGCCTGTACATAGGCGCCGAGCGCCGGATCGCCGGTCGCCATCGCCTGGCCGAGCGCAGCGACGCGATCGTCGCTGTCGCCCTGCGCGATGCGCAGCGCCTGCTCGGGGGTGAGTGCGTGTGCGGCCGCAGTAGCGGCGCAGCACACAAGCAGGAACAAGAGTCGAAGAATCACGAGGCAGGCGCTGGCGCAGGGGTCACTTCTTCACAGGCTCGTCGGGCTTGCCCTTGTCCTCGGGGATGTACGGGCTCCAGGGCTGCGCCTTGACGGGACCCGGCGTCTTCCACACGACGTTGAACTGGCCGTCGGCACGGACCTCGCCGATGAACACGCTCTTGTGCAGGTGGTGGTTCTTCGGGTCCATCATCGAGACGATGCCGCTCGGCGCCTTGTAGGTCTGGCCGGCCATCGCCGCGATCACCTTGTCGGTGTCCGTGCTCTTGGCCTTGTTGGCCGCCTGCGCCCACATATGCACGCCGATCCAGGTCGCCTCCATCGGGTCGTTGGTCAGCGGCTTGTCCTTGTCGCCCGGAATGTTGTGGGCCTTGGCGTAGGCGGTCCACTTGGCGATGAAGTCCGAGTTCGTCGGATTCTTGATCGTCATGAAGTAGTTCCAAGCCGCCAGATGGCCGACGAGCGGCTTCGCATCGACGCCGCGCAGTTCCTGCTCGCCGACCGAGAACGCCACCACCGGCACGTCGGTCGCCTTCAGGCCCTGGTTGCCCATCTCCTTGTAGAACGGGACGTTCGAGTCGCCGTTGATCGTCGAGACGACGGCCGTCTTCTTGCCCTGCGCCGCGAACTTCTTGATGTTGGCGATGATGCTCTGGTAGTCGGAGTGGCCGAACGGCGTGTACTCCTCCATGATGTCCTCGTCCTTCACGCCCTTGCTGTGCAGGAAGGCGCGCAGGATCTTGTTCGTCGTGCGCGGGTAGACGTAGTCGGTGCCGAGCAGCACGAAGCGCTTGGCGCCGCCGCCGTCCTTGCTCATCAGGTACTCGACCGCGGGTATCGCCTGCTGGTTCGGCGCCGCGCCCGTGTAGAAGACGTTCTTGCTGAGTTCCTCGCCCTCGTACTGCACGGGGTAGAACAGCAGCGAATTCAGCTCCTCGTAGACCGGCAGCACGCTCTTGCGCGAGACGCTGGTCCAGCAGCCGAAGGTCACGGCGACCTTGTCGGTGGAGATCAGCTGGCGCGCCTTCTCGGCGAACAGCGGCCAGTTCGACGCCGGGTCGACGACCACCGGCTCGAGCTTCTTGCCGAGCACGCCGCCATGGGCGTTGACATCGTCGATGGCCATCAGCACGGTGTCCTTGAGCACCGATTCGCTGATCGCCATCGTGCCCGACAGCGAATGCAGGACGCCGACCTTGATCGTGTCGGCGGCATGGGCGGTGGACGACAGGCCGATCGCGGCGAGCGCGATCGCGGTCAGCATCATCTTCTGGCCGGCTTGGCGGCGGTTGGTCTTCATCGGGTACTCACTCCTGGGGGGGTTGGAAGGCATGCACCGCAGGTTAGAGATCACGGTCGGCGCCGGGAATACGCCGTCCGGCTTACATGCAGCGCCCCGCACTGGCTAGACTTCCGGTTTTCCCGCGCTTTGCCGATGCCCGTCCGACCCCGATCGACCCTCGCCGCTGCCGGCCTCGTGCTGGCCTTGGGCTTCGCCCTGGCGGCGCATGCCGAACTGCCCAGCGCCGACGGCACGCTGACGCTCGACGGCCTGCCGCGCCCGGCGGCACCGCCGCGCGAGGTCGGCCCCGTCGTGCCGGCGCAGGTGGTGGGCTGGCGCACCGAGGCCAAGGCCTACGAATACGGCGACGGCGTCCCCGCCGACCCGGTGCACGCGGCCGAGCTGTATTGCCGCGCCGCGCGCTACGGCGACGCCGAATCGCAGTACAGCCTGGCCTGGATGATGACGAACTCGCGCGGCATCGAGCGCAACGAGGCCGCCGCCGCGCACCTGTTCGCCGCCGCCGCCGAGCAGGGCATGCCGCAGGCGCAGAACATCCTGCGCCACATGGGCGCGCCGGTGGGGCCGCCACCGGCCTGCCTGCGCCAGCCCGACGAGGACCGCGTCACCGCGGCGGCTCCCGCACCGGCAGTGCAGGCACGCACGCACCTGACCGCCGCGCAGCAGCCTGCCTGGCCGACCGTCGTGCCGGCGAACGCGCCGCCGACGATCGTGCGCTTCGTCAACCTCTACGCGCCCGAATACAAGCTCGATCCGCAACTCGTGCTGACCTTCATGCAGGTCGAGTCGAACTTCAACGCCTGGGCCGTCTCGCCCAAGAACGCGCAGGGGCTGATGCAGGTGCTGCCCGAGACGGCGGCGCGCTTCGGCGTGCGCGACGTCAAGGACCCGGTGCAGAACATCCGCGCCGGCATGGCCTACCTGCGCTGGCTGATGGCGTATTTCCAGGGCGACATCGCGCTCGTCGCCGCGGCCTACAACGCCGGCGAGCGGGCGGTCGAGAAATACCTCGGCGTGCCGCCCTACGCCGAAACCCGGCTGTACGTGCTGCGCATCCGCGCCGGCATCGGCGGTCGGCGCGAGGCGCCTTACGACGCCAGCGTGACGCCGCCTTCGCAGATGCTGGCGCTGATCCGGCCGCTGAAGCTCAGCCAGCGCTGATTCCGGCGCGGCGGCCGCGGGCGCTCAGGTCGGCCCGGACCGGCTCAGGAACAGCTCGAACCGCCGCAGCCGGTGATCGGCACCGCTTCGGCCTCGATCGGCCGCTGCACCTCGCCCGTGGCCGGGTCGAAGCCGCGCTCGGCCATCGTCATCGCCAGCGCGGCGTCCATCGCCAGCGCGTGGCCGGGAAACCATTGCGCCAGTCCGGGCACGAGCAGCCGCACGTTCTCGAGGTCGCCCTGCTCGACGCAGCGCTTGTGGACCTCGCGCAACACCTCGAGGATCTGCGCATGTTGGTAGCTGTGGCAGTTCTGCGGCGCAAAACCCACGGCCGCCATCCAGCGCTCCTCCTGGCCGAAATGCTGCTCGGTGTGCGACAGCAGTTCCTCGAGGCAGGGCGCGACCTCGGCCGGCGGCCGGTCCAGCGCTGACTCGAGCCGCGTCAGCAGGTCGACGAACTCGCGGTGCGTCTCGTCCATCTCGGGCTGGTTCACAGCCAATGCTTCGTTCCAGGTCAACTCGGCCATGGCCAGGGGGTCTCGTCGCTCGATGGGGGTCGACGAGTTTCCCGTCCACTTCGGGACTGGAATTTGATCAAGATCAAATTCCCTGGGTCGCCGGCGTCGAAAAACCATCCCAAAGATTTGACACAACCCGCCTATCAGGTGGCCAGCTCGCGCACCTTGTGCAGCGCCATCGCGGCGGCGGCGGTGCGGGTCTCGACGCCGAGCTTCTCGTAGACCCGCTCGAGGTGCTTCTTCACCGTCGCCGGACTGCTGCCGAGGATGTCGCCGATGTCGCGGTTCGTCTTGCCCTTGGCGACCCAGTACAGCACCTCGCTCTCGCGCATCGTGAGACCGAAGGCGAGCATCGTCGCCTCGACGGTGGCGGCGTCGCTGACCTCGCGCAGCACGACGAGCCAGTCGTCGTCGACGGTGCGGCCTTGCAGCGTCGCGACGAGCTGGCAGGGGCCGCGCACGGTCGCCAGCGGCCGCACGTCGCGCCCGGCCTGCGCCGCTTCGAGCCAGCGCCGCAGCTCGGCCGGCACGACGTCGGGCGCGACATCGAAGTAGCCCGGCAGCCAGCGACGCGCCAGCGGCGTCTGCCAGACCAGGCGCGCCTCGCCGTCGGAGAGCCGCAGCGCGATGGTCGCGTGACCGTAGGCGTCGAGCGCATTGCGCGCCTGCCGCGCCTGCCGCGCCGCGTGCATGTGCACGGCGATGCGCGCCAGCACCTCGGCCGGGCGGATCGGCTTGGTGACGTAGTCGACGCCGCCGGCCTCGAAGGCGGCCAGCACATGCTCGGTCTCGGTGAGGCCGGTCATGAAGACGATCGGGATATGCGCCGTCTCGGGCCCGGCACGCAGCCGGCGCGCGACCTCGAAGCCGTCGAGCCCAGGCATCACGGCGTCGAGCAGCACGATGTCGGGGTCGGCCTGCGCCGCGCGCAGCAGCGCGCTGGCGCCGTCGGTGGCGACGAGCACGGTGTAGCCGGCGGCATCGAGCGCGTCGTGCAGCAGCGCGAGGTTGTCGGGCACGTCGTCGACGATGAGCACGAGTCCCGCGCGGCGCGCCGGCGCGGCCGACAGCGCCCGTTCAGGCGAAAGATCAAGCGGTCTGGCTTCTGTTGAGGGCATCTTGAATCAGCGGTGACATGCGGTCGAACTGGAAGCGCTGCGCCAGCGCGCGCAGCGGCGCGAGCCAGGCGCCGCAATCGGGGCGGGCGGATTCGATCTGCTCGAGCAGGCGCTGGACGCCGCGCGGGTAGCCGAGGTCGACGACGTCGCGCAGCGCCAGCAGTTGTTCGCGCGACGGCAGCGGACCGCCGGCGCCCGCGGGCGGCGCCGCCGGCGCGGCGCTGGCCAGCCATTGCAGCTCGAGTTGGCTGCCGAGCCAGTCGAGCAGCTCGTCGAGCCGCACCGGCTTGGTGATGAAGTCGGCCGCGCCGACGCCGACGTCGTTGTCCTGGCCCTTGTCGTAGGCGTTGGCCGAGACGATCGCCACCGGCGCCTCGCTGAGGTGCTGGCCGCGCAGGCGGCGGATCGTCTCCCAGCCGTCGATGCCGGGCATCGCGAGGTCCATCAGGATCGCGTCGACGGTGGCGCAGCGGGCGCCGCATTCCTGCAGCAGCCCGAGCGCGGCGACGCCCGAGCCGGCCTGCAGCACCTCGAAGCCGACGGCCTCGAGCCGGCGCGCGAGCAGCGTGCGGTCGACCTCCTCGTTGTCGACGACGAGGATGCGCCGGCGCGCCCCGGCGTAGCCGGCACGCTGCGGCAGTGGCAGCGGCGTGCGGCCGGATTCGAGCGCCGGCAGGAACAGGCGGATGCGGAACAGCGTCCCCGAGGGCGCCTCGGTGCGCGACGAGACCGTCATCTCGCCGCCCATCAGGTCGGTCAGCATCTTGGCGATCGTCAGCCCGAGTCCGGTGCCGCCATGGCCGGCGACGTCGCCGCGCGCGAAAGGCTCGAAGATGCGCTCGAGCCCGGGAGCCGCGATGCCGGGACCGCTGTCCTCGACCTCGAACACCGCCATCTCGCGCACATGGCTGGCGCGGAACGCGACGCGGCCGGCCTGCGTGAACTTCACCGCGTTGCCGATGACGTTGATGAGGATCTGCGTCAGCCGCCGCTCGTCGGCGCGCACGAGCGCCGGCGCGGCGGCGATGTCGTGCTCGAAGGTCAGGCCCTTGGCCAGGGCCTGCAGCTCGAAGAGCTGGACGATCTGCTGCAGGCTCTCGTGCAGCCGCATCGGCCGCGGGTCGAGCGTGAGCTTGCCGGCCTCGATGCGCGCGATGTCGAGCGTGCCTTCGATGAGGCTCAGCAGATGCTCGCCGCCGCGCCGGATCACGCCGACGGCCTGCTTGCGGTGCGGCTGCAGCGTCGGGTCCTCGTCGAGCAGCTGGGCGTAGCCGAGGATGCTGTTCAGCGGCGTGCGCAGCTCGTGGCTGACGGTCGAGATGTAGCGCGTCTTGGCCTGGTTGGCGGCGTCGGCGGCGGCCTTGGCGCGCTGCAGCTGCTCGTCGGTGCGGCGGTGCGAATCGATCTCGCGCATCAGCGCCTCGGTCTGGCGGTTCGATTCCTCCTGCGCGACGCCGCGGCTGATCTGCGTCAGCACGAGCCACCAGCCGATGATCCCGGCCAGCAGCAGCAGCGCGGCGTACAGGCGCAGATAGGTCGCCGCCGCGGCGTCGGCATCGGCCTTGTAGAGGCCGAACAGCAGCGCACCGAGCGCCGGCGCGACGAGCGACATCAGCACGAGGTAGCGCGCCAGGCCGGTGTCGATCCGGGATCCCCAGCCCGGCGGCAGCAGGCGCTGCAGCGCACCGGCGAGCTGGCGGTGCGCACGCGCCGGCTCGGGCTTGCACAGGTCGTGGCAGCGCGCGTCGAGCGAGCAGCACAGCGAGCAGATCGGACCGCCGTACGCGGGGCAGCGCGCGAGGTCCTCGCCCTCGTAGTCGCGCTCGCAGATGACGCAGCGGCGCATCGTGCCGAGGTAGGCCCCCTCGGGATGGCGCGCGATGTAGTAGCGGCCGCGCGTGGCCCAGGCGATGGCCGGCGCGGCGGCGAAGGCCACGGCCATCGCGATCACGGCCGAGAAGGCGCGCGCGGTGGCGCCGAAGACGCCGAGGTAGGCCAGCATCGACAGCACCGACGCCGCGCCCATCGCGCCGACGCCGACCGGGTTGATGTCGTAGAGATGGGCGCGCTTGAACTCGATGCCCTTCGGGCTCAGCCCCAGCGGCTTGTTGACGACGAGGTCGGCGACCACCGCCATGATCCAGCTGATGGCGATGTTGCTGTACAGCCCGAGCACGCCGCCGATGGCCTTGAAGACCTCCATCTCCATCAGCATCAGCGCGATCAGCGTGTTGAACACGACCCAGACGACGCGCCCGGGGTGGCTGTGGGTGACGCGGGCGAAGAAGTTCGACCAGGCGAGCGAGCCGGCGTAGGCGTTCGTGACGTTGATCTTCAGCTGCGAGACGATGACCAGCAGCGCCGTCGCGGCGACCGCCCAGCCGTAATGCGGAAACACGATCTCGTAGGCCGCGAGGTACATCTGGTTGGGGTCGATCGCGCGCTCGGCCGGCACCGCCAGCGTCAGCGCCAGATAGGCGAGCAGCGCGCCGCCGAGCATCTTCAGCACGCCCGGGATGACCCAGCCCGGGCCGCCGGCGAGCACCGCGAACCACCAGGCGCGGCGGTTCGCCGCCGTGCGCTCGGGCATGAAGCGCAGGTAGTCGACCTGCTCGCCCATCTGCGTGATCAGCGCCACGCCGACCGTCAGCGCGCTGCCGAAGAGCAGCGGGTCGAACGCCGCGCCGCGGCCGTTCAGCCCGGCGTAGCGGGCGACCTCGGCGATGAGCGTCGGGTGGGCATGGAAGACATAGAGATACGGCAGCACGAGCAGCAGCAGCCACAGCGGCTGCGTCCAGACCTGGAGCTGGCTGATGGCGGTCACGCCATGGGTGACGAGCGGGATCACGACGAGGGCGCAGATCAGGTAGCCCCAGGCCGGCGGGATGTCGAACGCGAGGTCGAGCGCGTAGGCCATGATCGCCGCCTCGAGCGCGAAGAAGATGAAGGTGAAGCTGGCGTAGATCAGGCTCGTGATCGTGCTGCCGATGTAGCCGAAGCCGGCGCCGCGCGTCAGCAGGTCCATGTCGAGGCCGTGGCGCGCGGCGTAGACGCTGATCGGCAGCCCGGCGGCGAAGATGATCACCGCGGTGGCGAGGATGGCCAGCGCCGCGTTGACGAAGCCGAACTGCAGCAGCAGCGTGCCGCCCAGCGCCTCGAGCACGAGGAAGGAACCGGCGCCGCCCAGCGCCGTGCTGGCGACGCGCCAGGGGCTCCAGCGACGGAACGCGTGCGGCGTGAAGCGCAGCGCGTAGTCCTCGAGGCTCTCGCGCGCGACCCAGGCGTTGTAGTCGCGACGCACCTTGATGACGCGCTGCTGCGGCACATTGGTGCGTGGGGTCTCGGCGGTGGTCGTCACCGGCACGAATACGCAGCTTTCGCGCCAGCGTCGGCGGGGGTGCGCGGCGGTACGATGCTGGCACCCTACGTGCTGCACAACCATCCATGGACCTGACGCCCCGCGAAAAAGACAAGCTGCTGGTGTTCACCGCCGCCCTGCTGGCCGAGCGCCGGCGCGCGCGCGGGCTCAAGCTCAACGTGCCCGAGGCGATCGCGCTGATCAGCGCGGCGATCATGGAAGGCGCACGCGACGGCAAGACGGTGGCGCAGCTGATGGGCGAAGGCAAGACCATCCTCGGTCGCGCCGACGTGATGGAGGGCGTGGCCGACATCGTCACCGAGATCCAGGTCGAGGCGACCTTCCCCGACGGCACCAAGCTGGTGACCGTGCACCAACCCATCGCATGAAGGCGCGGCAAGATGATTCCCGGTGAACTCCTGATCGACGACGGCGAGCACGAACTCAACCCCGGCCGCTCCGGCATCACGCTGGTGGTGGCCAACACCGGCGACCGGCCGATACAGGTCGGCTCGCATTACCACTTCGCCGAGACCAACGCCGCGCTGGTGTTCGACCGCCAGGCTTCCAAGGGCATGCGGCTGGACATCGCCAGCGGCACCGCGGTGCGCTTCGAGCCGGGGCAGGAACGCACGGTGCGCCTCGTCGCCTACGCCGGGCGGCGTCAGGTCTGGGGCTTCCGCGGCCTGACGCAAGGAGCCGTCTGAATGAGCCGCATCACGCGCCGCGCCTATGCCGAGATGTACGGCCCCACCGTCGGCGACCGGCTGCGGCTGGCCGACACCGGGCTCGTCGTCGAGGTCGAGCAGGACCGCACGCTGGCCTCGGGAGGCTATGGCGAAGAGGTGAAGTTCGGCGGCGGCAAGACGATCCGCGACGGCATGGGCCAGGGCCAGGCGGTCAACGGCCCGGGCCACCACGAGGCGCATGACTGCGTCATCACGAACGCGCTCATCATCGACCACTGGGGCATCGTCAAGGCCGACATCGGCATCAAGGGCTGCCGCATCGCCGCCATCGGCAAGGCCGGCAACCCCGACGTGCAGGACGGCGTCGACATCCTCATCGGCCCCGGCACCGAGATCATCGCCGGCGAGGGCATGATCGTCACCGCCGGCGGCATCGACAGCCACATCCACTTCATCTGCCCGCAGCAGATCGAGGAGGCACTGACGAGCGGCATCACGACGATGCTCGGCGGCGGCACCGGTCCGGCCACCGGCACCTTCGCCACGACCTGCACGCCGGGCCCCGAGAACCTGCACCGCATGCTGCAGGCGGCCGAGGCCTTCCCGATGAATCTCGGCTTCCTCGGCAAGGGCAACGCGGCGCGGCCCGAGGCGCTGAGCCAGCAGATCGCCGCCGGCGCGATCGGCCTGAAGCTGCACGAGGACTGGGGCACGACGCCGGCGGCGATCGACAACTGCCTGGACATCGCCGAGGTCACCGACACCCAGGTCAGCATCCACAGCGACACGCTCAACGAGAGCGGCTTCGTCGAGGACACGATAGCCGCCACCCACGGCCGCACGCTGTGCGCCTTCCACACCGAGGGTGCCGGCGGCGGCCATGCGCCCGACATCCTGCGCGTCGTCGGCGAGGCCAACTTCCTGCCCAGCAGCACCAACCCGACGATGCCCTACACGGCGAACACGGTCGACGAGCATCTGGACATGCTGATGGTCTGCCACCACCTCGACCCGGCGATCGCCGAGGATCTGGCCTTCGCCGAGAGCCGCATCCGCCGCGAGACGATCGCCGCCGAGGACATCCTGCACGACCTCGGCGCGATCAGCATGATGAGCAGCGACAGCCAGGCCATGGGTCGCGTCGGCGAGGTCGTCATCCGCACCTGGCAGACGGCGCACAAGATGAAGGGCCAGCGTGGCGCGCTGCCCGGCGACGGGCCGCGCAACGACAACTTCCGCGTCAAGCGCTACATCGCCAAGTACACGATCAACCCGGCGATCGCCAACGGCATCGCGCACGAGGTCGGCAGCGTCGAGGTCGGCAAATGGGCCGACCTCGTGCTCTGGCGACCGGCCTTCTTCGGCGTCAAACCCAGCCTCGTGCTGAAGGGCGGCTTCATCGCCAGTGCGCTGATGGGCGACGCGAATGCCAGCATCCCGACGCCGCAGCCGGTGCATTACCGGCCGATGTTCGGCAGCTACGGCAAGCTGCTGCCGGCGACGAATCTGACCTTCGTCAGCCAGACCTCGCTGGCCAACGGCATCGGGCGGCAGCTGGGGCTGCAGCGGCGCCTGTCGGCGGTGCAGGGCTGCCGCGGCGTGAAGAAGGGCGACATGGTGCACAACGGCGCGCTGCCGAAGATGGAGATCGACGCGCAGACTTACCGGGTGCGCGCGGATGGGGAGTTGCTCGTCTGCGATCCGGCGACGGTGTTGCCGATGGCGCAGAAGTATTTCCTGTTCTGAACGCCCGGCCGCGAAATTCGCGGGAATGAAAGGGGCACCGCCCGCATCCAACGCTCGGCTGTTAACCTGACCGGAGCATTCGATGCCCAACGCCACCGTCGCAAACGCCCCCCCGTCGCTGGACGACACCTCCGACGCCGAACTCGCCGCCCGCGCGGCCGGCGGCGACGTGGCCGCCTTCGAACCCATCATGCGGCGCCACAACCGCCTGCTGTTCCGCACCGCGCGCAGCATCCTGAAGACCGACGCCGAGGCCGAGGACGCGTTGCAGGACGCCTACCTGCATGCCTGGCGCGCCATCGGCAGCTTCCGCGCCGATGCGCGGCTCTCGACCTGGCTCGTGCGCATCGTCATCAACGAGTCGCTGGGCCGGCTGCGCCGTCGCAGCGCCGAAGTGCGCTGGCTCGATGCGAGCGTCGACCCCCAGGGACCCTCGATGGAGGACGTGATGGAAGGCAACCCGGACGACAGGCCGGATCGCGTCGCGACGCGATCGGAGATACGCCACTTGATGGAGGCCCGCATCGACGCGCTGCCCGAGGCCTTCCGCACCGTGTTCATGCTGCGCGCGGTCGAGGAACTGGGCGTCGACGAGATCGCCGCGTCGCTGGGGCTGCCCGAAGCCACCGTGCGGACCCGGTTCTTCCGCGCCCGCGGTCTGCTGCGCGAGGGCCTGGCGCGCGACATCGACATGGCGATGGGCGACGCCTTCTCGTTCGCCGGCGCGCGCTGCGACCGCATCGTCGCCAACGTGCTCGAGAAACTCGCGCAGGAGCGGGAACGGCGCTGAATCGGCCGCCATCGAATGGGCTCCATCCACAGCAAATCAAGGAGTCCAAGATGTCGTTCCTCCAGATGCCGACCCCGGTGGCGGCGCGCCGCCTGTTCCTCGGCCAGACCGGCCTGACCCTGTCCGGCGCGGCCATCGCGCTGCTCGCGGGCAAGGACGCGCTCGCGGCGCAGTCCGGCGGTGCCGAAGCGAAAGACGTGCAGATCCTCAACACCGCGATCGCGGCCGAACTCGAGGCCATCGCGGCCTACCAACTGGGCGCCGACAGCAAATTGCTGAAGGGTCCGGTGCTCGATCTCGCGGTGACCTTCCAGGGTCATCACCGGGCCCATGCCGGTCTGCTCTCGAGCACGGTGACCCGCCTCGGCGGCCAGCCCGTGCAAGCCAAGGCGCATTACGACTTCCCGGTCGCGCAGCTGAAATCGCAGGCCGACGTGCTGAAGTTCGCCGCCAAGCTCGAGCAAGGTGCCGTCAGCGCCTACCTGGGCGCCGTGCCGCTGTTCCGCAACCCCGACCTCGCCAAGGCCGCCGCCAGCATCCTCGGCGACGAGGCCATGCATTGGGCCGTGCTGCGTCAGGCGCTGGGCGAGGCACCGGTGCCGGCCGCGTTCATGACGTGAACACGCGTCGAACCTGGCCGCGCATCTCTAAGCATGGCCGCCGGCGTTGAGTTTCGAGAAATCGATCGCGATGGCCGCGTACCCCTCGGACGAAGGCGAATCGAGAAACGTCTCGAGTGCCTTGCGGGCCGGTCGGCAAGGGGCGCACCAGGATGCGTAGTACTCGACGATCAAATGATCGTGAGCCGGCAGGGACTCGTAGCTGACGGGCATCCCGTCGGCGGACTTCAGGCCGACGAAGTGCGCCTGCACGTCGCTGCCGTACACCACGACCTTGCAGTCGGGCGGCGGTCCGGACGAACCGGGCGGCGAGGGTTCGTCGGATACGCAGCAGAACGCGTCGCCGGCGGCTTGCCGCACCGCCGCGAGCTCGGCCGGCCAGGACGCCCGATCGACGAGACGGCCCGAGGCGTCGTAGAGGAGGACCCGGGGAAAGGTCAGCGGCCTGATGGTCTTCATACGCGCGAGGTCGTAAGAGGCCGTGAGCAGGCATCTGCGACCCGCCAGGGCCGCGCCCGGCCACAGGGCCCAGGGCAGCAGCAGCGCCATGCGCCGCCTCGCATTCACGCCCCGTGCCCACGCGGGACCGTTCACGAGCCGACCTTCATGGGCATCCATCAGGCCTGTCCCTTTCGAATTTCGAAGGCGTGCAACAGCGTCGGCACATCGGCCCGCCAGTTGCGCAGCGTTGCGGAAATGGCCAGGCCCTCCAGGTCGGCCGCGATGCCGACATAGGCGGCCAGGGCCACGGGCCCACCGCCGACATTCCCAGCCAGCAGGGCCAGGAAGCCTGCGAAGAGAGCCAGGCCCCAGAGTTTCGACGACCACATGTGGTAGCTGGCCTCGCGCCGGAACTTCAGCCAGTCGTAGGCGTAGCGCGTCAGCTCCAGGGCGGCCAATGCCGCGAGCGGTTTCGCGACCGCGCGTATCTCGCTTTCGTGCAGATGCCAGGCCGCGAACAAGGCGGCGAGATGGAAGAGCGTATCGGCGGCGCTGTCGAGGCGCCGGAGTTCGGCCGTGGCGATGCCGAGGCGGCGCGCGATGATGCCGTCGAACAGGTCGGAGAGAAAGCCGAGGACCAGGCAGGCGGCGAATGCGACCCGCGACGGCCAGCAGCAGGCCAGCAGGACGAGCACCGGCGCGAGCAGCGCGCGCAGGGCCGTGAGGGCCAGGGGCACCCGATCGATGATTCTTCGATGCGTCTCGACCATCGAACCAGTCTACCGGTGCGCAGCGGGCGCCGGCGTCGCCGCTGGCCTCGCGCCCGCGACCCGCGCGACAATCCCCCCCATGCTGATCGTCAACAAACTCATCCCCCAGTCCCGCGGCCTGGCCGCGGCGCTCGTCAAGCGCGCGGCCAGCGTCGAACTCGGCTGGGACCAGCGCCAGAAGAGCCGTTTCGATGCGGCCGACTCGAGCGGCCGCGTGATCGGCGTCTTCCTGCCGCGCGGCAGCGTCGTGCGCGGCGGCGACATGCTGGTGGCCGAGGACGGCTCGCTGATCGCCGTGCGCGCCGCGCCGCAGCCGGTCATGGTCGTGCGTGCCTGCCCCGAGCATGGCAGCCCCCTGGACCTGCTGCGCGCCACCTACCACCTGGCCAACCGCCATGTGCCGCTCGAACTGCAGGCCGACCACCTGAAGCTCGAACCCGATCCGGTGCTCGCCGAGATGCTGCGCGGCCGGCATCTCATCGTCAGCGAGGAGAACGCGGCCTTCGAGCCCGAGGGCGGCGCTTACGCTGCGGACCCGCATGCGCACGCCGGGCACGACCACGGGCATGGTGGTCACGACCACGGACACGCGCACGACCACGGCCATGACCATGGGCATGATCACAAGCACGGTCATGACCACGGTCATGACCACGGCCCCGATCACGGCCACGACCATCACCACGACCATTGACCCGTCCCAGCTTCTGCAGCTGATGTGGCTCGCCTCGCCGGCCTTGCCGGTGGGCGGCTTCAGCTATTCCGAAGGCCTCGAGGCGGCGGTCGAAGCCGGCCTCGTCACGAACGAAGCGCAGGCCGGCGACTGGCTGCTGGCGCAGATGGAGCTGACGCTGGCGCGCGCCGAAGGCCCGGTGCTGGCGCAGGCCTGCGCCGCCTGGCAGGTGCACGACGCGGCGCGCATCGCCGAACTCAACGGCTGGCTGCGCCGCACGCGCGAGACGGCCGAGCTGCGCGCGCAGGCCGAGCAGATGGGCCGCGCGCTGCTCGAATGGCTGCGCAACGGCGCGCATGCCGGCGATGCGCGCGTCGCGATGCTGGCGGCGCTGACGCCGGCACCGATGTGGCCGCTGGCCTACGCGCTGGCGACGACGCTGGCCGGCGCTGCCGCACCAGCCGCGCTGCTGGCCTACGCCTGGAGCTGGGCCGAGAACATGGGCCAGGCGGCGATGAAGACCGTGCCACTGGGCCAGGCGGCGGCGCAACGGCTGCTGGGGCGACTCGCGGCGGCCATCCCGCCGCTGGCCAACCGCGCACTCGCGCTCGGGGACGACGAGCGCCAGTCGCATGCGCCGATGCTCGCCATCCTCAGCGCGCAGCACGAGACGCAGTATTCGCGACTCTTTCGTTCCTGAGGGACGACCGGGCGCTGATCCGCTGGTCGACCATGCCCTGCGCTATTTGCAGTCGATGCCCTTGATGACGCCACCGGCGGCATAAGACACGCGACATTCCCTGTACGAAGCAGGCAATCGACGCGTCAGCATGACGCCGGTATTCAGGTACCTGCAGCCCAGCCACACCGGCACATCGCTGGAACCAAAATGCCAGACGGCCAGGCGACGATTCCCGGCGGTCGGTGTGTCGCGGGTCGGCGCGATGCTGCGGTTCTCCTGCGGATCGCCATCGAAGAAGGTCACGCCAGCCAGGTATCGGGGTGCGTGCTCGTACTGTGCGGACCATGTTTCGGACGGCGGCTGGTCCAGGGACTCCGTGACGGAAATCGACGCCGGGCATGCCTCCTGTGCGGCGCAGGCAGGGCCAACCGCCAAGAACGAAAGTGCGAGCGCAGCGATCGCCGCCGGGAATGGGAGACTCACCATTCGATCACCGAAAATGCATTGCCGTCGTTGCTCAGACCGGGTCGGCGGGCCACCCACGGAATGGTCCGAGGCAGCACCTGCCCCTGCGATCGCCACTGATCCATGACTTGAATGCCGTCGGCGTTCTGCCCCAGATAGATCGCGGCGTGCTTGCCCGTGCCCCCATGCTGGGGGTAGACGCCAGCAACGAAGGTGGCGATGGCCGTGCCCTTGGCAATCGGATCTCGTTCACCGGCCCCGAGTTTCTGGACTTTGGCCCCAGCGCGCCACGACAGCGTCACCGGCGCGTCCAAGGTCTGCTTGATGAATTCGACGCATTCCGTGTTCCCGTTGCCGTCGCAGTAGGCCCGACCGCGGTAGGACTCCGGGGCTTGCAAGACGTGCGGCATCCTGGGTCCTTCGATTGAATGGAGGGGCATTGGAAACGGAAGTCACTCTGCCCCAGTTCCGCCATCGGGGCAAGCCGGTGTGCGCCCGTCCCGTCGTCAATGCCGGGAACCGCCGCGCCGTGCACGCGCGCCGGGTTTGGGCCACCGACGCGCTTCGGGCATCATCCCCGCCATGATGAACACCTCCGCCATCCCCGGCCGCACCAAGCCCCTGCCCCCGCTGCGCGTCGGCGTCGGCGGCCCCGTCGGTTCGGGCAAGACGACCCTCGTCGAGATGCTGTGCAAATCGATGCGCGAGCGCTGGGACCTCGTCGTCGTCACCAACGACATCTACACCAAGGAAGACCAGCGGCTGCTCACGGTGGCCGGCGCGCTGGCGCCCGAGCGCATCGTCGGCGTCGAGACCGGCGGCTGCCCGCACACCGCGATCCGCGAGGACGCGTCGATCAACCTCGAGGCGGTCGACCGGCTGCTCGAACGCTTTCCGCAGGCCGACATCGTCTTCATCGAGTCGGGCGGCGACAACCTCGCCGCGACCTTCAGCCCCGAGCTGAGCGACCTGACGATCTACGTCATCGACGTCGCCGGCGGCGAGAAGATCCCGCGCAAGGGCGGCCCCGGCATCACCAAGAGCGACCTGCTGGTGATCAACAAGATGGACCTTGCGCCGCATGTCGGCGCCAGCCTCGAGGTGATGGAGACCGACACGCGCCGCATGCGCCCCGATCCGCGCCGCCCCTGGGTGATGACCGACCTGCGCCACGGCGTCGGCCTGGCCACGGTGGTCGAGTTCATCGAGACGCGGGGCCTGTTGAAGGCCCGATGAGCAAGCTGTATTTCCGCTACGCGGCGATGAACGCCGGCAAGTCGACGGCCTTGCTGCAGGCGGCCTACAACTACGAGGAGCGCGGCATGAAGGTGCGCCTGTTCACCGCCGCGCACGACGAGCGTGCCGGCGCGGGCGTGATCGCGTCGCGCCTGGGCCTGCGCCGCGCGGCCGAGACCTTCGGTCCGGCGACGGCTTTCGACGCCGACTGGCTCGGCCGGGGCTGGGCCTGCCTGCTCATCGACGAGGCGCAGTTCCTGGGCCCCGAGCAGGTGCGGCAGCTGCACCGGCTCGCGCACCGCACGCCGTTGCCGGTGATCTGCTACGGCCTGCGCAGCGATTTCCGCGGCGAGGCCTTCCCCGGCGCCGCCGCGCTGCTGACGCTGGCCGACGACATCGAGGAGATGAAGACGATCTGCGCCTGCGGCCGCAAGGCGTCGATGAACCTGCGCGTCGACGACCTCGGCCGCCGCGTGCAGGAGGGCGAGCAGGTCGTCATCGGCGGCAACGAGCGCTACCGCGCCGTGTGCCCCTCGTGCTTCTACAGCGACGACGGCGACCCGGGGCGGGCGCCGGGGCTGTTCGGCTGAAGCCTGAGCCTTACGGCACGAAACGGTAGCCGACGCCAGCCTCGGTCACGAGGTGCCGCGGCATCGACGGATCGGCCTCGACCTTCTTGCGCAGGTTGGCCATGTGCACGCGCACGTAATGCAGGTCGCCCGCATGGCCCGGGCCCCAGATCGCCTTCAGCAGCTGCTGGTGCGTGATCACGCGGCCCGGCTCGGCCGCGAGATGGGTCAGCAGCTTGTACTCGATCGCCGTCAGGTGCAGCGCGACGCCGGCGCGCTCGACCGAGCGCCGCACGAGGTCGACGCGCACGTCGCCGAATTCGATCGTCGTCGCCCCCGCCGGCGTGCGCTGCTGGTGGCGGCGCAGTTGCGCGCGTACGCGCGCCAGCAGTTCGCCGGCGCCGAAGGGCTTGACGAGGTAATCGTCGGCGCCGGCGTCGAGCGCGGCGATCTTGTCGGCCTCGCCGCTGCGCGCCGAAAGCACGATCACCGGCGCGGCCGTGAACAGCCGCAGCTCGCGGATCAGCTCGACACCGTCGCCGTCGGGCAGGCCGAGGTCGACGACGATCAGCTCGGGCCGCCGCGTGCCGGCCTCGATCAGGCCGCGCGCGACGCTGCCCGCCTCGTGCACCTCGTAGCCCTCGGCGGCCAGCGTCAGGCGCAGGAAGCGGCGGATCTGCTCCTCGTCCTCGACGATCAGGATGCGCACGGCGATCTCGCTCATGGCGCCGATGCCCCTACCACCCCTACCGCCACACCGGCCGCACCGGCCGCATCCGCGCCATCGACGACATGGGCGCCGTCGTCGCGCGGCGGATGGCCCTGCGGCAGCGTGATCGTGAAGCGCGCGCCGACGACGCGACCGTCGACGCTGCGGTTGGCGCCGCGGATCGTCCCACCATGGGCGAGGACGATCGCGCGGCAGATCGCCAGCCCGAGGCCGACGCCGGGCGTCGCGCTCTCGCGCGCGCCGCGCTCGAACTTCTCGAAGATCGCCTCCTCGCGGCCGGCCGGGAGCCCCGGGCCCTGGTCGTCGACGTCGACCACGACATCGCTGCCCTCGGCGCGCGCGGCGATGGTGATCGCCGATCCCGCGGGCGTGAACTTGCAGGCGTTCTCGATCAGGTTCACGAAGACGCGCTCCATCAGCACCGCGTCGAGGTCGAGCAGCGGCAGATCATCGGCCAGCTTCACCGTCAGCCGGCGCCCGGCGAGCAGCCCCGAACAGCCGGCGGCGGCACTGCCGACGACCTCCTCCAGCGGCTGCCATTCACGGTGCAGCTGCACCGCGCCGGCCTCGAGCCTCGCCATGTCGAGCAGGTTGTTGACGAGCGCGTTCATGCGCAGCGCCGACTGCCGGATCGCCTGCGCGATCTCGGCCTGCTGCGGCGTCGGTCCGGGCTGCGTCAGCGCCAGCGTGTCGGCCAGCCCGACGAGGGCGGCCAGCGGCGTGCGCAGATCGTGCGAGATCGCCGAGAGCAGCGAATTGCGCAGCCGCTCGGACTCGATCTGCAGCGTGCTCTTCTGCGCCACCTCGATGTAGTGGATGCGCTCGAGCGAGATCGCCATCAGCGACGCGCAGGTGTCGAGCAGCCGCCGCTGCTCGGGCCCGAGCACATGCGCCGGCCCGCTCGCCGGTTCGACCGCGACGACGCCGCGCAGCCGCATCGGCGCCTTCAGCGGCAGCACCAGGCAGCGGCTGGCGGGCAGCGTGTCGGTGCCCTGCCCCGCGGCCTCGCCGCGCTGGTAGGCCCATTGCGCGACGCCGAGGTCGACCGTCGCGGCGCCGCCGGGCAGCGCCTGCAGCCGGTCGTCGTCGTCGGCCGCGAGCAGCGTGGCCTTGAAGCCGAATTCGGCGGCGAGGAAGCGCGCGCCGATCGCGGCCACCTGCTCGGGCAGCAATGCCGACGAGAGGTCGCGCGACATCTCGTAGAGGCTGCGCACGCGGCGCTCGCGCTGACCCGCCGCCTCGGCCTGGACCTTGAGCCCGGCCATCAGCTGGCCGATGACGAGGCCGACGACCAGCATCACGGCGAAGGTCAGCAGGTACTGGACATCGCTGACCGCGAACGAATACCGCGGCGGCACGAAGAAGAAGTCGAACGACGCGACGCCGAACAGCGCAGCCGCCACCGCCGGCCCGCGCCCGTAGCGCAGCGCGATGCCGACGACGGCGAGCAGGAAAAGCATGACGATGTTGCTGAGCTCGAGCAGGCGCGCCAGCGGCGTCGCCACGATCGTCGTGACCGCGCAGGCGGCGAGCGCGGCGACATAGCCCTGCCAGGGCAGGTCGGGGCGGATCGCCTCGGCCTCGCGCGCCGCCGGACGGCGCGCATCGGCGTCCTGCGCGACCACGATGAGGTCGATGTCGTCGGCCAGCGCCGCGATGCGCTCGGTCAGCGGCCGCCGCCAGGGCAGCCGCCGGCCGGGCCGGCCGACGACCAGCCGCGCCAGGTTGTGCTCGCGCGCGTAGCGCACCAGCGCGGGGGCCGGGTCGGCGGCCGCAGGCGTGGCGGTGGCGGCGCCGAGTTCGGCCGCGAGCTTGAGCACGCGCAGCGGCCGCTCGCGCACGGCGTCGCCGCGCAGCGCCTGGTCGGGGGTCTCGACATGGATCGCATGCCAGGGCACGCCGAGCTGTTGCGCCAGCCGCGCGCAGGCGCGCACGACCTTCTCGCCGCCGTCGCCGCCGCCGACCGCGGCCAGCAGCGCCTCGCGGTTCGGCCACACCGGCTCGGCGGCGCTGCGGCGGCGGTAGGCCTGCATCTCGCCGTCGACGCGGTCGGCCGTGCGACGCAGCGCCAGCTCGCGCAGCGCCAGCAGGTTGCCCTTGCGGAAGAAATGCGCCGCCGCGCGCTCGGCCTGCTGCGGCAAGTAGACCTTGCCGGCCTGCATGCGCGCCAGCAGCTCGTCGGGCGGCAGGTCGACGACGACGACCTCGTCGGCCTGGTCGAAGACGCGGTCGGGCACCGTCTCCCAGACCTTGATGCGGGTGATGCCGCTGACGATGTCGTTCAGGCTCTCGAGATGCTGGACGTTCATCGTCGACCAGACGTCGATGCCGGCGGCCAGCAGCTCCTCGACGTCCTGCCAGCGCTTGGGGTGGCGCGACCCGGGGACGTTGCTGTGCGCGAGCTCGTCGAGCAGCACGAGCGCGGCGCCGGGCGCCGTGCCCGGTGCGGCGCCCTGCGCGGTGCCGAACGCGAGCGCGGCGTCGAGGTCGAATTCGGCCAGCTTGCGGCCGCGGTGGACCAGCTCGCGCAGCGGCAGGCGCGGCAGGTCGCGCAGCATCGCTTCGGTCTCGGCGCGGCCATGGGTCTCGACGAGGCCGACGATCAGCGGCCGCCCCTGGGCCTGTTCGGCGCGCGCCGCGGCCAGCATCGCGTAGGTCTTGCCGACACCGGCGCAGGCGCCGAAGAAGATCTTCAGCCGCCCGCGCGCGGCGCGCGCCTGTTCCTGCTGCACGCGCTGCAGCAGCGCGTCGGGGTCCGGGCGGTCGGCGTCGGTCAAAGCCAGCCGGCCTTGCGGAAGCGGCGCCACATCAGCACCGCGACGATCGTGATGAAGGCCAGCGCCGCCGGGTAGCCCCAGGCCCATTTCAGCTCGGGCATGCGCTCGAAGTTCATGCCCCAGACGCCGACGAAGAAGGTCGCGACGGCGAAGATGCCGGCCCAGGCGGCGAGACGCTTGGTGGTCTCCGATTCCTCGATCGCGATCATCGAGAAGTTGACCTGGATCGCCGTGGCGACGGTGTCGCGCAGGCCGTCGATCGTCGCCGCGCAGCGCAGCAGGTGGTCGTAGACATCGCGGAAATAGTCCTGCGTGCCCACGCAGATCGGCGGCACGCGGCCGCCGTGCAGATGCGCGCCGGCCTCGAGCAGCGGCATCACCGCGTGGCGCACGATGCCCAGGCGCCGCTTGAGCGCGTACAGCTCCTCGATGTTGCGGCGCGCCGAGCCGCGCTCGAAGATGCGCTCCTCGATCGCGTCGAGTTCGGTCTCGAGGCGATCGATGACCGGGAAATAGCGGTCGACGACGGCGTCCATCAGCGCGTAGAGGACGAAGCCGGAGCCATGCCGCAGCAGCTCGGGTTCGCGCTCGGCGCGCTCGCGCACGCCCAGGAAGCCGGCGTTCGAGCGGCTGCGCACCGAGAGCACGAAATTGCGCCCGGCGAAGACGCAGAGCTCGCCGACCTCGAGTTCGCCGCCGGCCTCGTCGACCATCTGCAGCACGGCGAACACGGTGTCGCCGTATTCCTCGACCTTGGGCCGCTGGTGGCCCTTGAGCGCGTCCTCGACCGCGAGATCGTGGAGGCCGAACTGGTCCTGCATCGCCGCGAGCTCGGCGGCGTCGGGATCGCGCAGCGCGACCCAGACGAAGCAGTCGGGTTGCGCGAGATGGCGGCCGATGTCGGCGCCGGCGATGTCGGCGAGCTTGCTGCCCTGGACATAGGCGCTGCAGTTGATGAGCATGGCGAGGTGGTGGACGCTGCTGGCCGACGCGGCAGCGGGAATCTTCGCATGCTCATCGGGCCATCCCGTCGAGCGCCAGGTTCAAGGCCAGGACGTTGACGCGCGGCTCGCCGAGGAAACCCAGCAGCGGGCGCTGGGCCAGTCGCTCGACCTGCGCGCGCACCGCCGCCGGCGCGAGGCCGCGCGCGCGGGCGACTCGATCGACCTGGTACGCGGCCGCGGCGAGGCTGATCTCGGGGTCGAGCCCGCTGGCCGACGCGGTGACGAGGTCCACCGGCACCGGCGCGAGGTTGCCCGGATCGGCGGCGCGCAGCGCGGCGATGCGCGCCTGCACCGCATCGACGAGCGCCGGCTTCAGCGGCCCCAGGTTCGAGCCGCCCGAGTTCGCGGCGTCATAGGGCTTGCCCGGGGTCGCCGAAGGCCGACCCCGGAAATGGCCGGGGCGCGCGAACGACTGGCCGATCAGCGTCGAGCCGATGACGCGGCCGTCGCGGCCCCCCTCGCTGCGAATCAGGCTGCCGGCGGCCTGATCGGGAAACAGCAGCTGCGCGACGCCGGTGGTCGCGAGCGGATAGACGATGCCGGTGACGACGCTGAGCGCGATGAAGACGACGAGCGCGGGGCGCAGCGCGCCGATGATCGAGGTCGGGCTCGAGACCGAAGGGGATGCGTGGGTGGACATGGCTGTTCCTTGCTTCAGCTCAGATGCGCCGCAACGAGCAGCAGGTCGATCGCCTTGATGCCGATGAAGGGCACGACCATGCCGCCGAGGCCGTAGATCAGCAGATTGCGCCGCAGCAGCGCCGCGGCGCCGACGGCGCGGTAGGCGACGCCGCGCAGCGCCAGCGGGATCAGCACGACGATGATCAGCGCGTTGAAGATCACCGCCGAGAGGATCGCCGAGTTCGGGCTCGCCAGGTGCATCACGTTGAGCGCGCCGAGCTGCGGGTAGGTCGCGACGAAGGCCGCCGGGATGATCGCGAAGTACTTCGCGATGTCGTTGGCGATGCTGAAGGTGGTCAGCGAGCCGCGCGTCATCAGCATCTGCTTGCCGGTCTCGACGATCTCGATCAGCTTGGTCGGGTTGCTGTCGAGGTCGACCATGTTGCCGGCCTCCTTGGCCGCCTGCGTGCCGGTGTTCATCGCCACGGCGACATCGGCCTGGGCGAGCGCGGGCGCGTCGTTGGTGCCGTCGCCGGTCATTGCGACGAGCCGGCCCTGCGCCTGGTGCTCGCGTATCAGCGCCAGCTTGGCCTCGGGTGTGGCCTCGGCGAGGAAGTCGTCGACGCCGGCCTCGGCGGCGATCGCCGCCGCGGTGAGCCGGTTGTCGCCCGTCACCATCACCGTCTTGATGCCCATGCGGCGCAGCTCGGCGAAGCGCTCCTTGATGCCGCCCTTGACGATGTCCTTGAGCTCGACGACGCCGAGCACGCGCGTGCCGTCGGCCACCACCAGCGGGGTGCTGCCGCCGCGCGAGACGTTGTCGACCGCGGCCGTCACGGCCGGCGGGAAATGGCCGCCGAGCGCCTCGACATGGCGCCGGATCGCCTCGGCCGCGCCCTTGCGCAGCATGCGGTCGCCGCGGCCGTCCCGCAGGTCGACGCCGCTCATGCGCGTCTGCGCCGTGAAGGCGACGAAGCTCGCGCCGAGCGCACCGAGGTCGCGCTCGCGCAGCTGGAACTTCTGCTTGGCCAGCACGACGATGCTGCGTCCCTCGGGCGTCTCGTCGGCCAGCGAGGCCAGCTGCGCCGCGTCGGCGAGGTCGGCCTCGCGCACGCCGGGCGCGGGCAGGAAGGCGGCGGCCTGGCGGTTGCCGAGCGTGATCGTGCCGGTCTTGTCGAGCAGCAGCACATCGACGTCGCCCGCGGCCTCGACGGCGCGGCCCGAGGTCGCGATGACGTTGGCCTGCATCATCCGGCTCATGCCGGCCACGCCGATCGCCGACAGCAGCCCGGCGATCGTCGTCGGGATCAGGCACACGAGCAGCGAGACGAGCGTGACGATGCCCACCGTGCGGCCGGCGCCGGCGACATCGACGGCGTAGGCCGAGAGGGGCAGCAGCGTCGCGCAGACGACGAGGAAGATGATCGTCAGCGCGACGAGCAGGATCGTCAGCGCGATCTCGTTGGGCGTCTTCTGGCGCTTGGCGTTCTCGACCATCGCGATCATGCGGTCGACGAAGGTCTCGCCCGGGTTCACGGTGACGCGCACCTGGATCCAGTCCGAGAGCACGCGCGTGCCGCCGGTGACGGCCGAGAAGTCGCCGCCCGATTCGCGGATCACGGGAGCCGATTCGCCGGTGATCGCGCTCTCGTCGACCGACGCCACGCCGTCGATCACGTCGCCGTCGGCGGGGATCACGTCGCCGGCCTCGACGAGCACGCGGTCGCCCTTGCGCAGTCCGTCGGCCTCGATCGGGTGCCACATCAGCGCGGCGCGCGACGTGCCCTCGTCGCTCGTGACCTTCTTGGCCAGCGTCTTCTTCTTCAGCCCGCGCAGCGACGCCGCCTGGGCCTTGCTGCGGCCCTCGGCCAGCGCCTCGGCGAAATTGGCGAAGAGGACGGTGAACCAGAGCCAGACCGTGACCGCGATCGTGAACGCGCTGCCGTGGTCGAAGCACATCGCGGTGGTCAGCGCGCTGCCGACGTAGACGACGAACATCACCGGATTGCGCCATTGCACGCGCGGGTCGAGCTTGCGCAGCGCGTCGACGAGCGCCGGCCGCAGCAGTCGGGGGTCGAACATCGAGAGGGCGGCGCGGCTCATCGCGGGCTCCAGAGCATGTAGTGCTCGACGACAGGCCCGAGGGCCAGCGCCGGCACGTAGTTGAGCAGGCCGACGAGCAGCACGGTGCCGATGAGCAGTGCGACGAACAGCGGCCCATGCGTGGGCAGCGTGCCGGCGTTGGCGGCCAGGCGCTTCTTCGCCGCCAGCGAGCCGGCGATGGCGAGCACCGGAACGACGACGCCGAAGCGCCCGCACCACATCACGACCGCGAGCAGCCCGTTCCAGAACGGCGTGTTCGCCGAGAGCCCGGCAAAGGCGCTGCCGTTGTTGTTGCCGGCCGAGGTCAGCGCGTAGAGGATCTCGCTGTAGCCATGCGCGCCCGGGTTGGCGATGCCGGCACGCCCGGCGCCGGCCAGCACCGCGATCGCGCTGCCGACCAGCACCAGCAGCGGCGTGACGAGGATGGCGATCGAGACCATCTTCATCTCGTGCGTCTCGATCTTCTTGCCCAGGTATTCGGGCGTGCGGCCGATCATCAGCCCGGCGATGAAGACGGCCATGATCGCGAACATCAGCATGCCGTACAGACCCGAGCCGACGCCGCCGAAGACGACCTCGCCGAGCTGCATCAGCACCAGCGGCACGAGACCGCCCAGCGGCGTATAAGAGTCGTGCATCGAATTCACCGCGCCGCACGAGGCCGCCGTCGTGACGGTGGCGAAGAGCGCCGAGCCGCCGATGCCGAATCGGGTTTCCTTGCCTTCCATATTGCCGCCGCCCTGCAACGCGCTCGCCGTCTGGTCGACGCCGAGCGCGGCCAGCCGCGGGTTGCCCTGCTGCTCGAAGATCGGCGCGGCAACCGCGAGCGTGACGAAGAGCAGCGCCATCGCGCCGTAGACCGCCCAGCCCTGGCGCAGGTCGCCAACGCGGCGGCCGAACACCAGGCACAGCGCCGCGGGGATCGCGAAGATCGCCAGCATCTGCAGGAAATTCGATGCCGCGTTCGGGTTCTCGTAGGGATGCGCCGAATTGGCGTTGAAGAAGCCGCCGCCGTTGGTGCCGATCATCTTGATCGCGAGCTGCGAGGCCACCGGCCCCATCGCGATCGTCTGCTCGGTCTCGGTCTTCGCCTCGGTCAGCGGCTGGCCCTGCGCGTCCTTGAGCGGCTGGCCATCGGCGCCCAGGCGCGGCGCCTGCCAGGTCACCGGCTCGATCGTGTGCGCGGCGACATAGGGCGATAAATTCTGGATCACGCCCAGGCCGGCGAAGACGAGCGCCAGGACGAAAGCCAGCGGCAGCAGCAGCCACAGCGTGCAGCGCAGCAGGTCGGCCCAGACATTGCCGATCGCGCCTGCCGCATGGCGCGCGAAGCCGCGCACGAGCGCGATCGCGACGACGATGCCGGTGGCGGCGGAGCAGAAGTTCTGCACCGTCAGCGCCAGCATCTGCGTCAGGTAGCTCATGGTCGTCTCGCCGCCGTAGCCTTGCCAGTCGGTGTTGGTGGCGAAGGCGACGGCGGTGTTGAACGCGGAGTCCGGGCTCACCGCCGCCAGAGCCTGCGGGTTCAGCGGCAACAGGCCCTGCAGGCGCTGGATCGCATAGACGGCGAGCACGCCCAGGAAGTTGAACAGCAGCAGCCCCCTGGCATAGGCAAGCCAGCCCTGTTCGGTTTCCGGATCGATGCCGGCGAGGCGGTAGATCGGCGCCTCGATGCGGCGGCCGAGCGCGAAGCGCCCTTCCATCACGGCGTCGATCCAGCGCGCCAGCGGCCAGGAGATCGCGAGCAGCGCGGCGCAGAAGACGGCCAGCAGCAGGGCCGATGCGGTGGTCACGAAAAATCCTCCGGCCGCAGCAGCACGGCAACGAGGTAGACGAGCAGAGCGGCCGCGAGCGCACCAGCGATCCAGGTCCAGGCGTTCATCGCTGCGTCCCCCGCGATTGCAGGCGCGCGCAGCCCCAGGCCAGGCCCTGCAGCACGAGCCACAACAGCAGCGCCGCGGCGATATAGACGAAGTCCATCGGGTCCTCCTATCGGATGGCATTCATCCTAGGAGGCTGGGCGTCAAGACGGTGGCAAGTTGTCCAAGGGCCGCATCAAGAAAACATCAAGGCCGCGGCGAGCCAAGGACGCCGGGGCGGACTGATCCCGCCGCGATGCCAGGCACGCGAATCGCAACCTCAGCCCGTCGCTTCCTCGTCCTCTTCCTCGTCCTTGGGCACCGAGACCTTGCGCGTCTTCATATTGCAGTCCATCAGCCCGGCATAGCGGCCCCAGGCGATCATCGTCTCGAAGGTCTTCTCGGGGTTGTCGTAGGGCAGCGCGGTCGCGATGTCGCTGACGATGCGGTCGGCGTCGACCTCGTCGTATTCCTCGAGCAACGCCAGGATGATGTGGAACAGCCGCAGCTTGAAGACCTGCTCGGCGAAGATCGTGCGCCGGCCCTGGCTGTCGGAGGCGATGAAGCGACGGCCGAGCTCGGTCAGCTTCACCTCGTGGCGCGGCGTGTCGACGAGCTCGAGGATCTCGGCCGACTTGACGATGGCGATCGTGTCGCCGAACTCGCGCCCGATCTCGTCGGAGATCTCGTAGAGGTTGGTCAGCTCGGGCGTGTCGTGCAGGATGCCGAGCAGACCGATGATCTGGCCCACCGGCACGTTCGGGATCGACTCCATGCGCGAACGCGCGCGCGAGATCGGCGCGCCGGCCACCGGGGCTTCGGGCGGCAGGTCCGGCAGCGCCATCGTCGTGATGCATTCGTGGATCACGCCGACGAGGCGCTGGAAGCCGGCGCTCTTGCTGTCGCGCGGGTACGGCAATGGGTTGTCGAGCGCGAGGCCGATGCGCCCCGGGCGCGGGAAGACGACGACGATGCGCGTCGCCATTTCCACCGCCTCCTCGATGTTGTGCGTGACCATGAAGATCGAGCTCAGCGCCGAATCCGAGCCGCGCCACAGCCCGATCAGTTCCTGGCGCAGGTTCTCGGCCGTCAGCACGTCCAGCGCGCTGAAGGCCTCGTCCAGGCACAGCAGGCGCGGGCGCGAGACGAGCGCGCGCGCGATGCCCACGCGCTGGCGCATGCCGCCCGAGAGCTCGCGCG
The DNA here is from genome assembly GCA_028868825.1 of Burkholderiales bacterium. Classification (GTDB taxonomy): domain Bacteria; phylum Pseudomonadota; class Gammaproteobacteria; order Burkholderiales; family Burkholderiaceae_C; genus Rubrivivax. Next base: position 70,975 of record JAGWTU010000004.1, on the reverse strand, counting down.
GATAGGCCTCGTGGTAGTTGCCCAGGCCGATGATCTCGATCGCGCGGTCGATGGCCTCGGCGCGCTCCGCGCGCGGCATGCGGCGCGACATCAGCCCGACGGCGACGTTCTGCTCCACTGTCAACCAGGGGTAGAGCGCGAAGGTCTGGAAGACGACCGAGGCGTCGCGGTTGATGCCGTGCAGCGGTTGGCCGCCGGCCAGCACGCGGCCGAACGAGGGCTCGACGAGTCCGGTCAGGCAGCGCAGGATCGTCGACTTGCCCGAGCCCGACTGGCCGAGCAGCGCGACGAGCTCGCCCGGGTTCACCGCGAGGTCGATGTTGTCGAGCACCTTGAGCTCGCGCCCGCCGGCGCTGCCATACGACTTGCTGACGGCGCAGAGCTGGGCGATCGGGGCTGTGGCGTCGGTCATGGCGTCGGTCGATCCATCAATCGAGTTTGAAGCGGCGCTCGGCCCAGGCGTAGAGGCGGCGCCAGACGAACTTGTTCGTGGTGACGACGAAGGCCGACATCACGGCGATGCCGGTGATGATCATCGGCGTGTCGCCGCTCTTCGTGACCTCGGCGATATAGGCACCCAGGCCGTCGGCCTTCAGCGTCGTGCCCCCCCAGGTCGCGAGCTCGGCGACGATGCTCGCGTTCCAGGCCCCGCCGGCGGCCGTGCAGGCACCGGTGACCCAGTACGGGAAGATGGCCGGCAGGATCAGCGTGCGCCAGCGGTTCCATCCCTCGAGGCCGTTGACGCGCGCCGCCTCCTGCAGATCGTTGGGGATCGCCATCGCACCGGCGACGACGTTGAACAGGATGTACCACTGCGTGCCCATCGCGATGAGGCCGATGCTGCCCCAGTTCATGCCGATATGCGCGCCGACGAACCAGCCGACGACGATGGGGAACGTCATGTTGACGGGGAACGAGGCGCCGATCTGCGCCAGCGGTTGGGCAAAACGCGCCACCGCCGGGCGCGAGCCGATCCACACGCCCACAGGGGTCCAGATCAGCGTCGCGATCACCGTCATCGCCAGCACGCGCAGGAAGGTCAGCAGCCCGAGCCAGACGATGTGGCCGAAGGCCCCCCAGCTCAGCGCGCCGCGCAGCGAGGCGAAGGCCGCGGCCAGGCCCTGGATCACTTCGACCGCGATCCACAGCGTCAGCGCCAGCCCCACGGCACGTCGCAGCCAGGGCATGGCGCGGTGCACGGCGGTGGCGGCCGGCGCGCGCGGCGCGCCGGGCTGGCGCTCGAAGCGCTCGGCCAGCGGCTCCCAGACGCGCTCCTGCAGCCAGGTGAAGACGTACGCGCCGCGCAGCAGCTCGTAGAGCCACGAGGTCGCCGGCGTCGCCGAGACCGTGAGCTCGATCTTGAACTTGTCGGCCCAGGCCAGCAGCGGGCGCCAGACGAGCTGGTCGCTGACGAGGATGAGCACGATCATCGCGACGACGGCCCAGAAGGCGGCACCGTTGTCGCCGCGCTCGATCGCCTGCGCCATGTACGAACCCAGCCCCGGCAGCTTGATGTCCTTGTTCATGACGCTGATCGCCTCGCTCTGCGCGACGAAGAACCAGCCGCCGCCGAACGACATCATCGAATTCCAGATCAGGCTGTGCGCCGAGGCCGGCAGCTCCACCGCGCGGAAGCGCTGCATCCGCGTCAGGCCGTAGGTCGAAGCGGCCTCCTGCATGTCGCTCGGGATCGTCACCATCGAGTGATAGAAGCCGAACGCCATGTTCCAGACCTGGCCGGTGAAGATGGCGAAGATCGACGCGCATTCGACGCCGAACAGGCTGCCCGGGAACAGCGCCATGAAGCCGGTCACGGTGACCGAGAGGAAGCCCAGCACCGGCACCGACTGCAGCACGTCGAGCGCCGGCAGGATGACGGCGCGGGCGCGCAGGTTCTTCGCCGCGAGGTAGCCGGTGCCGACGGCGAAGACGAGCGAGAAGGCGAACGCCATCCACATGCGCAGCAGCGTGCGGCCGGCGTAATACGGGATCTGCCAGGGCGAGGCGTCGACCGCCGGCACCGCCGCCGGGTTGAAATGCACGAACATGCCGCGGCCGAAATGCAGCGTGCTCCACAGCAGGCCCAGCAGCGCCAGCATCAGGATCGCGTCGACCCAGCCGAAGCCGCGGCGCTCACGCGTGACGGCGAGCTGCGGTGCAGTCGTCGATTGCGTCTGGGCGATCATCGGGCGAGTCGGCTTCGCGTCGCCATCGCCTCGCCCATGCGCACGGCGCGGCCCGGCTCCCACGAGGCTTCGAATTCGAGCCCGCCGGCCGGGGGGAACAGCAGCACGACGGTCGAGCCGAGCAGGAAGCGACCCATCTCCTGGCCGCGCGCGAGTTCGACCGCCGAACCCTGGTAGCTCCATTCGCGCAAGCGGCCCGACCGCGGCGGGTTGACGACGCCATGCCAGACCGTGGCCATGCTGCCGACGATGGTCGCGCCGACGAGCACCAGCGCCCAGGGGCCGCATTCGCCGTCGAAGACGCAGACGACGCGCTCGTTGCGCGCGAACAGCCCGGGCACGCCGCGCGCCGTCGCCGGATTGACCGAGAACAGCGCCCCCGGCACATGGATCATGCGCAGCAGCCGGCCGGCGCAGGGCATGTGGATGCGGTGGTAGTCGCGCGGGCTCAGGTACAGCGTCGCGTAATGGCCGGCCTGGAAATGCGCCGCCAGCGCGGCGTCGCCGCCGAGCAGCGCCTGCGCGCTGTAGTCATGGCCCTTGGCCTGGAAGATGCGCCCTTCGCGTATCGATCCGAACTGGCTGATCGCGCCGTCGACCGGGCAGACGAGGTCGGCCGGCGCGACATCCGCCAGCGGCCGTGCGCCGGGCGTGAGCGCGCGCGTGAAGAAATCGTTGAAGGTCGCGTAGGCGGCCGGATCGGGCTCGGCGGCCTCGGCCATCGCGACGCCGTAGCGGGCGATGAAGGCGCGGATCGCCGCCGTCGTCGCCGCTCCCAGCCGCGCATTCGCGGCGATGCCGGCCAGCGCCGTCAGCGCCTGCTTGGGCAGCAGGTATTGCGCCGCGACGGCCGCGCGCTCGGCCAGCGGCACCGGGGCTTGCGGGTTTGCGGAATCCGGCGCCGTCATCGGATCGGCGACATCTCGCGCAGCGCGTGCACCGCGCCGGCACCGATGCTGGCGCCGAAGCGCTTGGCCAGCCGCTCGGCGACGTTCTCGTGCGGCGTGTAGTCGACGACGTCCTCGGCCTTGACGAGCTCGCGCGCGACGTAGTCGACGCTGCCCAGGCCGTCGGCGAGACCGAGCTTGACCGCCTCCTCGCCGTTCCAGTACAGGCCCGAGAAGGTGTCCGGCGTCTCCTTCAGCCGCGCGCCGCGGCCCTGCTTGACCGCGGCGATGAACTGGCGGTGGATCTGGTCGAGCATGGCCTGCGCCAGCGCCCGCTGGTGCGGGTCCAGCGGGCTGTAGGGGTCGAGCATGCCCTTGTTCTCGCCCGCGGTGAGCAGCCGGCGCTCGACGCCGAGCTTGTCCATCAGCCCGGTGAAGCCGAAGCCGTCCATCAGCACGCCGATGCTGCCGACGATGCTCGCCTTGTCGACGTAGATCTGGTCGGCCGAGACGGCGATGTAATAGGCGCCCGAGGCGCAGACCTCCTCGACCACCGCGTAGACCTTCTTCCTGTGCAGGGCCTTGAGGCGGCGGATCTCGTCGTTGACGATGCCGGCCTGCACGGGGCTGCCGCCGGGCGAGTTGATGCGCAGCACGACGGCCTGCGCGGCGGCGTCGCCGAAGGCGTTCTTCAGCCCCTCGATCAGCGTCTCGGCGCTGGCCGGCATGTCGGTGCCGATCTCGCCGCGCAGGTCGATCAGCGCCGTGTGCGGCGTCGTCGGGTTCGCTGCCGGCAGGCGGTGCGCGAGCAGCAGCCAGACGGCGAAGAACGCCAGCGCGAGCCAGCCCAGGCGCAGCACGACGCGCCAGCGGCGGTCGCTGCGCTGCTGGCGCAGCAGTTCACCGGCGATGCGCTCGAGTGCGCCTTCCAGCGCCGGCGCGCTCGCAGCCGGCGGCGTCGGGCGATCGGGTTCGGGGAAGGTCATGGTGGGCTTTCGGGTGCCGCCGCGGGCAGCGCCTGCAGGGCCGGGGAAGGATACCAATAGACCATGTCATTTCTCTCCACGACCTCGACCGGCGTCAGCTTGCCGCGGCCGCAGGGACCGCCGACACAGCGGCCATTGGCCGGTTCGTAGGCGGCGCCGTGGATCGAGCACAGGATCCAGCGCCGCTCGAGGTCGAGGAAGTCGCCCGGCTGCCAGTCCATCTCGGTCGGGACGTGGACGCAGCGGTTGAGATAGGCGCGCACGACGCCGTCGAAGCGCAGCGCGAAGGCGCGCACCGGGCGGCCGTACTCGAGCAGGTCCCAGACCCAGGCGCGACCGCGCTCCTCGAGCGCCGCGCTGGCGCACAGCGGCACGGCGCCGTTCACGCGTTTTCCAGCAGCCAGTCGTGCAGTTCGCGCGTGTTGCGGGCGACGAACAGCGGCGCGTGGGGCGCGAAGGCCGCAGCCTCGTGCGCGCCGTAGGCGACGCCGACCTTCGCGGCGCCGGCGTTGGCGGCCAGCTGCAGGTCATGCGTCGTGTCGCCGATCATCAGCGTGCGGTGCGGGTCGACGCCGAATTCGCGCATCAGCTCGTGCAGCATCTGCGGGTCGGGCTTGCTCGCCGTCTCGTCGGCCGTGCGCGTGGCGTCGAAGAGGCGGTGCAGCTGCGACTGCGCTAGCGCGTCGTCGAGCCCGCGCCGGCTCTTGCCGGTGGCCACCGCCAGCAGGTGATGGCGCGCGCGCAGCGCCTGCAGCATCTCGAGCGTGCCCGGAAACAGCACGAGCTCGTCCTGGCGCGCCAGGTAATGGTGGCGGTAGCGCCGCCCGAGCTCGGGGTAGCGCGCGCTCGGCAGCCCGGGCACCGCATGCTGCAGCGCGTCCTGCAGCCCGAGCCCGATGACATAGGCCGCCGCCTCGTCGCTGGGCACCGCCGCGCCGATGTCGGCGCAGGCCGACTGGATGCAGCGCACGATCAGCATCGTGCTGTCGAACAGCGTGCCGTCCCAGTCGAAGACGATGAGGTCGTAGCGGCGCTTCATCCGAGCAGTGTCTCGCATTCGCGTGGCAGGGGTGCGACGAGGCGGATCCGCTCGCCGCTGGCCGGATGGTCGAATTCGAGCTCGCGGGCGTGCAAGAACATGCGGCCGAAGGCCTGTTCGCGCGCCAGCAGCTTGTTGCGCGCGAAATCGCCGTATTTCGGGTCACCGACGATCGGGTAGCCGCTGTGCGCCAGGTGGACGCGGATCTGGTGCGTGCGCCCGGTCTTGATCGTCACATCGAGCAGCGTCCACTCGGGCAGCCGCCGCGCCACCTTGACGAGCGTGATCGAACGCCGGCCATCGGCATGGTCGGCGTCGACGACGCGCACGTTGCGCTCGCCGGCGGCGTCGCTGCTCTTGTGCAGCGGCAGGTCGATGACCTTGAGCTTGTCGGGCCAGGCGCCGAACACCAGGGCCGCGTAGCGCTTGCCGGTGTCGCGGGCGCGGAACTGGTCCTGCAAGGCGGTCAGCGCGCTGCGCTTCTTGGCCAGCAGCAGCACGCCCGAGGTCTCCTTGTCGAGCCGGTGCACGAGCTCCAAGAAGCGCGCCTGCGGCCGCGCGCGGCGCAGCTGCTCGATGACGCCGTAGCTGACGCCGCTGCCGCCGTGCACGGCGACGCCGGCCGGCTTGGCGATCGCCAGCAGATGCTCGTCCTCGTAGAGCAGCGGGAACTCGCGCGCCGGTGCCGGCGGCTGGGCGCTGCGGTCGGGCAGGCGCAGCGGCGGCAGGCGGATGTCGTCGCCGGCGGCCACCCGCGTCTCGGCGCTGGCGCGGCCCTTGTTCACCCTGACCTCACCCGACCGGATGACGCGGTAGACGTGGGTCTTGGGCACGCCCTTGAGCTCGCGCATCAGGTAGTTGTCCAGGCGCTGGCCCGCCGATTCGGCGTCCACCGTCAGATGTCTGACGGCCGGCGCGGGGCCACCGACTTTGGGCTCTATAATCGCCGACTCCACGTTTGCGCTGTAAGTGCTTGATTTATCGGAGTTTACCCGGGCATTTCCTGAGTTTCCGTGGCGCGCCATGCCCGATGATCGGGCTGGCAAGAAAGGTGATGCAACGCCGGCAGGCCGTTGTCGGGCCGGGGACCCCAAGTGACCCGGCAGGCAGGGGCCGCAGGCGGCAGAGCAACGAAGAAGAACCCGTCCTCACCTCAATCGTGAGGCCACCGTGAATCCATGGTGCAAGGCTAGATGCCTTGCATCCGTGTGTCGGCGCTGAAACTGCAGCCATGTCGATCCCGTCCCCCACAACCACCTCGATGCGCCCCCCGGCGCTGCGGCTCGTCGCCGCAGCCGCGGCGCGCCCGGGGCGGCCGCTGCGCGATCCGCGGCGGTCAGGGCAGACGCCGACCTGCGAGGCAGCCACCGCCGGCACGCACGCGCCAACGCTGCGCAGCTGAGCCGCCGGTTCCGGCGGATCGAGCGCAGTCCAGGGCACTCGCGACTTCGGTTCGACCGCGTTACTCGTGCATCGATGTGAAAGGGGCGCGCCCGCAGGGGTGGCGCCGCATCGTGACGCGCGGACCCGCCCCGCAAGGCAGGCCCGCGCAATGGAGTGCACATGAAACGCATGCTGATCAACGCCACGCAGCCCGAAGAGCGGCGGCTGGCGATCGTCGATGGCCAGAAGCTGCTCGACTTCGAGACCGAGATCGAAGGGCGCGAACAGCGCAAGGGCAACATCTACAAGGCCGTCATCACCCGCGTCGAGCCCTCGCTCGAGGCCTGTTTCGTCGATTACGGCGAGGAACGCCACGGCTTCCTGCCGTTCAAGGAAATCTCGAAGAACTACTTCCGCGAAGGCGCCGACGTGCGCAGCGCGCGCATCCAGGACGTCGTCAAGGAAGGCGACAACCTGCTCGTCCAGGTCGAGAAGGAAGAGCGCGGCAACAAGGGCGCGGCGCTGACCACCTTCGTCAGCCTGGCCGGCCGCTACCTCGTGCTGATGCCCAACAACCCGCGCGGCGGCGGCGTCAGCCGGCGCATCGAGGGCGAGGACCGCGAGGAGCTCAAGGACAACCTCGAGCAGCTCGAGTACCCCAAGGGCATGAGCCTGATCGCCCGCACCGCCGGCATCGGCCGCAGCGCGGCCGAGCTGCAATGGGACCTGAACTACATGCTCAAGCTGTGGACCGCCATCGACGGCGCGTCCAAGGCCGGCAAGGGCGCCTTCCTGATCTACCAGGAAAGCAGCCTCGTGATCCGCGCGATCCGCGACTACTTCACGTCCGACATCGGCGAGATATTGATCGATACCGACGATATCTTCGAGCAGGCGCAGCAGTTCATGAACCACGTGATGCCGGAGACGGCCAATCGCGTGAAGCGCTACCGCGACGACGCGGCGCTGTTCAGCCGCTTCCAGATCGAGCACCAGATCGAGACCGCGTTCTCCCGCACGGTGAACCTGCCCAGCGGCGGCGCGATCGTCATCGACCACACCGAGGCGCTCGTCAGCGTCGACGTCAACTCGGCGCGCGCCACGCGCGGCAGCGACATCGAGGAGACCGCCACCCGCACCAACCTGGAAGCCGCCGACGAGATCGCGCGCCAGATGCGGCTGCGCGACCTCGGCGGCCTGATCGTCGTCGACTTCATCGACATGGAGGAAAGCAAGAACCGCCGCGAGGTCGAGACCCGGCTGCGCGACGCGCTGCGCTTCGACCGTGCGCGGGTGCAGTTCAGCTCGATCAGCAAGTTCGGCCTGCTCGAACTCAGCCGCCAGCGCCTGCGCCCGGCGCTCAGCGAAGGCAACCACATCACCTGCCCGCGTTGCAACGGCACCGGCCACATCCGCGACACCGAAAGCTCGGCGTTGCAGATCCTGCGCATCATCCAGGAGGAGGCGCTGAAGGAGAACACGGCCGCCGTCCATGTGCAGGTGCCGGTCGAGGTGACGAGCTTCCTGCTCAACGAGAAGCGCACCGAGATCACGAAGATCGAACTGAAGCAGCGCGTGACCGTGCTGCTGGTGCCGAACAAGCATCTCGAGACGCCGAACTACAAGCTCGAGCGCCTGCGCCACGACGACCCGCGGCTGGAGAACCTGCAGGCCAGCTACACGATGATCGAGGAGCCCGAGGACGAGGTCGGGATCACGCGGCGCGAGAAGGCCAAGCCCAAGCAGGAGCCGATCATCAAGGGCGTGCTGCCCGACCAGCCGGCGCCGCCGGCACCGGCGCCCGCGCCGGTGGCCGTGGCGCCGGTGGCTGCACCCGCCCCGGCACCGATGGCGGCACCGGTGGCGGTGGCTACCGCGGCGGCAGGCGGCGGCTTCTTCGGCTGGGTCAAGAGCCTGTTCGGCGGCGGCACGCCGGCGCCGGCGCCGGCACCGGCCCTGCCCGCTGCGGCTTCGGCCGTGGCAGCGGCTGCCGGTGCTCCCGAAAAGCGCGGCGATGGCCGGCGCGGTGAGCGGGGCGAACGCGGCGAGCGTGGCGAACGCGGTGGCCGTGGCGGCGACCGCGGACCCCGCGGTGGACGCGATGGTGGCCGCGGTGGACGCGGCGAAGGTCGCGGTGATCGTGGCGAGGGCCGCGGTGAAGGACGAGGCGAAGGCCGCGGTGAAGGTCAGCGCGAAGGTCGCGGCGAAGGCCGCCGCACCGAAGTCGCCGCCGAAGCGGCGCCGGGCGCCGAGCGCGACGAGCGCGCGCCGCGCGGCGAAGGCCGTCGCGGTCCGCGCCCCGAGCGTGCACCGCGCGCCGAGGAAACGTCGGCCAGCGCACAGCCCCAGGCCTTCGTCGATTCGACGCCGGGCGGTGAAGCGGCCGAGGGCGATCGCCCCGACGGCGAGCGCGGCGATGGCCGCCGCCGCCGCCGTCGCGGTGGCCGCGACCGCGGTGAAGGACGCACCGAGGAAGCTGCGGCGCCGGTCGAGGGTGGCGAGGCCACCGTCACCACGGAAGCTGCGCCCGCAGCCGAGGGCGAAGCCGCCGCACCGACCGAGGGTGGTGAGCGCGAACGCGGCCGCCGCCGCGGCCGTGGCGGACGCGACCGCAATCGCGAAGGACGCGACGAGGCACCGCGCGACGGCGAAGCCGAATCCGGTGCCGCCGAAGCGGGCGCCGGCGTCGTCGTCGCCGCCATCGCGGCCGAGGAAGTCGAACACGACCATCGCCCCGCTGTTGCGCCGGTGATGGCGCCGGTGATCGCGCCGGTAACCGAGCCGAAGGTCGAACCGGTCGCGGCCGTCGTGCCGACGCCGATCGCCGCTGCCGCACCGGCCCCGGCACCCGCCGCGGCGCCGGTGCCGCGCGCGGCCGCACCCGTCGTCGTCGAGCCCTACGCGCTGCCGCTGGACCAGCTGCAATCGCTGGCCGCCGGCGCGGGCCTCGAATGGGTGAACTCGGACGCCGAGAAGATCCGCGCCGTGCAGGCCGCGATGGCGGCCGAGCCGGCTCCCATCCGCGTGCCGCGCGAGCCGCGCCCGCCCGTCGTCATCGACGAGGGCCCGTTGGTGCTCGTCGAGACGCGCAAGGACCTGTCGCAGCTCAAGCTGCCCTTCGACCACCAGACCGCCACTGCTGTCTGAGCCCGCACGGTGCAAGGCCGCAAGGCCTTGCACGGCTGGATCCCGCGGCTCAGCCTCGGTGTCGCGTACTTTCGCGCACCACCAGCTCCACCGGCAACGTCCGCGGCGGCACCGTCTCGCCGTCGATGATGCGCAGCAGCGCATCGACGAGTTCGAGCCCGGCGCGTTCGATAGGCTGGCGCACGGTGGTCAGCGGCGGGCTCGCATGGCTGGCCCAGCTGATGTCGTCGTAGCCGACGACGCCGACCTCGTCGGGGACGGCGCGGCCGCATTGGTGCAGCACCTGCATCGTCGCCGCCGCCAGCACGTCGCTGCAGGCGAACACCGCATCGAAGGCCGTGCCGCTGCGGCACAGCTGCATCACCGCGGCGCGCGCCTGGTCGGCGTCGAAAGGCACCGGCAGCACGAGCGCGGGGTCGAGCGCGACACCGGCAGCGGCGAGCGCGTCGCGATAGCCCTGGTAGCGCTGCTCGACCTCGGGCAGCTGATGGTCGCCGACGAAGACGATGCGGCGCGCGCCCTGCCCGAGCAGATGGCGCGTCGCCGCGAGGCCGCCGCCCTGGTTGTCGCCGCCGACGGTGCAGTACAGCTGCTGCGCGATCTGCGTCCCCCAGACGACGAACGGCAGCTTGCGCGCGGCGAGCCGGTTGAGCTGGTCGTGATGGCGCCACTGGCCGATCAGGATGACGCCGATCGCCACCCCCGAGCCGATCACCCGCGCCGCGGCGTCGAGACTCTCGGCATCGACGCGCGAGAGCAGCATGTCGAAGCCGCGCTCGGTCAGCGCATCGGCCAGGCTGCCGACCATGGCGAGGAAGAAGGGGTCGGAGATATGCTGGCGCGAGACCTTGTCGTAGGGGATCACGACGGCGATCGTGCGGTTGTTCTTCAGCCGCAGGTTCTGCGCGCCGACGTTGATCGCGTAGTCGAGCGAGCGCGCCAGCTCCTCGACGCGCTCGCGCGTCTCCTTGCTGACGAGCGGACTGCCGCTGAGCGCGCGCGACACGGTCGAGACCGAGACGCCGGCCAGGCGCGCGATGTCGGCCATCTGCAGCCGCTTCTTCTCGGCGGCGCTGGTGTTCATGGCAAGCGCTCGAGCGCGTGCTGGTAGGCCGGGTCGTGCATCAGCTCGTCCCAGGCCAGCGGCGCCGTCTGCGGCAGCAGCGCCAGACGCCGCACCTCGCTCTCGGGATCGGGATGCCAGCGGTCTTCGGCGGCGGCACGCTCGAGCCCGGCCAGCAGTTCATCGACGACGCTGCCGTCGGCCGGGTTGCACAGCAGCACCATGTCGCAGCCGGCCTCGAGCGCCAGCGTCGCCGCCTCGACCGGCGCGAGCAGGCTGCCTTCGAGATGGCGCGCGCCCTCCATGCCGAGGTCGTCGCTGAAGATCGCGCCGCAAAAGCCGAAGCGGCCGCGCAGGATCTCCTGCAGCCAGCGGGCCGAGAAGCCGGCCGGGCGACGGTCGACGCGCGGATAGACGACATGCGCCGGCATCACCGCCGCGAGCGCCGTGCTGAGCCAGTCGTAGGGCCGCGCGTCATCGTCGAGGATGGCCTTGAGGCCGCGGCGATCGATGGGCACCTCGTGGTGGCTGTCGGCGGCGACATGGCCATGCCCCGGGAAATGCTTGCCGCAGCAGGCCATGCCGGCGCGCAGCATGCCGTGGATGACGCTCTTGGCGAGCAGCGCGACGACGCGCGGATCGCGGTGGAAGGCACGGTCGCCGATGACGCTGCTGGCGCCATGGTCGAGGTCGAGCACGGGCGCGAAGCTGAGGTCGACGCCGCAGGCGCGCAGCTCGGCCGCGAGGACGAGGCCGAGCGCGGTCGCGGCGTCGGTCGCCGCCAGTGGCTCGCGCTGCCATTGCTCGCCCAGCGTGCGCATCGCCGGCAGCGCGGTGAAGCCGTCGCTGCGAAAGCGCTGCACGCGGCCGCCCTCGTGGTCGACGCAGATCAGCAGGTCGGGGCGGAGTTTCTTCACCGCCGCGGCGAGTTCGGTGAGCTGGCGCCGATCCTCGAAATTGCGCGCGAACAGGATCAGCCCGCCGGTCAGCGGATGGCGGATGCGGCGCCGGTCGGCCGCGGTCAGCGCGGTGCCGGGGATGTCGATGACGACGGGCGAGGTGCGGATCGGATGCGGATTCAAGACGCGGGGCCCCGGGTTTCGACGACGACGACCGAGGTCGCGTAATCGGTTTCGTCGCTGACGCTGACATGGCCGACGAGACCCTGGCGCTCGAACCATTGCGCGAGTTCGCCCGACAGCCGCAGCACCGGCTTGCCGCCGGGCTCGTTGAGGATCTCGCAGGCGCGCCAGGTCATCGGCCAGCGGATGCCCAGGCCGATCGCCTTCGAGAAGGCCTCCTTGGCCGAGAAGCGCGTCGCCAGATACCGCAGGCCGCGTGCCGGCGCGCGCTCGCGGCGGGCGCGGAAGACCTCGATCTCGGCCGGTCCGAGCACGCGCTCGGCGAAGCGGTCGCCGCGCCGCGCCATCGTCGCCGCCATGCGTCGGATGTCGCAGAGATCGGTGCCGATGCCGACGATCATCGCTGCGCCAGCCGGATGCAGCGCTGGTAGGCGCGCACGGTTTCGGGCAGGCCGAATTCGAGCGCGTCGGCGATCAGCGCATGGCCGATCGAGACCTCGACGACGCCGGCGACGCCGCGCAGGAAATCGCCGAGGTTGTCGCGGTTGAGGTCGTGGCCGGCGTTGACGCCCAGGCCATGCGCCTGCGCTGCCGCGGCGGCGGCGGCGAAGCGCGCGATCTGCGCGCCCTGCGCCGCCTTGCCATGGGCCGCGGCATAGGGCTCGGTGTAGAGCTCGACGCGGTCGGCGCCGACCGCGCGCGCTGCGGCCATCGCCTCGGGGATCGGGTCCATGAACAGGCTCACGCGCACGCCCAGCGCCTGCGCTTCCTTGATCAACGGGCGCAGCCGCTCGCCGTCGGCCGCGAGGTCCCAGCCATGATCGGACGTGAACTGGTCGCTGCCGTCGGGGACGAAGGTGCATTGCTGCGGCCGCACCTCGCGCACGAACGCCATCAGGTTGTGGAAGGGGTTGCCCTCGATGTTGTATTCGGCGTGCGGCCACAGCCGCAGCAGTTCGGCGAGGTCGTGGACATCGTGGGCACGGATATGGCGCTCGTCGGGCCGCGGATGGACGGTGATGCCGTCGGCACCGGCCTCCAGACAGAGCAGCGCGGCGCGCACGACGCTCGGGATGCCGAGGTGGCGCGTGTTGCGCAGCTGCGCCACCTTGTTGACGTTGACCGAGAGTGCGGTGGCGGCGTGCGGCGGTTCGGTGGCGATCAGGGGATTCATCGGATTTCGCTCAAGCGCTGCACGCCCTGCCAGACCTGGCGCGTGCGCAGCACAGCGGACCCGAGATGATAGTGAAGCAGCGCGCGCAGCGCTGCCCGCAAACCCGGCTCGATCGGCGCACAGGCCGCGCGCAGAGCCGCCGGGCTGCCATGCGCGAGCGCGGCCTCGACCGCGATCCAGGCCGCGCCCGGCAGTCCTGAGGCGTGGGCGACGAGTCCCGACTCGGGCTGCAGCGCGTAGCGGCCTGCAGCGCGCAGCGGCTCGCCGCTGACCGTCACCTGCGCCAGCTCGGGCAGCCAGCCGAGTTCGCGCAGCAGCATGAGCTCGAAGGCGCGCAGCATCGCGACCTCGTCGGCGTTGGCGGCCAGCGCGACGAGTGCCGCGGCATAGGCGTCGAAGAGCCGCGGATGCGGATCCTGGCGCGCCAGCATCTTCAGCAGCAGCTCGTTCAGGTAGTAGGCCGGGAACATCGCTGCCGCCGGCAGCAGCGGCGCGCCGCCGACCCATTCGGCACTGCGCAGCGTGTGGATCTCGGAACTCTCGTCGGCCGGCGTGCGGCCGAGCCCGATGTGCAGCGGCTGGAACGGCAGCAGCACCGGACGGAAGTTCGAGGTCGGCCGCTTCGCGCCCTTGGCGGCGACGACGACGCGACCCAGCGCGCGTGTGTAGAGCTCGACGATGAGACTGGATTCGCTCCAGTCGTAGCGGTGCAAAACGTAGGCGAGCAGCTGACCTTGCGCAGGTCTACTCGTAGCCATACGAGCGCAGATGGGCCTCGTCGTCGGCCCAGCCCGAACGCACCTTGACCCAGAGCTCGAGGAAGACCTTGGCGCCCCACAGGCGCTCGAGATCCTGGCGCGCCTCGCTGCCGATGCGCTTGAGCCGTTCGCCGCCCTCGCCGATGACCATGCCCTTGTGGGCGTCGCGCTCGACGACGATGGTCGCGGCTATCTTGCGCAGCTCGCCCTCCTCGGTGAAGCTGTCGATGACGACGGTGGCGCTGTACGGCAGTTCGTCGCCGGTGAGGCGGAACAGCTTCTCGCGCACGATCTCGCCGGCCAGGAAGCGCTCGCTGCGGTCGGTCAGCGCGTCTTCCTCGTAGAGCCAGGGCTGCAGCGGCAGATGCGGCTCGACGATGGCCAGCAGGCGCTCGACATCGGCCTCGCGCGTCGCCGACATCGGCACGAACTCGGTGAACGCGCGCCTGGCCTGCATCTGCTGCAACCAGGGCAGCACGTCCTGGCGCCGCGCCAGGTGGTCGAGCTTGTTGGCGATCAGCAGCACCGGCTTGTCCTCGGGCAGCAGTGCCAGCACCTTCGCATCGGGCGCGCCGAAGCGGCCGGCCTCGACGAGGAAGAGCACGACGTCGACATCGGCCAGCGACGACAGCACGGTGCGGTTGAGGTTGCGGTTCAGCGCCGTCGCATGCTTGACCTGGAAGCCCGGCGTGTCGACGAAGACGAACTGCGCCGCGCCCTGCGTGCGGATGCCGGTGATGCGGTGGCGCGTCGTCTGCGCCTTGTTCGAGGTGATGCTGATCTTCTGCCCGACGAGCGCATTGAGCAGCGTGCTCTTGCCGACGTTGGGGCGGCCGACGATGGCGACCAGGCCGCAGCGTTGGGGTGTGGTTTCGTCGTTCATGAGCGCAGCGGCCCGCCGGGGTGGTCGCTGGCCTTGAGCGCGTCGAGCATGCGCCGCGCCGCTTCCTGCTCGGCGCTGCGGCGCGAGCGGCCCTGGCCGCGTTCGGTGAGGCCGAGCGTGGCGACGGCGCATTCGACCTCGAAGGTCTGCGCATGGGCCTGGCCGCGCGTGGCGACGATGGTGTAGGCGGGCACCGGCACGCGGCGCGCCTGCAGCCATTCCTGGAGTTCGGTCTTCGCGTCCTTGCCCCAGTTGTCGGCCTCGGTGGCCTGGATCACCTCGCCGAGCAGGCGCTGCACGACGCCATGCGCGGCGTCGTAGCCGCCGTCGAGGAAGACGGCGCCGATCAGCGCCTCGACCGCGTCGGCGAGGATCGACGGCCGCTGCGAGCCGCCGCCGCGCAGCTCGCCCTCGGACATGCGCAGCACCTCGGGCAGGCCGAGCGCGAGCGCGAGCCGGTGCAGGCTGTCCTCGCGCACGAGGTGGGCGCGCACGCGCGTGAGGTCGCCCTCGTCGCTGTCGGCCAGGCGTTCGTAGAGCAGGCGCGAGACGGCCAGGCTGAGCACCGCATCGCCGAGGAACTCGAGCCGCTCGTTGTGCTCGGCGCCCCAGCTGCGGTGCGTGAGCGCGCGGCGCAGCAGCTCGGGCCGCGTGTACGTGTAGCCCAGACGCTGCTGCAGGGCCTGCAGCAATGTCGATGCGGAACGCGGGTCGCCCGCCATGACTATTGGGTCCGCCCTTCGTACTTGATCAGCAGGTAGACCGGACCGTAGATCGGGATCAGCTTGTCGTAGGCGAAGCCGATCACGACGCGGTCGTTCTCCTTCGTGATCTGCAGGTCGCTGCCCGAGACCGCCGAGATCGAGTACTCGAGCTCCTTCTGTTTCTCGAAGGCCTGGCGCACCTCGGCAACCGTCGCCGGCTGCGTCTTCGCGATCTGGTCGATCGTGCGCTGGATCGTCAGGTACTCGTTGACCGTCGGCAGCGTGCGCACGAGCAGGTAGGCGATGAAGCCGACGACGATGGCCCAGAACAGCAGGCCGAACAGCGTCACGCCGCCCTGGCGCGCGCGCCGCCCTGCCCCGCTTCTTGCCGCCAAGCCCGCCACCGGACCCACCGAGGCCGCTGCGACCATCGCTCGCTTCATCACCTGTCGTCTCCTGCCGGTGGGCCTGCTGCGGGTCAGTGGAACGACCCGATGCGGCCCAGGTTGTGGAAATTCATCCAGACGAAAAACGCCTTGCCGACGATATTCTCATCGGGGACGAAGCCCCAGTAGCGTGAATCTTCCGAATTGTCGCGGTTGTCGCCCATCATGAAGTAATGCCCGGCGGGGACTTTGCACACGACGCCCTCGGGGCTGTACTGGCAGTTCTCGACATACGGGAAGTTGGGCGGGCGCGGGCGCAGGAACGACGGCCGCGAGGGGTCGACCCGGATGAGGTGATCGACTTTGCCCAAATGTTCCTGGAACAGCGGCGAGTAGCTCATGCTGTCGTCGTCGTAGTTGTCGCCCTTGGGCGTCTCGACCACCGGCTGGCCGTTGATCGTCAGCTTCTGGTTCAGGTAGGCGATGGTGTCGCCGGGCAGGCCGACGACGCGCTTGATGTAGTCCAGCCGCGGATCGACGGGGTAGCGGAACACCATCACGTCGCCGCGCTCGACGGCATGGTTGGGGATGATCAGCTTGTTGACCACCGGCAGCCGCACGCCGTAGTGGAACTTGTTGACGAGGATGAAGTCGCCGACGAGCAGCGTCGGCACCATCGAACCCGAGGGGATCTTGAACGGCTCGAAGAGGAACGAGCGCAGCAGGAACACGACGAGGATCACCGGGAACAGTCCGGCCGTCCAATCGAGCCACCAGGGCTGCATCAGCAGCTTGGTCTTGGCCTCCTGGACATCGCCGTCGACGCGCTCGATGCCCTGGCGCGCGAGCTCGGCGCGGCGCTGCGCGGCCTGCTGTTCGAGTTCGGTCGCCGCGGCCTCGCGCGCGGGCTTGAAGTGCCAGCGCTCGGCAATCCAGAAGCACAGCGTGACGACGGTCAGGATGAACAGCAGGAAGGCGAAGTCGCCGGTCCAGTAATTCAGGAACCAGCCGCCCAGGTAGACGACGAGTGCGCCGTACAGCGCTGCGGTCAGAGAACTCATGTTGGTATCAGTCGTCCACTTGGAGGATGGCCAGGAAGGCTTCCTGCGGCACCTCGACGGCACCGATCTGCTTCATCCGCTTCTTGCCGGCCTTCTGCTTCTCGAGCAGTTTCTTCTTGCGGGTGATGTCGCCGCCGTAGCATTTTGCCAGTACGTTCTTGCGCAGGGCCTTGATGTTCTCGCGCGCGATGATGTTGGCGCCGATGGCGGCCTGGATCGCGACGTCGTACATCTGGCGCGGGATCTGCTCGCGCATCTTCGCCGCGACGGCGCGGCCGCGGTACTGGCTCTGCACGCGGTGGACGATGATCGACAGTGCATCGACGCGGTCGCCGTTGATCAGCAGGTCGACCTTGACGACGTCGGCGGCGCGGTACTCCTTGAACTCGTAGTCCATGCTCGCGTAGCCGCGCGAGACGCTCTTGAGCTTGTCGAAGAAGTCCAGCACGATCTCGGCCAGCGGCAGCTCGTACGTCAGGTGCACCTGGCGACCGTGGTAGCTCATGTTGAGCTGCACGCCGCGCTTGAGGTTGCACAGCGTCATCACCGGGCCCACCGAGTCCTGCGGCATGTAGAGGTGGACCGTGACGATGGGCTCGCGGATCTCGCGGACGCGGCCCTGGTCGGGCATCTTGCTCGGGTTCTCGACCTTGAGCACGGTGCCGTCGTTGAGCTCGACCTCGTAGACGACGCTGGGCGCCGTCGTGATCAGGTCCTGATCGAACTCGCGCTCGAGCCGCTCCTGCACGATCTCCATGTGCAGCAGGCCGAGGAAGCCGCAGCGGAAGCCGAAGCCCAGCGCCTGGCTGACCTCGGGTTCGTAGCGCAGGCTGCTGTCGTTGAGCTTGAGCTTCTCGAGCGCATCGCGCAGCTGGTCGTACTCGCTCGCCTCGGTCGGGTAGAGGCCGGCGAAGACCTGGGGCTGGATCTCCTTGAAGCCGGGCAGCGCCTCGGTCGCGGGGCCGGCGTTGTTGGGCAGCTTCTTCTCCAGCGTCACCGTGTCGCCGACCTTGGCCGCCTGCAGCTCCTTGATGCCGCAGATCACGAAGCCGACCTCGCCCGCGCGCAGGCTCTCGCGCGCGACGCTCTTGGGCGTGAACACGCCCATCTGCTCGATGCCGTAGACGGCGTCGGTGGCCATCATGCGGATGCGCTCGCCCTTGGACAGGCTGCCATCGACGACGCGCACGAGCATCACGACGCCGACGTAGTTGTCGAACCAGCTGTCGATGATCATCGCCCGCGGCGGGCCGTCGGGGTTGCCGCGCGGCGCCGGCATGCGTGCGATCACCGCCTCGAGGATGTCGTCCAGGCCCATGCCGGTCTTGGCCGAGCAGGGGATCGCGTTCTCGGCGTCGATGCCGATGACGTCCTCGATCTCGCGCTTGGCGTTCTCGGGGTCGGCCTGCGGCAGGTCCATCTTGTTGAGCACCGGCACGACCTCGACGCCGAGCTCGAGCGCGGTGTAGCAGTTGGCCACCGTCTGCGCCTCGACGCCCTGGCTCGCGTCGACGACGAGCAGCGCGCCTTCGCAGGCCGACAGCGAGCGGCTCACTTCATAGGAGAAGTCGACATGGCCCGGCGTGTCGATGAGGTTGAGCTGGTAGGTCTGGCCGTCGCGCGCGAGGTACTCGAGCGCCGCCGTCTGCGCCTTGATCGTGATGCCGCGCTCGCGCTCGATGTCCATCGAGTCGAGCACCTGCGCTTCCATCTCGCGATCGCTCAGGCCGCCGCAGCGCTGGATGATGCGATCGGCCAGCGTGCTCTTGCCGTGGTCGATGTGGGCGATGATGGAGAAATTTCGGATGTGATTCATGGTCTCGAACGGCGTCTGCCGGGGGCCTTGCGCGGCAGCAGCTGGGCCGCTGCGACTCAGGCTTGCATCGCTTGGCGATGCGTCGGCGCGCGGCGCCTTGCCCCGATCGAAGTCAGCCAAAAAAAAGGCGCGTCCAAGTGGGTGACGCGCCTTCCAACAGAACGTTTGGCAACTGCTTGTTGGGCGTTCATTGTAGCCAAAAGAACTACCCGGGAACCCGCGTCATTGCTTGATTTCCGGCCGTTGCAGCGATCCGACAGGATGTACTTATCCACAGGAAATAAACAACCCTGGTGGAACCCCGGAACGCCGTTGCAGAACGGTGACTTTGAGCGCCGGCCAAGGGTAAAACCGGCCTCGACGGGGCGCATTCTAGACGCTGGAACCGCTAATCGAAGTCGGCCCGAAACCGAAGTGAGAAGTCACTGACGAAGTGGTCCGACCGGGCAGGAAACATGCCACTCTCGGCGTCAGAAATCACTTCGTCATGCGGAAAGACCACTCGGAATAGTCGACTATTCCGAGCGGCCGACCGGGTCTTGTCGATCAGCGGCTGGGCCGGATCACGAGGTAGTTGGTCCAGTCGCCGCGGCGCACCAGCACGCTCACGGCCTTGGACTTCTCGGCCTTGCCGGCCACGGCAGCGAACTGCTTGGCGTCGGCGATGTCCTGGTTGTCGAGCGAGAGGATGACGTCACCTTCGCGCAGACCGGCCCTTGCCGCCGCGCCGTCGACCGAATCGACACGCACGCCGCCGCGCACGCGCAGCTCCTTCTTCGCATCGTCGCTGAGGTTGGACACGGTCAGGCCGAGCACGCTCTTGACGGCGGGCGCCGGCGTGCCGGGCTCGCCGCCGGGCGCGTGCGCCGGACGATCGCTCTCGAGTTCGGCGACGGTGACGCCCAGGTCCTTGCTCGCACCGCGGCGGAACACCTGCAGCGTCGCGCGCGTGCCGGGCTTGACGGCGCCGATCATGCGCGGCAGATCGCTGGACTTGTCGACCGCACGGCCATCGACCTTGACGATGATGTCGCCCGCCTCGACGCCGGCCTTCTCGGCCGGGCTATCCTTCTCGACGCCCTGCACGAGCGCGCCGCGCGGCTGGCCCAGGCCGATCGACTCGGCGACCTCCTTGGTCACCGCGCTGATCGAGACGCCGATGCGGCCGCGGATGACGCGTCCGGTGGTGCGCAGCTGGTCGGCGACGCGGATCGCCTCGTCGATCGGGATCGAGAAGCTGATGCCCATGTAGCCGCCCGAGCGGCTGTAGATCTGCGAGTTGATGCCGACGACCTCACCGCGCATGTTGATCAGCGGGCCGCCCGAGTTGCCGGGGTTGATCGGCACGTCGGTCTGGATCAGCGGCAGGTAGTCGCCGGTGTCGCGCTGTTTGGCGCTGACGATGCCGGCCGTGACGGTGTTCTCGAGGTTGAACGGCGAGCCGATCGCCAGCACCCATTGGCCGACCTTGAGCTGGCTCACGTCGCCCATCTTCACCGCCGGCAGTCCGGTCGCATCGACCTTCACGACGGCGACGTCGCTGCGCTTGTCGGCACCGACGATGCGGGCCTTGAGCTCGCGCTTGTCGGTGAGCGTGACGATGACCTCGTCGGCGCCGTCGACGACATGGGCGTTGGTCATCACGTAGCCGTCGGGGCTGATGATGAAGCCCGAGCCGATGCCGCGCTGCTGCGGTTCGTCGTCGGGGTTCGGCGCCTGCCGCGGGTTGCGGTTGTTGGGCAGCGGGATGCCGAAGCGGCGGAAGAACTCCTCGATGTTCGGATCGAGCTGGCCGCCGCTGTTGCCGCCTCTGGCGCGCTTCTCGGTCGTGCGGATGTTGACGACCGAGGGGCTGACGCGCTCGACGAGCTCGGTGAAATCGGGCATCGCGACCGCCGCCGGCGCGGCTGCGGGTGCCGACCAGGCATGGCCCGCACCGAGTGCGGCCAGCCCGAGTGCGATGCCGGCGGACCAGGAACGTACAGGAGTCAGTGACTTGGTTTTCATGCTGAGGCTTCAGTGGGACGGACAAGGAAAGGCGGCCCGAGGCCGCGACGCTTCAGCGCCGCTGGCGCTGAAGTGCGACGGAGAACAGCTGCAGCGTCGCCGTCGGCACGTCGCCGACGGCGGTCACCCAATAATCGCCCCGGCGCGTCATCAGCGTCGCGGTGGCGCCGCGTTGCGCGGCCATCTCGCCGCTATGACGGTCGGGCTTGAAGTTCTCGATGAAGACGGAGACATGGGTCAAGCCGTCGGTGAATACCGCCTGCAGCACGGGCTCGTCGTCGCCCGCGGTCTCCATCCCCCGCCGCACGCAGCCGGCGAGCGCGAAGCCCGCGACCGGCGCCGCCAGGGTCCAGCCCTCGCTGGCCAGCGTCGTGCGCTGCTGCGTCGGACGCATGATCTTGTAGTTGCTCGACTTGTCGAGGTTGCGCATCGCCCGCGTCACCGACTCGGGCTGCGCGCGCACGCCGACCGAGACCTCGCTGAAAGCCGTCGACTCGAGGATCGGCCGCGGTCCGCCGGCGCGCAGCGCCATGCCCATCACGTCGGCGCGCAGCACCAGCCCGGTGGCGCGATCGGCCCACAGCCGCTGGGCGTAGCGCAGCGCGTCGTGCGGCTCGAGCAGGAAGACCGTGGCCTCGCGGCCGGCGACACGGCCGCTGCCCTCGCGCAGCAGCAGGTACTGATCGAGCGCGCGCGGATCGACCTCCTGCGGTGTCGTCGACCAGGCCGACAGCGTCTCGCGCTTCTCGATCACCGCGACATGGCGCTGCGGCCACAGCGTCTGCACGTCGTCGTTGTGGCGGACGATGTTCTGCTGGCGCCCGTCGAGCGACTCGAGTTCCTCGTAGGTCTGTTCGCCGACGACGTAGTGCGATACGCGCGACGCGGTGATCGCGCCGCCGGCGCTGAAGACCATCGTGCCGCGGTAATTGCCGCTGTCGGCGGCGGCGCGGATACGCGCCAGCCAGGCCCGCCCTTCGAGGACCGGCACCGGTCCCTCGGCGCTGGCGGCATGCGCCTGCACCAGGCACGACATCAGGAGCGCCAGCGGCAGCCAGCGCGAGCCACGCAACGGCCTCACCGCGCCGGAGCCGCAGGAACGACGACGATCTCGACGCGCCGCAACGCGCCGCTGGGCACCGCGATGGCGGCGCCGCCGCTGGCGAACTGGTGCGCGCGCAGGAACTCGTCGAGCCGCGCATCGCGGATCAGGCCGTCGTCGTCGATGCGCTGGCCCGCTTGCTGGCCTGTCATCACGCCCGCGGCGACCATATGCGCCGGCACGGCGCTGGACGCCGCGGCGAGCTCGGCGGCCACCGGCGCGCTGCCGCCGCCCATGCGCGCCACGACCAGCACGCCGGCGACGGCGACGAAGCCGGCGGCGACCGCGGCGGGCACCATCCAGACGTGGCGCCGGCGCACCGGCGCGAGCACCACCGGCTCGCTCGCCAGACGCTCGCGCAGGCCCACCAGGAAGCGGGCGTCGCGCGCCGGGTCGGCAGCCAGATCCTCGCTGCGCATGACGTCGCCGATCAGGTGGTAGGCATGCCAGGCGCTGCGGGCCTCGGCGCTTTCGCGCCAGACCCCGCAGGCGCGGTCGAGCGCGTCGGTCTCGCCGTCGACCAGGGCCGAGACCCAGGCCCTGGGGTCGACGGGTTCGGATGCGGGGGAGACCGGTTCGGGCTTCATGATGGTGCGGCTGGGTTGGTCTGAGACGGGCCGGCGCTTACCAGCGCTCGCCCTCTCGGGTATCGAGCAGGGGACGCAGACGCAGCGAAATCGCCTCGCGTGCACGGAAGATGCGGGAACGAACGGTACCGATGGGACAGTTCATGGCTTCGGCAATCTCTTCGTAGCTCAGGCCTTCGATCTCGCGCAGCGTGATCGCCTGGCGCAGATCCTCTGACAGCGCTTCGATCGCCGAGTTCACTGCGGCGGCGATTTCCTTGCTGGCCAGCACGGCATCGGGGGTCGAACCGTCGCTTAGTTCGTTCTCGATGCGCGAAGTTTCGTCCCCGTCCTCGCCGCCACCGCCACGCGCCGACTCGAAAACCAGGGGGTCGCGCTTCAGATCCATCAAGGACTTCTTGGCCGTGTTGACGGCGATGCGATAGAGCCAGGTATAGAAGGCGCTGTCGCCGCGGAACTGCGGCAACGCCCGATACGCCCGGATGAAGCTCTCCTGGGCGATATCCTGGACCAGATCGGTGTCGCGAACCATGCGCCCGATCAAACGCTCGACGCGGCGCTGGTACTTGACGACCAGCATCTCGAAGGCGCGCTGGTCGCCGCGCTTGGCACGGTCGACGAGCAGGGCATCGGCCTCGGGGTCGCTCATTCAGGGCCGCGGCGTCGGGATCCGGGCGTGGACGGCGCAGCGCAGCGCATGCATCGCCGCACCGGCGTCGGCCGCGGCGACGGCGATCCAGCGCGGCTGCGCGGCGCCGCGCAGTCGCAGCAACAGCCAGGATCCGAGGTCGATCATCACGTCGAGTTCACCCGTTTGCCCGTCGGCGCTCCAGCATTCACCATCCCAGGCCAGCGCGACCGCACGCGGCGCGCCGGCGCGCCAGGCCAAGCCCCCTGCGGCGAGGGCCGCGAGCGAGGTCGCGGCCAGCGTCGCAACGGGGTCGATCTCGATCCAGCTGCCGACCCAGGCGGCGAACGCCGCCGCGGCCACGGCCGGCAGCAGCGCCTGCGCCACCCGCCAGCCCTGGCCGCCGCGGCAGCACAGGCTCACCGACGGCGCCGCGCGCATGGTGCTCAGGCGCGGCGGAACACCAGCGTGCCGTTGGTGCCGCCGAAGCCGAAGTTGTTCTTGACCGCGTAGTCGATCTTCATCTGCCGCGCCTCGTTGGCGCAGTAGTCCAGGTCGCATTCCGGATCCTGGTTGAAGATGTTGATCGTCGGCGGCGAGACCTGGTGGTGCAGCGCCAGCACGGTGAACACCGATTCGACGCCGCCGGCGCCGCCGAGCAGGTGGCCGGTCATCGACTTCGTGGAATTGACGACGAGCCGCTTCGCATGGTCGCCGAAGGCGAGCTTGATCGCATTCGTCTCGTTCGCGTCGCCCAGCGGCGTGCTCGTGCCGTGGGCGTTGAGGTACTGCACCGCGTCGGCATTGATGCCGGCGCTGCGCAGTGCCGCCTTCATCGAGCGCTTGGGGCCGTCGACGTTGGGCGCGGTCATGTGGAAGGCGTCGGCACCCATGCCGAAACCGACCAGCTCGGCATAGACGCGCGCGCCGCGGCGCTGCGCATGCTCGTATTCCTCGAGCACGAGCACGCCGGCGCCCTCGCCGAGCACGAAGCCGTCGCGGTCGCGGTCCCAGGGGCGCGACGCGGTCTTGGGGTCGTCGTTGCGCACCGACAGCGCGCGCGCCGCCGCGAAGCCGCCGACGCCCAGCGGCGAGACCGTGCCTTCGGCGCCGCCGGCGACCATCACGTCGGCGTCACCGAGCGCGATCAGGCGCCCGGCCTCGCCAATGCAGTGCAGCCCCGTCGTGCAGGCCGTGACGATGGCCATGTTCGGGCCCGTGTAGCCGAACTTGATCGACACATGGCCGGAGATCATGTTGATGATCGACGCCGGCACGAAGAACGGCGAGATGCGGCGCGGCCCGCGCGCGCGGTACTCGTCGGCATTGGCCTCGATCAGCGGCAGGCCGCCGATGCCGGAGCCGACGATGACGCCGATGCGCTCGGCCTCGTCCTCGCTCAGCGTGCTGCCGTCGGGCAGGCCGGCGTCCTGCACGGCCTGGATCGACGCCGCCATCCCGTAATGGATGAAGGCGTCCATGTGGCGCGCCTCCTTGGCCGGGATGTAGTCGTCGACCTGGAAGTTGCGGACCTCGCCGGCGAAGCGGCAGGAGAACGCCGAGGCGTCGAACTTCGTGATCAGGTCGATGCCGCTGCGGCCGGCCAGCAGGCTGGCCCAGCCGTCGGCAACGTTGTTGCCGACCGGACTGACCAGCCCGAGGCCGGTGACGACGACACGGCGCCGCGTCACAGCGACCCCCCGCTCGCCGCCATCGCGGCCCGCGATGCGCGCGCTTGCACTTTGACTTCAGGCCTTCTGGTGGGTGGACGCGTAGTCGATCGCCAGCTGCACGGTGGTGATCTTCTCGGCCTCCTCGTCGGGGATCTCGATGCCGAACTCGTCCTCGAGCGCCATCACCAGTTCGACGGTGTCGAGCGAGTCGGCGCCGAGGTCGGCGACGAAGGCCTTCTCGTTCGTGACGTCGGATTCGGGAACGCCGAGTTGTTCGGCAATGATCTTCTTGACTCGCGCTTCGATATCGCTCATGACTCCTCCAGGAGTGGGGTCGGTTCAAACAGCCCGCGATTCTACCGGCGGGGCCAGGACCGGATATGTCAGTCCGAGGCGGCGCCTCAACTCATGTGCATGCCGCCGTTGACGTGCAGCTCGGTGCCCGTGATGTAGGCGCCCCCCGGACCGGCCAGGAAGACCACCGACTGGGCGATCTCCTCGGGACGGCCGAGCCGGCCGAGCGGGATCTGCGCCAGCAGCGCGGTCTTGGCCGCCTCGGGCAGTCCCTGGGTCATGTCGGTGTCGATGAACCCGGGGGCGATGCAGTTGACGGTGATGTTGCGCGCCCCGAGCTCGCGCGCCAGCGCGCGCGACATCCCGGCGACGCCGGCCTTGGCGGCGGCATAGTTCGCCTGGCCGGCATTGCCCAGCGCGCCGACGACCGAGGTGATGTTGACGATGCGCCCGTAGCGCTGCTTCATCATCGGTCGGGTGGCAGCGCGGCAGGCGCGGAACACGGCCTTGAGATTGGTGTCGACGACGGCGTCCCACTCGGCATCCTTCATCCGCATCGACAGCATGTCGCGCGTGATGCCGGCGTTGTTGACGAGCACGTGCAGGCCGCCCTGTTCCTTGACGATGGCTTCGATGGCGGCGTCGAGTGCGGCGCCGTCGGTGACGTCGAGCGCGATGCCCTTGCAGCCCGGATACGCGGCGAGCGCCTCGCCGATCGCGGCGGCGCCGACCGGCGTGGTGGCGGTGCCGATGACGCGGTAGCCGGCCTCGGCAAGCGCGGCTGCGATGGCGCGGCCGATGCCGCGGCTGGCGCCGGTGACGAGGGCGACCTGCGGGCCGGCTTGTTCTGCTGCACTCATGCGAGCAACTCCAGCGCCTGCTTCAGGCTGGCGGGGTCCTGGATGCACAGCGTCTCGAGCGTCGGATCGATGCGCTTGACGAGACCCGAGAGCACCTTGCCCGGGCCGCATTCGAAGACATGCGTGAGGCCGCGCGCGCGCAGCGCCTGCGTCACCTCGACCCAGCGTACCGGGCCGTAGGCCTGGCGGTAGAGCGCGTCGCGGATCGCATCGGCTTCCGTCACGACGGCGACGTCGACATTGTTGACGACGGGAATGCGCGGCGCGGCGATCGCGACCTGGGCCAACGCCACGCGCAGCGCCTCGGCGGCCGGCTTCATCAGCGCCGAATGGAAAGGCGCCGAGACCGGCAGCAGCAGGGCACGCTTGGCGCCCATCGCCTTCAGCTTCTCGCAGGCGCGGTCGACGCCGGACTTGGTGCCGGCGATCACGGTCTGCTTCGGGTCGTTGTAGTTGGCCGGCGCGACGACCTCGCCGTCGGCCGCGACGGCGGCGCAGCCCTCGGCGACGGCGGCCGCGTCGAGGCCGAGGATGGCCGCCATCGCGCCCGCACCGACCGGCACCGCCTGCTGCATCGCCGCGGCGCGCAGGCGCACGAGCGGCAGCGCGTCGGCCAGCGTGATGGCGCCGGCGGCGACGAGCGCGCTGTATTCGCCCAGCGAATGGCCGGCCACCGCGGCCGGCTCGGCGCCGCCCTCGGCGCGCCAGGCGGCGTAGCAGGCGATGGCCGCCGTGAGCATCACCGGCTGGGTGTTGGTCGTCAGGTCCAGCGCCTCCTTCGGACCCTCGTGGATCAGCCGCGCGACGTCCTCGCCCAGCGCCTCGGAGGCCTCGGCGAGCGTGCGACGGACGGCCGGGTGCTCGCCCCAGGCGTCGAGCATGGCCACGGCCTGCGAGCCCTGGCCGGGGAAGACGAATGCGAATGCGGTCATGGAACGGGATTCTCAGAAATCGAGCAGCACGGCGCCCCAGGTGAAGCCGCCGCCGACACCCTCGAGCAGCAGCGTCTGGCCGGGCTTGACGCGGCCGTCGCGCACGGCGACATCGAGCGCCAACGGCACCGACGCGGCCGAGGTGTTGCCATGCTCGTCGACGGTGGCGATGACGCGCTCCAGCGGCATCTTCAGCTTCTTCGCCGTGCCCTGCATGATGCGGATGTTGGCCTGGTGCGGGATCAGCCAGTCGACCTGCGCCGCCTGGCGCCCGGCCTTCTCGAGCACGGCGCGCGCGGCGCTTTCGAGCACGCCGACGGCGAGCTTGAACACCGCGGGCCCGTCCATCGTCAGCAGCGGGCTGCCCTGCACCTTGCCGCCGGCGACGCTGCCGGGCACGCAGAGGATGCCGACATGGCGGCCATCGGCATGCAGGTCGGTGGCGAGGATGCCGGGTTCGTTGCTGGCCTCGAGCACGACGGCGCCGGCGCCGTCGCCGAACAGCACGCAGGTGCCGCGGTCGTCGAAGTCGAGGATGCGCGAGAAGATCTCCGAGCCGACGATGAGCGCGCAGCGCGCGCTGCCGGCGCGGATCATCGCGTCGGCCACCGACAGCGCGTAGACGAAGCCCGAGCACACGGCCTGCAGGTCGAAGGCCTGGCAGCCATGGGCGCCGAGCTTGTGCTGGAGGATGCAGGCGGTCGACGGGAACACCATGTCCGGCGTCGAGGTCGCGACGATGATGAGGTCGACCTCGTCGGCACGGCGGCCGGCGGCCTGCAGCGCCTGGCGCGCGGCGATCAGCGCGAGGTCGCTGCAGCGCACGTCATCGGCAGCGAAATGGCGCGCGCGGATGCCGGTGCGCTCGACGATCCAGCTGTCGCTGGTCTCGACGCCGCGGGCCGCCAGCATCGCGACCATGTCGTCGTTGCTCAGGCGGCGCGGCGGCAGATGGCTGCCGGTTCCGGTGATGCGGGCGTAGCGCAAGGTCGAGGGATTCATGCAACTTGTTCCGGCGCGGCGTCGCCGGTCGGCAGCGCGGCCAGGGTGGGACCCAGTCGGTCGTGCACCCGGTCCAGCAGCCGGTTGCGCGCGGCATCATACGCCCGCGCCAGCGCGTTCTCGAAGGCGTAGGCGTCGGCCGATCCATGGCTCTTGAAGACCAGCCCGCGCAGGCCCAGCAGCGCGGCACCGTTGTAGCGCCGCGGGTCGACGCGGTGCTTGAAGCGCTTGAGCACCGGCAGCGCGACGAGCGCGGCGAGCTTGCTCAGCGGGCCGCGCGTGAACTCCTGGCGGATGAAGTCGGTCAGCATGGCCGCCAGGCCCTCGGAGGTCTTGAGCAGCACGTTGCCGACGAAACCGTCGCAGACGACGATGTCGACCGTGCCGTTGAAGATGTCGTTGCCCTCGACATTGCCCTGGAAGTTGATGTGCCCGGCGGCGCCGGCCTGGCGCAGCAGTTCGCCGGCGCGCTTGATCGTCTCGCTGCCCTTGATCGCTTCCTCGCCGATGTTGAGCAGGCCGACGCTGGGGTCCTCCTTGCCGTCGACCGCGGCGACGAGCGCGCTGCCCATGACGGCGAACTGCAGCAGGTTCTCGGGCGTGCAGTCGACGTTGGCGCCGAGGTCGAGCACCGTCGTGTAGCCGTCGCGCCGGTTCGGCATCACGGTGGCGATGGCCGGGCGGTCGATGCCCTCGAGCGTCTTCAGCAGGTAGCGCGCGACGGCCATCAGCGCACCGGTGTTGCCGGCCGAGACGCAGGCATGGGCGCCGAGCTTGAGCTGGCCGATGGCGACGCGCATCGACGAATCGCGCTTCTTGCGCAGCGCGACCTCGACCGGGTCGTCCATCGTCACGACCTCGGTCGCGACGACGCAGGAGCAGCGCTCGTAGTGGCGCGCCGGCTCGAGCGCGGCGGCGCTGCCGACGAGGACGATCTCGGCGCCGGGATGGCGGGAGAGGAAGGAGCGGCAGGCCGGCAAGGTGACCGCGGCGCCATGGTCGCCGCCCATGCAGTCGACGGCGATGCGGACCAGGTCCAGCGGAGCGGGCGCGGCGAGAGACGGCACGTCGACAGGTGCGGCTGCGGGCGCGAAGGGGATGCGGCGGCGGGCGCGGCAGCGTCAGCGGCGGGCCGGGACTTGCGGCCCGCGGCGCGGGATCAGGCGTCGGCCTTGGTCTTCAGGACCTTGCGGCCGCGGTAGAAGCCGGTCGGGCTGATGTGGTGGCGCAGATGCACCTCGCCGGTGGTCGCCTCGACCGCGGTGCCGGGGGCGGCGACGGCGTTGTGCGAACGGTGCATCCCGCGCTTGGAAGGCGACTTCTTGTTCTGCTGGACGGCCATGAAATTCTCCTGGGACGGCGCCGGGGTCGAATTCCGGGCGCCTGACGATGCAAGGGCGGTGCTGCGGCGGGTTCGAGCGAGGATCCTGGAGCCGCCGACCGGGGTCGGAACGAGCCCGGCGCCGCGATGACGATCGAGGTCGGTACCGGGTCGGCACGCAGGGGGTTCCCGCCGCAAAGCCCGCGAGTATAGCAGGATCATCGAAGCGCAAGCGCCCTCTACTCGGTCTCGCCCGGCGGCACGCGGCCGCGCAGCGCCGCCAGCGCGGCGAAGGGGTTGGGCTTGGCATCCGCCTCCTCCGGCGCCGGCGTGTGCGGCAGGGGCTGCGGGCAGACCTCGTGGCGCGGCACGATCGGCAGCGCGAGGATGAGCTCATCCTCGAGCAGCGCGTGCAGGTCCAGGCGCTGCGGCATCTGCATCACGTCGTCCTCGCATTCCTCGTCGAGCCTGAGCGCCTCGTCCTCGTCGTCGACGAAGCGGAAGCGGCGGTCGACGGCCAGCGCCTCGTCGACCGGCCGCAGGCAGCGCTGGCATTCGAGCGTCACCGTCGCGCTGCCGCGCAGATGCAGCCAGACCTCGGGCGCGCCGCCGGTCACCGGGACCTGGCTGCCCCGCGCCGACCAGTCGGCTGACGCCGCGTCGTGGAGTTCGAGCAGGCTGTCCGCCAGTCGCTTCATGCCCGCCAGCGGCCAGCGGCCGTCGAGCTCGCCTTCCTGGCGGCAGAACGCGGCGACGTCGAGCGCGCGCGGGTCGGCATGCCGTTCGGCCATGGCATTCAGTGCAGGGGTCCCATCGCCCCCAGTGTAGCGACAGCGCTGGGACAATCACCGCCATGATGAATGCAACGAAGCACCCGCCCCTGATCCTCGGCTCGACCTCGCGCTACCGGCGCGAGCTGCTGCAGCGGCTGCGCCTGCCCTTCGACGTCGTCGCGCCCGCGGTCGACGAGACGCCGCTGCCGGGCGAGGCGCCCGCGGCACTCGCGCTGCGGCTGGCGCTGGCCAAGGCGCGCGCCGTTGCGACCGAGCACCCGCAGGCGGTCGTGATCGGATCGGACCAGGTCGCCGACCTCGACGGCGAGGCGATCGGCAAGCCCGGCGACCATGCCCGCGCGACGGCGCAGCTGCGCCGCCTCAGCGGCCGCAGCGCGGTGTTCCAGACGGCGGTGGCGGTCGTGCGGCTGGCTACCGGCTACGAACGTGCGCTGCTGGCGCCGGTGACGGTGCATTTCCGCACGCTCGCCGACGACGAGATCGAACGCTACCTGCGGCTCGAGCAGCCCTACGACTGCGCCGGCAGCGCGAAATGCGAGACGCTGGGGATCGCGCTGCTCGAGGCGATCGACAGCGACGACCCGACCGCGCTCGTCGGTCTGCCGCTGATCCGTACCTGCGAGCTGCTGCGCGGCGCCGGCATCGACGCGCTGCGGCCATGACGACCGGCACCCTGGTCCTGATGCCCAATGCGCTCGACCTCGGCGCGGCCGAGGTCGACCTGCGCGAGGTGCTGCCGCTGGGCGTGATCCGCCGTGCCGCGGCGCTTTGCCATTGGGCGGCCGAGGACGCACGCAGCGCACGCGGCTTCCTCAAGCGCGTCGCCGCCGTCGAGCCGCTGGCCCTGCCGCTGCAGCAGATCGCCATCGCCGAGCTGCCGCGGCCGCGCAAGGGCAGCCGCGAGGCGGTGCCGGCGGCGGCCTGGCACGCGCTGCTCGAACCGGCACTCGGCGGTGCCGACCTGGGGCTGATCTCCGAGGCCGGCCTGCCGGCCGTTGCCGACCCGGGCGCGGCGCTCGTGCGACAGGCCCACGCGGCGGGCGTGCCGGTGCTGGCGCTGCCCGGACCGAGCTCGCTGCTGCTGGCGCTGGCGGCCAGCGGCCTCGACGGCCAGAGCTTCGCCTTCGTCGGCTACCTGCCGCAGGAGGCGGGCGCGCGGGCGGCGCGGCTCAAGGAACTCGAGGCGCTGTCGCGGCGCCTGCGCCAGACCCAGCTGCTGATCGAGACGCCTTACCGCAACGCGGCGCTGCTCGAAGCGATGCTCGCGCATCTGGCGCCGGCGACCGAGTTGACGGTGAGCTGCGGCTTGACGCTGGCCGGCGGCTGGTCGCGCACCGACAGTGTCGCCGGCTGGCGCGCCGCACCGGTGGCGATGCCCGACCGCTGGCCGGCCGTGTTCGGCTTGGCGGCGGCCTGACGGTCCGCCCCTCAACCGCCGAGCAGCGAGGCGACCTTCTTCTTTGGCCGGATATTGGGCGAAAGTGGGCGCGCGCCGACACTCGTCGGGGTCGCCGCCTTGGCCGCCGATTCCCATTCCGGCGCGGCGGTCGCGCTCGGCTCGTAGGGCCGGTCGAAGAACGGATCGCGCGCAGCGGCCGGTGCACGGCGCGGCGCTTCGAAGGGACGATCGGCGGGCCGCTCGGCGCTCACCGGCCGCGCCTCGTCGTCGTCGCGGCGGCGCGGCGGACGGCGCGGCCGTTCGTCTTCGAAATCGAACGGCTCGATCTCGATCTTCTTCTTGATCAGCTTCTCGATGTCCGAGATCAGCCGCGTGTCGTCGCGCGTGACCAGCGTCACCGCCAGGCCCGAGGCGCCGGCGCGGCCGGTGCGGCCGATGCGGTGGACATAGTCCTCGGCGTTGAACGGCACGTCGAAATTGAACACCGCCGGCAGGTCGGCGATGTCGAGGCCGCGCGCGGCGACGTCGGTGGCCACCAGCAGGTCGACCTCGCCGGCCTTGAACGCCGCCAGCGCCTTCAGGCGCTCGTCCTGGCTCTTGTCGCCGTGCAGCGCCTGCGTCTTGAGGCCGTCGCGCTCGAACGAGCGGGCCAGGCGCGCCGCGCCGAGCTTGGAATTGACGAAGATGAGCGCGTGCGTGAGCTCGCGCGTGCGCAGCAACTGACGCACGACGCCGCGCTTGTCGTCGTCGCCGACGCTGTAGAAGCGCTGCTCGACATTCGTCGCCGTGGCGTTCGGCCGCGCGACCTCGACGAGCAGCGGGTCCTGCAGGTAGCTGTTGGCCAGGCGCTTGATCTCGGGCGAGAAGGTGGCCGAGAACAGCAGCGTCTGACGCTCCTTGGGCAGGTACGACAGGATGCGCTGGAGGTCGGGCAGGAAGCCGATGTCGAGCATGCGGTCGGCCTCGTCGAGGACGACGTACTCGACCTGGTTAAGCACCGCGTTCTTGGCCTCGATATGGTCGAGCAGGCGGCCCGGCGTCGCGATCAGCACCTCGACGCCGGCCTTGAGCTGCAGCGTCTGCGGCTTCATGTCGATGCCGCCGAAGACGACGGCCGAGCGCAGCTGGCTGTGCTTGGCGTATTTCTTGACGTTCTCGGCGACCTGATCGGCAAGTTCGCGCGTCGGTGCCAGCACGAGCGCGCGCACCGGGTGGCGCGCCGGCGACATGCTGGCGTTTTCATGTCGCAACATCTTTTGCAGCAACGGCAGCGTGAACGCCGCGGTCTTGCCGGTGCCGGTCTGCGCCGCGCCCATCACGTCGCGGCCGGCGAGCACGATCGGGATCGCCTTGGCCTGGATCGGCGTCATCGCCGTGTAGCCGGAATCGACCACGGCGCGCAGCAGTTTGGGGTCGAGCGGGAGGGTGTTGAACAGCGGAGGCGGCAGCGTGACGTCGGCGGTCGCCGCGGGATTCTCGGTTTCGGTCATATCTGCCGATTATCCGCCTTCACCGCCCAGGTCGCCTCGACGTGGCCGATGCGCAGCCAACGCGGCGACTTGAAGCGAACGATGCGCCAGTACAGCGTGACGTAGACGATCACGAACAAAAGCAGCGACGCGGCGAGCATGCCGCTGTTGCTCCAGAACACCACCGCCGGAACGACCGAGATCATGCACAGCGCCCACAGATAAGGCGACGTCATCGAATTGCGGCGCGTCATCGAGCGCGCCCCGCGGCGGCCGATGGCCCAGCGGATGACGCGACGGTAGATCAGCGAGTGCAGGTGGATGCCGTCGGGCATGCTCGGCGGCAAGGCACGCAGGAAACGCCGGCGATAGATCGAGAACAGGGTTTCGAATACCGGGTAGATGACGACCAGCAGAGGGAACAGCGGCGACACGGCCGGATTGCGCGCCAGCAGCAGGATCGCGACCTCGGCGACATAGAAGCCGAGGAAATAGGCGCCGCCATCGCCGAGGAAGATCAGCCCGGCCGGGAAATTCCAGATGAAGAAGCCGAGCACGCCGCCGATGCCGGCCAGCGCCAGGAGCGCCACCGTGCGGTCGCCGACCTCGAAGCCGACATAGGCCAGGCTCATCAGCATCAGGATGCTGCACATCGACGCCAGCCCGTTGAAGCCGTCGATGATGTTGATCGAATTGGCGATGCCGGCGACGGCGACGATCGTGACGACGGCGGCGCCGAACCCGAAGGCGACGAGCCAGTCGATGCCGGGTATGTCGGCTCGCGTGATCACGGCGTCGAGCAGCCAGATACCGAGTGCGGCCGAGACCGCCGTCGCCGCCAGGCGCTTGGCCGGGCTGACGCGCTTCGTGTAATCCTCGATCAGCCCCGCCGCCAGCGCCGGCAGGCCGCAGACCAGCAGCAGCACCGCTGGCCATTGCGCCGCGGGGTCCCACCAGGCGGTGCCAAACGCAGCCGCCGCGAGCCCGGCGACGATGCCGATGCCGCCGATGCGGGGCACCGGGCGGGTATGGAATTTCTGTGGTCCCGAGGTATCGTGGTCGAGCGAAGAATGACCGAACCGGGACGCCGCGTGGATGACGAACAGCGTCACGCAAAGCGAGACCGCGAAGGCGACGAAGAAGGAAAGCACCGTCGGATTGTAGGCGGCCGCTCTTCATTGTCCGGCGAGCACCGTGGCGCAATGCAGACGATATGCAACCGGGTCGCGAGCCCCTCGGGCGCCGCACCGTGCCGCTACAATCGCGCGCCTCGCACCTGCCTTCCACGACCCCGGCAGGGCCATGCCGCCACGGCGACGTGACCCCTTCGCGCCGTTCGCCGACGGGGTCCCGCGTCTTTCGACCATGCGCCAGAACTCAAACTTGCCGATGCCCAGGAACTGGACTCGATACGCGCTATGCCTGTGCCTCGCCGCCGCGGCCTTCGCCGCTGGCGCCCAGGCCCAGGGTCAGGGACAAGGGCAAGGATCGGCTCAGGGCAACGAGGTCAACACGCCGGGCGACAACGGCAACAATGGCAACATCGTCCTGCGACAGCAGACGCCGGGCGCGCGTCAGCAGGAAAACGGGACGGAAGAGACCGAGACCCTCACTTCGCGCACCACGGGCGAGAAGTCGACCACGACCGACAATCGCCGCACGACCTACAAACCGGGCGAATTCGAGCTCTTCGTCCAGCGCGCCAGCGGCAAGACCGATGTTCCGGTGCGGCGCCTCGGCCACGACCTCGTGACCAGCGAAGGATCGAATGCGCAGCAGGGCGAGCTCAGTCCGCTGGTGCCGGCGGACTACCTCGTCGCGCCGGGTGACGAGGTCCTGGTCACCCTGTGGGGTTCGGTGGACGCCGACCTGCGCATCATCGTCGATCGCAGCGGCCGGATCTTCGTGCCGCGCGTCGGATCGATCCAGGTGTCGGGCGTGCGCAGCGCCGACCTCAAGAGCGTCGTCGAGCGCCGGGTGGCACAGGTTTTCAAGAATTTCCAGCTCAGCGTCTCGCTCGGCCAGCTGCGCGGGATCCGCGTCTTCGTCACCGGCTTCGTCACCCGGCCCGGCACCTACACCGTGAGCAGCCTGTCGAGCGTCGTCACGGCGCTGATGCGCGCCGGCGGCCCCTCGTCCGCGGGCAGCTTCCGCAACATCACGCTCAGGCGCGGTGCGCAGCTCGTGGCCACCCTCGACCTCTACGACCTGCTGCTGCGCGGCGACCGCTCGAACGACCAGGTGCTGCAGGCCGGCGACGTCGTCTTCGTCGGCCCCGTCGGACCGCAGGTCGGATTCATCGGCAGCGTGAACCGGCCCGCGGTGATCGAGCTCAAGCCCGGCGAGACCGTGGCCGACGCGATCAGGATGGTCGGCGGCTTCACCGCCGTCGGCGACCGCACGCGGCTTGCCGTCGAGCGCCTGAAGGACCGCATGGCGCAGCGCGTGGCGCTGCTCGAACTGCCGCGCGACCAGGGCCAGACGCTGGGCGCGGGTGACATCCTGCGCGCTTTCAGCGAGGTCGATTTCCAGATCCCGACCCAGCGCCAGAGCAAGCGCGTGCGGGTCGAGGGCGAAGTGCAGCGACCGGGCGAATACATCCTGCCGCAGAGCAGCACGATCGAGGACGCGATCAAGCTCGCCGGCGGCCTGACTCCCAACGCCTATCTGTATGCCACGGAGTTCTCGCGCGAAAGCGTGCGCGTGACCCAGCAGGAGAACTACGACCGCGTGCTGCGCGACATGGAGACCGAGATGGCGCGCTCGACTTCCGCGCAGCGCGTGACGAATGTCGACGAGGCGGCGGCCCAGAATGCGCGCTCGAGCATGGCCTCGCAGTTGATCTCGCGGCTGCGCGCGCTCAAGCCCACCGGTCGCGTCATCCTGTCGCTGAACCCGGACGCCGCCGCGTTGCCGAATCTCGCGCTCGAGGACGGCGACCGCATCTTCGTCCCGCCGGTGCCGACGACGATCGGCGTCTTCGGCAGCGTCTTCAATGCCGGCAGCTTCCTGTACAGCCGCGATCGGCAGATCGGCGACTATCTGCGCCTGGCGGGCGGGCCGACCAAGGGTTCCGATTTCAAGAGCGCATTCGTGATCCGACCCAACGGCAGCGTCGTCAGCGCGCTGCAGCAGTCCAGCGGATTCTTCAGCTCCGGAACGATCTCGGGCCTGCCGGCCGAGGCCGGCGACACGATCTTCGTGCCCGAGGAGATGGACAAGACGTCCTTCATCCAGAACGCGAAGGACTGGGCGCAGATCCTGTCGCAATTCGGCCTCGGCATCGCGGCCATCCGCTCGGTCACCCGATGAACGGCGGGAGCGAATCGGCGATGGAATCCGCACGGCTTTCGGATGACGAGCAAACGATCGTCGATCTGGTCGAGCCGATTCGCCGCCACTGGCGATCGGTGGTGGCGTGGCCGCTGGCTGCCGCGTTGATCGGGCTGGGGGTGACCTACGTCATCGATCCGACCTACACCGCGCGCACGACTCTCCTGCCGCCCCAGAAGACGCAGAACACCGCGGCGGCGGCGATGCAGTCGCTGGGTGCGATTGCCGGGCTGGCCGGGCTCGGCGGCGTGCAGCAATCGACGTCGGACCAGTTCGCCGCGATGCTGCAGAGCGCGAACGTCGAGAACCGCCTGATCGACAAGTTCGCTTTGATGCAGGTCTACGACAAGAAGTATCGCGATGACGCTCGGCGCGAGCTCGAGAAGCGCGTGCGCGTCGACATCGGCAAGAAAGACGGCATCCTGACGATCGAGGTCGACGACGTCGATCCGCAGCGCGCTGCAGCGATGGCCAACCAGCATGTCGAAGAACTGCGGCGCCTGAACTCAACGCTCGCGGTGACCGAACCGCAACAGCGTCGCCTCTATTTCGAACGACAGGTCCAGGAGACGCAGAAGAACCTCGACACGGCGCAGAAGGTCCTGCAGAACAGCGGCTTCGGCGCCGCAGCGATCAAGGTCGAACCCCGGGCCGCGGCCGACAGCTACGCCAAGCTGCAGGCCGAGGTCACGGCGGCCGAGGTGCGCCTGCAGACGATGCGCGGCACGCTCGCCGACGCGGCGCCCGAGGTGCGGCAGCAGCAGGCGCGGCTGGGCGCATTGCGGGCGCAGCTGGCGCAGATGGCGGGGTCGGCCGCCGCCGGACCGAACCAGGACTACGTCGGCAAGTACCGCGAGTTCAAATACCAGGAATCGCTGCTCGAGCTGCTGATGCGCCAGTACGATATGGCCAAGGTCGACGAGGCGCGCGACGCGCCACTGATCCAGGTCATCGACGTCGCGACGCCGCCGGAGAAGCGGAGCAAACCGCGACGCCTGTACTTCACTGCCGGCTTCGGTGTCGGTGCGCTCATGCTGGTGCTGCTGGCCATCTATGTGCGCGACAGTTGGCGTCGCGCCCGCGCGGTGTCCGAAGCCCAGGCCATGCGGCGCCGCGCAGCCGCAGGCTGAGGCCCCGGCGGCATCGCGCGATGACGGCTGCCGAACTCAAGGATCACGCGTGGTGGGAGCGCTATTTCACCGTCGGCGGCGACTGGGAGCGCAACGGCGGTCGCGCGCAGACGCGCATATTCGCCGAGCATTTCGTGCGTCGCTGCGGGCTGCGCCCGGAGCAGGCCTTCACGCTCCTGGACGCCGGCTGCGCGCTCGGTGATGCACTCGAGGTGTTCGCGCGAGCCTTCCCGCGGGCGCGCCTGCACGGCATCGACTTCTCGGCCACGGCGGTCGAGCGCGCCGGCGCCGAACTCGGGCCGGGCGTCACGCTGCAGCGTGGTGATCTCGATGCGATCGAGGGGCACTACGACGTCATCTACTGCTCGAACACGCTCGAGCATTTCGCCGATTTCGACGTCCGCGCGCGACGCCTGCTACAGCATGCCGACCGCTTATTCGTCATGGTCCCGCACGACGAACGCCGCGACGGCCGGCGCCTGCAGCCCGACCGCACGGAGCACCATCAGCACACCTTCGCGCGTGACAGTTTCGACTTCCTCGTGCGAGAGGGCCTGGCGCACGGCGTCGCAACCCAGGTCTTCCCCTGCCCCGGCGCCTGGGGCTGGAGTCCACCCCAGCAGGCGATCCAATTCGCGAAGAACATCGTCCGCACGGTGTGCGGCCGCCAACGCATCGCGCCACCGAGGCAGATTCTCTACGCGATCGAATCGGCTGCGCTGCGCTGAGCCCGATGTGGCGCGAACTCCTGCATCGCTCGGCATGGCTGGCTGCCGGCAGCGCCTTCGGCAGGCTGTTGCCGCTGCTGGCGCTGATCTCCTCGGGCCACCGTTTCGATGCCCAGGGCTACGCTACCGTGAGCGCCGCCTACAGCTGGGCCGGCGTGGCGATGAGCCTGTCCAGCGCAGGCCTCGCGACGGTGATGGTGCAGCGGCTCGGGGCGATCGACGACCGCCGCCTGCAACGCGCCCTCGTCTCCTACTACGGCCGCCGTGCCGCCGCCGCATCGTTGGCGCTGGCCATGCTGGCCGCTGCCTTCGGTGCCCCCGGCTTGGCCCGGATCTTCGGGCCGACGATCGACCCGTCGGCCGCCCTGCCGGCGGCCATCGCGGGCGCGATGTGGTCGCAGGTCGCCGTCGCCGTCGCGGCGCTCAACGGCTGCCACCGTGCCCGCGCCGCGTCGGGTGTCCTCGCGGCCTGCGGCCTGCTGCAGGGCGGTGCGATGGCCGCGGCCCTGATCGCATCGCCGCGGCCGCTCGTCACCGCCTGGGCGATCGCCGCCGGCAGCGCCGCAGCGGCCGCGATCGCATGGCGGCAACTGCGCCGCCTGCTCGGCGGCAGATTGCTGAGCGCTGCATCCGAGGCACCGCCGCCGCCTGCGGTGCCGTTGCGGGCCCATCCGGTGCTGTGGCACACATTGGCTTCGGCCGCGGTGCTGCCAGTGGCCTTCTTCGCCAGCTCGTTCGTCGCCCAGGGACCCGACGGTACACACCAGCTGGCGCTGTACTTCGCGCTCGAGCAGGTCTACCAGATCGTCGTCTACCTGCCGGCGGTCATGGGCCAGACGCTTTTGCCGATGGTCGCGCGCCAGTTGCATGCGCAGGCCGACGCCGAACGGCAGCTGATGCACCGGCTGACCCGACTCGCACTCCTTGCCGCGGCCATCGGCCTCCTGCTGGCCGCCTTGCTCGGCAGCGTTGCCGCGGCCCTCGTGCACCTGCTGCACAACCCGGTCGTGCGGCCTGACGATGCCTGGGCGCTGCGCTGGATGGTTGCCGCGGCCTCGCTCGCCTTCAGCCTTTCGCTGCTCGGCGGCGCGATGCTCGGTCGCGGCCAGATCATGAACGCGGGTCAGCTCAACCTGATGTGGGCGCTGATCTTCGTCGGCACGGCGGTGGCGCTGGCGAGCCATGGCACGACCGGCCTGCAATGCGCCCGTGTGACCGCCTCCGTGGTGCTGATCGGCGCAACGGCGTGGATGCTGCAGCGACCCGCCGGTGGAGGACCTAGGCGATGAAGGTGATGACGGTCCTGGGCACGCGCCCCGAAGCGATCAAGCTCGCGCCCGTGCTCCTGGAGCTGCGCTCAAGGCCCGGAATCGAGAGTCGGCTCTGCATCAGCGGCCAGCACCGCGAATTGCTCGATCCGATGCTGGCCGCCTTCGGCCTGCGGCCCGACGACGACCTGAAGCTCATGCGCCCCGACCAGACGCTGGCGCACACGACGCAGGCCGTGCTCGAGGGCGTCTCGGCCCTGCTGCACCGCGAACGCCCAGACTGGCTGCTGGTGCAGGGCGACACCACGACCGCGATGGCCGCGGCGCTGGCGGGCTTCTACGAACGCGTGGCGGTGGGCCATGTCGAGGCCGGGCTGCGCACCTACGACCCGCAGTCGCCATGGCCCGAGGAGATCAATCGGCGCCTGATCGCGCCGATGGCGACACTGCATTTCGCGCCCACCCAGGCGGCGGCGCAGAACCTGCAGCGCGAGGGCCTGCCGACAGCCGACATCGTCGTCACCGGCAACACCGTCATCGATGCGCTGATGCGCATGGCCGCCGACTCCGGGGCCGCTGCCCGGCTCGACGAATGGCTCGAACGGGAGGTACCGGCGCTGCGCGCGAGCCCGCGCCGCCTCGTCGTTGCAACGCTGCACCGGCGCGAGAGCCTGGGCGCACCACTGGCCGAGCTGTGCCGGGCCCTGGCTGCGTTGGCCGGGCGCGGCGACGTCGAGGTGCTGTTTCCCGTCCATCTCAATCCGCAGGTCCGCGCCACCGTGATGCCGGCCCTGTCGGGGCTGGCCCAGGTTCATCTGTTGCCACCGCTGGACTACCCGCTGTTCGTCGCGTTGCTGCACCGCGCCCACCTGGTCGTGACCGACAGCGGTGGCTTGCAGGAGGAATGCGCGGCGCTGCATGTACCGGTCGTCGTCGCGCGCGATCGCACCGAGAGACAGGAGGCGATAGCCGCCGGGACCGCCGTCCTGGGCGGCACCCAGGCGCCGCGCCTGCTCGCGATCTGCAGCGACCTGCTCGACGATGCGGACCGGCATGCCCGCATGGCGGCGGCGCCGAATCCGTTCGGTGACGGCCAGGCGGCGCAACGCATCGTCGACGCCATGGCGCAACGGCCGCTGCGACGACCGTGACCGGCCCATGAGGATCCTCTACCTGATGCACGTGGGCTGGGAATGGATCCGGCAGCGCCCCCAGGTGCTGGCCGAGTTGCTCGCGCAGGAGCACGACCTGCGCGTCATGCATTACGCGATCTACCGGCGCGGCCATCGGGCCGCGGGCACGCCGCCGCCGCCGGATTCGCGCGTGTTGCATCGCGTACCCGGCCGGATGAAGCGGGCGCTACCCGGCCTGACGGCGCTCGATTCGAGATGGCTCGCCCATCAGGTCGCTGCCGAAGCCCGCCGCTGGGCGCCCGACCTGGTGTGGGTCACCCATCCGGACTTCGAGCCGGCAGTGCGCGTTGCCGGCGCCCGGCGCGCCGTCTACGACTGCATGGATGACCACCTCGCCTTCGGCGCAGCGGGCACCGAGGCGCTGGCGCGGGCCGAGCGCCGGCTGCTCGCCGCCGCCGACCTCACGCTGTTCAGCAGCGCGAGCCTGATGGATCGCGTGCGCGGGCGCGCCGCGACCGGCCGCTGCGCGGTCGTCAACAACGGCGTCGACGCCTCGCTGTGCAGCCGGCCACCCTTGGCGCAGGCCGCGGCAGCCGACGGGCGCTTCCGGGTCGGCTACTTCGGCACCCTCTCGCACTGGTTCGATTGGCCATTGGTGCTGCGCTGGCTCGAGGCGCTGCCCGAACTCGAGCTCGAACTCGCGGGCCCGGTCGAGACGGCGCTGCCCGAGCACCCGCGCATCCGCTACCGCGGCGTCGTCGCCCACGATGCGCTGGCGGCCTTCGCCGCGCGCTGCCAGGTCCTGGCGATGCCGTTCCGCGTCACGCCGCTGGTCCAGACCGTCGACCCGGTGAAGCTCTACGAATACACCGCCTTCGGGCGACCGGCGCTGGCGCCGCGGTACCGCGAAAGCGAACGCTTCGAACCCTTCGTCCAGCTCTACCGCGATGGCGATGAGGCGCTCGAACGCCTCCGGGGTTGGGCCGCTACCCCCTGCCCGCCGGCGCCTCCATCACCTGCCCGAACCGCGTTTCTCGAAGCCAATACTTGGGAGCGCCGCGCGGTCCAGATCGCGTCGCTTCTGGCGTAGTGGAAAATCGCCCGCCGTGAAACCCTTCTCCTCTGGCGAAAGCCCGATGGCTCGACGCTCCACCGTCGACCGAGCCGAAACCCGACCCACCCGTGACGAAGAATCGCACCGATAGCCCGGTCGCGCTGGTCGTCGTCGAATACGGTCACAGCCGCACCGACGCCGAACTCGCTCGCCTGCTGCGTGGCAGGCTCGTCTCCGCCTGCCAGCGGGTGGAGCGCGTGCGCACCGACATCACGCCCGGTCGCTGCCTGGCCACGCCCAACGAGGCCTTCGAGTTCTCCGGCTACCAGGAGGGCCTGCTTCGCCTGCTGGCGGATCCGGCTTGGACCACCGAGCCGTCGACGCCGAAGACCGTCATCTTCGTCAACGACACGATCGCGACCAGCCACGCGCGCACGCTGTCGAGTTTCGTCGTCGGCAAGCTGTCGACGCTGGACAGCGGCCGCTTCGGTGCGCCGGCGCTGGTCGGCCTGAGCACGCGGCTGCGCGGGCCGATCGCTTCGGCGTCCGAAGGGATGGGCTATGCATCGACCTACGCCTTCGCCCTCGTGGGCTCGGTCGAGGACCTGCGCCGCGTCCGTTTCTACGGCGCGGACGAAGTCTCCTCGCGATTTGCCGACGTGGTGCTGCCAACGCTCCCGCCGGACTATGTCGAATCGGTGCGGGCCTGGCTCGAGCCGGTGCACCCGCTGATGGGCTGGCACAATGCCGTCCCCGGTCGCGAGCTGGATCCGCTGACGCTCTCGCGCAAGCAGCTCGCGATCTACCTCGAGCACACGATGCCGCGCCGATTGCGCGAGGTCGGTTTTCAGTTCATCGACCTGGGCCAGTTGCTGACCCCGCCGCAACGGCTGCGACTGGCCGTCCTGCGCCGGATCGACCGGATGGTGATCAACATGCTCAAGCTGCGTACGCGCTTGCCGACGATGCTGGGGATCAGTCGGCCATGATCACCAGCGGCTCGGTCCGGATCGCCGCGTATGTGCGCCCGCGGGGCACGATGGCGCTGCCGCTGGCGGCCTGGCCATTCCTGCTCCTGCCATTCGACAGCCTGACCCATCTACTGGGAATCGGAGAGGAAACCGGGGCGCAGACGTTTCCGGCCACCGCCGCGCTGTCGCTGGTCTATCTGGTGCTGCGGGGCGGTGACCTGCGGTTTTCCGACATCTCGCGCAAGGTCTTCCTCTATCTGGCAGCTGTGCTGGCGATCATGGTTGCGCTGACGGCGGGCCACCTGGCGCTCGAAAGCGCCGTCTCGACCCACTTGACCGAGGATCTGCGCGTGCCGACGATGTTGCGCCAGGGTACGAGCTTCGTGCTCGGCCTGAGCAGCTTCTTGATGTTTCAGGACGCCTTGCTGCGGGTCGGCCATCGCGCCGCCTTCCGTTGGATGGCGGTGGGCTTCATCCCGTCGTTCGTGGCCGCGCCGTTCCAGGCCTTTTCCGGCGTGTTCCGGGTCCAGGGCTTCTCGAGCGAGCCGTCACAGTTCGCCGATGCGCTGGTCTTCACCTTCCTTCCCGCCTGCTTCGGCGCCATGCTAGGCCGGTACCAGCGACGAAGTCTCGTCGCGCTCGGCGTGGTCACACTGCTCAGCACCTTCAGCAGCACCGGCATCATGAAGCTCGGCCTGGTGATCGCCTGCTACTACGTCGGCACCGGACGCGCATTGCGCGGCCTGCTGATGCTGCTCGGGGGGCTGGCGCTGTTGGTGGGGCTGCTCAGCCTGTGGCCCGAAAACTATATCTATTCGACCTTCTCGGTCCTCTTCTACGACTGGGAAACCTCGGCGGCGATGCTGTCGATCACCA
This sequence comes from Burkholderiales bacterium, assembly GCA_028868825.1. Taxonomy (GTDB): domain Bacteria; phylum Pseudomonadota; class Gammaproteobacteria; order Burkholderiales; family Burkholderiaceae_C; genus Rubrivivax. The sequence goes on along the minus strand of JAGWTU010000004.1, from coordinate 27,859 downwards.
TCGTCGACCGCTACATGGGCTTGTTCGGTCCGTTGGGGATGCTCAACGAGCCTCGCGCCTGGCTCGGGCTGGGCCTGGGCGCCGACTCGGTCTACTTCTATCAGATGTTCACGCCCTTGATTGCCGACGCGATCCGAGGCGTCAAATGGGTGCTGCCATCGATCTCGTCGCTGCAGGGCAAGATGCTGATGTATGCCGGGGTCGGGGGCTACGCGCTCTACCTGATGGCGTGGATCACCGCCTGGCGGGCCGCGCCCCGGGGTCACCTTGCGCGCCACCTGATTCCGGCGATCTTCCTCGGCTCGCTCTTCAGCCTCGCACCCTTCTTCATCCCCTACGCCTGGCTCTGGCTGGCGCTGGGCGCCACCGCCTCGCACCTGAAGGCGGCGCTGATCCCGCCGGGAGGGGCATCGCGATGAGCGCCACCCCCATGCATCCGGCGCGCCGACGCGGCTTCGCCGGCCGCGTCGCCGAGCGCCTGGACCGAGGCTGGCCCTGGCGCCTCGTGCGCTGGATGGCGCTCGGCGATGCGCAGCAGACCTGGTATCTGACGCGCCTGCTCAAACTGCTCGAAGTCGACCTGGTCGTCGATGTCGGCGCCAATACAGGCCAGTTCGCAGGTCTGCTGCGACGGCGCGTCGGCTACCGAGGGGCGTTGATCTCGGTCGAGCCGATACCCGAGGCTGCAGCGGCGCTGCGCCGCGCCGCCAGCGGCGACCACAACTGGGCCGTCGTCGAGGCGGCCTTGGTCGCCCAGCCCGGTCCGGCCCGCCTTCACGTGACGCGCAGCAACGAGTTGAGCTCGCTGCTCACGCCCAGCAACGACGCCACCGACAGCCTGGCGCGCCACCACCAGGTCGAGCGCAGCATCACGGTCGACGGGCAGACGCTGGACACCCTGCTCGCGACGCACGAGCTGGCACGCGATCGGCGCTCGATCTACCTCAAGCTCGACGTCCAGGGCGCCGAGCTCGACGTTTTGCGCGGCGCTGCCGCGTCGCTGCCCCGCATCGCCGCGCTGCAGGCCGAGTTCAGCGTCATTCCACTCTATTTGGGCGTTCCGGCCTACCACGAACAGATGCAAGCCATCGAAGCGCTCGGATTTCAACTCTCGTTCCTGCCGGCACACAACTACACGCAATTTCCAGACATGATCGATTTCGATGGCCATTTCGTCAGCCGCCAGGTGCTTCGCGAGCGCGGCTATCTGTTGCCGACGACCGACTCGGGCACTCCACGGCCTTCGAACTCGACGGAGCCATCCTGAACATGCAAGCCCTGGTCACCGGCGGTGCCGGCTTCATCGGCTCCTGGTTGGTAGAGCGCTTGCTGCAAGGCGGCCATGCGGTCACCGTGCTCGACAACTTGAGTCCGCAGATCCATGGCACTGCGCAGCCTGAATCCTTGCTGCCGATCGGTCACCCGGCACTGAGTTTCGTCCGCGGTGACGTCCGCGACCGGGAATTGCTGGATCGGCTCCTGGGCGGCTGCGAGATGGTTGTCCATCTGGCCGCCGAGACGGGGACAGGCCAGTCGATGTACCAGATCGCCCACTATTACGACGTGAACGTGCAGGCAACGGCCCTGTTGCTCGAACTCGTGGGGACTCGGCACCGGCAAGTGCGACACGTCGTCCTCGCGTCGAGTCGCAGCATCTACGGCGAAGGGGCCTACCTGCTTGGCGGTGAATTGATCGTGCCTGGCAGCCGCAGTTCGCAACGTCTGGCCGCCGGGCTGTGGGAGCCGGTCGGACCCCAAGGCGAGCCGCTGCAGCTCATCGGCACGCCGGAACACGCGCCCGCCTGCCCGGCGTCGGTCTACGCCGCGACCAAGCTCGCCCTCGAACAGTTGGGCCGCGTCTTCGCCCAGTCGTACCCGACCAGCGTGACGGCCTTGAGATTCCAGAACGTCTATGGCGAACGCCAGTCGCTGCGCAATCCATACACCGGAATACTCTCGATATTCTCCAATCGGCTGCGCCAGGGATTGCCGATCAATCTGTTCGAAGACGGCCTTGAAAGCCGGGACTTCGTCCATGTCTCCGACATCGTCCGCGCCATCGTCCTGGCGCTGGAAATGGAGCCGGCCGGATACACCGTGCTGAACGTCGGATCCGGAGAACCCACGTCGGTCCAGCGTATCGCGACGATGCTGGCGCACCGATTGCGCAGCAAATCGGAATTGCAGATATCCGGCGACTTTCGCGCCGGGGATATTCGGCACTGCTATGCCGACCTCAGGCTGGCGAAGGACCGACTGGGATATGCGCCGGAAGTGACGCTGGAGCGCGGCATCGACGCGTTCTGCAGTTGGGTCGAGACTCAACCGGTGCTGGAAGACCAGTCCGAGCGCGCGCAGCGCGAACTCAGCGACTTGGGCTTGAGTCGAATTCGGCCCTGAACATGGCGTTGAGGCGACTCGCATCGAACGCAGCGGCCAATGTGACGAACGGGGCCGCCGCCGCCGTCTTCCAGCTCGGACTGACGGCGATCATGGCGCGCACCGGCGATCCGCACGACCTCGTCGTCTGGTCGCTGGCGGCATCGCTCGCGAGCCTCGCGCCCCTGCTCGGTTGCAATTTGTGCATGGCGGTCGCCCGTCGCCTGGCCGTCGCCCGCGGCGATGGGCCCGATGCAGGGCCGGTGCGGGCGGTGATGTTCGCCGCCCAGGTCCTGACGCACCGCCTGGTCGGCACCGCGTTCGGGCTGGCGCTCTTCCTCGGCGTGGCGGTGCCCCTGGCCTACCCCCATCTCTGCGACCACCGTCCCTGGACGACCGGTATCACGGTGGCTGGATTCTTCTTTGGCTCCAGTTGGATCGTCCGCTCTCAGCCACTGCAAGGCTGGCTGCTCGCCGCGCACCGCAACTGGCCGATCGCGGCCGCAGGCCTGTACGCCCGGGCCGCCGCGATCGCGGCTGCCTGGGCCCTGCTGGCGAACCGACTACCGGGCTGGGCGATTGCAGTCGCAGCGGGAACGACACTGTGGATCGCGGTCCCGTCGATGGCACGCCATGTTCGACCCGAACTCGAGTCCCTGCCGATGCCGAGCGGGCCATCGGTCGAGCAACGGCATTTGACCAAGATCGCAGTCGGATTCGCCGCCTGGGCGGCCTCGTCCACGATCATTCAAGGCTCCACGGTGCCATGGGTCGCGTGGCTCGAGCCGTCCGCGGCGACCCCGTTCTTTCTGGCATTCACCCTCGTGACGGTGATCGTCGGCGCCGTCACGGCGGCCGCCAACGCGCTCGTCTCGCCGATCGCGATCCTGTTGGTTCAGAAGGACCTCACTGCAGCCAGGGCACTCGCTCGTCGGTCCGGACTCCTATCCTGGCTGTCCGCAAATCTCGCGCTCGGGATCGCATATGCGACATTGCCGATGATCCTGCGTATGTGGACCGGTACGCACGGCGCGCAAGCCGCCGAAACGAAACCATTCTTCGCGCTCCTGGCGTTGCAACACGGCATACGCAGCAGCGGCATTGTTCCCTCGATCGTTCTGGCCGCAGGCGCCGCACCGCGCACGATGCTCCGAGCCATTGTTCCCGAAGCCTGCCTGGCTTTGCTGCTGGCCGTGCCGCTGGGCGCGGCAATGGGCCCGCATGGGTTTCTCCTCGGCCTCGCCGTTGCCGCGACGGCGGGCGTCTTGACGGCAGCCACGATGACCTCGCGCGAGGTGCTGGCCGAGCGGAGTCTTCATTGGGGATCGACGACGGCGACGATTCTGATCCTGACCCTGCTCACGGCATTTGGCTGGCTCGCCGCCGTCGGCCTATGGCGGTTCTGATGAAAAGGCTGCCGCCCTTGCGCAACCTCTGGCGCTGGATCTGGACCCAGTCGTATTGGCGCGCACGCCTGGCCAGCGTGGGCGGCCGGTCGATACTGTTCCGGCCCATGCTGGTGATCGGGGCCCGCCATATTCACCTGGGTGACCGCACTTCGATCCGCGAGGGCGCCCGGCTCGAGGTCATCCCTCGTGCACGAACCGATTGGAAGCCACGCCTGCAGGTCGGCTCGGGCGTCAATATCGAGCAGGGCGTGCATATCGTCTGTCAATGCGAGGTCACGATCGGTGACGAAGTCTCGATTACGCCCTACTGCGTCATCGTCGACACGCACCACCCGATCGACGATCCCGACCGGCCTCCCAAGATCGGGGCGCGCCTTCCGACCGGACCCAGTTTCGTGCGCATCGGCGAGGGCAGCTTCATCGGCGCGCACAGCGTGATCCTGCCGAACGTGACCATCGGACGAGGCTGCGTGGTCGGCGCAGGGTCTGTCGTTTCGCGCGATCTACCCGACTATGCGGTGGCTGCGGGCGCACCGGCCAGAGTCCTGAAGAAGTTCGATCCACTGACGCGGGCGTGGCAAACGGAATGAACCACCTCAGCCTGCTTTATCGAAGCGAAATCGCCGGAATCCGACGGTTGCTGGCGTCGAAGCCGTGCACGCCGGTCCCGCCGGGCGAGGCGGGCGTCGACCTCACGCTGGAGCAACGATGAAGCGTCGCGTCAAGAACTGGATCAAGGCGCTGATCTATCGGCCCATGAGAGTGGCCATGGGCCGCGGCTCCCGAATCCTGTGGCCGCGGACCCTGTGCAATCGCGGCGGGATCCTCCTCGGCACCGACTGCCACGTCGGGGCCCACGTGGTGCTGAATTCACTGCGCGATGAAAGCCGCGGCGGCGCGCTCGGCCGTATCGTGTTGGGAAACGATGTCTATGTGGGTGGATACACGCAGATCCATGCGATGAATCGCATCGAGCTCGGTGAGGGCAGCGTACTCAGCGAGCATGTCTATATTTCGGATGTGGCGCATGGATTGGACCCCAAGGCCGGCCCCATCATGAAGCAGCCCAATGTGTCCCGAGGACCCGTCGTTCTCGGGAAAGGGGTCTTCATCGGGTACGGATGCTCCGTGCTGCCAGGGGTCACGCTGGGCGACCATTGCGTGGTCGGCACGAGGTCCGTCGTCACGCGGAGCTTCCCGCCGTACTCGATGGTGGTCGGTGCCCCGGCCCGACTGATCAAGTCGTATGACATGGAATCCGGAAAATGGTTGCCGGCCGAATGATCTTTGCATCGGGAACTCAATGACGCCACCTGCTATGCACCGCGGACCGCTCATCGGCGTCGTGACCGTGACCTACAACTCGGAGCGCTTCCTGCCCGAGTTCTTCGCCTCATGCTGGTCGCAGACCCTGTCGAACTTTCGCGTCTATGCCGTCGACAATGCGTCACGGGACGGCTCCGTCTCGGCGCTTCAGCGCGAGGCCGACCCGCGGCTCACGCTGGTAGCAAACAGCGACAACCTGGGTGTCGCGGCGGGCAACAATCAGGGCATCGTTCGGGCCTTGGCCGATGGCTGCGAGTGGGTTCTATTGCTGAACAACGACACGATCTTCGGATCCACCCTCTTCGATCAGTTGCTCGGCGCTTGCAACTCGAATCGCTGGCAGGCGGTCGTTCCAAAAATGCATTTTGATTCTCCCAAGGATGCAGTTTGGTATGGCGGGGGCGAATTCAACGCATGGCGTGGCCATACGGGTTTTCATCTGGGCCTGGGTCAGCCCGACCGCGGCCAATTCGACGACCCCCGTCGCATGGAGTATGCGCCGACATGCTGCATGCTCGTGCACCGCAAGGTGTTCGAAACCGTCGGGCTGATGGATGAATCCTATTTCGTCTATTACGACGACACCGACTTCTGCTGGCGCATGCGCAAGCAGAACCAGGCATTGGGCTACTGGCCCGCGGCCGTGCTGATTCACAAGGTCGGCGGTTCGACCGGGGGCGTGAGTTCACCGTTCACGGTTCGGATCACTGCGCGCAATCGGCTGTACTACCTGCGCAAGCATTTCGGCTACTGGTCGCCTTGGCTGTGGATGCTCGTCTTCGTGCCTTACTATGCGATCCGTTATCTGCTTCGGGACTGGAGTCCGTCGAATTTCAAGGCGAGCATCGAGGGAAGCATGGCTTTTTCCAAGATGTCGCCCCAGGTACCCTTGCTACCGAGCCGCGATTGACGATTCATCCCGCGGCCCCTGCGCGAGGGGCCCGCGTCCAGCCGTCCAGCCCATCGCATGACCTCACCTCGCAAGCGCCTGCTTTTCGTCACGAGTCGTTTTCCATATCCGCCGATCGGCGGTGATCGGCTGCGCGTCTTCCACCTCGCCCGCCTCTTGGCGCGTGAATTCGATGTCGAGATGCTGGGACTGGGTTCCGCCAGCGAGTCCGAGGTACGGGCCTTCTGCGAAGAGACCGGCGCGGTCCGCGCGCGAGCCATCGCCCACGGCCGCTGGCGCATGTTGCTGGGCGCGGCCCGTGCACTGATCCGTGGGCTGCCGCTGCAGGTGGGCTATTTCAGCAGTCCGGAACTCGATGCCGAGGTCGGCCGCCGCCTCGAGCACAGCGACGCCATCGTCTGCCACCTGATCCGCAGCTCGTCGGTGTGGCGCGGTCAGCGCCGGATTCCCGCCGTGCTCGACTTCTGCGACGCGATCTCGAGCAACTACCGGCAGGTCGTTCAAACCGCCAGCCTGCTCAAGCCCTGGACCTGGGTCAGTCGCATCGAAGGCCCACGGGTGAGCCGTTTCGAGCAGCGCGAGATCGGCCGCTTCGATGTCCTGACCCTGGTCAGCGCCGCCGATGTGCGCAAACTGGGCACGCCGCCCGAGCGGACGCTGCTGCTGACCCAGGGCGTCGATCCGGATCGCTTCGAATTCCTCCGGCCCGATCAACGGCACGGCCAGGCGATCGCCTTGGTGGGAAAAATGGACACCTACCCCAATCGAACCGGCGCGCTGTGGTTCGCACGGAACGTGCTGCCGCTCCTGCCCAGCGGCACGCGGCTGAAGCTGATCGGCGATTGCCCGCCCGCGCTGCGGCAGGAATTCGAGCGCGTGCCCGGCGTCGAGGTTACCGGTCGGGTCGTGGATATCGCGGCGGCCTGCGCCGATTGCTACGCCGCCGTGGCGCCGCTGAACGTCGCCACCGGCATACAGAACAAGGTGCTCGAGTATTTCGCGATGGGCTTGCCGGCGGTGCTTTCGGCATCGGTGGCCAGCGGACTGCTGGCCGAATCGGCGGGTACCTATCTGCTCGCCGAGTCGCCCGAACAGTGGGCCGGACAATTGCGGCAGTTGGCGTCGGACCGGGCCGGGGCACTGGCGATGACCGAGCGCGCGCGTCGCTATGTCGTGCAGTACCATGATTGGGATCGCATCGGTGCAACGCTCTCGGATCGACTCCACCTGAGCCTCGATTCGATGCCTGCGGGCCGTCCCTCACCTTAGACCATGCTCTTCAGCTACGAAGCGATAGATGCGACCGGCGCCCGCCAAAGCGGCGTCGAGGAAGCCGGCAGCGAATCCGGCGTCGTAGCGCTGTTGATCGGGCGCGACCTGACTCCCATCTCGGTGCGGATCGCCCGCCCAGCCTCTGGGAGTGACAACCCACGTGGAACCTGGAAGCGCCGCGAAAGCGGCGGGCGCGTCGCCCTCGTCCTCATGGTGCGCGAGTTGGCGTCGCTGCTCGGCGCCGGCGTCACGCTCGAGGAGTCGTTGCGCACGCTGATCGAAAGCCGGCGCGGCCTCGCATTGGAAACGCCGCTGACGAGCACCCTCGCGCTCGTGCTGGCGGGCGAGCGCTTCTCGACCGCGGTGCGCAAGCAGTCGGACGCCGGTGCCTTGGCGCTGCCCAGCTACGTCGTCGCGCTGATCTCGGCCGGCGAGTCGACCGGCGACCTCGCCGGAGCACTCGGCCGCGCCGCCGAACAACTGGAGTTCGACGAGCAGGTGCGCGCCGAGACCGCCGAGGCGCTGGTCTATCCGATCATCCTCGTGCTCGCCGGCGCCGCAGCCGTGCTGTTCGTGTTCTCGTTCGTCGTGCCGCGTTTCTCGAAGCTGCTCGCCGGACGCCAGGTCGACCTGCCCTGGCTCTCGGCGGCGGTGTTGGGCATCGGCGAATATGTCAATCGCCACGCGTTGCTGATCGGGATCGGGATCGCGGCGCTGGTGGTGCTGGGATCGGCGGCCTGGAAGACGATCGGCGCGGTCCGCATTCGGGGCGCGCTCGCGCGCCTGCCGGTGCTGGGGTCCTGGATCCGCCAGCAGGAACTTTCGCGCTGGACCGGCATGCTGGCGCTGATGCTGCAAAGCCGGGTCCCGATCTTGACCGCGCTCGACCTGACCGCCCAGGCGATAACGCTGGCCGATGTCGCCAGGCGCCTGCGGCTGACCATGGGCGATATCGGCCGCGGCGAATCCCTGTCTCGGTCGCTCGCCGAATACCGCCTGCTCCCGGCGACGGCGCTGAGCATGGTCCGAGTGGGCGAGCGCACGGGCCAGGTCGGGTCGATGATGGGCCATGTCGCCAGCTACGCGCTGGAGCAGAATCGCCGACAGCGCAAGCGCATGGTGGCGCTGATCGAGCCGGCTGCCATCATCGTGCTGGGCGGTATCATCGCCCTCATCATCGTTGGGGTGATGCTGGCCCTCACATCGTTGTCCGAAGTGAAATTCTGAACATGGCTGTACGCCTTCCCGCCCGTCGCTACCGCCATCGAAGCGTCGGCTTCACGCTGCTTGAGATGCTGGTCGTGCTGGTCATCATCGGGCTCGTGGCCGGCCTCGTCGGTCCGCGGCTCTTTTCGAAGGTCGACAGCTCCAAGGTCCAGACCACCGGCGTGCAGATCAAGCTGCTGCGCGGCGCGGTCGAGACGATGCGCATGGACATCGGGATCTATCCGCCGGTGGATGTCGGCCTGTCGATGCTGGTGACGCCGCCGACCGACCCCAGTCTGCGCGCACGCTGGAAGGGTCCGTATCTGGACGAAGCCGTGCCGCTGGACCCCTGGGGCAATCCGTACCTGTACCAGGTTCCCGGCGACGAGGGCCGCCCGTTCGCGATCATCTCGCTGGGTGCCGACGGCAAGCCTGGAGGCGAAGGCATCGATGCCGATATCGGTCACGCCAGCAGCAGCACCCCTGCGCCGCACTGACGACCGCCGCCACGCGCGCATGCGCAAGCACCCGCATGCCGCGCCGGCGGGATTCACGCTGATCGAAGTCCTGATCGCCCTGACCATCGTCGCCCTGGTCGCGGCTGTTGCGCTGCCTGGCCTGGCAAGGCGGCTCGACACGGCATTCAGCGACGCCGACCTGCAACAGACCGTGGCCAGCGCGCGCGCGCTCCCGGCTCGGACGACGACCCTGGGTATCGACCTCACTTTGGACGCCACGGCGCTGACCCGGCCGCTGCCCGACGGCGCGCTGCCGCTGGACCTGCCGGCAGGCTGGTCGGCGAAGGTCGAGCGGCCCGCCCGGTTGTGGCACTCGGGCACCTGCGAGCCGGGCTCGCTGGTCGTGCAGGAGCCTGCCGACGGGCGTCGCTGGCGCGTCGCCATAGCGCGCCTCACCTGCGAGATCGAAGTCAGCGCGCTGGCCGAGGGTGCGCCATGAACCGGAACCCGAAAGTGCGCGGGTTCTCGCTGATCGAGGTCATCGTGGCGCTGGTCGTGATTTCGAGCTTCGGCGCCGCCTTGTTCGTCTGGGCCGGGCAGACGCTGCAGCTGGCCTCACGTGCCGCAGCGGTGCAGCAGGACGCCGAGATCGAACGCAACATCACCGAGCTTGCCTACAGCCTGAATCCCGCCGAACAGCCCAGCGGCGATCTGCGCACGTCGACCCACCGCTTCCACTGGCAGGCGACGCCCACGCATGGCCCGGTGGACCAGGTGAAGCACCCTTCCGGGATCAGCCCCTACCAGGTCGGCCTCTACCAGGTGCGGTTCACGGTCACGGATCTCGCCGATCCGGGCGTGCCGCGCACGAGCGAGCGCATCGTTGCGGGCTGGCACCAGGTGCGACCGCGCAACAGCGGACCACCCGGCTTCGGCGCGGCCGGAGCCCGACCGTGAGGCGACCCGCCAGCGCGCGGTCGCGCGGTTTCTCGCTGCTCGAGGTGCTGGTCACGGTGACCATCTTCGCCCTCTTGTTCGCGGTCCTGATGGCCGGCTGGTTCCAGGCCTTGCGTGCCCAGGAGCGGCTGGGCGACGCCGTCGAGAAGCTGCAACAGCAGCAGCAACTGGTGCTGTCGCTGCGCCAGTTGATGTCCGAAATCGCCAACCCGCGCGGCGATCGTGGCGTCACCTTCACCGGCACGCGCAGCGGCTTCGTGGCCGAATCGACGGCTTCGCTCGCGCCCGGCTACGGCTCCGCTCCGATCGCAACCTCGCTCCAGATCGAGGGCAACAGTCCGGACTTGAGGCTGCACATCGAGCACCCGGGGCTGCCGGGCGCGATCTACCCCTGGCGCCTTCAGTTGGCCGAGCTGCGCTATCTCGACGTCGCCGGCGTCGCGCACGAAGACTGGCCGCCTCGCAATTCGACCTTCGGGACGACCGCCAAGGAGGCCCCCGCATTGCCCGCCCTGCTGCAGCTCACGCTGCAATTCGGCCCGCAGTCGCGGCCGATGACGGTGCTCGTCGCGCCACGTGCCAGTGCCTGGCAACTGGTCGAACCCGCGACGCTCTTCGGTGCCGAGGTCGAATAGGTGAAACCGCACCCGCTCGGCTGTGCCGGCCTGCCGCGCTCGCATGCCGCGGCCGGTTTCGTGCTTCCGGTGACGGTCATTCTGCTGGCGCTGATCGCGGTCGGCGTGGCGTTGATGTCGCATCGCAGCGACCAGTTGCGCGACCTCGTGATGGCCTCGCGCCAGGAACAGCAGGCCGCCGCGGCGGTCCAGAACACCCTGGCTCAGGCGATGTACCTCAGCAGCACGCTCTATCGCCGAGGCAAGCGGATGGGCGACATCGTGATCGATGGCCGCTACTACCGCACTGCCGACGGCATCGACGTCAGCTACCTGGACGCCGGCGCGCTGTTCAATCTGCGCCGCGCCCGACCGACCGAGCTCGTCGGACTGCTGCTCGCGCTGGGCATCGGCGATGCCAAGGCCGACCGGCTCAGCGACACCTTGCTCGACTACGTGGACGCCGACAGCCTGGTGCGCCTCAACGGAGCCGAGGCGCCCGAATATGCGGCGGCCAAGATGCCGCCCCCCCGCAACAACTTTTTGCTGATGCCGACCGAGCTGCAACGCATCGTCGGCTGGCACGACCTCGACGCCGCCACGCTGAACGCAGTGCTGGACAACGTGTATGTCGGCACCGTCGGCAACGTCAACCGCAACACGGTTCGGGCGCCGGTCCTGGCGGCCCTCGGCGGCACCGACATCGCCAGCGCCCGCGCCCTGATCGCGCAGCGCGATGCGGGCCAGCCACTGGCGATAGAATCGCTGCCCTCCGTGGTCCACGGCAGTTTCTTTTCAGTTGGCCGGTACATCACACTGCCTTCCTCCACCCTGCTGATCTCGATCTGCCCGCCCGCGGTGGCCTGGTGCCAACGCGTCAGCCTGACGGCAACGGCGGACGATGGGTTGGGGCCGTGGCATGTGGACTACAGCATCCGAGTGACCCGCACCGTAGCCCTGCCGGCATCGGCTCAGGTGGAGGCGCTTCCCGACCAGCCTCCGAAGCATCCGCCGCCGCCCTTGTTCACGCCGTTCGGAAATCAGCAATGAAACTTGCGAATGTCCTTGCGGCCCTCGGCCGCACCGATGCGAGCAACGACCGGATTGCGCGGCGCGATCTCACGTTCATCCGCCTGCCGATGCCGGCGCTCGGACGCGCCAAGCTGCTCGATGCGGTTCGCCTGCAATTGACGCAGTACCTGCCGCCGCGCCCTTACGCCTACCTGTGCCGCGTGCAGGCGGGCGGCAACGTACAGGTCTGGGCCTGGACGCTGGAACCCGGGTTGCAAGGCCCGCTGCGCAGCCGTGCATGGCCCGAGCCGGCGCTGGAGCCACCCGGGCAAGGGCTGCGCCTGTTGCGGCGCACGCCCGGTTACGAGGCCCAGTTCTGGGCGGATGGCGAGTTGCAACACAGCCGCTGGTTCGAGCGCGAACCCGAAGACAGCGATTGGCAGCTCTTCGCCCGCGGATGCGGTGTCGACCCGCAATCGCATGCCTTGCCCCAACCGGCCACCCTGGCTTGCTCGCCCCGCCCCGGGCCGGGTTGGTTGGCGGGCGACAGCCTGCCGGCGGGCGACCCTTGGCGCGGCTGGCGCTGGCAAGCCGCGGCGCTGGCACTCGGTGCCGTGGCCTGCGCCGGTATCGGCGCGCAGTGGCAAGCCGTCCAGCAACTCGAGACCGACAGCACCCGACTCGAAACGCTGCGCCGAGAACGCGAGGCGTCGCTCCAGGCCCGGGCCCGCTACGAGCGGGTCCACGCGGAGCTCGATGCTTTGCAGGCCCTCGTGCCACGGCTGTCGCAGCTCGAGTTGCTGGATCGGGTCGCGGCCAGCGGCATCTTCGCGCCGACGGCCAAGGCTGGCGGCACACCCGCCCTGCCGGGTTCGGCACCAGGCGGAGCGGGGGCCACGGCCGCGACCCTGACCGCCGCGCGCCTGCTCGAATGGAACTACCGCAGCGGTCAACTGAAGCTGACCCTCGAGCTGCCCGATCGCGAGATGACGCTGCTCGACATCACGCGGCGCCTCGAGGCGGTGCCCGGCCTCAGCGCATTGCGCGTGGGACAGGACAGCGCGGGCAATTCGCTCAGTCTGAGTGCGACCATCGCGGAGCTCGCGCCCCCCCCCACCGGTTCGGGCAACGCGCGCGAGCTCGCCGGCATCCGCTGACAAGATGACGCGCACCGCCTGGTTCCGCCCCCCGACGTTCGATCGTCGCCTGCTCGTGCTGATCGCGGTAGCGGCCCTCATCATCGCCGGCGAATTGGCCGCGCGAGGGTGGGACGCCCATCAGCGCCTGGACGCCGAAGTGGCACAGGTGCGCGCCCGCGCCGCCCTGCTCGCCGCCAGCAGCGACCACGACAACTGGGCCGCACGCACCCATCAGGCCGCTGCCCAGCGCGATGCGCTGCGGGCCCGTCTGTGGCAATCGCCGACCGAAGCGCAGGCCCAGGCGCGGCTGCGCGACTGGCTCACGAATGCGATACGCAGCGCGGGTGCTGCGCACGCGACGGTGACCCTGCTGCCGCTGCAGTCCGAGCCGGCGGCATCGGGCGTGGACGCGCTGCCCGCCCTGCGTGCCCGTGCGACGGTCAATTTCGACCTCGCGCCGAACGCGCTTGAAAACGCGCTGGTGCAGATCGAGGGCGGCGGCCAGCTGGCCCGCGTCGACAACATCGATGTGCAGGGTCGCAGCCGGCGCGTCGAGATGGTCGTGTCGGTGCCCGTCCTGTTGCGCACCGGGGCCGCTCGATGAGCCGCAGCGCGCGCGCGCTGCTGGCGCTGGCCTGCTGGACGGCCGCGGCGGCCGCCGGCTGGTGGTGGCACCGACCGCCGGCTTTGGCAACGCCGGCCGTCCCGGTGAGCGCGAACGACGTGTCGCCGGCACCCGATCCCCGTCTGCACTCGCCGCAGGCGATGGCCGCGCGCGTGGCGGCCGCCGACCCGCTCGGTCTGAAGAGCGCCGCGCCGGCGACAATGGGCCTGCCGGGAACGCCGGGGCCGGGAACTGCACCGGGCGCCGAATCGACGTGGCGTCTGGCGGCACTGGTGGTACGCGACAACGAGAGCTATGCGGTGCTGACCAGCGGCAGCCAGGTCCCGTTGCGCCTGCACGTGGGGGACCTTCTTCCGGACGGCGACCGCATCAAATCGATCCAGCCCGGCCATATCGAAATCCAGAGCCCGCGCGGGCTCCGGCGCACTCTTTACCTGATCGAGCCATGACCGTGAAATCCCGGCAAACCGCATCCCACAAACGCCTGCGCCTGCGGCTGATGACGGCAGCCCTGAGCGGACTGGGTGGCTGCGTAGCCGTTCCGCCACCCGTCCTGCCCCCGCGCGAGCCCACGGCTGCCGAGGTCGCGAACACCGGCTCCACTGCCCTGCCGGCGCCCCAGGCACCGGCATCGACGGCGTCCGGCCTCGAAGCGCCGGTTCGACCCGCAACCGCCCGCTTGTTCCAGACACCGCCTTCACCACCCGTGGGCGCCGAGGTCGCGCTGCCGTCGCCCGACAGCCCGCCGCCGGCCGCCGACCAGACGCTCGAGACGGCTGTCGCGCTCGAGCAGCTGCCGCTGCCCGTCTTCATCGACACCGTCTTTGCGACCATCCTCAAGCGCAACATTTCGGTCGACCCCGCGATCGCCCAACGCAAGGAACTGGTCAGCCTGAAGACCGGCAAGTCGCTCTCGGCGAACCGCCTGTACGACGCCGCGAAGGCGGTGCTGAAATCGTTCGGCATCATGGTCACCGAGTACAACGGACTCGTGCGCATCACGCCCGGCCAGGGCAACGCCGGCTTCATCCCCGAGGTGCGACGCGGCCGCTCGCTGCCCGAAGTGCCTGCGGCGCTGCGGCCGGTCTTCCAGATCGTCGACCTCGAGGCAGTCAGCCCTGCGACCGTCAGCGGCTGGCTGCGCACGGTCTTCGGCCAACGGCTGCAGATTCAGGACGACCTCGGCAACCAGGCCGTGCTGCTGAGCGGGCAGAGCGACGACGTCGCGGCTGCGATCGAGGCGATCAAGGTCCTCGACAAGCCCGTGATGCGGGGGCGCTCGAGTGCGCGCATCGCGCCGCTGTTCTGGGCCGCCGACGAGATGGCGAAGCGCCTGACCGAAGTCCTGCAGGCGCAGGGGTACTCGGTCGCCACATCGGCGGCGGCACAGGCGCCGATCATCCTGCTGCCGATACCGCCGCTGAATTCGGTGCTGGTCTTCGCGCGCAGCGACGAAATCCTGAATTACGTGCTGCGCTGGGCTACCGAGCTGGACCAGCCGGCCAGCGGCCGGGGAAGCGCCGGCTACTTCACTTACGCGGTGCGCAATCTGGACGCCACCGAACTCGCCAAGACGCTGCAGGACGTGATGAATCCGGCCACCGGAACCCAGGCCACGCCTGGCTCGGTCCGATCGCGCGTGGTCGTCAATCCCGGCAGCAACACGCTGATCATCCAGGGCAGTCCGAACGAATACCAGCAGTGGTTCGGCCTGCTGCAGGAACTGGACCGCCCGCCGCGCAGCGCGCTGGTTTCGGTAACCATCGCCGAGGTCCATCTCAACACCGGCGAGCAGCTCGGATTCGAGTGGATGGTGAACCAGTTCCAGACCGGCGGCTACAACGTCAACCTGGGCACGATCGGCGCTTTCGGCACCGCCGGGATCGGTGGCCTCGCGGCGGTCGTCACCGCGGCCGGGAGCACGTCGCCGCGCGCCCTGCTCAACGCCCTTGCGTCGACGAGCCGGGTCCGCATCCTGGCCAATCCGAGCGTGATGGCGCGCAACGGCGAATCGGCATCGATCGAGGTCGGCTCCGAGGTTCCCATCGTCACCTCGCAACAAAGCGTCGGTACGACCGGCACGAGCGTACCGGGCGGAGGCACCGGCACGACCTTGCAATCCGGCATCCTGCAGACCATTCAGTACCGCTCGACCGGCGTGATCTTGAAGGTCAGGCCGGTGATCCATGCGGGCGGTCGCATCGACCTCGATGTCGAACAGGAAGTCAGCTCCGCCAGCGCCACGCTCTCGGGTGTGACCGCCTCGCCGACGATCGCGACGCGCAAGATCTCGACCAAGCTGTCGGTCACCGACGGTGCGACCGTGCTGCTCGGCGGCCTCATGCAGGAGACCGCGTCGAATGCGGAGACCGGCGTGCCCCTGCTCAAGGATGTTCCGGTGCTGGGTAATCTGTTCAAGAGCCACAACAACACCCGCGACCGCACCGAACTGGTGGTGCTGATCACCCCCTACGTGGTGGCCGACGAATTCGAGGCCAGGGCCATTACGGACGCATTTCGTCACCAGTTTTCATGGGAAGCGAAGACGGCGACGCAGGGGCTGCGCCCACCGCGGGAGGCCGGCGTCGCGACACCTCCTGTGGATGCGAACCAGTCGATGGTCGCGACGCCCCGGCCCTACGAATTGCCGCCGGCGGCTCCGGCGTCCGCGGCTTCTGCTGCGGATCGGGCTTCGGAGCGCGATTTGTCTCGCTCCGGGGTCGGCAATCGTCCGAATTTCGGTAATACTTCCAACAAACCACCGACACTGGTGTCACCTGCGACGCCTGCGTCGGCCGCACAGCGTTCCAATGCGAACCGCAACGCCCCGGAGGGCGCGCCGGTGACCGATCAGCAAATTTTGAAGGAGCTACAGAACGCGACAAGACGCCCGTGACTGATCGAGGACCCACAACGGGCCAGCCAAGACTTGCGACAAAGGCGTTCAGCCTATCCAAAGTCACAGCTGTCCTTCTGCGGAATCCACTGCAACAATGCAGTGGTTCCGAAGCAACAACCAACTCAACAACACCCGACTTCTACCGTTGCGCGACGTTTTGCAGTATGTATACTCGGCGCAGCTGTCACATCGAACAGGTGCAGCGGCCGCTGACGAGACACTTCGGGACTCGGCGTGCTTGTTGAGATGTCATCTCTTGAAACAAATGAGGAATTTCATGAATCGTAAAGTACTCTCTGCCCTGTTGGCCAGCGCGTTCGCCGGTGTCGCCACCACCGCCAGCGCCGGTGTGATCCAAGCGTCCTACAAGAATTACGCGTCCGAAGTGTTCGGCACCAACGCCGTCGTCCTGACCGCGCCGACCATCAACTACGCGCTCGCCCTGCCGCTGTCCGGCACGAATGCGAACCCCAACAGCTTCACGATCAGCTGGACGCTGACGTCGGGCGGCACGTTCGTCGCGGCGCCCGCGCTGGCGAACATCGCGCTGACCGACCCGTCGAACAACAACTTGCTGAATCCGTCGTCGGTCAGCCTGAGCGCGGACAGCAAGACGCTGTCGGCCACCTTCACGGTCGCGACCAACTACACCGTCGGTTCGCAGATCGTTCTGGGTTCGGGCGGTCCGGTTCAGATCACGAACGTGGGTACGATCCTCGGTGCCCCGGCACTGACGAACGGTTGCGGCAATGACGTCGCCTCGGTCCTGGTCGCGGTCAAGCTGACGAACGCCGCTGGCGTCGAGTTCGATTCGAACTTCAACCTGGCTCCGCTGAGCAACACGACCCCGATCGTCCAGGCCAGCGTCGCGCTGAGCGTGACCGCCAAGGATTCGGCAACCTACACCACGCCTGAAAAGGGCAGGGTCGACGTGCTGATCCCGTCGCTGGGCAAGTTCTTCACGAACGACGGTGACGTCACCCTGGCCTCGACCAGCCTGCTGAACATCGGTCAGGTCAGCGTCAAGGACAAGTCGGTTCTGTTCGACCTGAACGGCACCGCTCCTTACTCGAGCAAGGGCCCGACGTTCGGCACCAACCCGAACACCGGCGCTGGCGTGGTTGAGGCGAACGCGCTGACGATCAACGTCGCCGGCGCTTTCCAGACCGCCGCCAACGGTGGCAGCTTCTTCGCCAGCCTGAACGCCGACTGCACGACGACCCTGGCCGCCGGCACGATCGCCGCCGATGGCAAGTCCGCGACGGTGACCCTTTCGGCCGCCAACGTGGCCGCCCTGGCCGGTGCCCCGAACACGGCCGCCTCGCCGGTGAACCTGTGCTACGCGTCGACCAACGCCAACGTGATCCCGGTCAGCCAGTTCATGGTCACCGGTGGCTCGCTCGGCAAGTACGCGAACTCGCTGGAAGCCGCGAACCCGGTCTGCCCGTCGAACATCTACAACCTGCAGTCCAACGGCGTCCGCGTCGACGTGCGCAACTACCTGCCGGGCGTCGTCAAGACCGCGTCGGGCTGGTACACCATCCTGCGCGTGATCAACACCGACCCGGTGCAGACCGTGTCGCCGGTGGTGCAGGCCCTGCTGGCCAACGGCACGCTGGGCGCGAGCTCGCTGCTGGATGTGGTCAGCTCTGTCGACGGCAAGTCGGGCCCGTTCAAGCCGAACGAAGTCCGCTACTACACGTCGGACAAGATCGATGCGGCCCTGAATGCTGCGGCGACGGCTTCTGCGCCGACCTTCGGTGCCAATGACGTCGGTGGCAATGCCCGCCTGCGCATCACGGCCCCGAGCTCGTCGATCCGGATCCAGAACTACATCTTCAACCCGAGCAACGGCAATTTCGTCGAAGCCTCCGGTTCGCAAGGTGACGACGGCCCGGATTACAACCGCGCGGCCGACGCAACCAACAAGTAATCCGCGCAAGCGCATTACCGGTAGTCCAAGCGGGGGTCTCGGCCCCCGCTTTTTTTTGCCTGAGAATTCCGCATCATGCTCATAGGACAGATGCTGATCGCGCGCGCCGCGATGGCCGACGCCGACCTGCAGCGTGCCCTCGCCGAGCAAGCCGCAGGCCCCCCGGGACAGCGCCTCGGCGCGATCCTGGTACGCCATGGTGTGGTCTCGGAAGCCACCCTCTACGAGACCTTGGCCGCGCAGCTGTCGCTGCCGCTGTGGCGCCGCGGTGAACAGCCCGAAATCGCGCGCAGGGCCGCCAATTCGCTCAATGAGGCCTACACCCTACCTGAGGCGCTTGCGCGCCGCTGGGAGGCTTTCCTGAGCCCGGCCGGAGCGGACCAGCTGATCCTCGTCGCACGCGATCCGCTGCTGCCCGAACTGCTCGAATTCGCGCGCCAACGCGCAGGCGGCCGGACCATCCAGCCGATGCTGGCCGCCGGTCAGGATCTGACCGCGGCACTGGCCGGTCTGTACGCTCGCAATGCCGAGACCGACGCCGCCACGCGTGGCGCGACACTCGACCTGCGCCAGCTCGCGCAGGACGCACCGATCGTCGAATTCGTGGCCTCGATGATGGCGCGCGGCACGGACCTGGGCGCCTCCGACATTCATATCGAACCGAGCGAACAGGATTTCGCGGTGAGGTTTCGGGTCGACGGCGAACTGCGCAATGCCGAAACCCATCCCCGGGTCAAATTCGACGCGGTAACGAGCCGGCTGAAACTCATAGCCGGCCTCGACATTGCCGAGCGCCGCCTGCCCCAGGACGGGAGATTCTCGACCCGGGCCGCGGGTATCGAGACCGAAGTCCGGGTGTCGGTGATACCCGGCGTCCACGGCGAATCGGTCGTGATGCGTCTGTTGCCCAAGACCGAACATCGTCGGTTCCAACTCGCTGCACTCGGGCTCGAGGCGGATCACCTGGCCCTGCTGCAAACCTGGCTGACTTCGGCCGACGGCATCATCCTCGTCACCGGTCCGACCGGGTCGGGCAAGAGCACGACGCTCTACGCGGCATTGGCCGCGACCGACATCGCCCATACGCGGGTCTTGACGGTCGAGGACCCGGTCGAATACCAGCTTCCCGGCGTGACCCAGTTCCAGGTTCAGTCCGACATCGGGTTCACGTTCCCCGCCGCGCTGCGCGCGATCCTGCGACACGATCCGGACACCATCATGGTCGGCGAGATCCGCGATACCGAGACCGCAAGGATCGCGATCCAGGCCTCGCTCACCGGCCACAAGGTGCTGTCGACGCTGCACACGAACGATGCCGCCTCGGCCTTCGTGCGCCTGGTGGACATGGGCGTCGAGCCCTTCCTGCTTGCGGCGAGCGTACGCGGTGTGATCGCGCAGCGTCTGGTGCGCCGCCTTTGCAAGGCCTGCGCCCTGCCCCTCGATCTGGCCGATTTACCGGCACCGATCCTCAAAGTGGTGGCACGCCAAGGACTGGATGCCTCGACTTACGCGGGCCGCCATCCCGTGGGCTGCGCCCAGTGCGCGAGCACGGGCTACCGTGGCCGCGTCGGGGTCCATGAGTTCCTGCCCACGACGGACGCCCTGCGCCAGCAACTCTCGAGAGGCGATTTCTCACCCAGGAACCTGCGCGATTGCGAGCCAGCCGGATTCCGCCCGCTCCAGCACGACGGTCTGCGCAAGCTCTGGGCCGGCGAGACCAGTCTGGCCGAGGTGCTGACCCTGCCCACACCCGAGGCGCCCGAAAGTGCCCTGACCTGAGTCGAGGAGGGCGACGCAACGATGGATGCGGCGGCACAATTCGATCAGGCCTACGCGGCCCATGCCGCTGGCGATCTCCAAGCCGCGGAGCGCGGCTATCGGTCCTTGCTCACGGTTCACCCCGCTCATTTCGACGCCCTGCACATGCTCGGCGTCGCGGCACTTCAACGGGGCGATGCGGCCGGCGCGGCGGACTGCATCGAGCGCGCGCTGCGCGTCCATCCGGATGTCGCATTGGCCTGGCAGAACCTGGCCGCGGCCTACCGCGGCCTGGGGCGGCCAGGCGACGCCGCGGATTGCCTCGGCCGCATGATGGCGCTGAGCGCCGAAACCGCGCCCTTCTTGCAGGCGCAGGCCGACCTGAGCCTGGCGGCCGGACGCCATCAAGCGGCCCACGACATCTACGCTCGCCTGCTGCCCGCCGCCCCCGCGGACCCGGAGCTGCTGACCGGCCTGGGGGTCGCCTGCCTGCGGTTGCGCCGTCACTCCGACGCACTGCAATACCTGAGTCAAGCCGTCCAATCCGATGCGGCCAATCTGCGAGCCGCCAACAACCTCGGCATCGCGTGGCAGGAAATGCAGCGCCACGACGAGGCACTGCTGGCCTTCGATCGGCTGCTGCAGCGCGCGCCCGACTACGCGGCGGCACACAATGCCCGCGCGCTGACGCTGTGGCGGCTCGGCCGCATCGACGAGGCCGAGCGCAGCTATGACCAGGCCCTCGAATGCGACCCGGACTATGCCGAAGCCTGGAGCAATCGGGGCGCACTTCACCTGCACCGAGGCCGGATCGAACAGGCGCTGCAAGACTACCGACGGGCCATTGCGCTGAGACCGGCCTACGCCGAGGCCCATAACGGCATGGGCGCCGCGCTCGCGGCGCTCAATCAAATCGAACCGGCCATCGCGTGCTACCTGGATGCGTTGAAGCTGAGCCCGGATCTGGCCGCCGCACACAACAATCTCGGCGTCGCCCAAGTTGGCACGGGCCGGATGACCGGGGCCCTGAGCAGTTTCACGCGGGCGGTCGAACTGCGCGAAACCGACCCGGCTACCGCTGCCGACGCCTACGCCAATCGCAGCGACCTCTGGCTGCGTGCACGGCGCTATCCGGATGCGGCTGCCGATGCGCGCGCGGCGCTGGCCATCGATCCCGGCCATCCGTACACGCTGGGCAGGGCGCTGTACGCCGAGATGATGCAGGCCGACTGGCGCCTGCGGGCCGCAAGCGTCGAAGCGCTCGAGGGGGCAATCCATGCGGGCAGGCCGGCCGCGACGCCGTTCCTGACGCTGGCCGTCATCGACGATCCGGCGCTCCAATGCACCAGCGCATGCAGCTATGCCGCCCGACAGGTCGCCGCTGCCGATGGACGGCTGAGCCACCGACCATCGGCTCGTGAGCGCATCAGCGTGGCCTGGGTCGGATCCGATTTTCACGAGCACGCGACGGCCCATCTGATGGCCGGCCTGCTGGATTGTTTCGACCGATCACGTTTCGAACTCCTCGCCTATTCGTATGGACCGGCCACTGGCGACCGCTATCAGCAGCGCCTGCAGCGGGCCTTCGACCGCTACGTCGATGTCCGCTCCCTCTCGGATGCCGAGACGGCGTCGGCGATGCGCGATGAGGGCGTCCATATCGCGATCGATCTCAAGGGCTACACGAATCAGGGCCGTCCCGGCATATTGGGTCTTCGCGCCGCTCCGGTTCAGCTGAGCTACCTCGGCTACCCGGGTACGCTGGGGATGCATCAGATCGACTACCTGATCGCCGACGCCATCACGCTGCCGCCAGAGCACGAACGGCACTACACCGAGCGCATCGCCCGCCTGCCCTGCTGCTATCAGTGCAACGACGATCGCCGGACCGTCTCGACGCGCCGCTATGGCCGCGCCGAACTCGGATTGCCCGAGGCTGGGTTCGTCTACTGCAATTTCAACAGCCCCTACAAGATCACGCCGCAGGTCTTCGACGTCTGGATGAGACTGCTGTCGAAAACGCCCCGCAGCGTGCTCTGGTTGCTCGACGACAACGCCGATTTGGCGCCCCACCTTCGAATGGAGGCGGCCCACCGTGGCCTCGATCCATCGCGACTCGTCTTCGCGCCACGGATGCCCCCGGACGAACATCTGGCACGACAGGTCTGCGCGGACCTCTTCCTGGATACCTGGCCGGTCAACGCCCACACGACGGCCAGCGACGCCCTCTGGGTTGGATTGCCCCTGGTCACGCTGGAATGCCAGGCGTTTGCGGGACGCGTCGCATCCAGCCTGCTTCATGCGATCGGTGCCGCCGATTGCGTGACTCGAAGCGTGGCCGATTACGAATCGCTGGCCCTGTCGCTGGCCATCGACCCGCACCGACTGGCCGCGCTACGCGCACGCTTCGGATCGGCACGCACGAGTTCACGCCTATTCGACACGCGCCGATACACGCGCGATTTCGAATCGCTACTGACCCAGATCTACGAACGCCACATCGCGGGGCTAACGCCCGCGTCGTTCACGGTGCAGAGTATCGATTGCTGAGCGACGCGGCTTGCATGACCTCCATGCAACCAACACTCGGTCAGGGCCGAGGCAATCGCGCCGACAGCCAGCTCGCCTTCCCCGCCAACTCTTGCCGCGGTTGATGACCCGGTCGCTGGCAAAAGGGCCGGTGCTTGATCTCCCGCTCCATCACCGTCAGAGTGGATTTCAGATCGGGTTTGGACTGCCCCTCGCGCACGACATCGAATCCGAGGTGACGCCAGAACTGCAACGCGGACTGATTGACCTCGAGAACCACGATGCGCCAACGTCGAATTCCAGCCCAATTGCGGGCCTTGCGACTGAGTTGCTCGACAATCTGGCATCCCAGATGCCGCCGCCGATCTCGGGGCGAGACGAGCAACAGGCCTATCGTCGCAATCTCGGGCTCGGGCCATCTGCGCAGAACGCGCAGCAAGGCCACCGGATCAGCCTTGTCGAATGCCGCGAAGGCGAGCCTGTCCTCGGGAAGACAGCCCACCGGACAGGCACGAATGATTTCCGCCGAACTCTCCGTATCCGGCAGGCGTCCGAAGGTTTGCAGCGAGTAGCTTGGATCCTCGCAATACAGTCGTACAGCCAATGCCACGTCTTTCACATCGGCCGGATTCAGGCTCTTCAGGAACATCGACTGCTCCGTATGGCGCTAGCCAACAAGCCGATGCGATTCGCCCGACAGCGTCGGGCCATTTCATCCACTGCGCAGGCGCCGGATCTTTGCATCCTGACGAAGATCATCTGCATCGCGGGAAGTTTCCCGCGGCAGGCAAGATTCTCTTGGAAGGGCCGCAAATAGTGCTCTCAGTTTGTAACAAGATCAAGATCTTGAAACAGAAGATCTGTGCACCTAACTCACGGGCCATGAAATACGGACGATGCGGATGGGGCTGCATCGGCGGCCGCGCTCTCGTTCGACCCGTGATCCAAGCTTTGAGCATCGGGTCGGGATTTCGACCGCCCTCTGAACGACGGTGTCAGTCGAGGATCCGCGGTCTGTATTGCGCCACCGCCGCACGCAGGCGAATTCGCACTTCGCTCAAGTCATCGTCCTGCCGGGCGGCCGCCCATTCCAAGAGCTCGGACAGCCCTGCAGCGCCATCGTCGAGTTTCGCGATACGCAGGCGTGCCACGCGGGTTGGCAGCGTGGCATCGTCGTCGGCAAGCAATTCCTCGTACAGCTTTTCGCCAGGTCGCAGCCCCGTAAACACGATCGGGATCTCGGACGCTGTGTGACCGGCAAGCCGGATCAGATCACGCGCCAGATCGACGATCTTCACCGGCTCGCCCATGTCCAATACCAGCACCTGCCCGCTCTCGCCGATGGCCGCAGCCTGTAGCACGAGGCGCACGGCCTCCGGAATGGTCATGAAGTAGCGAATGATGTCCGGGTGCGTCACCGTCACCGGACCGCCCCGCGCGATTTGTTCCTTGAACTTGGGGATCACGCTGCCGCTGCTGCCCAGCACATTGCCGAATCGCACGGCCATGAATCGCGTACCGGCATGCTCGGAGGCGAGTTGGCTGATCACCATCTCGGCCGCACGCTTGGTCGCACCCATGACGTTGGTCGGATTGACCGCCTTGTCGGTGCTGATCAAGACGAAACGTTCGGCATGGCATTCCGCCGCCGCGAGAGCCGCATGGTAGGTTCCGAGCGTGTTGTTGCGCAGCGCCGAGGCGGCGTTGTGCGCTTCCATCAGCGGCACATGCTTGTAGGCGGCGGCGTGGAAGACGACCTGAGGCCGCCACCGCGCCATGGTCTGGCGCACATGGGCCAGGTCCTTGACATCGCCGATCAGACGCAGCAGCGGCAGATCGGGGAATGTCTCCGTCAGTTCCTGCTCGATCGTGTAGAGGTTGAACTCGCTCATCTCGTACAGCACGAGCCGCGCCGGCCCGAAGCGCGCCACCTGCCGGCACAGCTCGCTGCCGATGCTGCCGCCGGCGCCGGTGACGAGCACGACCTTGCCGTTCAGCGTCTGCGCGATGCCGGCCTCGTCGAGCACCACTGGCGCGCGCCCGAGCAGGTCCTCGGCCTCGATGTCGCGCAGCCGCTCGACGCGGGTCTTGCCGGTGCGCAGCTCGTCGGCGCTGGGCACGGTGAGCACCGGCAGCCCGGTGCCCGAGGCGAGGTCGAAGGCGCGCCGGCGCTGCGCCGGCGTCGCCGACGGCATCGCGACCACGAGATGGGTCGCCGCCGCGTGCGCCGATCCATGATGAGGCGCCGCATCGGCGAGCAGCGCCAGCGGGCCCAGCACCGGCACGCCGCCGATGCGCGCGCCGAGCTTGGCCGGGTCGTCGTCGAGCAGGCCGATCACGGTCCAGCCCTGCTGCTGCAGACCGGCCAGCAGCAGCCGCGCCGCGGCGCCGGCGCCGAGCACGAGCGCACGCCGCACGGTGCCGTCGCTGCCGGCGATGCGCGAGCGTGCATGTTCGTATGTCATGCGGTAGGCGATGCGCACGATCGCCAGGCCCATCAGCGAGACGACCGGGTCCAGCGCCAGCACGGCACGCGGCACCTGGGTCAGCCCGAGACCCATCACGAACGCGGCGCTGAAGGCGCCGCCGATGGCGCAGGCCATCGTCAGCCGCTTGATCTCGGCGAAGCCCGAGAAGCGCCACATGCTCTGCGGCACCTTGCAGGCAACGCCGGCCGCCAGATAGACGGCGACGACACCGAGCAGCACCCAGCCGTCGTAATGCGGCCGCGCGCTGATCCAGCGCTCAAAGCCGAGCCGGAACAGATAGGTGATGTTCCAGCAGGCGGCGACGACGATTGCGTCGACCGCCATCGACAGCGGCCGGCGATGCGGACGCAGCCGCGCCAGCAGCAGATCGACGCGCTGCCAGAACGACAGCGGCAACGGTGCCGCGGGCGGCGAGGGCGATGCGTCGTTCACGGCGACCCTTCCATGCCGAGATCGCGCCAGCTCAGCACACCGTGGTCGGCGCGCTCGTGGCTGGTCTCGCCGCCGTAGAGCAGCAGCGGCGGTGCCGCCTCGGCCCCGGCGGCGCCAGCCGCATCGCGCCAGCGGCGCGCCGGCGCGATCCAGTCGGCGGCATAGGTTGCCCCCGACTTGCACTCGACGCCGTGCAGCCGGCCGCGATGCTCGAAGACGAGGTCGACCTCGAGGCCGTGGTTGTCGCGCCAGAAATGCAGGTCGGCCGGCAGGCCGCGGTTGTAGCGGTGCTTGAGCGTCTCGGCGACGGCCCAGGTCTCGAACACGGCGCCGCGCGCGGCGTGCACCTCCAGGTCCCGCGGCGAGCCGATGCGCAGCAGGTGGCACAGCAGCCCGCTGTCGAGGAAATACAGCTTGGGCGACTTGACGAGCCGCTTGCCGAAGTTGCGGTGGTACGGCGGCACCAGCGTCACGAGGTGGCTGGCCTGCAGCACCGTCAGCCATTGGCGCGCCGTCGGCTGGCTGATGCCGCAATCGGCTGCCAGGCTGTTGAGGTTGAGCAGCTGCGCGCTGCGCGCCGCACACATCGACAGGAAGCGCTGGAAGGTCAGCAGGTTGCCGATGTTCAGGATCTGGCGCACGTCGCGCTCGATATAGGTCGCGACATAGGCGGCGTACCAATGCGGCGGATCGACCTCGCGATGTGCCGCGTGCAGCGCCGGGTAGCCGCCCTGCCACAGCCGCTGCTCGAGCGTGACGGGCGCGCCGGCGCCGAGCTCGGGCTGGGCCAGCGGCAGCAGCGTGAGCATGCCGGCGCGGCCGGCCAGCGATTGGTCGATGGGCGCGTGCAGCCCCAGCACCTGCGAGCCGGTCAGCACCCAGCGTCCCATGCGCGGCGCCGCGTCGGCGATGCCCAGCAGGTACGACAGCAGCGCCGGCGCGCGCTGCGCCTCGTCGAGGATGGCACCGCCGGCATGCCGCGCGAGGAAGCGCCGCGGATCGGCGAGTGCGAGCTCGCGCGTGTCGGGGTCCTCGAGGTTGACGTGCGGCAGCTCGGGGAAGGCGGCGCGCACCAGCGTCGTCTTGCCCGACTGGCGCGGGCCGGTGACGGCCAGCACCGGGAAGCCGCGCGCGAGCTGCTGCAGCGTGCGGGCGGCGTGGCGCGGGATCACGGCTTGTACAGTTTCAAAGTTGGAGCTTGATATTGTACAGAGCAGGTCAACGCCGCCCCCACAGCAGCCGCACCGTGCGCCAGATCACGGCCAGGTCGGTGGCCAGCGACGCGTGGTCGGCGTAGTCGGCGGCGCGCTGCAGCTTGCGCGGCAGGATGCGCTCGATGTACTCGCGCTCGGGGTCGGCCGCGCGCTCGAGCAGCACCGCCTCGTCGAGGAATTCGAGCGACGAGGGGTCGGTGATGCCGGGCCGCACCGCGAGCGCGCGCTCGCGCAGCGCGGCCGGGTAATGGGCGACATAGCGAGGCACCTCGGGGCGCGGGCCGACGAGGCTCATGCGGCCGCGCAGCACATCGACGAGCTGCGGCAGCTCGTCGAGCCGCGTGCGGCGCAGCCAGGCGCCGGCGCGCGTGATGCGCGCATCGGCGCCGACGGTCAGCGGCAGGCCGCCGGCGCCGTCGCTCATCGTGCGGAACTTGTGGATCTCGAACGGCACGCCATGGCGGCCGACGCGCTGCTGGCGGTACAGCACCGGCCCCGCGCTGTCGAGCTTGATCCACAGCGCCAGCAGCGCCAGCAGCGGCGCCAGCAGCAGCAGCGCCGACGCCGAGACGACGAGGTCGAACAGGCGCTTGGCCATCGGCTGGCAGGCTTGCGCGCCGGGCCGCGCTCAGCCGGCGGCGAGCGCGGCGCGCAGCGCCGCAGCGACGCGGTCGACATCGGCCGTCGTCATCTTCGTGTACAGCGGCAGGCTCACCATCGCCTCGTAGGCGCGCTGGCTGTGCGGGAAGTCGGCCGCAGACAGCGCATAGCGCTCGCGCCAGTACGGATGCAGGTGCAGCGGGATGTAGTGGACGCTGCAGCCGATGCCGGCGTCGTACAGGCGCTCGATGAGGCGGTCGCGCGCGATGCCGGCACCCTCGGCCAGGCGCACCGCGTAGATATGCCAGGCATGGCTGTCGCCGGCCGGTGCGCGCGGCGGCAGGATCAGCGGCAGGCCGGCGAGCGCTGCGTCGTAATGCGCGGCCAGCGCCTCGCGCCGGCGCTGGAAGTCATGGGCGCGCCGCAGCTGGTGGATGCCGAGCGCGGCGGCGATGTCGGTGAGGTTGTACTTGAAGCCGGGCGCCACGACCTCGTAGTACCAGCTCGGCACCTTCGCGGTGAAGCGGTCGAAGGCGTCGCGGTTCATGCCGTGCAGCCGCATCGTGCGCGCGCGCTGCGCGAGCTGCGCATCGCGCGTGACGAGCATGCCGCCCTCGCCCGTCGTGATCGTCTTGTTGGCGTAGAAGCTGAACACCGTCGCGTCGCTGGCCAGCGTGCCGACGAGCCGGCCGCCGCACA
>JAGWTU010000032.1 GCA_028868825.1 Burkholderiales bacterium | reverse complement strand
CCCGTGGCGGCGGCGACAACCTCTCGCTGGCGCTGGCGCGCATCGACGCGCTGCGGTAGCCGCCGGGCACTGGCCACAGCGGGCGACCGCAGACCGATCCCGGCCGTGCCTCAGGGCGGCGGCTTGCCGCCCGACGCCACGCTCGAGGGCGCCCGGGCGGGCCAAGGCGCCGAAGGCCCGGGCAGTGGCGCATCCGCCTTGCCCGAGCGCGTGCGCTCGGCCAGCCGGCGCGCCACGCGCGCCTGCGCGGCCTGCGCCTTGCGCTCCTGCGCCTGCCGCTGCTGCACGCGCCGGTCTGCTTCACGCGCGGCTGCTCGGCGAGCCTGCTCGGCCTGTCCGTCCCGTCCGGCCGGTTCGGCCGGTGCGCTCGGTTCATCCGGCTCGGTCCGCTCAGCCTCGCCAGCCTGTTCGAGCGTTGAGGCCGGCGCCGACGAGGCCGCCCGCGCGGTCGCCGCCGCCTGCCGCTGCGCCAGATCCAGCCGCGCCTGCTCGCTGCGCCGGTGACGCTCGGCATCGTCCAGCCGCATCTCGCGCTCGCGCAGTGCGCGCATCGAGCGGTCCCGCTGCTCGCGCAGCGCGTCGACGCAGGCCGTGACCACGAAGTGCTGCCGGCACTCGGCCTCCTGCACCGCGAAGCGCGCCAGCAGCGCCTGCCGCTGGCGGGCGATGGTGGCCCGCTCGGCGGCCGCGTCGGCCGCGCCGGCACGGGCGCATGCGGGCCAAGTGGCGATCGCGGCAGCGCCCAACGCTGCCAGCCAGGCGGCGGCACGCCATGCGGTCGTCTTCATGTGAGCGCGGTGTCGACCTCGCGCCGCGCCAGCGCCAAGTACTCGGCCGAGCGCATCTCGCGCAGGCGCGAGACGGTGCGAGGGAACTCGTGCGCCAGCGGCCCTTCGGTGTACAGGTGCTCGGCCGGCACCGCGGCCGAGAGCAGCAGCTTGACGCGGCGGTCATACAGCACGTCCACCAGCCAGGTGAAGCGCCGCGCCTCACTGGCCAGCCGCGGCGACATCTGCGGCACGCCCGAGAGCAGCACGGTGTGGAAGCGCGAGGCGATCTCGAGGTAGTCGTTCTGCGAGCGCGGGCCGCCGCACAGCGTCGCGAAATCGAACCAGACGACGCCGCCGGCGCGCCGCAGCGCACGCAGGCTGCGGTGCTCGATCTGCATCACCGGATCCTCGTCGTGCGCCTCGGACAGGCGCTCGAAGGCGCGCGCCATCGCCGCCTCGGCGTCGGCGCCCAGCGGGCAATGGTAGAAGTCGATCTGCGCCAGCGTGCGCTGCCGGTAGTCGACGCCGGCGTCGACGTCGATGACCTCGAGATGCGATTTCAGCAGCTCGATCGCCGGCAGGATGCGGTCGCGGTGCAGGCCGTTGGGGTAGAGCTCGTCGGGGTGGAAGTTCGAGGTCGTGACGATGCTGACGCGGTTCGCGAACAGCGCCACCAGCAGCCGATGCAGGATCATCGCGTCGGTGACGTCGGCGACGTGGAACTCGTCGAAGCAGATCAGCCGGTAGCGGCGCGCGATGCGCCGGCCGAGCTCGTCGAGCGGGTCGGCCGTGCCCTTGAGGTCCTGCAGTTCGCGGTGCACCTCGCGCATGAACTCGTGGAAATGCAGCCGCGTCTTGCGCGTCAGCGGCACGGCGCGGAAGAAGCAGTCCATCAGGAAGCTCTTGCCGCGGCCGACGCCGCCGTGCATGTAGACGCCGCGCGGGATCGGCGGCCGCACGACGAGCTTCGTCAGCGCATTGCTGCGCCGCGCCTTGTAGTCGGCCCACTCGCGCTCGCAGCGCTCGAGCGCGGCGACGGCGCGCAGTTGCGCGGCGTCGCTGTGGTAGCCGCGCTCGGCGAGCGTGGCCTCGTAGAGGTCGCGGACCGCCAAGGCGTCAGAAGTTCAAGGTGCGCTTGTCGACCGCGAGTGCGGCTTCCTTGGTCGCCTCGGACAGCGACGGATGGGCATGGCAGATGCGCGCGATGTCCTCGGCGCTGGCCTTGAACTCCATCGCCACCACGGCCTCGCTGATCAGCTCGCTGGCCATCGGGCCGACGATGTGCACGCCCAGGATCTCGTCGGTCGCGGCATCGGCGAGGAACTTGACCATCCCGGTCGTGTCGCCGAGCGCGCGCGCACGGCCGTTGGCCATGAACGGGAACACGCCGGCCTTGTAGGCGCGGCCCGACGCCTTCAACTGCTGCTCGGTCTGGCCGACCCAGGCGATCTCGGGGCTCGTGTAGATGACCCAGGGGATGGTGTCGAAATTGACGTGACCATGCTGGCCGGCGATGCGCTCGGCCACCGCGACGCCCTCCTCCTCGGCCTTGTGCGCGAGCATCGGCCCGCGCACGACGTCGCCGACGGCCCAGACGCCGGGCAGGTTGGTGCGGCATTCGGCGTCGACGACGATGGCGCCGCGCTCATCGAGCGCGAGGCCCACCGCCTGGGCGTTCAGCCCCTGCGTGTTCGGCGCGCGGCCGATCGAGACGATGAGCTTGTCGACGGCGAGCTTGTGCGCCGCGCCCTTGGCGTCGGTGTATTCGACCTCGACACCCGACTTGCCGCTCTTGATCTCGCCGACCTTGACGCCGAGCTCGATCTTCAGGCCCTGCTTCGTGAACGCCTTGTGCGCTTCCTTGGCGATCTGCTCGTCGACGGCGCCGAGGAAGGTCGGCAGCGCCTCGAGCACGGTGACTTCGGCGCCGAGCCGGCGCCAGACAGAACCCATCTCGAGCCCGATCACGCCCGAGCCGATCAGGCCGAGCTTCTTCGGCACGGCGCCGATGCGCAGCGCGCCGTCGTTGCTCAGCACGCGCTCCTCGTCGAACGGTGTGCCCGGCAGCGCCCGCGCGACCGAACCGGTGGCGACGACGACCTGCTTCGCGACGAGCTTCGCGTCGCCGACGGCGACCTCGTAGCCGCCGGCGACCGCGCCGGCGAAGCTGCCGCGGCCGTGGAAGAACGTGACCTTGTTCTTCTTGAAAAGGTAGAGGATGCCGTCGTTGTTCTGTTTGACGATCTGGTTCTTGCGCGCCAGCATCTTCGCGACGTCCATGCGCAGGTCCTTCAACCCGATGCCGTGGTCGGCGAAGGCATGGCCGGCATGCTCGAAATGCTCGCTCGACTGCAGCAGCGCCTTGCTCGGGATGCAGCCGACGTTGGTGCAGGTGCCGCCCGGCGCCGGGCCGCCCTTGTCGTTCTTCCATTCATCGATGCAGGCGACGTTGAAGCCGAGCTGGGCGGCGCGGATCGCCGCGATATAGCCGCCGGGACCTGCGCCGATGACGATGACGTCGAATGGGGGGTTGCTCATCGCCGCGGCCTCAGATGTCGAACAGCAGCCGCGAAGGATCTTCGAGCGCTTCCTTCATCGTCACCAGCGCGAGCACGGCCTCGCGGCCGTCGATGATGCGGTGGTCGTACGACATCGCGAGGTAGTTCATCGGCCGCACGACGACCTGCCCGTTCTCGACGACGGCGCGGTCCTTGGTCGCGTGGACGCCGAGGATGGCCGACTGCGGCGGGTTGATGATGGGCGTCGAGAGCATCGAGCCGAAGGTGCCGCCGTTGCTGATGCTGAAGGTGCCGCCGGTGAGCTCGTCGATGCCGAGCTTGCCGTCCTTGGCCTTGGCGCCGAATTCGGCGATCTTCTTCTCGATGTCGGCGAAGCTCATCTGGTCGGCATTGCGGATGACCGGCACGACGAGGCCGCGCGGCGAACCGACGGCGATGCCGATGTCGAAATAGCCGTGGTAGACGATGTCGTTGCCATCGACGCTGGCGTTGACGATCGGGTACTTCTTCAGCGCCGCGACGGCCGCCTTGACGAAGAAGCTCATGAAGCCGAGCTTGACGCCATGCTCCTTCTCGAAGCGGTCCTGGAAGCGCTTGCGCATTTCCATCACCGGCGCCATGTTGACCTCGTTGAAGGTCGTCAGGATGGCGTTCGTCGACTGCGACTGCACGAGGCGCTCGGCGATGCGCGCACGCAGGCGCGACATCGGCACGCGCTGCTCGGGGCGGTCGCCGAGGTTGAGCGCCGGCGGCGCGGCGACCGCAGGCAGCGGCCGCGCGACGGCGGCGTTGACCGGCGCTGCCACCGGGGCAGCGACGGGCGCGGCCTGGGGTGCGGCCAGCGCGCCGAGCACGTCGCCCTTGGTGACGCGGCCGTCCTTGCCGGTGCCGGCGACCGATCCGGCGGCCAGTGCGTTGTCGGCCATCAGCTTGGCCGCGGCCGGCATCGCGACGCCAGTCTTGCCGGTGGATGCGGGCGCTGCAGCCGCAGGCGCCGCGGCCGCAGCCGGGGCACTCGCAGCAGAAGCCGCCGCGGCGCCGGCCTTGCCTTCGGTGTCGATGCGGGCGATGACCTGCTCGGCGGTGACCGTCGCGCCATCGGGCTGGACATGCTCGGCCATCACGCCGGCGGCCGGCGCCGGCACCTCGAGCACGACCTTGTCGGTCTCGATCTCGACCAGGATCTCGTCCATCGCGACGGCCTCGCCCGGCTTCTTCTTCCAGGTCAGCAGGGTGGCCTCGGCGACCGATTCGGAGAGTTGAGGAACCTTGACTTCTACGATTGCCATTTGAGTTCTCGAATTGTTTATTTCGCGAGGACGAAGCCCTTGAGCTTGCCGAAGGCCTGCTCGAGCAGCGCCTTCTGCTGCTCCTGGTGCAGGTGCGAATAGCCGACCGCGGGCGAGGCGCTCGCGGGCCTGCCGGCATAGCCGAGCTTCTGGCCGTCGAGCATGTTCTCGTGCACGTAATGCTGGACGAAGAACCAGGCGCCCTGGTTCTGCGGCTCGTCCTGGCACCAGACGACCTCGCTCGCATTCGGGAAGCGCTTCATCTCGGCGCCGAAGGCCTTGTGCGGAAACGGATAGAGCTGTTCGACGCGCAGGATCGCGACGTCGGTGGCCTTCCTCTCCTCGCGCTTGCGCATCAGGTCGTAGGCGACCTTGCCCGAGCAGCAGATCACGCGCTTGACCTTGTCGGCCTCGATGTCGGGCCGGTTCGGGCCGATCACGGTCTTGAATTCACCCTTCGTGAATTCGGCCAGCGGCGAGGTCGCGTCCTTGGCGCGCAGCAGCGACTTGGGCGTGAAGATCACCAGCGGCTTGCGGAACTGGCGCACCATCTGCCGGCGCAACAGGTGGAAGATCTGGCTCGCCGAGGTCGGCTGCACGATCTGCATGTTGTTGTCGGCGGCGAGCTGCATGAAGCGCTCGACGCGCGCCGAGCTGTGCTCGGGCCCCTGCCCTTCGTAGCCATGCGGCAGCATCAGCGTGAGGCCGTTGACGCGGCCCCACTTGACCTCGCCGCTGGCGATGAACTGGTCGATCACGACCTGGGCGCCGTTGACGAAGTCGCCGAACTGCGCCTCCCAGATCGTCAGCGTGTTGGGTTCGGCACTGGCATAGCCGTATTCGAAGCCGAGCACCGCCTCTTCGGAGAGCAGCGAATCGATGACGACGAACGGCGCCTGGCCGTCGGCGACGTTCTGCAGCGGCACGTAGGTGCCGATGTCCCATTTCTCGCGGTTCTGGTCGTGCAGCACGGCGTGGCGGTGCGTGAACGTCCCGCGTCCGCAGTCCTCGCCCGACAGCCGCACGCCGTAGCCGCTGGCCACCAGCGACGCGTAGGCCAGCGTCTCGCCCATGCCCCAGTCGACGTTGATCTCGCCGCGGCCCATCGCCGCGCGGTCGGCGACGACCTTCTCGACCAGCGGATGCACCTTGAAGTTGCCGGGAATCGTCGTCAGCCGCTCGGCCAGTCGCTTGACCTCGGCCAGCGGCAGCGCGGTGTCGGCGGCATCGGTCCACTTCTTGCCGAGGAAGGGCGCCCAGTCGACGGCGTACTTGCTCTTGAAGTTCGTCAGCACCGGATCGGCCGTGTGGCGGCCCTCGTCCATCGCGGCACGGAAGGCCTTGACCATGTCGTCTGGGCCGGTCGCCGGCAGCACGCCCTGGGTCACGAGCTTGTCGCCGTAGAGCTTGCGCGTGCCCGGATGCTGGCCGATCTTCTTGTACATCAGCGGCTGCGTCAGGCTCGGCGTGTCCTGCTCGTTGTGGCCGAGCTTGCGGAAGCAGACGATGTCGACGACGACGTCCTTGCGGAAGCGCTGGCGGTAGTCCATCGCCAGCTGTGTGCACCAGACGACGGCCTCGGGGTCGTCGCCGTTGACGTGCAGCACCGGCGCCTCGATCATCTTGACGACGTCGGTGCAGTAAAGCGTGCTGCGCGTGTCGCGCGGGTCGCTGGTCGTGAAGCCGATCTGGTTGTTGACGACCAGATGCACCGTGCCGCCGGTGTAGTAGCCGCGCGTCTGCGCCAGCGCCAGCGTTTCCATGATCACGCCCTGGCCGGCGAAGGCGGCGTCGCCATGGACGAGCACCGGCAACACCTGGTTGCCGGTCTTGTCGCCGCGGCGGTCCATGCGCGCCTTCACCGAACCCTCGACGACCGGGTTGACGATCTCGAGGTGCGAGGGGTTGAACGCCAGGCTCAGGTGCACCGGGCCGCCGGGCGTCGTGACGTCGCTCGAGAAGCCCTGGTGGTACTTGACGTCGCCCGAGGGCAGCGCCTCGGGTGCCGTGTGGTCGAACTCGGCGAACAGGTCGGCCGGCATCTTGCCCAGCGTGTTCACGAGCACGTTCAGCCGGCCGCGGTGCGCCATGCCGATGACGATCTCCTGCACGCCCAGCGTGCCGGCGCGCTGCACGACTTCGTCCATGCTCGGGATGAAGCTCTCGCCGCCTTCGAGCGAGAAGCGCTTCTGGCCGACGTACTTCGTGTGCAGATAGCGCTCGAGGCCTTCGGCCGCGGTCAGGCGGTCGAGGATATGGGTCTTCTCGGCAGCGCTGAACGTCGGCTTGCTGCGCACCGATTCGAGCCGCTCCTGCCACCAGCGCTTCTCGGCCGGGTCGGTGCAATGCATGTATTCGGCGCCGACGGTGCCGCAATAGGTCTCGCGCAGCGCCTGCAGGATCTCGCGCAGCGTCAGGTGCTCGGCCTTGCTGAAATAGGTGTTCGCGGCCGAGAACGAGATGTCCATGTCGGACTCGGACAGGTCGTAGAACGCCGGTTCGAGTTCGGGGATGCGGGGGCGCTCGGTGCGCTTGAGCGGGTCGAGGTCGGCCCAGCGCGAACCGAGGAAGCGGTAGGCAGCGATCAGGCTCTGGACATGGACCTGCTTGCGGGCGACGGCGAGGTCGGCCTCGCTGGCCTTCAGCGCAAAGGCGTTGGCCTTGGCGCGCTGGGCGAACGATTCGACGACCGGCGCATGGGCGACATCGCGCGCCTCGCTGCCGTCGGCGGCGGGCACATGCTGGAGGTTGTCGAAATAGGTCCGCCAGTTGTCGGGCACGCTGCCCGGGTTGTCGAGGTAGGCCTCGTACAACTCCTCGACGTACGGTGCATTGCCACCGAACAGGTACGAGTTGGACCTGTATTGCTGCATCATCTTTCGCTCACCTTGCGCCCCAGGTTTGCCGGAGCTCTGATGGGTTGATCAACCTTCCGCGGCCCCGGCTGCACCGGTTGGCGGATTGCGACCCGCCTTGCTGCATGTCTCACTACTCAGCAAGGGGACGGGAAGGACCTGGAACTTGTCTCAGCCGGTGACTGTAGCACCGACGCGGTTTTGTTCTCTGCCGCAATTGGACATCGCCATCCCTGCTGTTTTGCTGACAAACGGCAGTGGCGGCGCCTGAAACTTCGCACATGCGCTCCGAACGAGTTCCGGCGCCGGGGCGGCGCGTCGTCATGCTGCACGTGGCGGCGCCCGCCAAGCCGGCCGAGGGCGAGCCTTGCAACGGCTGCGGCCTTTGCTGCGCGGCCGCGCCCTGCCCGCTGGGCATGCTCGCCGGCCGGCGCCTGCGCGGCGCCTGCGCGGCCTTGATCTGGAGCGACAGCGAGCGCCGCTACCGCTGCGGCGTCGTCGAAGCGCCGCGGCGTTGGCTGCCCTGGCTGCCGGCGGCCTGGGCGCGCCAGCTGGCCCTGCGCTGGATCGCCTCGGGCAGCGGCTGCGATTCGGACCTGATACCGGGCTGAAATGCAGCCGGATCAGGCCAGCCGCGCCTCGACGCGGCGGCGCGCCGCCCGCAGCTCGCGCGCGAGCCGCGCGACCAGTTCGGCCGCCGGGACGACGTCCTTCACGGCGGCGATGCCCTGGCCGCAGCCCCAGATGTCCTTCCAGGCCTTCTTGGCGCCCTCGCCGCCGCCGAAATTCATCTTGCTCGGATCGCTTTCGGGCAGATGGTCGGGATCGAGACCGGCGGCGGCGATGCTGGCCTTCAGGTAATTGCCGTGCACGCCGGTGAACAGGTTCGAGTAGACGATGTCGTCGCTCGTGCTGTCGACGATGCATTGCTTGTAGGCCGCCGACGCGTTCGCCTCCAGCGTGGCGATGAAGGCCGAGCCGATGTAGGCGAAATCGGCACCGCAGGCCAGCGCCGCGAGCACGGCGTCGCCGCTGGCGATGGCGCCCGAGAGCGCAACCGGGCCGTCGAACCAGGCGCGGATCTCCTGGATCAGAGCGAACGGGCTCTTCACGCCGGCATGGCCGCCGGCGCCGGCGGCCACGGCGATCAGGCCATCGGCGCCCTTGTCGACGGCCTTGCGCGCGAACGCGTCGTTGATGACGTCGTGCAGCACGACGCCGCCCCAGCCATGCACCGCCTCGTTGACATCGGTGCGCGCGCCCAGCGAGGTGATGACGATGGGCACCCGGTACTTGGCGCAGACGGCGAGGTCCTGCTCGAGCCGGTCGTTGCTCTTGTGCACGATCTGGTTGATCGCATAAGGTGCCGCCTTGCGGTCGGGATGGTCGCGGTCCCAGGCCGCGAGCGTCTCGTCGATCTCGGCCAGCCAGTCGTCGAGCTGCGACGCCGGGCGCGCATTCAGCGCCGGCACGCTGCCGACGATGCCGGCCTGGCATTGCGCGATCACCAGCTTCGGGTTGCTGACGATGAACAGCGGCGCGCCAATGATCGGCAGCGGCACGCGCCGCAGCACCTCGGGCAGCGCCATCAGAACGACTCCAGCGCCAGCGCCGTGACGGCGTCGGCGCCGTCGACGATGCTGTCGCGCAGCGCACCGGCCTTGACGAGGATATGGTCGGCGTAGAAGCGCGCCGTGACGACCTTGGCCTTCATGAATTCGACGTCCTGGCCGGCCGCGATCCGGTCCTCGGCGGCGATCAGCGCGCGCGCCATCTGCCAGCCGGCGAGCAGGCTGCCGGCGAGCATCAGATAAGGCACGCTGCCGGCGTAGGCGGCGTTCGGATGCGAGCGCGACTGCGCGCACATGAAGTCCACGACGTCGAGAAAGGCCATGCGCGCGGCCGCGAGCCGCTTGGCGACCGCCTTGCCGTCGGCGCTGGCTCGCGCCGCCAGCGCGGCCTCGGTCGCCTCGACCTGGGCCGCGATGCCGCGCGCCGTGGCGCCGCCGTCGCGTCCGGTCTTGCGGCCGACGAGGTCGTTGGCCTGGATCGCGGTCGTGCCCTCGTAGATCGTCAGGATCTTGGCGTCGCGCAGATGCTGGGCGGCGCCGGTCTCCTCGATGAAGCCCATGCCGCCGTGGACCTGCACGCCCAGGCTCGCGACCTCGAGGCTCATCTCGGTGCTGTAGCCCTTGACGAGCGGGACGAGGAATTCGTAGAAGGTCTGGTTCTGCTTGCGCGCCTCGGCATCCGGGTGCGCATGGGCCGCGTCGTAGGCCGCCGCGGCGACGAGCGCGAGCGCGCGGCAGCCCTCGGTGTGGGCGCGCATCGTCATCAGCATGCGGCGCACATCGGGGTGGTGGATGATGGCCGCGGCGGCCGGCAGCGAGCCGTCGACGGGCCGGCTCTGCACGCGGTCGCGCGCATAGTCCACCGCCTGCTGGTAGGCATGTTCGGCTAGGCCGATGCCCTGCAGGCCGACGCCGAAGCGCGCCGCGTTCATCATGATGAACATGTACTCGAGGCCGCGGTTCTCCTGGCCGACGAGGTAGCCGACGGCGCCGCCATGGTCGCCGTACTGCAGCACCGCGGTCGGACTGGCCTTGATGCCGAGCTTGTGCTCGATGCTCACGCAATGGACGTCGTTGCGGCTGCCGTCGGCCAGCACCTTGGGGCAGATGAAGAGCGAGATGCCCTTCACGCCATCGGGCGCGCCGGCGACGCGCGCGAGCACGAGGTGGACGATGTTGCCGGCGAGGTCGTGCTCGCCGTAGGTGATGAAGATCTTCGTGCCGAAGAGCTTGTAGCTGCCATCGGGTTGCGGCTCGGCGCGCGTGCGCACCTGAGACAGATCGGATCCGGCCTGGGGCTCGGTCAGGTTCATCGAACCGGTCCAGCTGCCGTCGACCATCTTCGGGATGTAGGTGGCCTGCTGCTCGGGCGTGCCGGCGGTCAGCAGCGCCTCGATCGCGCCATCGGTCAGCAGCGGGCACAGCGCGAAGCTGAGGTTGGCGCCGTTGATCATCTCGGCGCAGCCGGCGTGGATCAGCTTGGACAGGCCCTGGCCGCCGAACTCGGTCGGATGCTGCAGCCCCTGCCAGCCGCCCTCGGCGTATTGCCTGAAAGCGTCCTTGAAACCCGGCGTCGTGCGCACCTCGCCGTTGGCGAAGGCCGAGGGGTTCTTGTCGCCCTCGCGGTTCAGCGGCGCGATCACGCCCTCGGCGAGCTTGGCGCATTCCTCGAGCACGGCTGCGGCCGTGTCGTAACCCGCCTCCTCATGGCCGGGCAGTTGGGCGGCGGCTTCGATGCCGGCCAGCTCCTTCATCACGAACAACAGATCCTTGACGGGGGCGCGGTAGCTCATCGGGGGTCTCCGGATATGAAAAGGGCGCCTCGGCGGGCGCCCTGGATGGATTGGAATGTCAGAGTTTCTCGACCAGTTCGGGAACGGCCGTGAACAGGTCGGCTTCGAGGCCGTAATCGGCGACACTGAAGA
Source organism: Burkholderiales bacterium (assembly GCA_028868825.1). Lineage (GTDB taxonomy): Bacteria > Pseudomonadota > Gammaproteobacteria > Burkholderiales > Burkholderiaceae_C > Rubrivivax. Next base: position 48,569 of record JAGWTU010000032.1, on the reverse strand, counting down.
TCGGTGCCTCGGCGTCCTTGTTGATCGCGACGATGACCTTGCTGTCCTTCATCCCGGCCAGATGCTGGATCGCGCCGCTGATGCCACAGGCGATGTAGAGCTGCGGCGCAACGATCTTGCCGGTCTGCCCGACCTGCCAGTCGTTGGGCGCGTAGCCGGCGTCGACGGCGGCGCGGCTGGCGCCGAGCGCGGCGCCGAGCTTGTCGGCCAGCGGCGTCAGCACCGACATGAACTTTTCTTCGCTGCCCAGCGCGCGGCCACCGCTGACGATGACCTTGGCCGCCGTCAGTTCGGGTCGATCGTTCTTCGCGATCTCGCTGCCGAGGTAGCGGCTGCTGCCGCCGTCGGCCGTCGCGGCGACGGTCTCGACCGCGGCGCTGCCGCCCGTGGCCGCGGCCGGGTCGAAGCCCGTCGTGCGCACGGTGATGACCTTGATCTTGTCCAGGCTCTGCACGGTGGCGACCGCGTTGCCGGCGTAGATCGGGCGCTCGAAGGTGTCGGCGCTGACGATCTTCGTCGCATCGCTGATCTGCGCCACGTCGAGCAGCGCGGCAACGCGCGGCGCGACGTTCTTGCCGCCGGCCGTGGCCGGGAACAGGATGTGGCTGTAGTGGCCGGAGACGGCGACGACCTGAAGCGCGACGGTCTCGGCCAAGCCATGGGCCAAGCCCGGCGCATCGGCGTGCAGCACCTTGGCCACGCCGGCGATCTGCGCCGCCGCCGCGGCGGCGGCACCGGCATCGCCACCGGCCACCAGCACATGCACCTCGCCGCCGCAGGCCAGGGCCGCGGTGACGGTGTTGAGGGTCGCGCCCTTGATGTGCGCGTTGTCGTGTTCGGCTATGACGAGAGCGGCCATCTCAGATCACCTTGGCTTCGTTCTTGAGTTTGTCGACGAGGGTGGCGACATCGGCCACCTTGACCCCGGCGCCGCGCTTGGGCGGCTCGCTGACCTTCAGCGTCTTGATGCGCGGCGTCACGTCGACGCCCAGATCGGCCGGCTTGACGATCTCGAGCGGCTTCTTCTTCGCCTTCATGATGTTGGGCAGCGTGACGTAGCGCGGCTCGTTCAAGCGCAGGTCGGTCGTGATGACGGCCGGCAGCGACAGCTCCAGCGTCTCCGATCCGCCGTCGATCTCGCGCGTGGCCTTGAGCTTGCCGTCGGCGATCTCGACCTTCGACGCGAACGTCGCCTGCGGCAGCGAGGCCAAGGCGGCCAGCATCTGGCCGGTCTGGTTGCAGTCGTCGTCGATCGCCTGCTTGCCCAGGATCACGAGGCCGGGCTGCTCCTTGTCCACGAGCGCCTTGAGCAGCTTGGCGACGGCCAGCGGCTGCAGTTCGTCGGCGCATTCGACGAGGATGGCGCGGTCGGCGCCGATGGCCATCGCCGTGCGCAGCGTCTCCTGGCATTGCGTGACGCCGCAGGAGACGGCGACGATCTCGGTCACGACGCCCTTCTCCTTGAGCCGCACGGCCTCCTCGACGGCGATCTCGTCGAACGGGTTCATGCTCATCTTGACGTTGGCGATGTCCACGCCGGTGCCATCGCTCTTGACGCGCACCTTGACGTTGTAGTCGACCACCCGCTTGACGGGGACCAGCACCTTCATGAATGTCGCTCCTGGCTACAAGTGACGTTGACGTTAACCGATGCATTCTAGGGTCCAGGGGGCGCGCCGGTTCATGGTCGCAGCATAAAAAAGCACGACCGTGCTTTTTTGCAACACCCAAAAACCCCACCCAGCGCGGCCATCGCAGAATCGCCGGATGACGCAGGCCACGCTGGGTGAACTCGAAACCGCCGCCCGCGCCGGCGATGTCGACGCGATGGCTGCGCTCGGCATGCGCCTGATCGGCGGCCGGGAGGCGGCATTTGACCCCCAGCAGGGTGCGTCGTGGATCGAACGCGCCGCCGAGCGCGATCATCCCCAGGCCTGCGAGCGGCTGGCGGTGATGACCGCGGCCGGATCCTGCCGCGAGCGCAATTGGAACGCGGCGCTGGCGCTGATGGCGCGCGCAGCCCGGGCGGGATCGCCGTCGGCTCGCGCGCAGCTCGCATGGCTCGCCGCCGAGTCGACGCCGGGCCGCACGCCGCCGCGCTGGTCCGAGGCGCAGGCATGGCCCGGCGCGATCGATCTCGAGTCGCTGCTCGCGATGCCGCCCAAGCGGGCGATCGCCGAGTCACCGCGATTGCGGGCCTTCGAGCGCTTCGCCTCGCCCGCGCTGTGCGACTGGATGATCGGCGCCGCGCGCGGACAGTTGCGCCGGGCGCAGATCTACGACGGCGCCAGCGGCATCGCGGTACTCGGGTCGGCGCGCACCAATCGCGAGACCGACTTCGACATCCTGCAGGCCGACCTCGTGCTGACGCTGCTGCGCGAGCGCATCGCCGCGGCGACCGGACTGCCGACGGCGGTGATGGAATTGACCAAGGTCCTGCATTACCGTGTCGGCGAGCGCTTCGATACGCATTTCGACTACATCGACCCGGCGGCACCGGGACTGGCCGCCGAGATCGAGGCCCGCGGCCAGCGGCTGGCGACCTTCCTCCTCTACCTCAACGACGATTACGAGGGTGGCGAGACCGAGTTCAGCGCCATCGGCCTGCGCCATCGAGGCCGGCGCGGCGACGCGCTGATGTTCGCCAACGTCGACCTCGAAGGCCGCCCCGACCGCCGCAGCCTGCATGCGGGCCTGGCGCCACGCGCGGGCGAGAAATGGCTGCTCTCGCAGTGGATACGCGACCGGGTCGCGCGCCGACCCATCGTGGCGCCGACCGCTCAGGACTGAACCGGCGTCGGCGGATTCCGGTGCGACCCGCGGCGCGCCGTCCCGAACACGTGGTCCCAGAACGAGGTCGTCACCCCATAGCACTCGACGGCGCCCGGGCGGTGGTGCAGCGCGTGCCAGCGCTTGAGTCCGAGCAGCAGCGCGGAGCGGCCGCGGACATGATGGACCGCGTGGTGGGCGCATGAGTACGCGACGAAACCGGCCAGGATGCCCAGCGTCAGGGCCCCGCTGAACCACAGCGATCCCAGTTCGAATGCGGGCAGGAAGACCAGCACCGCGAACAATGCCGCCGTGACCGGTGTCGGCGTCGCGATGAGCGCGCGCGGACGCTCGTGATGCATCGCGTGCCAGCGGCTGAACGGGCGCACGCCGTGCAGCACGTAACGGTGGATCAGATATTCCAGCAGCGTCCAGGCGCCCAGGCCGGCCCCGACACAGGCCAGCGCCTGCCACTGACGACCCTCGGCCAGGCGACCGAACTCGAGGCCCGCCAGGACGACGACGGCCAGGCTATAGAAGGCAAAGTCTGCGAAATAGCCCAAACGGCTGCGTTCGATCCATCCGGCGTCCATGCAACTCCCATCGCTCGTTGCCGGCAAATTGCCGGCTCGGGAGATTGTTCGGGGTCTATGGGGACAGGAATGTGTCGAAGCGGCGACGGTTCAGTGCATGACTTCGAACCGTCATGGTGCCCGGAGCGGGACTCGAACCCGCATGCCTTGCAGCCGCGGATTTTAAGTCCGCTGCGTCTACCGGTTTCGCCATCCGGGCGGACCCGTGTCGATGCGGATCAGGGCAGTCTTGCTGGAGGCGCGATCCGGAGTCGAACCGGACTGGACGGATTTGCAATCCGTTGCATAACCGCTTTGCTATCGCGCCGCTGCCTGCTCGATGCTAACAAAAAGGGGAAGCCTGAGCTTCCCCTTCTTGGGCATCTGGAGCGGGAAACGAGGCTCGAACTCGCGACCTCAACCTTGGCAAGGTTGCGCTCTACCAACTGAGCTATTCCCGCTTGGTCGGATCACCTTGCGGTGATCTTCGACGCTTCGTTTAAGTGAAGCCACTTGCGCGTTGCGTCGAGCCTCGCATTATAGGACGAAAAACAAGAACCCTGCAAGGCCGCATTCAATCAATGCGGCAGCGCATCGCCGGTCGCCGCCGGCGCCGCCACCTCGGCCTTGGGCGCCTCGGCCGCTGCCGGTTCGTCGTCGGCCAGCGGCTGCGGCGGCTTCTCGAGTGCGATTTCCAGCACCTGGTCGATCCAGCGCACCGGCCGGATCTCGAGGTTGTTCTTCGCGTTCTCGGGGATCTCCTGCAGGTCCTTGACGTTGTCCTCGGGGATCAGCACCGTCTTCACACCGCCGCGATGCGCGGCGAGCAACTTCTCCTTGAGCCCGCCGATCGCCGTGACCTCGCCGCGCAGCGTGATCTCGCCCGTCATCGCCACGTCGGCACGCACCGGGATGCCGCACAGCGCCGAGACCAGCGCCGTCGTCATCGCCGCGCCCGCGCTCGGGCCGTCCTTGGGTGTGGCGCCATCGGGCACGTGGATGTGGATGTCGCGCTTCTCGAACACCTCGTCGCGCAGACCCAGCCGGCGCGCGCGCGAGCGCACGACCGTGCGCGCGGCTTCGACCGATTCCTTCATCACGTCGCCGAGCGAGCCGGTGCGGATGATGTTGCCCTTGCCCGGCATCACCGTCGCCTCGATCGTCAGCAGGTCGCCGCCGACCTCGGTCCACGCCAGGCCGACGACCTGCCCGACCTGGTTCTTCTTCTCGGTGCGGCCGTAGTCGAACTTGCGCACGCCGAGGAAATCGTTGAGGTTGTCCTCGACGACGACGACGCGGCCCTCGTACTGCTTGAGCTGGTGACCCTTGACGATCTTGCGGCAGATCTTGGAGATCTCGCGCTCGAGCGAGCGCACGCCGGCCTCGCGGGTGTAGTAGCGGATGATGCCGCGGATCGCGCTCTCGGTGATCTCGACCTCGTCGTCCTTGACGCCGTTGTTCTTCATCTGCTTGGGCGCGAGGTAGCGCTGCGCGATGTTGAGCTTCTCGTCCTCGGTATAGCCGGCCAGGCGAATGACTTCCATCCGGTCGAGCAGCGCCGGCGGGATGTTCATCGAATTGCTGGTGGCGACGAACATCACGTCGCTGAGGTCGAAATCGACCTCGACGTAATGGTCGCTGAAGGTGTGGTTCTGCTCCGGGTCCAGCACTTCGAGCAGCGCGCTCGACGGGTCGCCGCGGAAGTCCATGCCGAGCTTGTCGATCTCGTCGAGCAGGAACAGCGGGTTGCGCACGCCGACCTTGGACAGGCTTTGCAGCACCTTGCCCGGCATCGAGCCGATGTAGGTGCGTCGATGGCCGCGGATCTCGGCCTCGTCGCGCATTCCGCCCAGCGCCATGCGCACGAACTTGCGCCCGGTGGCGCGCGCCACGCTCTGGCCGAGTGAGGTCTTGCCGACGCCCGGCGGCCCGACGAGGCAGAGGATGGGCGCCTTGACCTTGTCGACGCGCTGCTGCACCGCGAGGTATTCCAGGATGCGGTCCTTGACCTTCTCGAGACCGAAATGGTCCTCGTTGAGCACCTCCTCGGCATGGCCGAGGTCATGCTTGATCTTCGTCTTCTTGGCCCAGGGCAGGTTGATCAGCGTGTCGATGAAGTTGCGCACGACCGTCGCTTCGGCCGACATCGGCGACATCAGCTTGAGTTTCTTCAACTCGCTGTCGGCCTTCTTGCGCGCTTCCTTGGTCATGCGCGCGGCCTTGATCTTCTTCTCGAGTTCCTCGAGGTCGGCACCTTCCTCGCCGTCGCCGAGTTCCTTCTGGATCGCCTTGACCTGCTCGTTGAGGTAGTACTCGCGCTGGCTCTTCTCCATCTGGCGCTTGACGCGGCCGCGGATGCGCTTTTCGACCTGCAGGATGTCGACCTCGTGCTCGAGCAGCTCGAGCAGCTTCTCGAGCCGCTTGGGCACGCTGAAGAGGTCGAGCACGGCCTGTTTGGCCTCGAGCTTGAGCGGCAGATGGGCGGCGATCGTGTCGGCCAGGCGGCCCGGATCGTCGATGCCGGCAATGCTGGTGAGGATCTCGGGCGGGATCTTCTTGTTGAGCTTGACGTACTGGTCGAACTGCTGCGTGACGGCGCGGCGCAGCGCCTCGATCTCGGGCGTCGATTCGGCCTCGGCCTGCACCGGCACGACTTCGCCGACGAAGTACTCGTTGGCCTCGGTGATGCTCTGGGTGTTGGCGCGCTGCACGCCCTCGACGAGCACCTTCACGGTGCCGTCGGGCAACTTGAGCATCTGCAGGATCGAGCTGACGCAGCCGACCTCGAAGATGTCGTCGGCCTTGGGTTCGTCCTTGCTCGCGGCCTTCTGCGCCACGAGCATGATCTGGCGCCCCGAGTCCATCGCGGCCTCGAGGGCCTTGATCGACTTCGGACGACCGACGAACAGCGGGATGACCATGTGCGGAAACACGACCATGTCGCGCAGCGGCAGCAGCGGCAGCGTGATCGGCTCGGCGGGGAGGATGGGGTGACCGGACATGAAGACCTCTCTTTCTCAGCGCCACGTGGGGACCGAGAACGGGAATACAAGTTGCAGGCCGTGGCGCTGGGCGCGCCGCGCGCCGGAATCAGGCACTGGCCTTCTGCTCGCGGTAGACGAGCAGGGGCTTGGCACCCTCCTCGACGATGTGGTCGTCGATCACGACCTTGGCGACGCCGTCCAGCGTCGGCAGTTCGAACATCGTGTCGATCAGCGCATGTTCCAGGATCGAGCGCAGCCCGCGCGCGCCGGTCTTGCGCGCCAGCGCCTTGCGCGCGATCGCGTTCAGCGCCGAAGGCCGGATCTCGAGCTCGACGCCGTCCATCGAGAACAGCTTCTGGTACTGCTTGACGAGCGCGTTCTTGGGCTCGGTCAGGATCTGCACCATCGCGTCCTCGGTCAGCTCGCCCAGCGTGGCGACGACCGGCAGGCGGCCGACGAGTTCGGGGATGAGGCCGAACTTGATCAGGTCCTCGGGCTCGGCGGCGCGAAAGATGTCGGCGGCGCGCTGGTCGCTCTTGCTGTGGACGCTGGCGGCGAAGCCGATGCCGGATTTCTCGGTGCGGTTCTGGATCACCTTCTCGAGGCCGTCGAAGGCGCCGCCGCAGATGAACAGGATGTTGGTCGTGTCGATCTGCAGGAAATCCTGGTTCGGGTGCTTGCGGCCGCCCTGCGGCGGCACGCTGGCCATCGTGCCCTCGACGAGCTTGAGCAGCGCCTGCTGCACGCCCTCGCCCGAGACGTCGCGGGTGATGCTGGGGTTGTCGGCCTTGCGGCTGATCTTGTCGATCTCGTCGATGTAGACGATGCCGCGCTGCGCCCGCTCGACGTCGTAATTGCAGTTCTGCAGCAGCTTCTGGATGATGTTCTCGACGTCCTCGCCGACATAGCCGGCCTCGGTCAGCGTGGTCGCGTCGGCGATCACGAAGGGGACGTTGAGCAGCCGCGCCAGCGTCTGCGCCAGCAGCGTCTTGCCCGATCCGGTCGGGCCGATGAGCAGGATGTTGCTCTTCGTCAGCTCGACCTCGTCCTTGGAGGCGTTGGCCCCCATGTGCTTGAGCCGCTTGTAATGGTTGTAGACGGCCACCGAGAGCGTGCGCTTGGCCACTTCCTGGCCGATCACGTACTGGTCGAGGCTGGTCTTGATCTCGCTGGGCACCGGCAGGTCGGACTTGGCCGACTTGGCAGCGGCACCCTCGGCCGGCACTTCATCACGGATGATGTCGTTGCACAGCTCGATGCACTCGTCGCAGATGAACACCGAAGGACCGGCGATCAGCTTCTTGACCTCGTGCTGGCTCTTACCGCAGAACGAGCAGTAAAGAACCTTTTCGCCGGAGGCGCCCTTCTTTTCGGCCATGGATGGATATGCGGTGTGTGCGCGGGAGGTCGCACCATCATAGACGATGTGCGGCGACCCCTGCCGGCGGGAAAAGGACCCGCTTTCGGGCGGACGTGAGCGATCGTGAGCGGTCGCGGGGGCTGGCAGCAGGGCTGCCGGGCGGCTGCCCGGCGGCCGGATCAGGCGCGCTTGTCGAGCACCTGGTCGATGAGCCCGTATTCCTTGGCCTCGGCGGGCGACATCCACATGTCGCGCTCCATGTCGGCCATGATGCGGTCCAGCGGCTGGCCGGTGCGGTCGGCGTAGATGCGGTTGAGCTGCTCGCGCGTCTTGATGATCTCACGCGCCTGGATCTCGATGTCGGTGGCCTGGCCCTGCGCGCCGCCCGAGGGCTGGTGGATCATCACGCGCGAGTTCGGCAGCGCCGAGCGCTTGCCCTTGGCACCGGCCATCAGCAGGAACGAGCCCATGCTCGCCGCCATGCCCATGCACAGCGTCGAGACATCGGGCTTGATGAACTGCATCGTGTCGTAGATCGACAACCCGGCGCTGACGCTGCCGCCCGGCGAGTTGATGTACAGGAAGATGTCCTTGTCCGGGTTCTCGCTCTCGAGGAACAGCAGCTGGGCGACGACGAGGTTGGCCGTCGCGTCGTTGACCGGTCCGACCAGGAACACGATGCGCTCGCGCAGCAGGCGGCTGTAGATGTCGTAGGCGCGTTCGCCGCGCCCCGACTGCTCGATCACGATGGGCACCATGCCCAGACCCGTGGTCTCTTGGAAGCTCATGCCAGATTCCCCTCTCGGATTCACGACGCCGGCGTCATGAGTTCGTCGAACGGTAGCACCTTGTCGACCACCTTGCTGCGGCCGAGCACGAACTCGGTCACGTTGTTCTCGATCACCACGGCCTCGACCTCGGCCATGCGCTGGCGGTCGCCGAGATACCAGCGCATCACCTCGGCCGGCTTCTCGTAGCTCTGGGCGATCTCCTCGATATGCGCCTGCAGCTGTTCGGGCTTGGCCTGCAGCTTCTCGGTGCGCACGAGCTCGGCGACGACCAGGCCCAGGCGCACGCGGCGCTCGGCCTGGGCCTTGAAGATCTCGCCCGGGATGTTGGCGGTCTCGGCATCCTTGACGCCGCGCTGCTTGAGGTCGGCGCGCGCGCCTTCGATCAGGCGCTCGATCTCGCCGGCGACGAGCGCGTTCGGCAGTTCGAGCTCGGCCGCCTTGGCCAGCGCGTCCATCACGGCGGCCTTGTTGCGCGCCTGGACGCGGAACTTGACCTCGCGCTCCAGGTTCTTCTTCACGTCGGCGCGCAGCGCCTCGACGGTGCCTTCCTTGATGCCGAGCGACTTGGCCAGCGCCTCGTCGACGGCCGGCAGGTTCTGGGCCTCGATCTTGGACAGGGTGACGAGGAAGTCGGCTTCCTTGCCGGCGACGTCCTTGCCGTGATAGTCGGCCGGGAACTGCAGCGGGAAGGTCTTGCTCTCGCCGACCTTCATGCCGCGCACGGCCTCGTCGAACTGGGCCAGCATCTGGCCCTCGCCGACGATGAACTGGAAGGCCCCGGCCTTGCCGCCGGCAAAGGGTTCGCCGTCGATCTTGCCTTCGAAGTCGATCGTCACGCGGTCGCCCTCGACGGCGCCCTCGGCATGCGCGCGCAGGCCGAAGGTGCGACGCTGCTTGCGCAGGATCTCGATCGTGCGGTCGATCGCGGCCTCGCTGACCTCGGTGCTGACGCGCTCGATCTCGGCGCCCGAGAGGTCGCCGAGCTTGACCTCGGGGTAGACCTCGAAGGTGGCGTCGAAGGCGAGCTGGCCCTCGGGCGCCTCGTCCTTCTGCGTGATCTTGGGCGCACCGGCGACGCGCAGCTGGGCCTCGTTGGTCGCCTGATCGAAGGCCTTGCCGACCTTGTCGTTGACGACCTCGTACTGGACCGAGTAGCCGTAGCGCTGCGCGACGACCGACATCGGCACCTTGCCGGGGCGGAAGCCGTCGGCCTTGACGGTGCGCGACAGGCGCTTGAGTCGCGATTCGACCTCGCCGTTGATCGTGGCAGCCGCCAGCGTGAGGGTGATGCGACGTTCGAGCTTCTCGAGGGTTTCGACGGTGACGGCCATGGTGTCTCTAATGGAGTGTGATTGCCAAAAAACCTGGTGCGCGGGATCGGACTCGAACCGATACGCCCGTGAAGGCGTCAGGACCTAAACCTGGTGCGTCTACCAATTTCGCCACCCGCGCAGGTGGAGCCGGCTAGGGCGAACCGCGCATTTTAGCGCGATGGCGGGGGTGCCCGAAGATGGCGAGAATCGGGCGGTGAGCGTCGAACATTACGAGAACTTTCCCGTCGCCTCCTGGCTCTGTCCGCCGGCGCTGCGGCCGCCGATCGCGGCGATCTATCACTATGCGCGAACGGCCGACGACATCGCCGACGAGGGCGACGCGCCGTCGTCGGCCCGCCTCGCCGACCTCGCGGCGTACCGCGCCGATCTGATCGCCGTCTGCGCCGGCAGCGAACCGTCGTCGCGCTGGGCCGGCGTGTTCGCGGCGCTGGCGCGCTCGCTGCGCGAACGGCAGCTGCCGCCGCCGCTGCTGCACGACCTGCTCGACGCCTTCGAGCAGGACGTGCGCAATCCGCCCTACCCCGACCGCGCGGCGCTGCTCGACTACTGCCGCCGATCGGCCGACCCGGTCGGCCGCCTGCTGCTGCATCTGCACGGCATCGCCGACGTGGCGTCGCTGCGGCGCTCGGACGCGATCTGCAGCGCGCTGCAGCTGATCAATTTCTGGCAGGACCTGGGCGTCGACGTCGCGCGCGGCCGCCATTACGTGCCCGACGCCGACCTTGCCGCGCATGGGCTCACGCGCGCCGACCTCGAGGCCGGGCGTGACACGCCGGCCACGCGCGCGCTGGTCGCCTCGCTGTGCGACTGGGCCGAGGGCCTGATGCGCGAGGGCGCGCCGCTGGCGCTGCGCGTGCCCGGTCGAGCCGGCTGGGAGCTCAGGCTCGTCGTCCAGGGCGGGCTGCGCATTCTTGAGAAAATCCGCCGCATGGACCATGCCGCCCTGACGCAACGCCCGAAGATCGCGCCCGCCGACGCGGTCGCCCTGATGTGGCGCGCCGCACGCATGGGGACGCGGGCGTGACGCCGCAGCAATATGTCCAGGACAAGGCGGCGGCCAGCGGATCGTCCTTCTACTACGCCTTCCTCTTCCTGCCGCCGCCGCGCCGCGCCGCGATCACGGCCTACTACGCCTTCTGCCGCGAGGTCGACGATGTCGTCGACGAGGTCGCCGACCGCGGCATCGCGGCGGCCAAGCTGGGCTGGTGGCGCAACGAGGTCCAGCAGACCTATGCCGGATCACCCAGCCACCCGGTGACGCAGGCGCTGCACCCGCTGGCGTCCGAATTCGGCATCGAGGCACGCCATCTGCTCGATGTCATCGAGGGCTGCCAGGTCGATCTCGACCAGAACCGCTTCCTCGACTACCCGGCGCTGCAGCGCTATTGCCACCTCGTCGCCGGCGTCGTCGGCGAGGTCGCGGCGAACATCTTCGGCCGCACCGAGGCGGGGACGCTCGCCTACGCGCACCAGCTCGGGCTGGCGATGCAGCTGACGAACATCATCCGCGACGTCGGCGACGACGCGCGACGCGGCCGCGTCTACCTGCCGCTGTCCGATCTGCAGCGCTACGACGTCAAGGTGGGCGAGCTGCTCGCGCGCGCCGCGCCCTGGGGCTACAGCGATCGCTTCGACGCGTTGATGCGCTTCGAGGCCCAGCGCGCCCACGCCGCCTACGATGCCGCGCTCGAACTGCTGCCGGCGGCCGACCGCGCGGCGCAGAAGCCGGGGCTGATGATGGCCAACATCTACCGCACGCTGCTGCGCGAGATCGAGGCCCAGGGCTTCCAGGTGCTGCACCAGCGCACCTCGCTGACGCCGCTGCGCAAGCTCTGGATCGCCGCCCGCACGCATGTCCGCGGCGCCTAGCCCGTGAAGCTCATCGTCGTCGGCGGCGGCTGGGCCGGCATTGCCGCCGCGGTGCGCGCTTGCGAGGCGGGGCACGAGGTGACGCTGCTGGAAATGGCGCCGCGGCTCGGCGGCCGGGCGCGCAGCGCCGACGGCGCCGCCGGTACTGCGCTGGACAACGGCCAGCACATCCTCATCGGCGCCTACCGCGAGACGCTGGGACTGATGACGCGCGTTGGCTGCGATGTCGACGCCCTGCTGGCCCGTCTGCCGCTCGAGCTGCGCTATCCCGACGGGCGCGGGCTGCGGCTGGGCGTCGGGAAAGCCGGTCTGCTCGCCGGACTCCTGGGTGCGCGCGGCCTCGGCGTCGGCGACCGCCTGGCGCTGACCTCGGCGATGGTGCGATGGGCGTTGGCGGGCTGGCGCTGCGATGCCCGACTCAGCGTCGCCGAACTGTGCCGCGGCCTCGGCGGCGCCGTGCGCACGCTGCTGATCGACCCGCTGTGCGTGGCGGCGTTGAACACGCCGGCGCCGCAGGCCAGCGGCGCCGTCTTCCTGCGCGTGCTGCACGACGCGCTGCTCGGCGGCGCCGGCAGTTCGGACCTCCTGTTGCCGCGGCGTCCGTTGTCGGAGCTGCTGCCCGAGCCGGCGACGCGCTGGCTCGAGCAAGCCGGCGCGCGGCTGGCGCTCGGCCGGCGCGTCCGGCTCGTCGAGCGCGACGGCGCGCGCTGGCGCGTCGATGGTCAGCTGGGCGACGCGGTCGTGCTTGCCTGCAGTGCCGCCGAAGCGGCGCGCCTGTCCGAGCCGCTGGCCCCCGACTGGTCGCGCCAGGCCGGCACGTTGCGCTACGAACCCATCGTCACGGTCTACCTGCGTGGCCCGGGCGCGCGGCTGCCGGCGCCGATGACCGCGCTCGTCGACACGCCGGAGGCCCCGGCGCAGTTCGCCTTCGACCATGGCGCACTCGGCGGCGAGGCCGCGCGCTTCGCCTTCGTCGTCAGCGGCGCGGCGGCCTGGGTCGAAGCCGGGCTCGACGCGACCGCGGCGGCCGTGCTGCGACAGGCGCGGCAGGCCTTCGCACCCGGCACCTGGCCGACTGCGCCGACGCTGATCCAGGCCCTGGCCGAGAAGCGCGCGACCTTCCGCTGCACGCCCGGATTGACACGTCCTCGCGCGGAGATCCTGCCGCGTCTCGTCGCCGCCGGGGACTATGTCGACGGCGCTTATCCGGCGACGCTCGAAGGCGCCGTGCGCTCGGGCCGGGCGGCGCTGGCGGCCATCGCGACGCCGGGCTGAGCCGCTCAGCGGGCGGCGAAAGGCGCCGCCAGCGGCTCGCCGACGAACAGGCTCTGCTGCGGCCAGGCGACGCTGCGCCAATAGGCCTCGATCGCCGTGCTGCCCTGCAGGTAGCTGCCCAGCAACATTTGCGGATGTGGGAATTTCTGCAGGTGGTTGCAGGGCTCGCTCACCGTGCCATGGCTGGCGGTGACGCCGGCGGCGATCCAGTCGAGCACCGTGGCCTGGCCGTTCGGTGCCTGCAGCGCGCCGCCGGTCGAGGTCAGATGGTCGGCGAGCGCGCCGGCCACCCAGTCGGTGCGCTGCGCCTGCGGCGGCAGGTGGACGCTGCCGGTGATCGCGAGGATGACCCAAGGTGCCGACGCCAGTTCGGTGTCGGGCGCGATGCGGACGACGACGCCGTAAGGCTTGATCTCGCCCGGCGGCGGATAGAGTACCTGACGCACATGACGCGCCGCGTCGTCGGTCGTCAGCAGCATCGCCGTCACCGGCGGTCGGCCGCGCCGCGTCAGACTGCCGTCGGCGGCGACGCCGCGGTCGATCAGCGCCTTCGCCCCGGCGACATCGTGCGCCGCGATCAGCATCGACGGCCGCCATGAGAGGTCCAGCAAGGGCCGGATCGTCGTCGAGCCGAAATAGGCCGAGGCGCGCGAACGGCCGCAGGAATGGCTGCACAGCTCGGCGTCGAAGCCCAGCGCCATCGCCCCGGTCAGCGAATTGCATTCGACGGCATAGGGCTGGGACCAGGCGAAAGCCAGCGCCTGGGTCGCGAGGCCGAAATGGCTGTCGATGCGGTGCTTGAGCACCTCGAACTCCTGGCGCGTCAGCGTGCCCCGCAGCGGCGCGTGGACGCGCAGGATCTGCTCGGGACGGAGCTTGCGTCGCGCCGCGTAGTACTCGCCGACCAGGACCGAATCGGGATCGTCGGCATTGATGACCAGGCCGAGGTCGGCCGCGTGGAGGCGGCCGGTGATGCGCGGCATCGCTGCCCAGTGCCGCGGCGTCGGCCCCGGTTCGCTCGCCGTCGGCGTGGCCTGCGCGCCCGACAACGCGGAAGCCGGCGCGGAGGTCGGCGGGGTGGTCGGCGCCGGCCGGTCGGGTTGCGGCACCTGGGCGACGGCCGCCCAGCAGGCGCTCAGAAGTCCCGCTGCAAGCCACGGTTTGATGCGACGTGCATGCTCCCGGTATGCAAACCAGCATTGCACGATGCAAAATACGAACATGATTCCGGACCAGAACGCCGCATGACCAGCAAAGAGAAACCGACGATACAGGTGCTGGAGCGCAGCTTCGCCCTGCTCGAATTGCTGGCCTCGCAACCCGAGCCGGTCTCGCTCAAGGACATCGCCGAGCGCACGGGGCTGCACCCGTCGACAGCGCACCGGATCCTCAACGACCTGGCGATCGGCCGCTATGTCGACCGGCCGCAGGCGGGCAGCTACCGCCTGGGCATGCGGCTGCTCGAACTCGGCAACCTCGTCAAGGCGCGGCTGGACGTGCGCGAAGCGGCGGTGGCGCCGATGCGCGAGCTGCACAAGGTGACGCACCAGCCGGTGAACCTGTCGATGCGCCAGGGCGACGAGATCGTCTACATCGAACGCAGCTACAGCGAGCGCTCGGGGATGCAGGTGGTGCGCGCCGTCGGCGGTCGCGCGCCCCTGCACCTGACCTCGGTCGGCAAGCTGTTCCTGGCCCACGACGACCCGGCCCGCGTGCGCGCCTACGCCACGCGCACCGGTCTGACCGGGCACACGCGCAACAGCATCACCGACCTCGCCCGGCTCGAGCGCGAACTGGCGGTGGTGCGCGCGAGCGGCTGCGCCCGCGACGACGAGGAACTCGAGCTCGGTGTGCGCTGCATGGCCTCGGGCATCTTCGACGACCAGGGCAAGCTGCTCGCGGGCCTGTCGGTGTCGGCACCGGCCGACCGCCTCGAGGAGTCCTGGTTCGACCGCGTGAAGGCAACGGCGGCGCAGATCTCGGCCGCGCTGGGCTACCGAGGCTGAGCTGACGCGGGCGACTCAGCGCGGCGGCGTCAGCGCGGCTGGGGCACGAGCGATGGCGCCGAAGCCACCAGCCACTTGCGGATGCGCTCGGCGTCGCCGATGCGCGAATAGCGGCCGGCCGAGTCGAGCAGCACCATGATGAGGTCCCGCCCCGCCAACTTGGCCTGCATCACCAGGCAATGGCCGGCGGCCGAGAGCGTGCCGGTCTTCTGCAGGCCGATGTCCCAGTTCGGGTTCTGCACCAGGCGGTTGGTGGAGTGGAACTCGACCTGGCGCCGGCCGACCGGCACGACCGCCTCGGTCGAGGTCGTCAGCTCGCGGATCAGCGGCACGGCGTAGACGGCGCGGATCAGCCGCGTCAGGTCGACCGCGCTCGACTGGTTGCTGCTCGACAGGCCCGTCGGCTCGACGTAATGCGTTTCGGTCATGCCGAGTTCACGTGCCTTGCGGTTCATCTCGACGACGAAAGGCTGCATGCCGCCGGGATAGGTGCGGCCCAGCACATGGGCGGCGCGGTTCTCCGACGACATCAGCGCCAGATGCAGGAATTCGCCCCGCGTGAGTTCGGTGCCCAACTGCAGGCGCGAACGGTTGCCGGCAGTGGCCTCGACGTCGTCCTGGGTGACGCTGAGCTTCTCGTTCAGCGGCAGCGCCTTCTCGGTCACGACGAGCGCCGTCATGAGCTTGGTGATCGACGCGATCGGCAGCACCGCGTTCGAGTTCTTGTTGATCAGCACTTCGTTCGTGTTCTGATCGACGACGAAGGCGACGCTGGACTTCAGCTCGAGCGGCGCCTGCGTGTCCTGCAGACCGACCGCGTGACCGAACGACGGCGCCGGCGGCGGCGCGTACGAGACCTTGCGCTTTAGCCGCTGGGCGCGGCCATGGCGCTTCTTGATGACGGCCGCCTTGCCGTGCGTCCCGGCGCGCAGATGGTGCTTGGTCTTGCCATGGGTGGCGGCCTCGGCCGAGGTCGACGGCCATAGCACCAGACCCAGCGCGCAGACCGCCAGCCACTGGACCAACAACAGAGTTTTCGTCTTACGCACCGGGTTCCTCGCCGACTGGCTGGTGGTGGAGTGTAGGGCACGGGAAAAAACCGCACAAGATCAAGCGCTTGCGACTTCTTCCTCAAGTTTGCCCTGCACTGCTCTTCGGCATCCCCGGTCGGAACTTGAGTTCAGCCCTGCGCCGCCACCCGATCGGCGTTGCCGTGCAGCTTGTTCAGCGCCGACAGATAGGCCTTGGCCGAGGCGACGACGATGTCCGGATCGGCGCCGACGCCGTTGACGACGCGGCCGCCGAGCTGCAGCCGCACCGTCACCTCGCCCTGCGATTCGGTGCTGCCCGAGGTGATCGCGTTGACCGAGTACAGCATCATCTCGGCGCCGCTGCGCACCTTCGACTCGATCGCCTTCAGGCTCGCGTCGACGGGGCCGTTGCCGTCGCTGGCGGCATTGTGCTCGACGCCGTCGGCGACGAAGGTCACCGTCGCCTGCGGCCGTTCGCCGGTCTCCGAATGCTGGGCCAGCGAGACGAGCCGGTAATGCTCCTGCTCGGGCGTGACGCTCTCATCGCCGACGAGGGCGATGATGTCCTCGTCGTAGATGTCGCTCTTGCGGTCGGCGAGGTCCTTGAAGCGGGCGAAGGCGGCGTTGACCTCGGCCTCGCTCTCCATCGAAACCCCGAGCTCCTGCAGGCGCTGCTTGAAGGCGTTGCGGCCCGAGAGCTTGCCGAGCACGATCTTGTTGGTCGCCCAGCCGACATCCTCGGCGCGCATGATCTCGTAGGTGTCGCGCGCCTTGAGCACGCCGTCCTGATGGATGCCGCTGGCATGGGCGAAGGCGTTCGCGCCGACGACGGCCTTGTTGGGCTGGACGAGGAAGCCGGTGGTCTGGCTGACCATGCGCGAGGCCGGGACGATCTGCGTTGCGTCGATGCCGAGGTCGAGCTTGAAATAGTCGCGCCGCGTGCGCACCGCCATCACGACCTCCTCGAGCGAGCAGTTGCCGGCGCGCTCGCCCAGGCCGTTGATCGTGCATTCGATCTGCCGCGCGCCGCCGAGCTTGACGCCGGCCAGCGAATTCGCCACCGCCATGCCGAGGTCGTTGTGGCAATGCACGCTCCAGACGGCCTTGTCGCTGTTGGGCACGCGCTCGCGCAGGTTGCGGATGAATTCCCCGTAGAGCTCGGGCACGGCGTAGCCGACAGTGTCGGGGATGTTGACCGTCGTCGCGCCCTCGGCGATGACGGTCTCGAGCACCCGGCAGAGGAAATCGACATCGCTGCGGTAGCCGTCCTCGGGCGAGAACTCGATGTCGTCGCAGAGGTTGCGGGCAAAGCGGATCGATTGGCGCGCCTGTTCGTGCACCTGATCGGGCGTCATGCGCAGCTTCTTCTCCATGTGCAGCGCCGAGGTCGCGATGAAGGTGTGGATGCGCGCCCGCGCCGCGCCTTTCAGGGCCTCGGCGGCGCGCGCGATGTCGCGGTCGTTGGCGCGCGCCAGCGAGCAGACCGTCACCTCGCGAATCGCGTCGGCGATGCTGCGAACGGCCTCGAAATCGCCCGGGCTCGAGGCCGCGAATCCGGCCTCGATGACGTCGACATGCAGCCGCTCGAGCTGGCGCGCGATGCGCAGCTTTTCCTCGCGCGTCATCGAAGCGCCGGGCGATTGCTCGCCGTCGCGCAAGGTGGTGTCGAAGATGATGAGCTTGTCGGACATTTTGTTCAGCCTTTGCTTGGAGGGGGTTCACAAGCAGCGTGTAGAAAGTTCAACGGCCCGCTGCTTTGCGCTGGCGGGCCGTTGATCGGGAATGGTTTCGACGAGAAAACGATCAGCGCACCCGCAGGACTCCTAGCAGGGCTAGCGCAAGCAGGGTGCGGAACGCGTTCATGCCGCGAATGTAGCATGCCGGCGCGCTCACCGGTGCAGGCCTTGCTCGTCGGGTTCGTCGGTCGAGACGGCGATCACGCTCACCGGCTGGCCCTTGAATTTGCGCCAGGCGTAGACGCCGTAGCCCGAGAGCCCGTAGATGCAGAACAGCACGAACAGCGCCAGCGGCGGGTTCTGGCTGATCAAGGCGATGCCCAGCGCGATGGCGACGATGACGACGAAAGGCACGGTCTGCTTCGCGCCGACGACCTTGAAGCTGTAGAAAGGCACGTTGGTGACCATCGTGAGTCCTGCGTAGAGCGTCATCGCGAACGCCAGCCACGACAGCCAGTCGATGTGCCAGACCGACTTGAAACCGACATCGTCCATGACCCAGATCAGCCCCATCACCAGCGCCGCCGCGGCCGGGCTCGGCAGCCCCTGGAAGAAACGCTTGTCGACGATGGCGATGTTGGTGTTGAAGCGCGCCAGGCGCAGCGCGGCGCCGGCGATGTAGACGAAGGCCGGTATCCAGCCCAGCTTGCCCAGGCCCTTGAGCGCCCATTCGTAGACGATCAGCGCCGGCGCAGCGCCGAAGTTGACCATGTCGCACAGGCTGTCCATCTGCTCGCCGAAGGCGCTCTGCGAATGGGTCATGCGCGCGATGCGGCCATCGAGGCTGTCGAGCACCGCGGCGACGAAGATGCCGATCGCGGCGTCGCCGAAGCGCATGTTCATCGCCATCACGATCGAGTAGAAACCGGCGAACAGCGCCGCGAGCGTGACGGCGTTGGGCAGCACGTAGATGCCCTTGCGCCGCGGTCGCAGCGGCAAGGGGATCTCGTCGGGAGTCGCGTCCGGGAGGTCGTCGATCATGGGCGCGAGGATAGCGCTCGCCCTCAGTTCTTCGATCGGTCGACCAGCTTGTTGGCCTTGATCCAGGGCATCATCGCGCGCAGCTTCTCGCCGACGACCTCGATCGAATGCTCGGACGTCAGGCGGCGGCGCGACAGCAGCGTCGGGGCACCGGCGCGGTTCTCGAGGATGAAGCTCTTGGCGTATTCGCCGGTCTGGATGTCCTTGAGAGCCTGCTTCATCGCCTTCTTGGTCTCCTCGTTGACGATCTTCGGACCGGTCACGTATTCGCCGTACTCGGCGTTGTTGGAGATCGAGTAGTTCATGTTCGCGATGCCGCCCTCGTAGATCAGGTCGACGATCAGCTTGAGCTCGTGCAGGCATTCGAAATACGCCATTTCGGGCGCGTAGCCGGCCTCGACCAGCGTCTCGTAGCCGGCCTTGATCAGCTCGACGGTGCCTCCGCAGAGAACGGCCTGCTCGCCGAACAGGTCGGTCTCGGTCTCCTCGCGGAAATTCGTCTCGATGATGCCGGCCTTGCCGCCGCCGTTGGCCGCGGCGTAGCTCAGCGCGAGGTCGCGCGCCTTGCCGCTCTTGTCGGCATGGACGGCGATCAGGTGCGGCACGCCGCCACCCTGGGTGTAGGTGCCGCGCACCGTGTGGCCCGGGGCCTTGGGCGCGACCATCCAGACATCGAGATCGTCGCGCGGCACGACCTGGCCGTAATGGACGTTGAAGCCGTGGGCGAAGGCCAGCGACGCGCCGCGGCGCATGTTCGGCGCGATGTCGTTGGCGTAGACGGCGGCGATCTGCTCGTCGGGCAGCAGGATCATCACGACATCGGCTTCCTTGACCGCGTCGGCGACCTCGGCGACCTTGAGACCGGCCTTCTCGGCCTTGGACCAGCTCGCGCCGCCGCGACGCAGGCCGACGGTGACCTTGACGCCGCTGTCGTTGAGGTTCTGCGCATGGGCATGGCCCTGCGAGCCGTAGCCGATGATGGTGACGTTCTTGCCCTTGATGAGGCTGAGATCGGCGTCCTTGTCGTAATAGACCTTCATGGTTCTCTCCGGGATAAATGGGTTCGTTCAGACGCGCAGGATGCGCTCGCCGCGGCCGATGCCGCTGGCACCGGTGCGGACGGTCTCGAGGATGGCCGCGCGATCGATGGCGACCAGGAAGGCATCGAGCTTGGACGAGTCGCCCGTCAGCTCGATCGTGTAGCTCTTTTCGGTGACGTCGATGATGCGGCCGCGGAAGATCTCGGCCATGCGCTTCATCTCCTCGCGCTCCTTGCCGACGGCGCGCACCTTGATCAGCATGAGCTCGCGCTCGGTGAAGCTGCCCTCGGTCAGGTCGACGACCTTGACGACCTCGATGAGGCGGTTCAGGTGCTTGGTGATCTGCTCGATCACCTCGTCGCTGCCCGTGGTGACGATGGTCATGCGCGAGAGCGAGGGATCCTCGGTCGGCGCGACGGCCAGGCTTTCGATGTTGTAGCCGCGCGCCGAGAACAGCGCGACGACGCGCGACAGCGCCCCGGCCTCGTTCTCGAGCAGGACGGCGATGATGTGTTTCATGATATCGATCTTTCGGGCTTGCGAATTCGCGTGGCGGGCGGTAACCCGGAACGCCGCTTCGGGCCTTGGGAGTGGAGAGTGGATGTTGCCGCGATCGGCGGACCCCGCAACCGCCACCGCCGCGGGGTGACGCGGCGGCGCGGTCGTGCGGGTCAGCCGTTCACAGATCCTCGGAGCCGAGCAGCATCTCGCTGATGCCCTTGCCCGCCTGCACCATCGGCCAGACGTTCTCGGTCGGGTCGGTGCGGATGTCGAGGAAGACGGTGCGGTCCTTGAGCCGGATCGCCTCCTTCAGCGCGCCCTCGACATCGCCCGGCCGGTCGACGCGCAGTCCGACATGACCGTAGGCCTCGGCGAGCTTGACGAAGTCGGGCAGCGCGTCCATGTAGCTGTGCGAATAGCGGCCGCCGTAGTCCAGCTGCTGCCATTGCCGCACCATGCCCAGATAGCGGTTGTTGAGCGAGACGATCTTCACCGGCGTCTTGTACTGCAGGCAGGTCGAGAGCTCCTGGATGCACATCTGGATCGAGCCCTCGCCGGTGATGCAGAAGACGTCCGACTCCGGCTTCGCGAGCTTGATCCCCATCGCGTACGGCAGGCCCACGCCCATCGTCCCGAGGCCGCCCGAATTGATCCAGCGCCGCGGCTGCTCGAAGCGGTAGAACTGCGCCGCCCACATCTGATGCTGGCCGACGTCCGAGGTGATGTAGGTGTCGCGGTCCTTCGTCAGCTCCCAGAGCTTCTCGACCACGGCCTGCGGCTTGATGACGTCGGGGCTGGTCTTGTAGCTCAGGCATTCGCGCTTGCGCCACTCGTTGATCTGGCTCCACCAGGCGTTGATGGCCGCGGCGTCGGGGCGCGATTGGGCCTCCTTGATCTGCACGATCAGCTCGGCCAGCACGTCCTTGACGTCGCCGACGATCGGGATGTCGACGCGCACGCGCTTGGAGATCGACGAGGGGTCGATGTCGACGTGGATGATCTTGCGCTCGACGGTGGCGAAATGCCGCGGGTTGCCGATCACGCGGTCGTCGAAGCGCGCGCCGACGGCCAGCAGGACGTCGCAATGCTGCATCGTCATGTTGGCTTCGTAGGTGCCATGCATGCCGAGCATGCCGAGGAACTTGGGGTCGCTGGCGGCGATCGCGCCCAGACCCATCAGCGTGTTCGTGCAGGGGAAGCCGAGCAGGTCGACGAGCTGGCGCAGCTCGTTCGAGGCATTGCCCAGGATCACGCCGCCGCCGGTGTAGATGTATGGGCGCTTGGCCGCCAGCAGCAGCTGCACGGCCTTGCGGATCTGCCCGCCGTGGCCCTTGCGCACCGGGTTGTACGAACGCATCTCGACCGTCTCGGGGTAATGGAACGGTGCGGTCTTGAGCGAGACATCCTTCGGGATGTCGACGACGACCGGCCCGGGACGGCCGGTACGGGCGATGTGGAACGCCTTCTTCAGCGTCAGTGCGAGGTCGCGCACGTCCTTGACGAGGAAGTTGTGCTTGACGACCGGGCGCGTGATGCCCACGGCGTCGCATTCCTGGAACGCGTCGAGTCCGATCGCCGCCGTCGGCACCTGCCCGGTGATGATCACCATCGGGATCGAGTCCATGTACGCGGTCGCGATGCCGGTGACGGCATTCGTGACGCCCGGACCCGAGGTGACGAGCGCGACGCCGACATCGCCGGTGGCGCGGGCGTAGCCGTCGGCGGCATGGACGGCGGCCTGTTCGTGGCGCACCAGCACATGCTGGATGGTGTCCTGCTTGTAAAGCGCGTCGTAGATATAGAGCACCGCACCGCCGGGGTAGCCCCAGAGGTACTTGACACCCTCGGCCTGCAGACAGCGGACGAGGATCTCCGACCCGTTGGGATCGGCGGCATGCGATGAGGGGGGAGGAGAAGCAGGCTGTGCCGATGCGGCACGCTTGACTTCCGCGGCAGACAAATCCATGTGGAACCTTTGAGAGTTTCTCTAACGAAAATCCATCGGTGCACCTCCTGCGCACCCTTATGGGGCGGATTCGGTGCCTGCGCGGTCTTGAGCCGCCGCCCTGGTCGGACGGCCGGCGGGACCCTGGGAACGTTGTGCGAAGCAGCATTATAGCCGTGCGCCCCGCGCCGACGTGAATGACTGTGGTGCGGTGACATAATCGCGCGCGCTCAAACCGGGCGCATGCGCCCATTCCGCCGTTGGCCACCGACAAAGAACTTTCCGACTTTCTCAAGAGCGTCGAGAAACGTGCCTTCAAACGCACGGTCTATGCGGTTCGCGGCGACGACGCGGCGCTGGACGTGGTCCAGGACGCGATGATCCGGCTGGCCGAGAAGTACGCCGACCGCCCGGCGGCCGAACTGCCGCTGCTGTTCCAGCGCATCCTCTCGAACGCGACGATGGACTGGTTCCGCCGCGAAAAAGTGCGCGGCGCGGTGATGCAGAACCTTTCGGACTTCGACAGTTCGGAGGACGATGGCGACTTCGATCTGCTGGAGACCCTGCACGCGCTCGAGGACACGCTGGGGACCGAAAGCGCCGCCGACGCGGTATCACGGGCACAGATCCTGCGTCTCATCGACGGTGAAGTCGCCGAACTCCCTGCACGTCAACGAGAAGCGTTCCTGCTGCGTTACTGGGAGGAGTTCGATGTCGCCGAAACTGCCGAGGTGATGGGTTGCTCCGAGGGCAGTGTGAAGACACATTGCTCACGGGCGGTGCATGCGCTGGCCAAGGCTCTGAGATCCAAGGGAATTACGCCATGAATAACATCAGCCGCATGAACGATGCCACCGCGATCGAATCGCGGCTTGCCGCGCGCATCGCCGCCAGCCTGAGTGTTCAAGCCGAGACCCTGCCTCACGATGTGTCCGAGCGTCTGCGTTTCGGCCGCGAGCAGGCGCTGGCGCGAGCCCAGCAGGCACGCCGGACAGCGCGACAGACCGCCGCGCAGGCGCAGACGACCGTCGTCGGCGTCAGCGCCTCGGGCGCCGCGACGCTGGGTCGCGGCTTTGGCGGCTTCGATGCCGTCTGGCCGCTGTGGCAGCGGCTGGCCTCGGTGCTGCCGCTGGCGCTGCTGGTCGCGGGCCTGTTCATGATCGAGCACCAGACGGCGCAGGAGCAAGTCGTCGCGGCAGCCGAGTTCGACTCCCAGTTGCTGGCCGACAACCTGCCGCCGACCGCCTACAGCGACCCCGGCTTTGCCGAGTACCTGCGCACCGCACCGAAACCGTGATCCGTCCGCGCCCGCTGCGCTGCGCGCTCGCCTGCCTGACCGCCCTGCTCGTCGTCACCGGCGCCGGCGCGGCGAACTCGGCTGGTTCGGCGGCCTCGGCCACCCACGCGACCGAGGCCGGCCCGACCTGGGCCTCGCTGACGCCGGCGCAGCAGCAGGCGCTGGCGCCGATGCAGCGTGAATGGTCCTCGCTCGGACCCTGGCGCAAGGAGAAGTGGCTCGAGGTCGCGGCCCGGTTTCCGAAGATGCCGCTGGCCGAGCGCGTACGCGTGCAGGAACGGATGACCGAATGGGCACGCATGACGCCGGCCGAGCGCACACGTGCGCGCATCCAGTTCCAGGAGGTCCGCCGCCTGCCGGCCGACGAGCGCCAGGCGAAATGGCAGGCCTACCAGGCGCTGCCAGACGCCGAACGCAAGAACCTGGCTCAACGCGCCAAGCCGGCCGCCAAGACGGCATCCGGCGCCGATGGCCGCCACGCCGCCTCGGGTGCAGCTCGACGTGCGGCACCACCCGCGGCGACGAGCCACCCCGTGACGCCGATCGTCGTCCAGGCCATGCCCGGAGCGACGACGACGACGATGTCGCTGCACCGGGCGCCGGCGCCGAGCCGCGTCGCCGGGCAGCCGCACATCCAGGCCACCGCCAAGGACGTCGACCCGGTGACGCTGATGCCGCGGCGCCGTATCGCCGTGCCGGCACGGCCGGCATCCACGCCGTCGTCGAAGGCCCCCGCCTCCCCGGCCCCAACCCTGGCGACTGCCTCGGCCGCTAGCCCAGGCCATACCGCGGCATCCACGCCGGCCTCGGCCCTGCGGTGAGCGCGCCCGATCCGGCGCCGGCGCCGCCACTGGCTCGCCGCCTCGCCTGCTTCGTCTACGAAGGCGTGCTGCTGTTCGGCGTGCTGATGGTCGCCGGCTTCATCTATGCCACCGCGACCCAGCAACGCCACGCGCTGCAGGGCACGCATGGGCTGCAGGCCTTCCTGTTCGTCGTGCTGGGCCTGTATTTCGTCACCTTCTGGTCGCGCACGGGGCAGACGCTGGCGATGCAGACCTGGCAGATCCGGCTCCTCACCCGGGATGGCCAGCGCGTATCGGCACTGCGCGCGGGCTGCCGCTACCTCGCGGCCTGGATGTGGTTCGCGCCGGCGCTGCTCGCGCTCTGGCTGGCCGGCATCCACACCCCCTGGGCCAGCTTCACGACCCTGCTCGCCGGCGTGCTCGGCTACGCCGCGCTGGCGCGGCTACACCCCGATCGTCAATACTGGCACGATGCACTGTGCGGCACGCGTCTGGTGCTGAGTCCGAAGAACCGCCCCCGCCCTTGAAGTCAGCCCCGATCAGCCTCTGCGTCTACTGCGGCTCGCGCCACGGTGCGCGGCCCGCCTACACCGAGGTCGCGCGCGCGCTCGGCCGCGCCATCGGTTCGCGCGGCTGGCAACTCGTCTATGGCGGCGGCAAAGTCGGCCTGATGGGCGAGGTCGCCGACGCGACGATGGCCGCGGGCGGCCGCGTCGTCGGCGTGATCCCCGAGTCGCTGCAGCAGCGCGAGGTCGGGCACCACGGGCTCGACGAGTTGCATGTCGTCCCCGACATGCACATCCGCAAGCGCATGATGGCCGAGCGCGCCGACGCCTTCATCGCGCTGCCGGGCGGCATCGGCACGCTCGAGGAACTGTACGAGGTCTGGACCTGGCGCCAGCTCGGCTACCACGCCAAGCCGCTGGCCCTGCTCGACGTCGCCGGCTATTACGCGGACCTGCTGCGCTTCATGCGCCACACGGTCGCCGAAGGTTTCCTCGGCGCCGAGCAGCACGACAACCTGATCGTCGATACCGAGCCCGAGCGGCTGCTGCAGGGACTCGCCGCGAAGTTCAACAACGGCGCCGACGGCGCAAGCGACCTCTCGCGCGTCTGAGCGCGGAGACTAGACCGCGGCGGCGTCGGTCTCGCCGGTGCGGATGCGCACGACCTGCTCGACCGAGGTGACGAAGATCTTGCCGTCGCCGATCTTGCCGGTCTTGGCGGCCTTGACGATGGCCTCGATGCAGCGCTCGACATCCTCGTCCTTGATCACGACCTCGACCTTCACCTTGGGCAGGAAGTCGACCACGTACTCGGCGCCGCGGTAGAGCTCGGTATGGCCCTTCTGGCGCCCGAAGCCCTTGACCTCGGTGACGGTCAATCCGGATACGCCGACCTCGCCCAGCGCCTCGCGGACTTCCTCGAGCTTGAAGGGTTTGATGATGGCGGTGATCTGCTTCATGTCTGGCTCCGGAAGGCGGGTGATGCTGTCGGATATTTAAGCACGGAACCCGGACGTGATGGGATACCGCCAGTCCCGGCCGAAGCCCCGGTGGGTGACCCGGATGCCCACCGGCGACTGGCGGCGCTTGTATTCATTGATCTTGATCAATCGAGTGACCCGCTCGACATCGGCGCGGTCGAAACCGGCGGCGACGATTTCGTCGATCCCCTGGTCGTCTTCCATGTAGCGCGAAAGGATCGCGTCGAGGATCTCGTAAGGCGGCAGGCTGTCCTGGTCGGTCTGGTCGGGGCGCAGTTCGGCCGAAGGCGGCCGCGTGATGATGCGCTCGGGGATCACCGGGCCCACGCTGCCGTCGGCACGCCGCGTCGGCTGGCGGTTCTTCCAGGCCGCGAGGCGGTAGACGAGCGTCTTGGCGACATCCTTGATGACCGCGAAGCCACCCGCCATGTCGCCGTAGAGCGTGCAGTAGCCGGTCGCCATCTCGCTCTTGTTGCCGGTGGTCAGCACGATGGCGCCGCTCTTGTTCGACAACGCCATCAGCAGCGTGCCGCGGATGCGGGCCTGCAGGTTCTCCTCGGTCGTGTCCTCGGCCAGGCCGGCGAACTGCGGCGCGAGCGCGGCGCGGAAGGCGTCGAACATCGGCGCGATCGCGATCTCGTCGTAGCGCACGCCCAGGCGCAGCGCCATCTCGCGGGCGTCGATCCAGGAGATGTCGGCCGTGTACGGCGACGGCATCATCACCGCACGCACACGCTCAGCCCCGAGGGCGTCGACGGCGACGGCGAGCACCAGCGCCGAATCGATGCCGCCCGACAGCCCGATGATGGCGCCCGGGAAGCGGTTCTTGCCCAGGTAGTCGCGCACGCCGGTGACCAGCGCCGCCCAGGCCTGCGCCTCGAGTTCGGGCAGCGGTGCCAGCGGCCCGCGCGGCACGCGGTCGGCACCGATCTCGACGACCAGCAGGTCCTCCTCGAACGAGGGCGCGCGCGCGGTCACCCGGCCCTCGGCGTCGAGCGCGAACGAGGCGCCGTCGAAGACGACCTCGTCCTGACCGCCGACGAGGTGGGCGTAGAGCAGCGGCAGGCCGCAGCCGCGCGCGCGCTGGGCCATCAGCGCCTCGCGCTCGCCGCCCTTGTCGAGATGGAAGGGCGAGGCGTTGATCACGCACAGCAGCTCGGCGCCGGCGGCGCAGGTCGCGTGCACCGGCTCGTCGAACCAGGCGTCCTCGCAGATCAGCAGGCCGACGCGCAGGCCGTCGACGTCGAACACCAGCGGCCCCTGGCCGGCGTCGCGCCCGGACGCGAAATAGCGCCGCTCGTCGAAGACCTGGTAGTTCGGCAGTTCGCGCTTGCAATAGGTGCCGACGATGCGCCCATCGGCGATCACCGAGGCGGCGTTGAAGCGTTGCTGCACCGCGATCGACTTCGACCTAATATCGCCGTGCGGACCGAACTGATGCGGATGGCCGACGACGAGATGCAGCCCGGGGCAATCGGCCAGTTCCTGCGCCAGGCCGGCCAGCGTCTCGGCGCAGGCCTGCATGAAGGCCGGACGCAGCAGCAGGTCCTCGGGCGGGTAGCCGCACAGCGCCAGTTCGGGGGCCAGCACCAGGTTCGCACCCTGGCGATGCGCTTGGCGGGCCGCGGCGGCGACGAGGCGTGCGTTGCCGGCGAGGTCGCCGACCGTCGCGTTGATCTGCGCGAGTGCCACTTTCATCTTGCCGGGCCCTGAATGTCACAGATCAAAGTCATCGAAAACGATTATGTCATCCGGGTCCACGACAGGCCCTCGGCGATAGCCGCGGCGGCCTGGAACGCGCTGCTCGAAACCCAGGAAGCGCCGACGCCGTTCATGCGCCACGAGTACCTCGATGCGCTGCACGAGTCGGGCAGCGCGGTGCCCGAGACCGGCTGGGCGCCGCAGTTCGTGACGATCGAGTGCGGCGGCGAGCTCGTCGCCGCGACGGCGCAGTACCTGAAGACCCACAGCTACGGCGAGTATGTCTTCGACTGGGCCTGGGCCGACGCCTACCGCCGCCACGGCCTGCGCTACTACCCCAAGCTGCTCGGCGCAGTGCCTTTCACGCCGGTGCCGGGGTCGCGGCTGCTGGCGCGCAGCGCGGCGCTGCGCGAGCGCCTCGTCGCCGTGCTGGGCGAGCTCGCGCGCAACGCGAAGCTGTCGTCGGCGCATGTCTTGTTCCCGGCCCCTGCCGACCTCGCCGCACTCGAGGCCGCGGGCTGGATGATCCGCCGCGGCGTGCAGTTCCACTGGACGCGCGACGAGCAGGACCCGGCACCCGACTTCGCCGCGCTGCTGGCGCGGCTGCAGCGCGACAAGCGCAAGAAGATCCTGCAGGAGCGGCGCCGCGTCGCCGAACAGGGCGTGACCTTCACGGTGCACGAGGGTGCGGCGATCACCGAGGATCTGTGGAACTTCTTCCACCGCTGCTACGTCCTGACCTACGAGGCGCACCACAGCACGCCGTACCTGACGCGCGAGTTCTTCACCCGCATGGCGGCGACGATGGCGGGGAACTGGCTGCTCTTCGTCGCGCATCGCGCGGGCGCACCGATCGCCGCGTCGCTGATCGCCATCGACCCCGCGCGCGGCGCCGCCTGGGGCCGCTACTGGGGCTGCGTCGAGCCCCTGCCCTGCCTGCACTTCGAGGCCTGCTACTACCAGCCGCTGGCCTGGTGCCTGGAGCGCGGCTACCGCCGCTTCGAGGGCGGCGCCCAAGGGGAGCACAAGATGGCGCGTGGCCTGCTGCCGGTGGCGACGGCCTCGGCGCATTGGCTGCGCGATGCGAGATTCGCCAGCGCCGTGGCCGATTTCCTCGCCAGCGAAGGCGCCGGCGTCGAGCAATATGTCGACGAGCTGCGCGACCGCAGCCCGTTCAAGGACCGGACCGTCGCGCAGGAGCCCGGTTCAGCCTAGGCGTGCGCCTTCTTGTAGCTCGCGATGCCTTCGACGATCTCGCGCTGCGCCGCTTCCGGGCCTTCCCAGCCCAGGATCTTGACCCACTTGCCTTCCTCGAGGTCCTTGTAGTGCTCGAAGAAATGCTGGATCGTCTTCAGGCGCGCCGGGTTCAGGTCCGTGGCGTCCTTCCACTGGCTGTAGATCGACAGGATCTTGTCGATCGGCACGGCGAGCAGCTTGTTGTCGCCACCGGCCTCGTCTTCCATCTTCAGCAGGCCCAGGGCGCGGCAGGTGACGACGACGCCGGGGATCAGCGGCACCGGCGTCATGACGAGCACGTCGACCGGGTCGCCGTCGTCGGACAGCGTGTCGGGGATGTAGCCGTAGTTGCAGGGGTAATGCATCGCCGTGCTCATGAAACGGTCGACGAAGATCGCGCCGGTCTCGTGGTCGACCTCGTACTTGATCGGGTCGGCGTTCATCGGGATCTCGATGATGACGTTGAACTCGGCGGGCGCCTTGGCTCCCGGGGTGACGTTGTGCAGGCTCATGGGGACCTCGGGTGTATTGCTGGTGTCAGGAAGGCGGTCCATTCTAGGGTTCGATCTTGCCGGGCCCTGACGCGGACCGATCGCAAACCCCAGGCTGCCTTGTCAGGGTGATCACTTAGCATCCGCCCGCGTTGAATTGCGCCGGGAGATCCGTGCCGGTCTGCCGGCGCGCCGTTCGAAGAACCACGATAGACGAAGGAGCTGTTCCATGACGACGACTACGGCGCTGTACTTTGCGCTGGCCTGCGGTTTGGCCGCAGTGATTTACGGCTTCGTGCAGCGAAGTTGGATCCTGTCCCAGGATGCCGGCAACGCCCGCATGCAGGAAATCGCGGGGGCGATCCAGCAGGGCGCGGCCGCCTACCTGGCGCGCCAGTACCGCACCATCGCCATCGTCGGCGTCGTGCTCGGCATCCTGATCGCGGTCTTCCTCGGCGTCACGACGGCCGGCGGCTTCGTCCTCGGCGCCGTGCTCTCGGGCGCCTGCGGCTTCATCGGCATGAACGTCTCGGTGCGCGCCAACGTGCGCACGGCGCAGGCGGCGACCAAGGGCATCGGCCCGGCACTCGACGTCGCGTTCAAGGGCGGCGCCATCACCGGCATGCTCGTCGTCGGCCTCGGCCTGCTCGGCGTGGGCCTGTTCTTCCTGCTGCTTTCGGGCGGCACGAACGTCGACGCGGCGACGCTCAAGCCGCTGCTGGGCTTCGCCTTCGGCTCGTCGCTGATCTCGATCTTCGCGCGGCTGGGCGGCGGCATCTTCACCAAGGGCGCCGACGTCGGCGCCGACCTCGTGGGCAAGGTCGAGGCCGGCATCCCCGAGGACGACCCGCGCAACCCGGCGGTGATCGCCGACAACGTCGGCGACAACGTCGGCGACTGCGCCGGCATGGCCGCCGACCTGTTCGAGACCTATGCCGTGACGCTGATCGCGACGATGGCCCTGGGCTCGCTGATGGTCACCGGTGCCACCGTCAACGCCGTCGTCTACCCGCTGCTGCTGGGCGGCGTCTCGATCATCGCGTCGATCATCGGCTGCTATTTCGTCAAGGCCTCGCCGGGCATGAAGAACGTCATGCCGGCTCTCTACAAGGGCCTGGCGGTGGCCGGCGTGCTGTCGCTGATCGCCTTCTTCTTCGTCACGAAGATGATCTTCCCCGAGGCGGTGACGCTGAAGTCGGGCGCGACGATCTCGTCGATGTCGCTGTTCGGCGCCTGCGCCGTCGGCCTCGTGCTGACCGCGGCGCTGGTCTGGATCACCGAGTACTACACCGGCACGCAGTACGCCCCGGTGCAGCACATCGCCCAGGCCTCGACGACCGGCCACGGCACCAACATCATCGCCGGCCTCGGCGTCTCGATGAAGTCGACCGCGGGCCCGGTGCTGTGCGTGTGCATCGCGATCATGGCCGCCTACGCCCTCGGCGGCCTCTACGGCATCGCCATCGCCGCGACCTCGATGCTGAGCATGGCCGGCATCGTCGTCGCGCTCGACGCCTACGGCCCCATCACCGACAACGCCGGCGGCATCGCCGAGATGAGCGAACTGCCGGCCTCGGTGCGCGACATCACCGACCCGCTGGACGCCGTCGGCAACACGACCAAGGCCGTCACCAAGGGCTACGCGATCGGCTCCGCCGGCCTCGCCGCGCTCGTGCTGTTCGCCGACTACACGCATTCGCTCGAAGGCCGCGGCATCAGCATCAGCTTCGACCTGAGCGACCCGAAGGTCATCGTCGGCCTGTTCATCGGCGGCCTCATCCCCTACCTCTTCGGCGCGATGGCGATGGAAGCGGTCGGCCGCGCCGCCGGCGCGGTGGTCGTCGAGGTGCGGCGCCAGTTCCGCGACATCAAGGGCATCATGGAAGGCAAGGCCAAGCCCGAGTACGGCACCGCGGTCGACATGCTGACCACCGCCGCGATCAAGGAGATGGTCATCCCCAGCCTGCTGCCGGTGGTCGTGCCCATCCTCGTCGGCCTGCTGCTCGGGCCGGCCGCGCTCGGCGGCCTGCTGATGGGCACCATCGTCACGGGCCTGTTCGTCGCGATCTCGATGTGCACCGGCGGCGGCGCCTGGGACAACGCGAAGA
Source organism: Burkholderiales bacterium (assembly GCA_028868825.1). Taxonomy (GTDB): domain Bacteria; phylum Pseudomonadota; class Gammaproteobacteria; order Burkholderiales; family Burkholderiaceae_C; genus Rubrivivax. Next base: position 17,253 of record JAGWTU010000032.1, on the reverse strand, counting down.
AGTACATCGAGGACGGCCACCACGGCGGCAAGGGCAGCGAGGCGCACAAGGCGGCCGTCACCGGCGACACCGTCGGCGACCCGTACAAGGACACCGCCGGCCCGGCCGTGAACCCGCTGATCAAGATCATCAACATCGTCGCGCTGCTGATCGTGCCGCTGCTGCCGGGCGCGATGACCGCGGCACCGGCTGCCACCGAGCCGGCACCGGTGGCTTCCGCCCCGGCCGCGCCGGCGCCGCTGGCGGCTGCCGACGGCGCCAGCATCAAGGTCGACAACGGCGTCGTGAAGTTCTACTTCGCCACCGGCAAGGCGGCCCTGGCCGACGGCGCCGGCGCGGCGCTGGCCGACATCGTCAAGGGCGTCGGCGCGGGCAAGAAGGCCGTCGTCAGCGGCTACACCGATGCCAGCGGCGATGCGGCCCAGAACGCCGAACTGGCCAAGCAGCGTGCCTTCGCCGTGCGCGATGCGCTCAAGGCCGCCGGCGTGGCCGAGGACAAGATCGAGCTGAAGAAGCCCGAGGCGACGACCGGCACCGGCGATCCGGCCGAAGCGCGGCGGGTCGAGGTCGCGCTGCAATAGCCGCGGCGCTCCGTCCGTCGAAGGCCGGCCTTGCGCCGGCCTTTTTCCTGGACCCTAGAATCGTCGCGTGAACAAGTCCCAGATGCTGAAACTTGCGTTGCCGCTGCTGGCGGCGACCGCGACCGGCGCCGCCCGCGCCGACGATGCGCTGGCGAACTGCCGCGGCATCGCCGAGGCGATGCCGCGGCTGGCCTGCTACGACGCGATCGGCGCCGCGCCTGCCGCAGCGCCAGCGGCCGCCACGGCAGCGAGGACCGTCGCGCCACCGCCGGTCGCCGCCGCGAGGGGCGCCGAACAAGGCTTCGGGCTGCAGCCCAAGCCGGCGCCGGCCGATGCCGACGCGATCGAATTGACGATCGCGGGCGCGTTCGACGGCTGGCGCGCCGACGACCGCATCGCGATGAGCAATGGCCAGGTCTGGCAAGTCATCGACGGCAGCTCGGGCGTCACGCGTTCGATGACCGATGCCAAAGTGACGATACGCCGCGGTGCGCTGGGCGCCTTCTTCCTCGAGATCCCGGGGTCGAACCGCTCACCGAAGGTCCGGCGCCTGCGCTGAGGCACAGCCCGGACCGCGGAGGGTCCGGGCCTTCGACCAGCACGCGCGAGTCCGCAGGGACTCGCTCGGTCCGGTTTCAGGCCACGGGCTCGAACTCGACCAGATCGGCGCCATCGCCGACCTGGTCGCCGGGCTCGTAATGGAACGACTTGACGCGCCCGCGGCAGGGGGCGGCGATCGTGTGTTCCATCTTCATCGCCTCCATCACCAGCAGCGCACCGCCCTTCTCGACCAGCGTCCCCGGGGCGACCGACAAGGCGATCACCTTGCCCGGCATTGGCGCGCGCAGGCTGCCCTCGGCCTCGTTGCTGCCCACGCCCGCCTGCAGCGGGTTGGCCAGTGCCAGCGGCCAGGAGCGGCCCTCGAAGAAGACATGGCGCCGCTCACCCGCAGCGACGACGGCGGCGCGCACGCGGCGCTCGCCGAGTTGCGCCTGGAGTTCGCTGTCGGCGCCGAGGCTGGCGCGCGCATCGAAGCGCTGGCCGCCCAGCGTCAGCACGAGACCACCGCCGCCGGACTGGCTTTCGATGCCGATGGCCTGCTGCACCTCGCCCGCGCGCAGCAGCAGCTGGCGCGTCGCGCGGCCGTTGAGGCGCCAGCCGTCGAAGCGGCGCCACGGCGAATCGCGATCGCTCGCGCCCGCGGCGGCGCGCTCGGCCAGGCGCTGGTCGCGCTCGACCTCGGCCAGCGCGGCGAGCAGCCAGACCTCGTCGGGCACCTGTTCGCGCTGCGGAAACAGCGCCTCGTGTTCGCGCTCGATCAGACCGGTGTCGAGGTCGGCCTCGGCGAAGGCCGGCAGTGCGATGAGGCGGGCCAGGAATTCGACGTTGTTCTGCACGCCGACGACGCGGTACTGCGCCAGCGCCTGGCGCATGCGCGCCAGGGCCTGGCGACGGTCGGCGCCCCAGACGATGAGCTTGGCGATCATCGGGTCGTAATGCGGCGTGATCTCGTCGCCCTGCTCGACGCCGGTGTCGACGCGCACATGCGCCGATGCCGCCGGCGGCGCGAGGTGGGTGAGGCGACCGGTCGACGGCAGGAAACCCTTGTCGGGGTCCTCGGCGTAGATGCGCGCCTCGATCGAGTGGCCGTCGATCGCGAGCTGGTCCTGGCGCCGCGGCAGCGGCTCGCCGCTGGCCACGCGCAGCTGCCATTCGACGAGGTCGAGGCCGGTGATCATCTCGGTCACCGGATGCTCGACCTGCAGCCGCGTGTTCATCTCCATGAAATAGAAGCTGCCGTCGGGGTTGGCGATGAACTCGACCGTGCCGGCACCGACATAGCCGACCGCTTTCGCGGCATCGACCGCGGCGCGCCCCATCGCGGCACGGCGCTCGGGCGTCATGCCCGGCGCCGGCGCTTCCTCGAGCACCTTCTGGTGGCGGCGCTGCACCGAGCAATCGCGCTCGAACAGGTAGACGCAATGACCGTGGCTGTCGCCGAAGACCTGGATCTCGATGTGGCGCGGCTTGAGGATGTACTTCTCGACCAGCACGCGGTCGTCGCCGAACGCGCTCGCAGCCTCGCGCCGGCAGGAGGCCAGCGCGGCCTCGAAGTCCTCGGCGCGGTCGACGCGGCGCATGCCCTTGCCGCCGCCGCCGGCGCTGGCCTTGATCAGCACCGGATAAGCGATCAGCGCGGCTTGCGCGGCGAGAAATTCGGGTTCCTGGCGATCGCCGTGGTAACCCGGCGTCAGCGGCACGCCGGCGCGCTCCATCAGCGACTTGGCAGCCGATTTGCTGCCCATGGCGCGGATGGCCGCCACCGGCGGGCCGATGAAGACGACGCCGGCGCGTTCGCAGGTGGCCGCGAATTCGGCGTTCTCGGACAGGAAACCGTAGCCGGGATGGATGGCCTCGGCACCGGTCTGCAGCGCGGCTTCGACGATGCGCTCGCCGACGAGATACGACTCGCGCGCCGCCGCGGGTCCGATCAGCACCGCCTCGTCGGCCAGTCGCACATGGCGCGCATTCGCGTCGGCCTCGGAATAGACGGCGACGGTGGCGATGCCGAGCTGGCGCGCGGTGCGGATGACGCGGCAGGCGATCTCGCCGCGGTTGGCGATCAGGATCTTCTTGAACATCTCATTCAGCCTTGGTCCACGCCGGGGCGCGCTTGCCCAGAAACGCGTCGAGGCCTTCGCGCGCCTCGGGTGTCGCGCGCAATTGCGCGATGCGCCGCGCCGTGTCGTCGACGAGCGCGTCGTCGACGGGCCGGTTGGCGACGGCGCGGATCAGGTCGGTGGCCGCGGCCTGGGCGAGCGGCCCGCCGACGAGCAGCGCGTCGACGATCTGCTGCACCTTCGCGTCGAGTTCTTCGGGCGCGACGACTTCATGCGCGAGACCGATCTCGCGTGCGCGAGCCGCATCGATGCGCTCGGCCGTCTGGAAATAGCGATACGCCTGGCGCTCGCCGATGGCGCGCACGACATAGGGGCTGATGGCCGCCGGGATGATGCCGAACTTGACCTCGGAGGTGGCGAAGAAGGCCGCCGTCGACGCGACGCAGATGTCGCAGGCGCTCGCCAGCCCCATGCCGCCGCCCAAGGCCGCACCCTGCACGCGCGCCAGCGTCGGCTTGCGGCACATCGACAGCGTGCGCAGCAGCGCCGCCAGCCGCCGCGCATCGGCGAGGTTGTCCTCGGCACTCGCCGCGCCCAGCCGCTTCATCCAGTTCAGGTCGGCGCCGGCCGAATAGCTGCGCCCCGCGCCGGCGAGCACGATGACGCGCACCGACGCATCGGCGTCGAGTTCGGCCAGGCCTTGAGACAATTCGGCGATCAAGGTCTCGTCGAAGGCGTTGTGCACCTCGGGCCGGTTCATCCAGACCCAGGCAGCGGCGCCGCGTCTCTCGATCTTCAGCGATGCGTAGTCCATGCCTGCCTCACATCCGGAACAAGCCGAACTGCGTCGGCTCGATCGGTGCGTTCAAGGCCGCCGCGAGCGACAGGCCGAGCACGCGCCGCGTCTGCGCCGGGTCGACGACGCCGTCGTCCCACAGTCGCGCCGTCGCGTAATACGGATGGCCCTGGGCCTCGTACTGGGCACGTATCGGCGCCTTGAAAGCCTCCTCGTCGTCGGCGCTCCATTGCCCGCCGCGCGCTTCGATGCCGTCGCGCCGCACGGTCGCCAGCACCGAGGCCGCCTGTTCGCCGCCCATCACGCTGATGCGCGAATTCGGCCACATCCAGAGGAAGCGCGGCGAATAGGCGCGGCCGCACATGCCGTAATTGCCGGCGCCGAAACTGCCGCCGATGACCATCGTCACCTTGGGCACGCCGACAGTGGCCACGGCCGTCACCATCTTCGCGCCGTCCTTGGCGATGCCGGCGTTCTCGACCTTGCGTCCGACCATGAAACCGGTGATGTTCTGCAGGAAGACGAGCGGGATGCCGCGCTGGCCGCAGAGTTCGATGAAATGCGCGCCCTTCTGCGCCGACTCGCCGAACAGGATGCCGTTGTTGGCGACGATGCCGACCGGCATGCCGTACAGATGCGCGAAGCCGGTGATCAGCGTCGTGCCGTAGCGGGTCTTGAATTCGTCGAAGCGCGAGCCGTCGACGACGCGGGCGATGACCTCGCGCACGTCGTACGGTTTGCGCGGATCGTTCGGGATCACGCCGTAGATCTCTTCGGGGTCGTAATGCGGCTCGGCGCTGGTGGCCATCGCCGGGCCGCTCGGGCGCACGCGATTGAAATTCGACACGATGCGGCGTGCGAGATACAGGGCATGGCCGTCGTTCTCGGCCAGATGGTCGGCGACACCCGACAGCCGCGTGTGCGTATCGCCGCCGCCCAGGTCCTCGGCGCTGACGACCTCGCCGGTGGCGGCCTTCACGAGCGGCGGGCCGCCGAGGAAGATCGTGCCCTGGTTCTTGACGATCACCGTCTCGTCGCTCATCGCCGGCACATAGGCGCCGCCTGCGGTGCACGAACCCATCACGACGGCGACCTGCGGGATGCCGAGCGCCGACATGCGCGCCTGGTTGTAGAAGATGCGGCCGAAATGGTCGCGATCGGGAAACACCTCGTCCTGGCGCGGCAGGAAGGCACCGCCCGAATCGACGAGGTAGATGCAGGGCAGGCGGTTCTGCTCGGCGATCTCCTGCGCCCGCAGATGCTTCTTCACCGTCATCGGGTAATAGGTGCCGCCCTTGACCGTCGCATCGTTGGCCACGACCATGCAATCGAGGCCATGGATGCGGCCGATGCCGGCGATCATCCCGGCCGCCGGCGCCTCGCCGTCGTACATGCCATGCGCGGCGAGCTGGCCGATCTCGAGAAACGGGCTGCCCGGGTCGACGAGCTGGTCGACGCGCTCGCGCGGCAGCAGCTTGCCGCGCGCCGCATGGCGCTCGCGCGCTGCCGTGCCGCCGCCCAGCGCCGCCGCATCGGCCTGCGCGCGCAGGTCGGCGACGAGCGCGCGCATCGTCGCCGCATTGGCCTTGAATTCGGGCGTGCGGGTGTCGATCTTCGAATTCAGCGCCTGCATCACATCGTCTCGGCGTAGAGCTCGCGGCCGATGAGCATGCGGCGGATCTCGCTCGTGCCGGCGCCGATCTCGTAGAGCTTGGCGTCGCGCCAGAGCCGGCCGGTGGCGTAATCGTTGATGTAGCCGTTGCCACCCAATGTCTGGATCGCCTCGCCCGCCATCCAGGTCGCCTTCTCGGCCAGATAGAGTATGACGCCGGCGGCGTCCTTGCGCAGCGTGCGCGCATGCTCGGCGCGGTCGCAGGCCTGGGCCAGCGCGTAGCCGTAGGCGCGGCAGGCCTGCCAGGTCGTGTAGAGGTCGGCAACCTTGCCCTGGATCAGCTGGAACTCGCCGATGCTCTGGCCGAATTGCTTGCGGTCGTGGACGTAGGGCAGCACGATGTCCATGCAGGCGGCCATGATCCCCAGCGGCCCGCCGCTGAGCACGGCGCGCTCGTAGTCGAGACCCGACATCAGCACCTTGACGCCGCCGCCCTCGCTTCCCAGCACGTTCTCGGCAGGCACCTCGCAGTTCTCGAAGAAGACCGGATAGGTGTTCGATCCGCGCATGCCGAGCTTGTCGAGCTTGTTGCCGAACGACAGGCCCTTCAGACCACCCTTGGGTTTCTCGAGGATGAAGGCCGTCATGCCCTTGGGGCCGGCCTCGGGTTCGGTCTTGGCGTAGACGACGAGGGTGTCGGCATCGCCGCCATTCGTGATCCACATCTTCGAGCCGTTGAGGACGTAGCGGTCGCCCTTCAATTCGGCGCGCAGCTTCATGCTGACGACGTCGGAACCGGCGCCCGGCTCGCTCATGGCCAGCGCGCCGACATGCTCGCCGCTGATCAGCTTGGGCAGGTATTTGCGCTTCTGCGCCTCGCTGCCGTTGCGGTTGATCTGGTTCACGCAGAGGTTCGAATGGGCGCCGTAGGACAGGCCCACCGAGGCCGACGCGCGCGACACCTCCTCCATCGCGATCATGTGCGCGAGGTAGCCTAGATTCGTGCCGCCATATTCCTCGGCCACCGTCATGCCGTGCAGGCCGAGGTCGCCGAGCTTGCGCCAGAGGTCGGCCGGAAACAGGTTCTCGCTGTCGGTGCGCGCGGCGCGCGGCGCGATCTCGGCGGCGGCGAAATTGCGCACCGTGTCGCGCAGCATCTCGATCGTCTCGCCATGGTCGAAAGCCAGGCCGGGGAGGTGATTCATCGATTCAGTCTCCTATGGGATGCGATGGGTTCAGGCCGTGCGCGCGACGGTCAGGCCGAGCTCGGCGATCATGCGGTCGCGCATCTGGAATTTCTGCACCTTGCCGGTGACGGTCATCGGCATCTCGTCGACGAAGCGCACATAGCGCGGCACCTTGTAATGCGCGATCTGCTCCTTGCAGAAGTCCTTGACCTCCTGCTCGGTCAGCGTCTGCCCCGGCTTGACGACGACCCAGGCGCAGACCTCCTCGCCGTATTTCGCATCGGGCACGCCGAACACCTGCACCGACTGGATCTTGGGGTGGCGGAACAGGAATTCCTCGATCTCGCGCGGATAGACGTTCTCGCCGCCGCGGATCAGCATGTCCTTGACGCGGCCGACGATGTTGCAGAAGCCGTCGGCATCGATCGTCGCCAAGTCGCCGGTGCGCATCCAGCCGTCGACGACGACCTGTTTCGTGCGCGCCTCGTCGCCCCAATAGCCCTGCATGACGGAATAGCCGCGCACCCAGAGTTCGCCCTTCTCGCCCACCGGGACGATCCGGCCTTCGCCGTCGACGACGCGCGCCTCGAGCCGCGGCTGGATGCGGCCGACGGTGGAGACGCGGTGCTCGAGCGTGTCGCGCGTCGAGCTCTGGAACGACACCGGGCTGGTCTCCGTCATGCCGTAGGCGATCGTGATCTCCGACAGATGCATCTGGGCAATGACGCGCTTCATCGTCTCGATCGGACAGGGCGAGCCGGCCATGATGCCGGTGCGCAGGTTCGAGAGGTCGAACTCGGCGAAGCGCGGATGGTCGAGTTCGGCGATGAACATCGTCGGCACGCCGTGCAGCGCCGTGCAGCGCTCCTCTGCCACCGCCGCGAGCGTCGCCGCGGGGTCGAAGACCTCGCCCGGGAACACCAGCGTCGCGCCGACGGCGACGCAGGCCAGCGTCGCCAGCACCATGCCGAAACAGTGGTACAGCGGCACCGGCACGCACAGTGAATCGATCTCGCTCAGCGCCATCGCCTGGGCGATGAAGCGCGCGTTGTTGACGACGTTGTAATGCGTCAGCGTCGCGCCCTTGGGGTTGCCGGTGGTGCCGCTGGTGAACTGGATGTTGATCGGGTCGTGGCAGCCGCGCGCGGCATCGCTGCCGGCGCCCGGGCGCAGCACGTCGGCGTAGTTCAGCATGCCCGCCGTCTTCTGGTCGCCCAGGCGGATGACGATCTCGAGCGCCGGCAGCTTCTGCGCTTTCAGCCGCCCCGGTGCGCAGGCATCGAGCTCGGGCGCGAGCGTGCGCAGCATCTGCAGGTAGTCCGAGGTGCGCAGCCGCTCGGCCGTGACGAGGGCGCGGCAGCCCGAGATATTGAGCGCGTATTCGAGCTCGGCCAGCCGGTACGCCGGGTTGACGTTGACGAGGATGAGGCCGAGCCGCGCCGTCGCGAACATCGTCGTCAGCCATTCGCTGCGGTTCGGCGACCAGATGCCGACGCGGTCGCCGTATTGCAGGCCGAGAGCGGACAGTCCGTTGGCCAGCGCGTCGACCTCGGCGCGGAACTCGCGCCAGTTCCAGCGCAGGCCCTGCTCGCGCATCACCAGCGCCGGGCGTTCGGGGAAGCGCCGCTCGGCTTCGGCGAGCAGGCCGTAGATCGTCGTCTCGACCAGCGGCGCCGCGGTGTCGCCGCACACGCTGGACAAGCCGTCTTGCGGGGCCACGCCCGCCGTGGAAGAACTCAAGGCGCTTGCCTCATGCTCGATCTGGGCCATCGCAGTCTCCTGTCGTTCTTTGCCGACCAAGGGCGGAGCTTAGGCCCGAAGGGCCCGCTTGTCATGCCATCGGGGTTGCAAATCGTGCCAACATCCGGTTCCGTGACGACCACGCCCCCAGCCCGCACCGCGGCCACGCCGATGGCTTTCGTGCGCGCGCTCGTGCTGGGCTATCGCAAGTACGGCGCGGACCCGGCGCAAGCCCTGAAGCTGGCACAGATCGCGCCCGCCGACCTGGCGCGGCCCGACGCCCGCATCACCTCGGCGCAAATGGAGACCGTCTGTGGCCATGCGATGCAGGAGCTCGACGACGAGGCGCTGGGCTGGTACCGCCGCCGCATGCCCTGGGGCAGCCATGGCCTGCTGTGCCGCGCCTCGCTGGCGGCGCCGACGCTGGGCCTGGCGCTGCGGCGCTGGTGCCGGCATTACAAGTTGCTGATCGACGACATCGAGCTGACGCTGACGGTGGACGGCGCGACGGCGACGCTGGCCGTCGCCGAGGCCGTCGACCTCGGCGCGATGCGCGAGTTCTGCCTCGTCACGACGCTGCGCTATGTCCACGGCTACGCCTGCTGGCTCGTCGACTCGCAGCTGCCGCTGCTGGCGGCGACCTTCCCCTACCCCGCGCCGCCGCATGCCGGGGCCTATCCGCTGATGTTCCCAGGGCCGATCCGCCATGGCGCCGCCTGCGCCAGCCTGGTCTTCGACGCCCAGTACCTGGCGCTGCCGCCGCGCCGCGACGAGAAGGCGCTGGGTGCGATGCTGCGCCGCGCGCTGCCGCTGACGGTGCTGCAGTACCGCCGCGACCGCCTGCTGGCGCAGCGCGTGAAGGCCCTGCTGCGCCACCGCAGCGCCGAGTTCACGAATGCCGAGAGCATCGCCGCGGCGCTGCAGGTCTCGGTGCGCAGCCTGCACCGCCAGCTCGTCGCCGAGGGGCAGACGCTGCAGCGGCTGAAGGACGAGGCGCGGCGCGACCAGGCGATCGAGCAGCTGCGCCGCAGCACCAGGCCGATCAAGCAGATCGCGCTCGCCGTGGGCTACCGCAACGAGAAGAGCTTCGCCCGCGCCTTCAAGGGCTGGACCGGCGTGGCACCGGCGGACTTCAGGCTACGCAAGGGCGGGCCCTGAAGGACGCGCCGTCGCATGTGGGGGCAACCTCACACGTCAATCGTCGCTGGACTCGGCCAGATCGGGAAACATCACGCTCGTGTACCCGAACTTCGTCAGATCGTTCATCCGCGTCGGATACAGGCGCCCGATCAAGTGGTCGCATTCATGCTGCACGACGCGGGCGTGGAAGCCCTCGGCTTCGCGGTCGATCGGCCGCCCCCGTTCGTCGCAGCCCTGGTAGCGGATGCGGGCGTGGCGCGGCACGAGGCCGCGCAGACCGGGGACCGACAGGCAGCCCTCCCAGCCGTCGACGAGTTCACCGTCGAGCATGGTGATGACGGGGTTGACGAGCACGGTCGGCGGCACCGGCGGCGCCTCCGGGTAGCGCGCGTTGTGCGTGTAGCCGAAGATCACGAGCTGCAGATCGACGCCGATCTGCGGCGCCGCGAGTCCGGCGCCCTGCGCAGCGGCCATGGTCTCGAACATGTCGGCGACCAGCGCATGCAGCTCGGGCGTGTCGAATGCGGTCACGGGCGGCGCCACGCGCAGCAGCCGCGGGTCGCCCATCTTCAGGATTTCTCGCACGGTCATATTGGTTCGGCCTCGCCCAGGGGTGATGGTCGATTGTCGCCGCCGCCGAGGTGGCGCAGCACGGCCTGCAGGCGCTGCGCCGGCGTGCCATGGACCGTGAGGTAGTCGACCCCCATCTCGCTCAGCCGCTCGACGGTCCAGGCATGCTGTTCGGCGCGGAACAGGTCGCTGCGCCGGCAGCCATCCTGGACGAAGCCGAAATCGGGCTCGCAGACCACCGTGCGGTCGTAGCGGCGCCGCGCCAGTTCGACCAGCTCGCCCGGCGCGCGGCCATGGTCGTGCAGGCAATACTGCAGCGTCGTCAGCGGCGTCGTGTCGCAGATGATCCAGTCGCGCGCATCGGCGGCGGCTGCGTCCGACGCCTCCTCCTCCAGCCGCACCTGCTCGCGCGCGACCGCTACGAGCTCGTCCGGCGTCAGGTCGCGGCGCAGCTCCTCCCAGCGCCGGCGCCCGTATTCGGGCACCCAGACGGTGCCCAGCCGCCGCGCCAGCGCGACGGCCAGCGTCGTCTTGCCGCTCGATTCGCCGCCCAGCAGCGCCAGCCGCCGCGGCTCAGGCAGCCGCATCGGCAGCCCCGAGCAACGCACGCAGGCCGGCCTCGTCGAGGATCTCGACGTCGAGCTCGCGCGCCTTGTCGAGCTTGCTGCCGGCCTCGGCGCCGGCGACGACCCAGTTCGTCTTCTTCGACACCGATCCCGCGACCTTGCCGCCGGCGGCCTCGATCGCCGCCTTGGCCTCGTCGCGCGTCCAATGCGGCAGCGTGCCGGTCAGCACCAGCGTCCTGCCCAGCAGCGGGCGCGGCCCGGCATCGTCCATCGCGCCCTGCCCTTCGGGCCAACGGACGCCGCTGCGGCGCAGCGCGGCGACGACCTCGCGGTTGTGCGGCTGGTCGAAGAAGGCGCGGATGCTCTGCGCGACGACCGGGCCGACATCGTTGACCTCGAGCAGTTGCTCGACGCTGGCGTCCAGCAGCGCGTCGAGGCGGCCGAAATGGCGCGCGAGGTCGCGTGCTGTGGCCTCGCCGACATGGCGAATGCCCAGCGCGTAGAGGAAACGCGCCAGCGTCGTCGACTTGCTGGCCGCGATGCCGGCGACGAGATTGGCGGCGCTCTTCTCGGCCATGCGGTCGAGCGCGGCGAGCGTGGCCGCGTCGAGCCTGTCGTAGAGGTCGGGCAGCGTGCGCACGAGGCCGGCGTCGACGAGCTGGTCCACGATCTTGTCGCCCAGACCCTCGATGTCCATCGCGCGGCGGCCGGCGTAGTGCAGCAGCGCCTGCTTGCGCTGCGCCGCGCAGTACAGGCCGCCGCTGCAGGCATGGGCGATGCTGCCGCGCTCGCGCAGCACGGCGCTGCCGCAGACCGGGCAGGCGGCGGGCATGCGGAAGTTCGGCACGTAGTGCGCGCGTGCGCCGGGCACACGGCCCACGACCTCGGGGATGACGTCGCCGGCGCGGCGCACGATGACGCGGTCGCCGACGCGCACGCCCTTGCGCCGCAGCTCGAACAGGTTGTGCAGCGTCGCGTTGCTGACCGTCGTGCCGCCGACGAACACCGGCTCGAGCTTGGCCACCGGCGTGAGCTTGCCGGTGCGGCCGACCTGGATCTCGATCTCGTTGAGCGTCGTCACCTGCTCCTGCGCCGGGTACTTGTGCGCGACGGCCCAGCGCGGCTCGCGCGTGACGAAGCCGAGGCGGCGCTGCAGTTCGATGGCGTCGACCTTGTAGACGACGCCGTCGATGTCGAAGGGCAGCGCGTCGCGCGCCGCGGCCATCGCGTCGTGGAATTCGATCAGCCCGGCGGCGCCGGCGACGACGGCGCGCCGCTCGCACACCGGCAGCCCATACGCGGCGATGGCGTCGAGCGTGGCGCTGTGCGTGGCCGGCTGGTCCCAGCCGCGCGTCTCGCCGAGGCCATAGGCGTAGAAGCTGAGCGGGCGCCGCGCGGCGATCGCCGGGTCGAGCTGGCGCACGGCGCCGGCGGCGGCGTTGCGCGGGTTGACGAAGGTCTTCTCGCCAAGCTCGCGCTGGCGTTCGTTCATGCGCTCGAAGCCGTCGCGGCGCATATAGACCTCGCCGCGGATCTCGAGCACCGGCGGCGCGATGCCTTGCAGCCGCAGCGGGATCTGGCCGATCGTGCGGATGTTCTGCGTCACGTCCTCTCCCGTCTCGCCGTCGCCGCGCGTCGCGGCCTGGACGAGCACGCCGTCCACGTAGCGCAGGTTGATCGCCAGACCGTCGAACTTGAGCTCGGCCGCGTAGACCACCGCGGGTGCATCCTCGGGCAGTTCGAGTTCGCGGCGCACGCGCTCGTCGAAGGCGCGCGCGCCGCCCGCCGTCGTGTCGGTCTCGGTACGGATGCTGAGCATCGGCACCGCGTGGCGCACCGGCGTGAAGCCGTCGAGCACCTTGCCGATGACGCGCTGGGTCGGCGAATCAGCGCTCAGCAGCTCGGGGTGCGCGGCCTCGATCGCCTGCAGCTCGGCGTAGAGGCGGTCGTATTCGGCGTCCGGGACCTCCGGATCGTCGAGCACGTAATAGCGGTGCGCGTGATGGTTCAGCAGCGCACGCAGTTCGGCGGCACGGCGGGTCGGTTCTGGGGCGGCCATGCGGCGATTGTCCGGGGAACGGGGCGCCATGCGTCAGCCGCGTCGGCGCTTGCCGGCGACGGCGGCGGCCAACCCTTCCGACATCGCCGATCCGCCTCAGCTGAACAGCCGCCGCGCCGCGGCCGAGCCGGCGGCGAGGTCCAGCGCCTCGAGCCGCAGGTACAGGCCGTCGAGCTCCTCGCCGATGCCCGAGAACGCGTGCAGGGTGATCGGCCGGCCCTGGTCGTCGACGAGCGTGGCCGCAAGGTCGTCGGCGAGCTGGCGCGCGGCCAGATGCCAGGCCGGGAACGGTTCCTCGGCCGCCGGCGTCTGCGGCACGTCGAGACTGAGCGTGCATTCCTTGACTGCGCCACCCTGCACCGCGTCGCCCAGCGCCGAGAGCGCGGCCTGCGAATCGATCGCCAGCACCAGCATCGGCGGCGCGCCTTCCTGGCTCGACGGCATCACGAGGCGCCCGGGCATCGTCCCGGGGATGAAGCCCTGCTTGGCGGCCACCTGCTGCAGATAGCTCACCGACCAGGCGGCGCCGTTGCTGCGCAGCGTGACCGTGAGCTGGGCGTCGAGCGGGTTCGCCAGGCCGTCGAGCTCGCGCGCGCGCGCCACCACCTCGAGCATGTCGGGCGCATCGGCGCGGGCGCCGACGGCATCGGCGAAGGTCTGCACCTTCTGCACGAATTCGGAATATTCGATCTCGTTGAGCGGTCCGCTGCGGCTCGCCAGCTGGACCCCAGCCTGCAGTTCGCTGTAGCGGTGGCCCGCCGTCAGCGTGTCCCAGTTGCCGGTCTCGGCGTCGAGGCCCTCGATGTAGAACGGCTTGCTGCCGGCGCGCCGCGTCGGCGGCAGATGCGCCAGCGCCATCTCGCCGCTGATCGGCGCCTCGAGCGCGAGCGGCACGATGGCGTCGATGAGCGCGTCGAGCCGCGCGATGCGACGCGGCTGCAGGCGCGGCGCCGCCTCGTCGGGCGACAGCGCCGGCGCGGCGGCGTCGCCGCCTGCGCCACTGCCCTCACCGCTGTCACCGCCGAACGCCGGCTCGACGCGGTCGCCCGACGCCGCCGTGGCGCCGCCGACCTGGCGCGGTCGAGAACGCCGCGCCGACCACCAGAGCTGGAGCGCGATCGCGGCCAGCACGGCGACGCCGAGCAGGGCCAGGGCGGTGCCGAGCTTCATGCGGATGCGTCCCTCATGCGGCCTCGGCCAGGCTGACGGCCGCTTCCATGTCCACCGCGACGATGCGCGAGACGCCCTGCTCCTGCATCGTCACGCCGATCAGTTGTTCGGCCATTTCCATCGCGATCTTGTTGTGGCTGATGAAGAGGAACTGCGTGCCCGCGCTCATCTCGGTGACGAGCTTGCGGTAGCGCTCGGTGTTGGCATCATCCAGCGGCGCATCGACCTCGTCGAGCAGGCAGAACGGCGCCGGATTGAGCTGGAAGATCGCGAACACGAGCGCGATCGCGGTCAGCGCCTTCTCACCGCCCGAGAGCAGGTGGATGGTGCTGTTCTTCTTCCCCGGCGGCTGCGCCATCACCTGCACGCCGCTGTCGAGGATCTCGGTGCCGGTCATCACCAGGCGCGCATTGCCGCCGCCGAACAGGCTCGGGAACATGCGGCCGAAATGCTCGTTGACCTGGTTGAAGGTGCTGGCGAGCAGGTCGCGCGTCTCGAGGTCGATCTTCTGGATCGCGTCCTCGAGCGTGCCCATCGCCTCCTGCAGATCGGCGTTCTGGGCGTCGAGAAAGGTCTTGCGCTCGCGCGACGCCGTGAGTTCGTCCAGTGCCGCGAGGTTGACGGCGCCGAGCGCGGCGATCTCGCGCTGGATGCGGTCGATCTCGGTCTGCAGGCCCCAGAGCTTGACGCCGTCGTCGGCGATGCGCTGGGCCAGCTGTTCGAGATTCACCTCGGCCGCCGCCAGCTGCTCGAGGTATTGCGCGCCGCCGAGCTGCGCCGCCTGCTGTTCGAGCTGCAGCTTGGTGATCTGCTCGCGCAGCGGCTCGAGGCTGCGCTCGTGACTCTGCTTGAGTTCCTCCGACCGCCGCAGCTGCGCGGCGAGGTCGTCGTAGCGGCTGCGCGCCAGCCCCAGTGCCTGTTCGCGTTCGAGCTTGAGCGCCAGCGCCGCCTGCAGGCCCGACTGCGCCGCGACATCGTCGAAGCCGCCGAGTTCGAGTTCGAGCTGCTCGCCCGCCTGGACATTGGCCGCCATCTGCGCCGATGCGGTCTCGATGCTGCGCTGCAGCTCGTCGCGCCGGGCGGCCAGCGAACGCGCCTGGAAGCGCGCCTCCTGCGCCTGGCGTTCGAGCGCGCGCTGCTGCTCGCGCGCGTCGGTGAGGCGGCGCTCGGCGGCGATCACGGCGTCGTCGAGTTCGGCGTGGCGCTCCTGCGTGTTGCCCAGCGCGATGTCGAGCTCCTCGAAGCGCGCCTCGCCAGTGGCCTTGCGTTCCTCGAGCGCTTCGAGCTGGGCGTCGACCTCGGCGAGTTCCTCGGCCAGCTGATCGCGTCGCGTCGTCGCGGCCTCGGCCTGCTGGCTCAGGCGCAAGAGCTCCACATGCAGGCCATGGGCGCGGTTCTGCGCCTCGGCGGCTTCGCGGCGCGCGCCCTGCAGGCGCTGGCTGGCGTCGGTGTAGGCGGCCTCGAGCCGCACCGAGGCAGCGCGCGCCTCGTCGACGATGAGCGCCTGGGCGCGCTGGCGGCGGTCGAGGTTCTCGATCTCCTGCGCGCGCGCCAGCATGCCGGCCTGTTCGGTGTCGGGGGCGTAGAACGCGACCGCGTGCTGCGAGACCGCATGGCCCTCGCGCGTCATGATCACTTCGCCGTGCGTGAGCTGGCCGCGCTGGGCCAGCGCCTCGTCGATCGTCGTCGCGGTGTAGACGCCTTCGAGCCAGTCGCAGAGCAGCGCCTGCAATCCGGCGTCGCCCAGGCGCAAGCGGTCGGCCAGTCGCGGCAGCGTGCGATGCGTATCGGCGGCGCTGCCCTGCGGCAGTGCGTAGAAGGCGAGCCGGGTCGGCGGCGCATCGGCGGCAAAGGCGCGCACGGTGTCGAGGCGGCCGACCGCGAGGGCATTGAGCCGCTCGCGCAGCGCCGCTTCGAGCGCCGTCTCCCAGCCGGTTTCGATATGGACCTGGGTCCACAGGCCCTGCAATCCGGCCAGGCCATGCTTTTCGAGCCAGGGCTTGAGCTTGCCCTCGGTCTGCACCTTGGCCTGCAAGGCGCGCAACGCCTCCAGCCGCGCGGCGATGTCGGCAAGCCGGCCCGATTCGGTGTTCACCGTCGCCTGCGCGGCGCGGCGGCGTTCGTCGAGTTCGGGCACCTGCTCGGAGAGCTCGTGCAGCCGCGCCTCGGCGGTCAGATTCGCCTCGGCCGCCGCCGCTTCCTGTTCCTTGATCGCCGCGAGCTTGGCGAGGTCGGGCGCCTGCAGGCCCTGGCGCTCGCCGGCGAGGCGCTCGCGCCGCGTGCGCAGCGCGCGCGATTGCTCCTCGATGCTGCGGCTCTCGGCCGCCAGCACTTGGATCTGCTGCTGCACCTGGGCCACGGCGTTGCGCTGCTCGTTGCTCGTCGCCTGCGCGGCGCGCACCGCGTCTTCCAGCGCCGGCAGCTCGTAGGACTGTTCCCCGGCCCGCGCCGCGAGCGCGCCGGCCTCCTCGTCGGCGGCTTCGATGCGGCTGCCGATCTCCTCGCTCTCGCTGCGCGCCTCGGCCTGGCGATCGGCCCATTGCGCGTTCTGCGACTTCAGCTCGGCCAGCCGCTGCTCGGCGCGGGCGCGGCCCTCGACGACGTAGCGGATGCGCTCCTCGAGCCGGCTGACTTCCAGCGCCGCCTCGCCGAGCCAGCCCTGCTTGGCATGCAGCTCGTCGCTGGCGGCGTAATGCGCCTGGCGCACCGATTCGAGTTCGGCCTCGGTGTGGCGCAGCTCGGCGGACCGCGCCTCCAGCGCATTGACGGCCTCGGCATGCGCGGCCTTCACGCGCGCCTCCTCGCCCGCGGCGTCGCGGTGCTTGAGGAACCAGAGCTGGTGCAGCTTCAGCGTGCCCTGCTCCTGCAGCGTGCGGTACTGGCTCGCGACCTCGGCCTGCGATTCGAGCTTGGTGAGGTTGCTGCCCAGCTCGCGCAGGATGTCGTCGACGCGGGTCAGGTTCTCGCGCGTGTCCTTGAGCCGGTTCTCGGTCTCGCGCCGGCGTTCCTTGTACTTGCTGACGCCGGCGGCCTCCTCGAGGAACAGACGCAGCTCCTCGGGGCGGCTTTCGATGATGCGGCTGATCGTGCCCTGGCCGATGATGGCGTAGGCGCGCGGGCCCAGGCCCGTGCCGAGGAACACGTCCTGGACGTCGCGGCGGCGCACCGGCTGGTTGTTGATGAAGTAGCTGCTGCTGCCGTCGCGCGTGAG
>JAGWTU010000121.1 GCA_028868825.1 Burkholderiales bacterium | reverse complement strand
ACCGACGCCAGGGCGGTGATGAAGGCTGCAGCGGAATTCGCCCGCATCGAGTTGCACGGCCACCGCTACGTGATGGTGCTGCACGAGCACCAGGCGAATCCGCATGTGCACCTGAGCGTGCGCGCAGAGTCGCGCAGCGGCGAGCGACTGTACCCGCGCAAGGCCGATCTGCACCGCTGGCGCGAGACCTTTGCCGAGCGGCTGCGCGGCTGGGGCGTCGAGGCCGAGGCGACGCGCCAGGCCACGCGCGGCGCGACGCGCAACTTCGACCCGATCTGGCGCTTGAAGGCGAGGCAGGACGGGCGATTGCGGGAAGTCGGTGCGCGGGTCAAGACCGGACTCCACTTCCAGCACAGCCGCAACAAGGCGATCGAAGCCTGGGCGCAGATCAAGCTGGCGCTGCAGCAATCGGAGGAGCCCGATGACCGGGCGCTGGCCGAGCGCATCGGGCGCTTCGTGCTCGATACGGACTACGGCAAGCGACTCGTCGCGGGCCGCCCGCGCTCGGCGTCGACGCCAGATCGGACACGAGATCGTGCATCGCTCGAGCGCATCCTGACTCCCACGCGGCGCGACCCCGAAATCGAGCGTTGACCCCACCCCTGGCCCCGCCCCCGCGGGGCGGGGAAGTCCTTGCCGCCGGACGGGCTCGGGGCGCTGGTGCCGGAAATCGTCACCAGCCCGCCGCGCCCGCAGCGTGTGCGCTTGCCGAGCCCCGTCAAGGGTGCGCTGCGCCGGGCTATGCCCGCCCTTGACCGGGCGCGGCAAACGGGATCCTGTGCGACTAGGACGCTTGCGAAATATTGCCTCTGGGGCTTATTTTGCGTACATGACTTTGAAGACATATTTTGCATAAATGTCTTCAAAGGCATAAACTGCCAACCATGGACTACCCCATCCAGTCTCCCGGCCAGCTCTCGGCACACCTGCGCGCGCTGCGCAAGGCGCGCGGCTTCAACCAGGTCCAGCTCGGCGCCGCGCTCGGCGTCGGGCAGGCGCGCATTGCCCGCATCGAACGCGATCCGACGGCAGTCAGTGTCGAGCAGTTCCTCGATCTGCTGGGCGCCCTGGGGGTGCAGATGGTCCTGCGCTCGGCCGCCCGTGGCGGCCACGTCACGCCCGGCGCGGCGCGGGCGATGCCTGGCCCGGCGGCGCCGGTCGGGCCGAAAACCGCCGGTCCTTCCGACGAGCCCTGGTAATCGCGGCGCGGCGATCGGCATGGCCGAACTCGAGGTCTGGATGAACGGGCAGCCGGTGGCCACATGGGCCGCGCTGCGCACGGGCACGCCGGTGCTGCGCTACCACGAGGCCTGGGTGCGGTCGGACGAAGGCCGCGCGCTGTCGCTGTCGCTGCCGTTCACGGCCGGGCTGGAGCACCGGGGCGACGCGGTGACGAACTACTTCGACAACCTGCTGCCAGACAGCGCCGAGATCCGGCGCCGCCTGCGCCGTCGGTTCCACGTCCGCTCCGACGCCACCTTCGACCTGCTGACTGCCATCGGCAGGGACTGCGTCGGCGCGGTGCAGTTGCTGCCCGCCGGCGCGACCCCGGACGGCTGGAACCGCATCGAGGCCGAGCCGCTGAAGGACGCCGACGTCGAGCGCATCCTGCAGGGCGTGACCTCGGACGCGCCGCTGGGCCCCGGCGTGGGCGACGATCTGCGCATCTCGATTGCGGGTGCGCAGGAGAAGACGGCCTTGCTGCAGATGGCCGGGCGCTGGTATCGGCCGCAGGGTGCCACGCCGACCACGCATATCCTGAAGCTGCCGCTCGGGCTGGTCGGCAATATGCGCGCCGACATGAGCGATTCGGTCGAGAACGAATGGCTTTGCGGCGAGCTGATGAACGAATTGGGCATCGCCACCGCCGAGACGGCGATCGCCACTTTCGGTGCCGCCAAGGTCCTGGTCGTCACCCGTTTCGATCGTCGTTGGCAGGGCGTGCCCGCCGGTGGCGAAAAGAAGCAACGGTTCAAGCCCGGTGCCGGCATGTGGATCGCGCGCCTGCCGCAGGAAGACTTCTGCCAGGCGCTCGGCGTCGCGCCCGACCGGAAATACGAGAGCGACGGTGGTCCATCCGCGCGCGACTGCCTGGGCGTGCTGGTCCACAGCGAACATGCCGACGCCGATCGCTCGACCTTCGCGCTGGCGCAACTGGCGTTCTGGCTGCTGGCGGCGACCGACGGGCACGCGAAGAACTACTCGATCCAGCACCGCCGCGGGGGCCGCTACGGTCTGGCGCCGCTGTACGACGTGTTGTCGGCCTGGCCGATCATCGGGCGCGGGCCGAATCAGGTGCCCTACCAGCGGGCGAAGCTCGCCATGGCCGTGCGGGGCCGGAACGCGCATTACCGGCTGGGAGAGATCGAGGCACGGCACTGGCGGCGCTTGGCCGAGACTTGCGGGCCCGAAGTCTGGCAGGGGATGACGGCCATGGTCGCGGGCATCGAAGGGGCGCTGCACAGCGTCGAGAGTCGCCTGCCCGCGGGGTTCCCGGAGAAGGTCTGGGAAACGGTCGCCGCGGGGTGCCGCCGGCACGCCGCGAAGTTCCAGCTTGGCGAAGGCTGACCTGGCCGATATCGATCGCGACGCATGGGTTCGGACGGTCCGACCCCTGGCAACTGCCTGACTCCGAGCACACTGGATTCGGTAGGTCGCGCTATGCGTTCGCCTTCGACCGCTCCTGTACGGGTCGGTCCGCTGTCGGTGCGGATACTGGTCGCTTGCGTGACATCGGGTCGGTCTCGGTTCGCATAGCGTTCGCCGCGTAGCGCTGGCGGTCCAGCTCCCGGACTGCGGGGTTTGCGATTGAGCGCAGATGGGAGGAAAGAGGGTGAGTGCAGGATAGGCTGGCCGCCAGCAAATGGATGCCGTGCCGTTCGGCGATGAGGAGTGGCGACCCTGGAGCCGGGTCCTGCACGTTGGTCTCTTAGTCAACGCCGGGACGAGCCACGGCCCGCGCAAGTCCCGTTCGAGGGCCGTACCGGGAAGTTGTCGGCCCCCCTCTGCGCAGGGGGGGCTGAGCGGGGTCGCCCCGCCTATGCTTGTCTCCAAGCTGGCGCACCGACGAGCGCGCCGCTCCAGGAGACCCGCGATGACCACCCTCTCGAACCCCGCCGCGCCCGCCGTCGTGCGCGCTGCCTCGCTGCCCGACTCGATCCGGGTCGAGCCGCTGACCTGCGCCATCGGCGCGCA
>JAGWTU010000031.1 GCA_028868825.1 Burkholderiales bacterium | reverse complement strand
GAAGGCGAAGCCCTGCAGCACGAGCACCGAGGCATCGGGCAGGCCGAGGCGGCGCTGCAGCAGGCTGCCGGCCGCCGCGAAGCCGCCGAACAGCAGCGCCACCGGCGGAATCGCCCAGGGGTCGTGGCGGGCGACGAAGGACACCAGGATGCCGGTGTAGCCCAGCCCCGCGATCACCGAGGCATTGGCCGAGGTCTGCACCGCGGCGACCTCGACGGCACCGGCCAGGCCGGCGCAGCCGCCGCCGAGCGCGCAGGCGGCGACGATCAGGCGGTCCGCCGGCAGCCCGACGAGTCGCGCCGCGCGCGCATTGCCGCCGACCACGCTCAAGGCGAATCCCGAGGCCGTGTAGTGCAGCCAGATCCCCGCGGCGATGCAGGCGAGCAGGCCCAGCACGAGGCCCCAGTGGACATCGCCGAGCAAGCTGTCGGGGGCGATGGCGCCGATGCGCAGGCCCTCGGCCAGCGGCCGCGTCGACGGCTTGTTCAGGCTCGCCGGGTCGCGCATCGGCCCTTCGACGAAATGCTTGAACAGGGCGATCGCGATATAGCCCAGCAGCAGGCTCGAGATCGTCTCGTTGACACCGCGCCATTGCCGCAGCAGCCCGGCCAGCGCGACCCAGGCGGCGCCGAGCAGCGCGCCGGCGGCGAGCACGAGCGCCGTGCCGGCGACATTGCCGGGCAGCGGCATCAGGTAAGGCAGTCCGGCGCAGCCCAGCGCGCCGAGCACGAGCGCGCCCTCGCCGCCGATCACCGTCAGCCCGGCGCGCGCCGGCAGCGCCACCGCCAGCGCGGTGAGCATCAGCGGCGCGGCGCGTTGCAGCGTGTTCTGCCAGGCGAAGGCATTGCCGAAGGCGCCGCTGAACAGCAGCTCCCAGGTCTGCAGCGGGCTGGTCCCGCCGAACCAGACGAAGACGCCGAAGGCCAGCAGCGCCGCCGCCAGCGCGCCCGCGGGCAGCAGGACGGCCTCGGCGCTCGCCTGCCAGGATGGCGTGGCCATGTCGCTGCCGGGCTCAGGCCTTGCCGACGACGCCCTGCACGAGGTAGTTCATGCCCTCGAGTTCGATGTCGGTCTGGCGGTAGACCTTGCCCTTGGGGATCACGACCTTGCCGGTGTTGTCCTTGATCTCGCCGGCGAAGATGTCGAACTTGTCCTGCATCATCTTCGCGCGCACCGCCTCGGCCTGCCGGCGCGCCGGCTCGCCGACCATCGCGCCGTAGGGCGAGCTCTTGACGAAGCCCTCCTTGAGCCCGCCGCGCACGAAATTCGGGTGCGGCTTGCCGGCGATCGCGGCGTCGATGATCTGCTTGTAGGCGGTGATCCAGTTCCACTCGGCGCCGGTCAGGTAGGCCTGCGGCGCGAGCTTGGCCTGCGAGGCGTGGTAGCCGCAGACCAGCTTGCCGCGCCGCGCCGCCGTCTCGACGACGACCTTCGGTCCGTCGACATGCATCGTGAAGACATCGGCGCCCTGGTCGGCGAGGCTGTTCGTCGCCTCGGCCTCCTTGACCGGCATGCTCCAGTCGCCGGTGAAGATGACGTTCGTCGTGATCTCCGGGTGCACCGACTGCGCGCCCAGCGTGAAGGCGTTGATGTTGCGCAGCACCTGCGGGATCGGCTTGGCGGCGACGAAACCGAGCTTTTTGCTCTTCGTCGCGTGGCCGGCGATGATGCCGTTGAGGTACTGGCCCTCGTCGATGTAGCCGAAGAAGCTGCCGGTGTTCAGCGGGTGCTTGCCGGCCGTCCACATGCCGCCGCAATGCGCGAAGCGCACCTTCGGGTACTTGGCCGCGACGGCCAGCATATGCGGGTCGAAATAGCCGAACGAGGTCGGGAACAGCAGCGACGCGCCGTCCTGGACGATCATCCCTTCCATCGTCTTCTGCACCGCGGTGGTCTCGGGGACGTTCTCCTCGTCGACCACCTTCACGCCGGCCATCTTGCGCACCAGCGCGACGCCCTCGGCATGCGACTGGTTGTAGCCGTAGTCGTCGCGCGCGCCGACATAGATGAAGCCCGCCGTCAGCGGCGGCGCCGCCAGCGCGCGCCCGGCCAGCCCCGAGGCCGCCAGCGCCAGCGCGCCACGGGTCCATTCACGCCGATTCCACTGTTGCTCGGACATGGTTGCCACTCCTGATCGATGTAGGCCCAGGGCGCCGGCCGGTCGGCGGACGCGACGGACCCAGCTTGTGTGCCGACCGGTATACAAGCAAGCGGCGCGCCAGCGCTGGAGGGCCTGCGGGTGCCGGAATCGCACCGCGGGCGGGCATCGATGGGACGGGCGGCACCGCCGCGGGGCGGCGTGCACGCAAGCCGGTCTGGTCAGGGCCGGTATTCGGCGCTGGCGATGAAACCGCCCCCGCACAGGCTGTCCTCGACCGCCATCGGACCGAGGCGCTGCTCGAGCAGCGCCCAGGGCCGGTCGAGCGAGGCGAGCGAGGTCACCGAATAGAGGGCGGCCGGCAGCACGAAGCCGTTGACGAGCGCCCACAGCGGCCCCGGCGGCGCCCATTTCAGGCCGGTGGCGACGATGCGCGCGCCGGGCCTGAGGTGGCGCAGCACGTTGTCGAGCGCGGCGGCGCATTGCAGGATGTCGTGGGTGAAGTGGAACAGCGCCGCATCGGCCGGCCCGGCCAGCTCGGCCGCCTCGACCGGCGCGCAGATCAGCCGCACGCCGCGCCAATGGCCGCAGCGCACGCGCTCATGCGCGATCTCGATCATCTCGGGGCATTGCTCGACGCCGACGACCTGGCCCGCATCGCCGCTGCCCGCGTGCAGCGCGGCCAGGCTGAGGCCGGTGCCGCAACCCAGGTCGAGGACGCGGTCGCCGGGCGCGAGCTGCAGCCGCTCGACGGCGGCGCGGCGCAGCGGCTCGAAGGCGGCCAGTTCCCAGTCGTAGATCGCCGCGCGCTGGCGGTACCGGTCGAGCGCGGCGCGACGGTTGGGTGACCGGTCGTTCGATGGGCCCATGGCGAACAGGGATGTTACGCCGACCCCGTGACAGGACGAAGGCAAGGCCGGGGTGTCGCACCGGTATGCTAGGGTTAACCCGAAATCCTCTTCCCACCCTGATGAATACTCCCTCGGTCGCCTGGCGGCTGTTTCGCAGACGCCGCCGCCGGCTGAATCTGGCTTTGCAGGGCGGCGGCGCACATGGCGCCTACACCTGGGGCGTGCTGGACGCGCTCGCCGGCTGCGAAGCGCTGGCCTTCGAAGGGCTCAGCGGCAGCAGCGCCGGTGCCGTCAATGCCGTGCTCTACGCCGAGGGCTGGCGGCGCGACGGCCGCGCAGGCGCGCGGCGCGCGCTCGCCGACTTCTGGCTCACGCTGGCCGCGCGCGTGCCCAGCGAGTGGATGGTGCGCGGCGAGGGCGAGCAGATCGCGCTGTCACCCGCCGCGCATTGGATGATGCGCTGGCTGGGCCAGTTCTCGCCCGAGCAGATCAACCCGACCAACCGCGACGCACTGCGCGAGCTGCTCGCCGAGCAGGTCGATTTCGCGGCGTTGCGCGCGCACAGCCCGTTCAAGCTCTTCATCGCCGCGACCCAGGTCAGCAGCGGCAAGCTGCGCCTGTTCCGCGAGACCGAGCTGACGCTGGACGCGCTCGTCGCCTCGACCTGCCTGCCGCGGCTGCACCACCCGGTGACGATAGGCGGCGAGGCCTATTGGGACGGCGGCTACGCGGCCAACCCGGCGGTGTTCCCGCTCGTCGCCGACTGCGACAGCGCCGACATCCTGCTCGTGCTGCTGAATCCGCTGCGCCGCCACGAGCCGCCGCAGGGCGTGGCGGCGATCGACGAGCGCACGCTCGAACTCGCCTTCGGCGCCGGGCTGATGCGCGAGATGGCCGCCATCGTCCAGGCCGGCGATGTCGCGCGCGGCGGGTGGGGCCGCAGTTGGGGATTCAGCGGGCGGCTCGAACGCCGGCTGAACGCGCTGCGCTTCCACATGATCGACACCCAGGATCTCGCCAGCGTGCAGCGCGGCGAGACGCGGCTGATCGCCCATGGCCCCTTCCTCGAACTGCTGCGCGACCAGGGGCACGCGCGGGCGCAGGCCTGGATCGCCGCGCACGAGCGCGATGTCGGCGCGCGCACGACCGTCGACCTGCGGCGCTGGTTCGTCTGATGGTCGCCGACGCCTACGCCGAACTCGGGCTCGCGCCCGGCGCCAGCGCGGCCGAGGTCAAGGCCGCCTGGCGCAGCCTGGCCTCACGCTGGCACCCCGACCGCAACGCCGGCGCCGAGGCGCTGGCGCGCATGCAGCGCATCAACCTCGCGGTGGAGCTGATCCGCGGCGCGGCCGCGGACGATGCGATCGACGACGACGGGGACGAAGGCGGCGACGAGGCCGCCGCGCCGCCGCCGGTCCGCCGCCGCGTCCGCGTCACGCTGGAGGAAGCCGCTGCCGGCTGCATCAAGACGCTGCGCGGCAGCCATGAAGCCGTCTGCACCACCTGCGCCGGCGCCGGCTGGATCGAACCGGCGCGCGACTGCGCGGCCTGCGCTGGCGCCGGATCGCTGCGGCGTCCGCTGTGGTTCGGCTGGCTCGGCCCGGCCGAGACCTGCGCCGACTGCGGCGGCAGCGGCGTCGAGCGCCCGCGCTGCGCCGATTGCGGCGGCGCCGGCCGCGGCGAGCGGCGCTGGCGCTGCGAGGTGCGGTTTCCGGTCGGCGTGCGCGACGGCGACGCGCTCCACGTCGGCGCGCGTCGCGGCGGCGGTACGCCGGCGCTGGACCTCGAGGTCGAGGTGCCGCGCCACCGCTGGTTCACGCTCGAAGACGACGGCACGCTGCGCTGCGACCTGCCGGTCGACGGTTACGCCTGGGTGGCCGAGCGCACGATCGCCGTGCCGACGCTCGAAGGCCCGCAGGCATTGACGCTGCGCCGCGGCGAATGCGAATACCGGCTGCCGGGTCGCGGTTTCCCGGCAACGCGCCGCGGCGCGCGCGCCGATCTCTGGTTCAGGGTCGAGCCGCGCTTCACGCCGCACGCCGGCGCCGATCTGCAGATCCTGCTCGATCGCCTCGCCGCGGCCGCCGCAGCGCAGGGCCGCGATGCGCGCGTCGAGGCCTGGGAGCGCGAACTCGAAGCCTGGGCGCGCGAACGCCCCGATTGAGCCGCGATTGAGCCGCGATTGAGACGAAACGAAAGCGCGCCGGGCGCGGCGTTCAGTGGAACCAGATCTGCCAGAGCCCGACGACCACGTGACCCCAGATCAGGATGTTGAAGCCGAACAGCGAGAACACCCGCGACACGTTCCAGAAGGCACGCGCCCGCAGCAGGCAGGTGTCGATGCCGGTGGTGACGTAGAGGACGAGGTAGAAGACCGAGGGCACGAAGGTGCCCACGATCACGATCGCCATCGTCCAGTAGAAGAACTTCATCGGACCATTATGGCGATGCGTCGGCTAGACCAGGGAAGGCCTCAGAACCGGCGCGCGTAGCCGACGCTCAGGCCATGCGGCACCCACTGGACGAAGAACGGCACCTGGCGCGAAGCCGCCCAGTAGCCCGCCGCGGTGCCGATGGCCCAGCCCGCGAGCACGTCGGTCTGCCAATGCGCCTGGCTCTTCATGCGCGCGACGGCGTCGTAGGCGGGCAGCGCCTCGAGCGCCCAGATCCACGGATGCGCTTCCCGGTTGGCGAGGATCAGCGGCGTCACGAAGGCCGCCTGCAGCGTCACCTCGCCGCTCGGGAAACTCTCGCAGCAGGCGCCGCGACCCCAGGCGTCGGGACCGAGTCCGGCGTTGGGCCGCGCGCGGCCGAAGGCGCGCTTCATCACGAAGGCGGTGGCCGATGCGAAAGCCGTCGAGTCGATAGCCTGCCAGAACTGGTGTCCCACGGCATCGTCGTTGCCGAGCCAGAGTGCACCGGCGAATTCGACCGCGATGACGCCGTACTCGACGCCGACCTGGTAGCGGCGGGCCCAGATGCCGCTTTGGTCGAACGCGATTTCATGGTCGATGCCCAGCGGCCCGCCGCCGGCATGGGCCGGCGTCGCCAGCGGCAACGCCAGCGCGGCGAGCAGGGCGGCGGCCAGGGCGCGCCAGCGGTTCGGGAACAGGGACATCGGGGCTCCAGCGCGATCGGGTCGGGGCGCGCACTGTAGCAGCCGGCATCGGCGCCGGCGCCAGCGCCAAGGAGGGCCTCTCGAAGACAATGCCGCGATGCGCCCATCCGACCCCGGCGAGGTCGCCGACGCCTCGGTCGCTCGCGTCTTCCTCGCCTTCGCTCGCCTGGGGCTGACTTCGTTCGGCGGACCGGTCGCGCACCTGGGCTATTTCCGCGCCGAGTTCGTCACGCGCCGCCGCTGGCTCGACGACGCCGCCTACGCCGACCTCGTCGCGCTGTGCCAGTTCCTGCCCGGGCCGGCGAGCAGCCAGGTCGGGATCGCCATCGGCCATCGCCGCGCCGGACTCGCCGGCGCGCTCGCGGCCTGGGTCGGCTTCACGCTGCCGTCGGCGCTGGCGCTGGTGCTGTTCGCCTTCGGCCTCGCGCGCTGGGGCGCCGGGCTCGGCGGGGGCTGGCTGCACGGCCTGGAGATCGCCGCCGCCGCGGTCGTCGCGCAGGCCGTCTGGGGCATGGGACGGACGATGGCGCAGGGTCGCGAACGGGCCACGCTGGCCGTGGCCGCCTGCGCCGCGGCGACGCTGTGGCCGAGCGCGGCGGGCCAGGTCGGCGCGATCGCCGTCGCCGGACTCGTCGGCTGGCGCTGGCTCGATGGCGGCGATGTCGCAGCCGCTCCGGACGCGATGGCGGCGGCGCCGCCGGTCGACACGGGCGGCAGCTCGGGTGGCGTGGCCAGGTCGTTCGCACTCGTGCCGCTGATCGCCTTCGCGGGGCTGCTGGTCGCGCTGCCGCTGCTTGCGCGCATCGATGCGTCGTACCCGCTCCAGCTCTTCGACCGCTGCTACCGCGCCGGCGCCCTCGTCTTCGGCGGCGGCCATGTCGTGCTGCCGCTGCTGCGCGCGGAGGTCGTGCCGCCGGGCTGGCTCAGCGACGACCGTTTCATGGCCGGCTATGGCGCGGCGCAGGCGGTGCCGGGGCCGCTGTTCACCTTCGCCGCCTTCATCGGCGCGGCATCGAACCGCGACCCCGCCGGCTGGATCGGCGCCGCGATCGCGCTCGTCGCGATCTTCCTGCCCGGTTTCCTGCTCGTCGTCGGCACCCTGCCGTACTGGGAGCGGCTGCGCCGGCTGGCGCCGATGCGGCGCACGCTGCAGGGCGTCAACGCGGCCGTCGTCGGCCTGCTGCTGGCGGCCTTCCTGGGGCCGGTGTGGACGCGCGCGGTGCAGCGGCCGCTCGACGCGGTGGCGGTCGCCGTCGCCATCGTGCTGCTGGTGGCGTGGAAGCTGCCGCCCTGGCTGCTCGTGGTCGGCAGCGCGGCGGTGGCGGCGCTCGGTTGGATCTGAAGGATGCCGTCTGAACGCTGCCGTGCGGCGCCGTCAAACGTAGCGCCGCGTCAGCCGCCGCCGCCCCGGCACCGATTTCTGGATCACGACGCCGTGCACCGCGCCGAGGTCGGGCAGCGGCAGGTCGTCGTGGCGCCCGTCAAGCGCATGCAGCGCCCAGCCCGGCCCCTGCGCGACGAGCTGGCGGAAGATCCAGTGGCCCTCGTGCCGCGCGACGACATAGCTGCCGTCGCGCAGCGCGCCGTCGGGCTCGACGACGATGATCTCGCCGTCGTTGAACTCGGGCGCCATCGCGTCGCCGAGCACGCGCAGCGCATAGGACTCGCCGCCGCTGCAGCCATCGTCGTCGTCGGCGGCAGCGTCCTCGCCCGCGCGGCAGCCGCAGCTCATCGCGCGGCCTCGGCGTGGATCTGCGCCGCCGGCACGCCGGCGGCGGCCAGTTCGGACTGCAGCGTCGTGACGAAAGCGGCCGGCCCGGCGATGTAGAAGTCGCTGTCGATGTCGAACAGGTCGGCGCGCACGGCGGCCGCCATCGCGCGCGCGCCGCCGACGGCGTCGTCGTGGGTCGAGAGCGCGTACTCGAACGGGTCGAGCGCCTCCGACCAGGCGCGGCATTGGTTGGCCATGAAGTGGCCGTCGGGGCGCGTCGCCAGCCAGTACAGCGTGATCGACGGCGCGGCGTCGAGCGACATCGCATGCTCGATCAGGCTCTTCGCCGGCGCGAAGCCGGTGTCGCAGGCCAGGAAGACGAGCGGCAGCGAACCTTCGGCGAGCACGAACTGGCCGCTCGGTCCGGCGATGCCGATCGCGTCGCCGGCCTTCACCGCGCCGTCGAAGAGCGCGCAGGCAAAGGCGTCGTCGGCGTCGCGGGCGATGAAGAACTGCAGGTTGCGGTCGTCGCAGGGGCAGCTCGCGATCGGGTGCAGCGCGCTGACATCGCTGCCCGCGGGCGAGAGCACGACGCCCTGGCCGGCGAGGAAGCGCAGGCGATGGCTGCGCGGCGTCTGCAGGTGCAGCAGCAGCGTGTCGGGGCTCAGCGGGCGCAGCGCGCGCACGTTGCAGACGATGTGCTGGTCGGGGATGTCGGCGGGCCCGGCGGCCTCGAGCGATTCGATCGTCAGCTCGGCGCTCGCCGCCGTGTGCGCGCACGACAGCACGTAGCCCTGCTCCTTCTCCTGCGCCGAGAGCGCGTAGTCGGTCGGCATCGTGCGCGCGACCTGGCCCGCAGTGACGCGCACCTTGCACATGCCGCAGGTGCCGTTGCCGCAGCCGTAATTGGGTTTCAGGCCGGCGCGCAGCGCCGCCTGCAGCAGCGTGTCGCGCCCCTCGACGACGAACTGGTGGCCGCTGGGTCGCAGCGTCACCTGGGCCGAGACCAATTTGAGCATGTCGTCCATCACGTCCAGCACATCGACCGATTCGGTTGCGAGCACCCGCGCCAGCCCGTCGTTCAGCTCGCGCAGGATCCGGGGGGCCAGCGGCGCATCGGCTGCCGCGGCGCTCGCGTCCTGGAGCGAGCGACGCAGTTGCAGCACGAGCGCGTGGTAGCGCTGCAGATGGCGCTGCGTGTCGGCGAGTTCCTGGCTCTGCGCGTACAGCCGCTGCGCCAGCACCTCCTGGCTCGGCAGGATGCGCTCGCGCAGCCGGCGCGCGAACGATTCGTCGCGGATCTTCGCCACCTGTTCGAGCAGGCCGCCCGATTCGAGCCGCGCCTGCGGGTACAGCGCGAGCAGCGCCGCCGTCGAGACGAGGCCGTCGCTGGTCTCGATCTCGCCGGCGCGCACGCGCTGCTGCAGCGTGCCGCGCGGCACGCCGACGAGCTGCGCCGCGCGCCACATCGTCAGCCATTGCGCCAAGGCTCGCCTCCCACGCGGTCGAGATAGCGCGCGCGCAGCACCAGGCGCGGCGCGGCGGGGTCGTCGGCGAAGGCCTCGCGGTCGTGCAGCACGTTGCGGCCGACGATGCCCATGCCCGGTGCCAGCCGCAGCCGCAGCGTCCACGGCGTGCCGCCGTCGAGCAGGCGCTCGAGCGCGGCGCGCGCCGCGGCCGTCGCCGCATCGTCCTTCCATTCGATGCTGCGCGTGCGCGCCGTGTAGCGCAGCGCCAGCGCGCCGTCGGCGACTTCGAACACCGGCCCGCCCTGCGCCGCGCGCGCGACGCCGGCGTCGTCGAGCCGTGCCGGTATCGTCATCGCGTCGGGCTGCATCAGCGCCGCGACATGCGCCGGGTCGGCGTCGCGCAGCGCGATGTAGGCGAGCTCGGGGTCGAGCAGGCCGTTGGCGCCGCCGCGCGCCGCGGGCTGCACGCAATGCAGGATCATCGAGCGGATGCGGCGCCCGGGCGGGTGGTAATAGCCGTCGGTGTGCCAGCGGATCGCGCGGTCGGTGTAGGGGATGAAATCGGCGCGGTCGCCATGGCCGACGGCGATCGCCGAGATGCCGTCCTCGTCGGCGAGCCAGTTGGCGTCGAGCCGCGTCAGTGCGAGCTGGGCGCCGAGCCGCGCGACGAGTGCCTTGCCCGCGGCCGCCGAGGTCGGCGGTCCGCTGTAGATCGCGACGCCGCCGCGCTCGATGGCCGCGAGCAGCGCGCCGCGCTCGGAGGGGGTGATCGCGCAGGGGTCGCGCAGCTCGACGGCGAGATCGTCGGCGCGCCTCGGCGCGCGCTCGAGCTTGAGGTCGCGCCAGCGGCGATAGGCGCGGTCGTCGTCGAGGTCGTAGGGGTTGCTGAGGCGGGCGCCCATCTCGATCACCACTCAATCACCACTGAGCCGCGCGCGCGCGGCGCGCCTCGCCACCGGATCGTGCAGATCGGCCATGGCGCGGCGCAGCGTCGCCACGAGCTGCGGCGCCTCGGCGGCCATCACCTGATCGATGACCCAGGGCCGGTCCTTGGGCGGCAGCGTCGGCTCGAGGCAGCTGCCGTAATAGCGCAGGAAGCCGAAATCGGGCTCGAATTCGACCCTCGACGCGTCGGCGCCGAAATCGGCGTACTCGACCATGCGCGCATTGACGAGGTCGATGAATTCATCGCGATGGCCCGGTGCGCCGGGCGGCGGCGTGCCGAGCAGCTCGTCCTCGTTGTCCTGCAGCGTGCGCGCGACCTGCAACACGAGCGCGGTCGTGAATTCGACGCGCGCCGCGGCGTCGAGCCGCGCATGGGCCAGGCGGTCGACACAGGCGACGCCGAAGGCCAGCGTCTCGCGCAGGAAGGCGAAATAGGCCGGGCCGGCGTCGATGTCGAAATGCGCGCCGCGCATGCGTTCGAGCACCGAGCGCGAGACGCGCCAGACGATGAAGGCCATCGCCGAGGCCTGCTCGGCGGGACCGCGCGGCGCGCCGGTCCGAAACCAGCGGCTCTTGATGCGCAGCGCCGGCGTGGCCGGGGCGTTTGGCGCGTTCAATAGCCGCCCTTGCCCAGCGGCTGCGGCAGCCCGGCGACCTTCGCGCCCTGCTTGGCCGGGCCGAGCGGAAACAGCTCGTACAGCGATTTGCTGTCGCAGCCCGGCAGCTTGTCGGCCAGGCCCTTGAGCAGGTTGCGGAAGTTCGGCGTGTGGCCCTGTTCGCGGTACTCGTCGCGCAAGTAGCCGACGACGACCCAATGGTCGGCGCCGAGGGTGATCCCTTCGGCGGCGGCGATGACGCGCACGATCTCCTCGCCGTAATCGGGTTCGAGCAGATAGCCGTCGCCGTCGGTCTCGATCTCGCTGCCGTTGACCTGGTATCCCATGACCGGGGCCTCCTGTGGGGTGTTCATGCGTGGACGCCGACCGCGGCGGCCGACTTGTGGGGGACGAAGAAGCCGCAGCCGAACAGGCGCTGCGGCCCGATGCCGACCTCGAGCACGCGCAATGCCGCGGCCGTGCCCAGGCCGTCGAGCATCAGGCTGTGGCCGCGCAGGCCGTCGACGGCGCCGCGGCGGCCGCAGATGGCGCGGCAATCGACATCGAGCGCGTCGAGTTCGCGCCGCACGGCGGCCATGAAGGCCACCTCGTCGACCGCGCCGGCACCGCCCTCGGCGGCCTCGGTGGCCTTGGCGACGTCACCGGCGAGCACCAGCGGCGCATACAGCGTGCCATGCGGCCGCAGCTCGCGCGCACGCATCCCGCGCACCTGCAGCCGCGCCGCACCCACCGCGAGCTCGGCGCCGACGAGGTCGCGCGCCGCCGCGGCGCGCTCGCGCGGCAGCCGCAGCGTCAGCTCGGTGCGGTGCGAGAGCAGCGCGCGGCCGGGGCCGCCGTCGCTCAGGTTCAGCCGCCCGATGCCGGCGCGCGGCTCCTGCGCCAGCCAGGGCAGCCGCGCCGCGACCGCGGCGGCCAGCGCGCGCTGATGTTCGCGCGCCAGCTCGCTGCCGGACAGCGCGTAGACGAGGTCGATCATCGGGCTCGCGTCCATCGCCGCCGTCCGGCTCAGCCCTGGCTCTCGACCCAGTCGAGCATGGCCTGCGCCCAGGCGCGCGCCGTCACCGGGTCGAGGTCGAAGATCGTGAAGCGGCTGCCCTCGCGGATCCGGGTGCGCAGCAGCGGCATGCCGCCGCCGTCGAATTCGATCTGCTGCAACTCGATCTCCTGCCCGCCCAGCGGGGCGCGCATGCGGGTGAGCGGAGTCAGGCGCGTCATGGCAGTCGAGCCGCGATTGAGCGCGCCGCGCGCGGCCGCTGTCCATACCCGGGCTGGGTGAGCGGCGGATAACCCATCCGGGTAGTGCCGCGCACCCAACCGGAGTGATGGCGGACGAGGGCGACTCCGCAGACGATGGCCCCCCACGAGAACCGCCGCCGCAGCCGTTCCGAATCACGGAGACCACGATGGCCAAGAAGCCCCACGACACGCCGATGCTCGACGAGCTCGAGTCAGGACCCTGGCCCAGCTTCGTCACCGGCCTCAAGCGCCTGGCCCAGGACAAGGACTACATGGTCGACCTGATGGGCCAGCTCGAGACCTCGTACCGCACGAAGAAGGGCTACTGGAAGGGCGGCACGGTCGGCGTGTTCGGCTATGGCGGCGGCGTGATCCCGCGCTTCACCGAACTCAAGGGCGCCGACGACAAGCCGGTCTACCCCGATGCGGCCGAGTTCCACACGCTGCGCGTGCAGCCGCCGGCCGGCATGCATTACACGACCGAGGTGCTGCGCAAGATGTGCGACATCTGGGAGCGCCACGGCTCGGGGCTGATCGCCTTCCACGGCCAGAGCGGCGACATCATGTTCCAGGGCGCGCGCAGCGACAAGGTGCAGGACGCCTTCGACGAGCTCAATGAACTCGGCTTCGACCTCGGCGGCGCCGGCCCCGCGGTGCGCACCTCGATGAGCTGCGTCGGCGCCGCGCGCTGCGAGCAGAGCTGCTACGACGAGGCGCGCGCGCACCGCCAGGTCATCAACACCTTCCTCGACGACATCCACCGCCCGGCCCTGCCGTACAAGTTCAAGTTCAAGTTCAGCGGCTGCGCCAACGACTGCATGAACTCGATCCAGCGCAGCGACATGGCCGTCATCGGCACCTGGCGCGACAACATGCGCAGCGACGAGGCGCTGGCGCGCGCCTGGTACGACAAGCATGGCATGACCGAGCTCGTCGCCGACGTCGTCACGCGCTGCCCGACGAAGACGATCCTGCTCAAGGAGGTCAAGGATGTGCAGAGCGGGCCGCGCATCACCAGCGTCAAGGTCAGCGACACCCACGCGCTCGAGATCGACAACGCGAACTGCGTGCGCTGCATGCATTGCATCAACGTGATGACGGGCGCGCTCGCCCATGGCACCGACACCGGCGCGACGATCCTCATCGGCGGCAAGCGCACGCTCAAGATCGGCGACCTGATGGGCACGGTGATCGTGCCCTTCATGCCCCTCAAGACCGACGAGGACTACGAGGCGCTCGTCGAACTCGGCCAGAAGACGATCGACTTCTTCGCCGAGAACGCGCTTGAGCACGAGCGCACGGGCGAGATGATCGAGCGCATCGGCCTCGTCAATTTCCTCGAGGGCATCGGCATCGAGATCGACCCGAACATGGTCTCGACGCCGCGCACGAATCCCTATGTGCGCACCGACGGCTGGGACGACGAGGTCGCCCGCATCCAGGCCAAGAAGGCCCAGGCCTGAACCGAGGAGCGAACGAGATGGCCATGCGTCAACCGATAGAGAGCGGCGTCCCCGACAACAAGCCCTTCCTGCACCCGTCGCTGCGCAAGAATTACGGCGACTGGAAGCGCCACGACCGCCCGCGCCCCGGCGTGCTGCACCATGTGGCCAACGGCGGCGACGAGGTCTGGACCGTGCGCGCCGGCACGCAGCGCCAGATGGACGTGCACACGATCCGCCGCCTGTGCGACATCGCCGACCGCTACGCCGAAGGCCATGTGCGGTTCACGATCCGCAGCAACATCGAGTTCATCGTCAGCGACGAGGCCAAGGTGGCGCCGCTGATCGAGGCGCTGCAGCAGGCGGGCTTCCCGGTCGGCGGCACCGGCAATTCGGTCTCGATGATCGCCCACACCCAGGGCTGGCTGCATTGCGACATCCCGGGCACCGACGCCTCGGGCGCGGTGAAGGCGCTGATGGACGAACTCCACGCCGAATTCATCCGCGAGGACATGCCCAACCGCGTCCACCTCTCGACGAGCTGCTGCGAGATCAATTGCGGCGGCCAGGCCGACATCGCGATCATCGTCCAGCACACGAAGCCGCCGAAGATCAACCACGACCTCGTCGCCAACGTCTGCGAGCGGCCCGCCGTCGTCGCGCGCTGCCCGGTGGCGGCGATCCGGCCGGCGCTCGTCAACGGCAAGCCTTCGCTCGAGGTCGACGAGAAGAAATGCATCTGCTGCGGCGCCTGCTACCCCCCCTGCCCGCCGATGCAGATCAACGACCCCGAGTATTCGAAGCTGGCGATCTGGGTCGGCGGCAAGAACTCGAATGCGCGCGGCAAGCCGACCTTCATGAAGATGGTCGCCAGCGGCCTGCCGAACAACCCGCCGCGCTGGCCCGAGGTCTCGGCCATCGTCAAGAAGATCCTCTATACGTACAAGGAGGATGCGCGGTCGTGGGAGCGCGTCTCCGACTGGGTCGAGCGCATCGGCTGGCCGCGCTTCTTCGAGAAATGCGATCTGCCGTTCACCAAGTACCTGATCGACGACTGGCGCGGTTCGCGCGCCAACCTCAACGCGTCGACGCATATCCGGTTCTGAGGTCGAGGCGACAGATGAAATTCGGTCTGCTCGTCAGCGAAGGCCCGTACACGCACCAGGCCAGCGACACGGCGTATCAATTCGCCGCCGCGGCGATCGCCAAGGGGCACGAGATCCAGCGCGTCTTCTTCTATCACGACGGCGTCTACAACGCGACCCGGCTCACCGAGCCGCCGCAGGACGACCGCCATGTCGTCAATCGCTGGTCGGCGCTGAAGGCCGAGCATGGCGTCGACCTCGTCGTCTGCGTCGCCGCGGCGCTGCGCCGCGGCATCAAGGACGAGGTGCTGGCGCCGGGGTTCCGCATCTCGGGGCTCGGGCAGCTCGTCGATGCCGGCATCAAGGCGGACCGTCTCGTGACGTTTGGGGACTGAGATGGCGGTGAAGAAATTCATGTTCGTCAACCGCAAGGCGCCCTACGGGACGATCTATGCGCTCGAAAGCCTCGAGGTCGTGCTCATCGCCGCCACCTTCGACCAGGACGTCAGCCTCGCCTTCATCGACGACGGCGTCTACGAACTCGTCAAGGGCCAGGACACGGCCGGCATCGGCATCAAGAACCACTCGAAGACCTATCGCGCGCTCGAGGGCTACGACGTCGAGAAGCTCTATGTCGAGGCCGAATCGATGGCCGCGCGCGGCCTCGCCCTGGACGACCTCGTCGTGCCGGTGCAGACGCTGTCGAGCGCCGAAATGGCCGCGCTGATGGCCGAACAGGACGTCGTTCTCTCCTTCTAGACCCGCCATGCTGCACATCGTCAACAAATCGCACCGCCAGACCACCTCGCTGGCCAGCTGCCTGCGCCTGGCGCTGCCCGGCCAGGCCCTGCTGCTGACCGAGGACGCCGTCTACGCCGCGACCGCATCGGCGGCGGCCGAATCGGGCATCGCCGCCGCGGCGCAGAAGCTGAAGGTCTACGCGCTGCGCCCCGACCTCGAAGCGCGCGGCATGGGCGGCCGCCTCGCGCCCGGCGTCACGCCCGTCGATTACGCCGGCTTCGTCGACCTCGTCGCCGAGCATTCCAGCAACCAGTCCTGGCTCTGAGCGAGCCGGCATCACAGCGAAAGAGAACAACCATGGCCATCGAAGTCAACGGCAGCAGCTACGAAACCGACGAGGAGGGCTATCTCGTCAACCTCGCCGACTGGAACGAGGATATCGGCAAGGTCATCGCCCAGGGCGAGAACGTCGAGATGACGTCCAACCATTGGGAAGTCGTCAATTTCCTGCGCGACTATTACAACGAATACCAGATCGCGCCCGCCGTGCGCGTGCTGACCAAGGCCATCGGCAAGCAGCTCGGCCCCGAAAAGGGCAACAGCAAGTACCTCTACGAGCTGTTCCCCTACGGCCCGGCCAAGCAGGCGTGCAAGATCGCCGGCCTGCCCAAGCCGACCGGCTGCGTCTGAGATCCGCAAGCGCGCCGCCATGACACCGCTCGCGGCCGTCTATGCGGCGCTGTTCTACGTCGCCTTCGCCGTCCTCGTCGTCGGCGTCGCGCTGAAGGTGCGCAGTTACGCGAGCACGCCGGCGCCGCTGAAGATCCCGACGACGCCGGCGCCGACGACGCGCGGCGGCGTCGTGCTGCGCATGGCGCGCGAGGTCTGCTTCTTCGAAAGCCTGTTCCGCTCCAGCCTGTGGACCTGGGTCTTCGGCTGGACCTTCCACGCCGCGCTGCTGCTCGTGCTGCTGCGCCATCTGCGCTATGTCCAGCAGCCGGTCTGGGCAGCCATCGCCCTCGTGCAGCCGCTGGGCACCTACGCCGGCTTCGCGATGGTCGCGGGTCTGGCCGGGCTGTGGGCGCGGCGCTTCCTCGTCGACCGCGTGCGCTATGTCTCGACACCGTCGGACCATCTGCATCTGGCGCTGCTGCTGGCGATCGGGCTCTCGGGCCTGGCGATGCGCTTCGTCGCGCGCACCGATGTCATCGCCGTCAAGGCCTACCTGCTGGGGCTGATGCATTTCGAGATCGGCCCGCTGCCGGCCGACCCGCTGCTGTTGCTGCACCTGACGCTGGTGGCGACGCTGATGCTCGTGTTCCCGATCAGCAAGCTGCTGCACGCCCCCGGGCTCTTCTTCAGCCCGACCCGCCACCAGGCCGACGACGCGCGCGAACACCGCCATCTCGCCGCCTGGGCCGCGGCGCTGGAGCGGAAATAGATCATGGCCACCGCCGCCTTCAAGACGCCCGAGCTCAAGCCCTATCCGGTGATCCCGCTCGTCGCCGAGGGCGCGATGGCGCACAGCAAGCCCTATGTCGCATCGGCCGCGATCCAGACCGCGGTCGGCTTCCCGGGCGAACTCGCCGAGGGCTGGGAGGCGCGCGCGGTGGCGAAGATGGGCGAGCTGCTGGGCAAGTACCGCTCGCTGCGCGTCTACATGGACGCCTGCGTCCATTGCGGCGCCTGCTCGGACAAATGCCATTACTTCCTCGGCACCGGCGACCCGCGCAACATGCCGGTCGCGCGCCAGGACCTGATGCGCGCCGTCTACCGGCGCCACTTCACCTTCGCCGGGCGCCATTTCCCCAAGCTCGTCGGCGCCGTCGACATGAGCAAGGAAGTGCTCGACCAGTGGTGGAGCTATTACAACCAATGCTCGGAATGCCGGCGCTGCTCGGTGTTCTGCCCCTACGGCATCGACACGGCAGAGATCACGATGGCCGCGCGCGAGATCATGGACAGCGTCGGTCTGGGGCAGAAATACGCCAACGAGATCATCGGCAAGGTGCACCGGATCGGCAACAACCTCGGCATCCCGGGGCCGGCGCTCGAGGACACGCTGCTCGGTCTCGAGGAGGACACGCTCGAGGAGACCGGCGTCGCGGTGAAGTTCCCGCTCGACGTCGAGGGCGCCGAGGTGCTGCTCGTCACGCCCTCGGCCGATTTCTTCAGCGAACCCCATGTCGAGAGCCTGATCGGCTATGCCAAGGTCTTCCACGCCGCCGGCATCTCGTGGACGCTGAGCTCGAAGGCCAGCGAGGCGGGCAATTTCGGCCTCTTCATCGGCAATTACGAGCAGATGCGCAAGATCTCGCTGCGCGTCAAGGAAGCGGCGCAGGAACTCGGCGTGCGGCGCATCGTCGTCGGCGAATGCGGCCATGCCTGGCGCGTCGCCTACGGTTTCTGGAACACGCTGATCGGCCCCTTCGACTGGCTCGACCCGCGCTACCCGGTGCCGCAGCATATCTGCGAGTTCACGCATGACCTGATAGGCCGCGGCGCGCTGCGCTTCGACAAGGATCGCAATGACGACCGCATCGTCACCTTCCACGATTCCTGCAACGTCGCGCGCGCCTCGCGCATGGGCAAGGTGCCCGGCGGCCAGTTCAGCATCCCGCGCGACATCGTCAAGGCGGTCGTGAACCATTACCACGAGATGGCACCCGGCACGACCGACGAGGCCACGTTCTGCTGCGGCGGCGGCGGCGGCCTGCTGACCGACGACCTGCTCGAGCTGCGCGTCAAGGGCGCGCTGCCACGCATGGAGGCGCTCAAGCAGGTCGTCGACCAGCATGGCGTGAATTTCATGGCGACGATCTGCGCCATCTGCAAGGCGCAATTCACGAAGGTGCTGCCCTATTACGGCTTCGACATGAGCCTGGTCGGCGGCGTGCACCAGCTCGTGAGCAAGGCGATCCGGCTCGGCGAGCCCACATAACGAAGGAGACGGACCATGGCCCACATCGTCATCATGGGAGCGGGACTCGGCGGCATGCCGGCGGCCTACGAGATGCGCGCGACGCTGGCGAAGGAGCACAGGATCACCGTCGTCAGCGCGCTCAGCTATTTCCAGTTCGTGCCCTCGAATCCCTGGGTCGCCGTCGGCTGGCGCAAGCGCGAGGAGGTGGTGCTCGAGGTCGCGCCGCTGCTCAAACGCAAGGGCATCGACTTCATCGCCCAGGCGGTGACGCGCATCGACGCCGACGCGAATCGGCTCGTGCTCGCCGACGAGCGCACGGTGGACTACGACTACCTCGTCATCACGACCGGGCCCAAGCTCAGCTTCGACGAGGTGCCGGGCGCCGGGCCGCTGGCCGGCCACACGCATTCGGTCTGCTCGATCGACCATGCCGAGAAGTTCTGGGCCGATTACGAGAAGTTCCTCGAGGCGCCGGGACCGGTCGTCGTCGGCGCGATGCCGATGGCGAGCTGCTTCGGCCCGGCCTACGAATTCGCCTTCATCCTCGACGCCGACCTGCGCAAGCGCAAGCTGCGCAACAAGGTGCCGATGACCTATGTGACGAGCGAACCCTATATCGGCCACCTGGGACTGGGCGGTGTCGGCGACAGCAAGTCGATGCTCGAATCCGAATTCCGCGGCCACGACATCAAGTGGATCACGAACGCCAAGACGACCAAGGTCGAGGCGGGCAAGATGTTCGTGACCCAGGTCGACGACCATGGCGCGGTCTACAAGGAACACGAGGTGCCCTTCAAGCTGGCGATGATGCTGCCGGCCTTCAAGGGCGTCGACGCCGTCGCCGCGGTGCCCAATCTGTGCAATCCGCGCGGCTTCGTGCTGATCGACGAATTCCAGCGCAGCAAGGCCTACAAGAACATCTATTCGGCCGGCGTCTGCGTCGCGATCCCGCCGGTCGAGGTCACGCCCGTGCCGACCGGCGCGCCCAAGACCGGCTACATGATCGAGACCATGGTCTCGGCCATCGTCCACAACATCGCCGACGACCTCGCCGGCCAGCCGGCGACGACGAAGGCGACCTGGAACGCGATCTGCCTGGCCGACATGGGCGACACCGGCGCCGCCTTCGTCGCGCTGCCGCAGATCCCGCCGCGCAACGTCAACTGGTTCAAGAAGGGCAAATGGGTGCACCTGGCGAAGATCGCGTTCGAGAAATACTTCATGCGCAAGATGCGCAGCGGCAATTCGGAACCGATCTACGAGAAATACGTGCTCAAGGCGCTCGGCATCGTCCGTCTGGCCAACAAGTGAAGCGGAGTCCGCCATGTCGCAAACACCCGATGCCCCGCTGACCTTCCGCCGCTACCGCGATGGCGACGACGCGCCGCCGCGCTGGCAGGAGGCGATCTTCGACGGCGACCACAGCCACAAATGCCCCACCTATATCCAGAGCACGCCGCCCTGCCAGGGATCGTGCCCCTCGGGCGAGGACATTCGCGGCTACCTCAACATCGTGCGCGGCGTCGAGAAGCCGCCGGCCGGCATGGCCTGGCAGGAATACGCCTGGCGCCGGCTCACCGAGGCCAATCCGCTGCCTTCCGTGATGGGCCGCGTCTGCCCGGCGCCCTGCGAATCGGGCTGCAACCGCAACCAGGTCGAGGATTTCGTCGGCATCAATTCGGTCGAGCATTTCCTCGGCGAATGGGCCATCGCGCATGAGCTGAAATTCCCGCGCCCCGAGACGCAGAGCGGGAAAAAGGTCGCCGTCATCGGCGGCGGCCCGGCCGGACTCTCGGCCGCCTACCAGCTCGCGCGCCAGGGCCACGCGGTGACGATCTTCGACGAGCGCGCCGAGCTCGGCGGCATGATGCGCTACGGCATCCCCGGTTTCCGCACGCCGCGCGCCGTGCTCGACGCCGAGATCGGCCGCATCCTCGACCTCGGCGTGACGGCGCGCATGAACTGCCGCATCGGCCGCGACATCACGCTGGCGCAGATCGAGGCCGATTTCGACGCCGTCTTCCTCGGCCTCGGCGCGCAGAGCGGGCGCGCGCTGCCGGTCGATGGCGCCGAGGCGCCGAACTGCGTCACCGCCACCGCCTTCCTCAAGGCCTTCAACGACGGCCGCATGCTGCAGGTCGGGCGCCGCGTCGTCGTCGTCGGCGGCGGCGACACCTCGATCGACGTCGCCACCGTCGCGCGCCGCCTCGGCCACATCGACCAGGTCCACGAATCGGACCGGCCCGAGAACGCGATCGCCGGCAGCAGCGGCTTCGCCGCGCACGACGCGGCGCTGCTGTCGCGGCGCCAGGGCGCGCAGGTGACGCTGACCTCGATCTTCGCCGTCGACAAGATGCAGGCCAGCAAGCACGAGGTCGAGCATGCGATCGGCGAAGGCATCGCGATCCGCGGCGGTCTCGCGCCGGTGGCGGTGATCCGCGACGCCAACGGCCGCGCCACGGCGCTGCGCGTCGCGCGCTGCGAGGCGAAGATCGTCGGCGGAAAGCTCGACGTCAAGGTCATCGCCGGCACCGAGGAGGACATCGAGGCCGACCTCGTCGTCTCGGCGATCGGCCAGGCGGTCGACCTCTCGGGGCTGGAGACGCTGGACAACGGCAAGGGCGGCATCGCGGCCGACAAGAACTACCAGGTCGCCGGGCGGCCCGGCATGTTCGTCGGCGGTGACGTCGTGCGCCCGCACCTGCTGACGACGGCGATCGGCCATGGCGCCATCGCCGCCGACGGCATCGCGCGCCATCTGCGCGGCGAGGCGCCCGACAAGCGGCCGAAGATCGACGTCCATGCCTTCGACCTGCAGCGCAAGATGCTCGAGAAGGGGCTGAAGATCGCGCCCATCCAGGAGCCGCTGCGCGGCACCGACGCGAGCCCGGGCGCGGTGCACAACTTCGACAACCGCTCCGACCGCTATGTGATCCCGCACCAGGAGCTGTTCCTCGGCCACTTCAATTACACGCCGCGCGTGCGCCGCCAGGTGATCTCGCTCGACGCCGAGCAGGCGCTGAACAATTTCGAGGAACGCCTGGTGCCGCTGCTCGAGGCCCAGGCGCAGACCGAGGCGAAGCGCTGCATGAGCTGCGGCCTGTGCTTCGAATGCGACAACTGCGTCGTCTATTGCCCGCAGACCGCCGTCTTCAAGGTCGCCAAGAGCAAGTCGACGACCGGCCGCTATGTCGACACCGACTACGCGAAATGCGTCGGCTGCCATATCTGCAAGGATGTCTGCCCCACCGGCTACATCCAGATGGGGCTGGGGGAATAGCGATGCGGCCGGCGGCGCGCGCCGTACGGTGCTGCTTGCCCGCGCTGCTGCTGCTCGTCGGCGCCGCGGCGCAGGCCGGCACGACGGCGCTGCGCGTCGAGCCGGCGCGCGCCGGCACGCATTGCGTCGCCGACCCCGACCACATGCGCTTGCACCATATGGATCTGCTGCGCCACCAGCGCGACCTCACGGTGCATCAGGGACCGCGCGGCCAATACAGCCTCGAGGCCTGCGTCGACTGCCACGCCTCCAAGACCTCGCACAGCGTGGCCCAGGCGCCGGGCGATTTCTGCGTCGCCTGCCACCGCTACGCGGCGGTGCGCATCGATTGCTTCGAATGCCACGCCAGCCGGCCGGCTGCCGTGAGCGCGAAGGAGCCCTCGTGAGCAGCGCGTCCAGGCGCGGTTTCCTCGGCGTTGCCGCGGCGGCGCTCGGCGGCGTGCTGATCGCGCCCGGGGTGCGGCTGATCGAGGTCGCGCAGGCAGCGTCGACGCCGGGCGCGGCGGGCGGCGCAAAGCCGGCCGTGCGCTGGGGCCTGCTGATCGACACGACGCTGTGCGAGGCCGGCTGCAGCGATTGCGTGACGGCCTGCAATGCCGAGAACGGCCTCGGGACAGGCCGAGAGGACGGCGAGGGCGACGCGACGCGCCCGCAGTGGATACGCAAGATCGAGATCAAGGAGATCCGCAGCGGCCGCAGCGCCTCGCTGCCGGTGATGTGCCAGCATTGCGCCGAGCCGCCCTGCGTCGATGTCTGTCCCACCGGCGCCTCGTTCAAGCGCG
Organism: Burkholderiales bacterium; assembly: GCA_028868825.1. Classification (GTDB taxonomy): domain Bacteria; phylum Pseudomonadota; class Gammaproteobacteria; order Burkholderiales; family Burkholderiaceae_C; genus Rubrivivax. Next base: position 39,600 of record JAGWTU010000031.1, on the reverse strand, counting down.
CCGACGGCATCGTCCTCGTCGACCGCCATGCCTGCATCGGCTGCCGCTACTGCCTCATGGCCTGCCCGTACAAGGCGCGCTCGTTCGTGCACCAGCCGATCACCGACCAGCGCCCCGACGTGCCGCGCGGCCAGGGCTGTGCCGAGGGCTGCACGCTGTGCGTGCACCGCATCGACAAGGGCGAGAAGAACACCGCCTGCGCCGAGGCCTGCACGCATGGCGCGATCCTCTTCGGTGACCTCAACGACCCGGCGAGCGAGATCGCGCGCCGCGTGCAGACGCTGCGATCGACGGCCTTGCGCGCCGACATGGGCCTCGACCCCGGCGTGCGCTACCTGGGCCTCTAAACATGCGGACAGCCCAAGACACCCGTCGCTACTGGAGCCTGCTCGCCGGCGGCGGCCTCGTGACCGCGGTCGGCCTCGCGGCCGCGCTCTACATGGAAGAGCATGGCCACATCGTCACCGGCATGTCGAACCAGGTCGTCTGGGGGCTGCCGCATGTGTTCGCGATCTTCATGATCGTCGCCGCGTCGGGCGTGCTCAACGTGGCCTCGATCGGCTCGGTGTTCGGCCAGCCGGTGTACAAGCGGCGCGCGCCGCTGTCGGGCCTGCTGTGCCTGGCGCTGCTCGCCGGCGGGCTGTTCGTGCTGATGCTCGACCTCGGGCGGCCCGACCGCATCCTCGTCGCCGCGACGCATTACAACTTCAAGTCGGTGTTCGCCTGGAACGTGTTCCTGTATTCGGGCATGAGCGCCGTCGTCTGCGTCTATCTGTGGACGATGTTCGAGCGCCGCTACAACGCCTGGTCGAAACCCGCGGGCATCGCGGCACTGCTGTGGCGCTTCGTGCTGACGACCGGCACGGGTTCGATCTTCGGCTTCCTCGCCGCGCGCCAGGCCTACCAGAGCGCGCTGCTGGCGCCGCTGTTCATCGTGCTCTCGTTCGGCTGGGGGCTGGCGCTGTTCCTCATCGTGCAGGCGTCGATGTACGCCTGGAACGACCGCCGCCTCGCCGGCGAGATCCTGCGCCGCCTCGCGCGGCTGCTCGGCCTGTTCGTCGGCGCCGCGCTCTACCTCGTGGCCGTCTATCACATGACGAATCTCTATTGGGCGCGCGAAGCGGGATTCGAGGCCTTCATCCTGCGCGACGGCGGCATCTACCCGCGGCTGTTCTGGATCGGCTATGTCGCGCTCGGCGCCGTGCTGCCGCTGCTGCTGCTGCTGCACCCGCGCGGCGGCGGCGCGCGCGCGACGCTGACGGCCTCGCTGCTCGTCGTGCTCGGCGCCGGGGCCTGGCTCTATGTCTTCATCGTCGGCGGCCAGGCCTACCCGCTCGACATCTTCCCGGGCTGGCAGGCGGCGAGCAGCTTCGGCGACGGCGCCGTCGCCAGCTACACGCCGTCGCTGCCCGAATGGCTGCTCGGCATCGGCGGCGCCGGCGCGGCCTTGCTGCTCACGGCCATCGGCGTGCGCCTGCTCGACTTCATGCCGCAGGACGACCTGGCGGCGCATTGAGATGAGCCGACTCCTGATCTCCGCCGCGCACAAGTCCTCGGGCAAGACGACGCTCGCGGTCGGCATCACGGCCGCGCTGGCCGCGCGCGGCGAGCGCGTGCAGACCTACAAGAAGGGGCCCGACTACATCGACCCGATGTGGCTCGCGCGCGCCAGCGGCCGGCCCTGCTTCAACCTCGACGCGCACCTGATGGCCGACGCCGAGCTGCAGCGCGGCTTCGAGCGCGCGGCGCGCGGCGCGACGCTGGCGCTGGTCGAGGGCAACAAGGGTCTGCACGACGGCGTCGCGCTCGACGGCAGCAACAGCAACGCGGCGCTGGCGCGCCGGCTCGAGCTGCCGGTGCTGCTCGTCATCGACACGCGCGGCATCACGCGCGGCATCGCGCCGCTGCTGCTCGGCTACCAGGCCTTCGACCGCGGCGTGCGCATCGGCGGCGTCATCCTCAACCGCGTCGGCGGCCCGCGCCACGAGGCCAAGCTGCGCGCCGCGGTCGGGCATTACACCGACATCCCGGTGCTCGGCGCCGTGCCCGAGGATGCGATGCTCGCCGTCGCCGAGCGCCACCTCGGACTCACGCCCTGCTGCGAGGTCGCCGATGCGCGCGAGCGCGTCGCCGCCGCGGCCGCCGTCGCCGCGGCGCGCATCGACCTCGATGCGGTGCTCGCGCTCGCGGCGTCGGCGGGCGCGGCCGCGCCGGCCCCGGCGTCGGAGCAGGAATCGGCGCCCGCGCGGCCCGATCTGCGCATCGGCATCGCGCGCGACCGCGCCTTCGGCTTCTACTACCCCGACGACCTCGCCGCGCTCGAGGCCGCCGGCGCCGAGCTGGTGCCGATCGACACGCTGCGCGACGCGCGGCTGCCGCCGGCGCTCGACGGCCTGTTCATCGGCGGCGGTTTCCCCGAGGCCTGCATGGACGAGCTGGCCGCCAACGCGGCGCTGCGCGGCGCGCTGCGCGAGGCCATCGCCGGCGGCCTGCCGACCTATGCCGAATGCGGCGGGTTGATGTACCTCGCGCGCAGCATCCACTGGCGCGGCCGCAGCGCCGAGATGGTCGGCGCGATCCCCGGCGACGCGGTGATGCACGAGCGCCCCGCCGGCCGCGGCTATGTGCGGCTGCGCGCCACCGCCGCGCTGCCCTGGGGCGGCGCCGGCGAGACGCTGCACGGCCACGAGTTCCACCATTCGACGCTCGAGAATCTCGATGCGGGCCTGGCCTATGCCTACGAGGTCGAGCGCGGCCAGGGCATCGACGGCCGCCGCGACGGCATCGTCTTGCACCGGCTGCTGGCCTCGTACAGCCATCTGCGCAGCGGCGCCGGTTCGCAATGGGCGCCGCGTTTCGCGGCCTATGTCCGCAGCGTGCGCGCCGCGCAGGCCGCGCCGCGGCCGCAGCCCGAGCTGGCATGCGCGGCCTAGCAACGGAGTCGACGATGGGCCCCCTGCCGCCATCGAACCAGCCGCGCACCGTGCGCGTCGGCGAACGCGAGGTGCCGACCGACAGCGAGGGCTATCTGCGCCGCCTCGATGACTGGAGCGAGGACTTCGCGCGCGCCCTGGCGCGCGAGGAGGGGCTCACGCTGACGCCGGCGCATTGGGAGCTGATCCAGTACCTGCGCGAGTATTACCAGACCCATGGCGTGCAGGCCCAGGTGCGCGTGATGATCAAGCATTTCAGCGCCGTCTGGGGCCCCGAGCGCGGCAGCAACCACCACCTGCACGACATGTTCCCGATCGGCGGCCCGCAGAAGCAGGGCAACCGCCTCGCCGGCCTGTTGCGCACCAAGGGCGAGCATTGACCGCCGCGATGAAGGAGTTGCCCATGAATGCCTGCGTCGAACTGCCCGCGGTGATGCAGGCCTGCCGTGGCCGCATCGGCACCGTGCACCTCGTCGGCGCCGGCCCCGGCGACCCCGATCTGCTGACGCTGCGCGCGGCGCGGCTGCTCGCGCACGCCGATGTCGTCGTCCACGACCACCTCGTCGGCGCCGGCGTGCTCGATCTCATCGGCGAGCGCGCCGAGCGCGTCTTCGTCGGCAAGCAGCGCAGCCGCCACAGCCTCGAGCAGCCCGAGATCAACGCGCTGCTCGTGCGGCTGGCGCAGCAAGGGCGCGATGTCGTGCGGCTCAAGGGCGGCGACCCCTTCGTCTTCGGCCGCGGCGGCGAGGAGCTGCAGGCGCTGGCCGCCGCCGGCGTGCCTTTCGAGGTCGTCCCCGGCATCACCGCGGCCTGCGGCGTCGCCGCCTACGCCGGCATCCCGCTCACGCACCGCGACCATGCGCAGAGCTGCACCTTCGTCACCGGCCATCTGCAGGACGGCAGCTGCGATCTCGACTGGAGCGCGCTCGCGCGGCCGCGCCAGACCGTCGTCATCTACATGGGGCTGTCGGCGCTCGCGACGATCGCCGAGCGCCTCGTCGCCCATGGCCTGCCGGCCGACTGGCCGGTGGCCGTCGTCGCGCGCGGCACGCTGGCCGGGCAGCGCGTCGTCGCGTCGACGCTGCGCGACATCGCGGCCGAGGTCGCCGCCGCCGCATTGGAGTCGCCCTGCCTGACGATCGTCGGCGAGGTCGTGCGGCTGCGCGACGAGCTGGCCTGGCGCGGCGCCGCATCGGCGATCGGCGCCGCGGCCGGCGCCTGAGGCCGCCGGATCAGCGCCCGATCAACGTCGTGCGCCGCTGTCGGCGCCGACGCGCTGCTCGACCGCGAATACCGCAGCCTCGACGCGCGAGCTCAGGTTGAGCTTGGCGAGGATATGGCGCACATGCAACTTCACCGTGTCGTGGCTGATGTCGAGCGCACGCGCGATCGTCTTGTTGCTCTCGCCGCGCGCGAGATGGTCGAGGATCTGGCGCTCGCGCTCGGTCAGCGAGGCCAGCAGGCCGCGCCGCTCGCCGGTGCCGCCCTGCAGCAGCTGCGCGAGCTTGAGCGTCATCGACGGCGCCACCGCCAGTTCGCCGCGCGCGGCGTTGCCGATGGCGACGATGACGTCCTCGGGCTCCATGTCCTTGAGCAGATAACCGCGCACGCCGGCGCGCAGCGCCGCCGAGAGGTCGGTCTCCGAATCGCTCATCGTCAGGATCAGCGCCGGCGTCGTGATGCCCTCGGCGCGCATGCGCCGCAGCAGCGACAGGCCGTCGGTGGCCGGCATGCGCAGGTCGAGCACGACGAGATCGGGCTGCTGCTCGCGCAGCAGCTTGAGCAGCTCCTCGGGGTCGGACAGCGCGGCGATGACGTCCATGCCGCCGCGGTGCCGCAGAAGGTCCGACAGCCCGTTGCGGCACAGGGCATGGTCGTCGACGAGGACGATGCGCGGCGCCGCCATCACGCCCGCGCCCGCTCGACCGGGAACGCCAGCCGCACCCGCGTGCCGCCGCCCGGCCGCGCGCCGACTTCGAGCGTGCCGCCGATGCGCTGCGCGCGCTCGCGCATGATCTCCATGCCGTAATGGCCGGCGCCGTCGCGCGCGCCGGCCGCGATGCCGGCGCCGTCGTCCTCGACGACGATCTCGACCGCATCGGCCGCATCGGCCGCCGCGATCCATGGCGCCGGCGCGATGCGCAGCGTCGCGTGGCCGGCCGCGGCGTGGCGCGCGATGTTCGCCAGCGCCTCCTGGACGATGTGGAAGACCTGGGTCTCGCGCTCGGGTTCGAGCTTCAGCCCCGGCACCTCGTTGACGAATTCGAGTTCGGCGCCCGAGCTGCGGCGGAAGGTCTCGGCGCTGACGCCGAGCGCATGGACGAGGCCCTGCGGGTCCATCGGCACGCGCAGATGGGTGAGGATGGCGCGCAGGCTGGCATGCGCCTGGCCGACCGCCGACTTCACGTCGCCCCAGTAGCGCAACGAGCGTTCGTCGTCGTGCGCCAGCATCGCATCCTGCAGCAGCGGCAGCCGCACGCGCACGAAGGCCAGCGACTGCGCGAGCGCGTCGTGCACGTCGGCGGCCATCATCTGGCGCTCGCGCAGCAGCGTCGCGCGCAGGTTCTCGCGTTCGAGCCGCGCATTGTCCAGCGCCAGCCCGAGCAGCTCGCCGACCGACTTCAGCAACGACTGCACCTCGGCGTCGGGCTCGACGCCCGATTCGTAATACAGGTTGTAGACGCCGAGCACGCGGCCGCGATGCTGCAGCGGCACGACGAGCATCGACGGCCCGGCGGCGCCGTCGCGGCAGCGCTCGGCATCGCCGACCCAGACCAGGCGCAGCGCGTCGACGGCCGCGCCGCAGGCGCCGCAATGGCGGTCGGCGGCGGCCTGGCCGCGGCAGGTCGGCGCGGCGTCGCCGGCGATGCTGATGCGGTGCAGCCGCTGGTCGGTCTCGGAGAGCACGCGCACGGCGCCGCCGCTGGCGCCGGCCAGGCACACCACGGGTTCGAGGAAGCGCCGCAGCAGTTCGGGCAGATCGCCGCCATGCGCGAGCCCGGCGGCGATTTCGGCCAGGATGGCCGTCGAGGGCGTTGCGGCAGCGGCGCTGGCATTCATGTCGCGGGATCGGGCGGGACGCATGGGCTATTCTCGATTGGACCCCAGAAAACCCTGGCGCGCCATGGGGCCTGCCCTGGGCCGGCCATCCCCCAGATGGGTAGCACCTCATTACCCGTCCCGGTAATAGACGTTGCCGCCTCCGGTTCAGCCTAATGTGATCGGAGACAGGAGCGGTCGGCATGTCGCGCGGCCCCCGAAGGAACAACAAGCCATGTCGGCCAAGCACGACCCGATCGCCGCGCCGCATCCCGATGCTTCGGTGCGCACGACGACCTGCTATATGTGCGCCTGCCGCTGCGGCATCCGCGTCCATCTGCGCGAAGGCGCCGACGGCCCCGAGGTGCGCTATATCGAGGGCAACCCCGAGCATCCGCTGAACCGCGGCGTGATCTGCGCCAAGGGCTCGTCGGGGATCATGAAACAGGTGTCGCCGGCGCGGCTGACGCAGCCGCTGCGGCGCAAGAGCGGCGCCGAGCGCGGCGCCGGCGAATTCGAATCGATCTCCTGGGACGAGGCCTACGCGACGCTCGAGGCGCGGCTGCGCCATCTGCGCGAGACCGACCCGAAGCGCTTCGCCCTCTTCACCGGGCGCGACCAGATGCAGGCGCTGACGGGCCTGTTCGCGCGCCAGTTCGGCACGCCGAATTACGCCGCGCACGGCGGTTTCTGCTCGGTGAACATGGCCGCCGGGATGATCTACACGATAGGCGGATCGTTCTGGGAATTCGGCGGCCCCGACCTCGAACGCGCCAAGCTGTTCGTGATGCTCGGCACCGCCGAGGACCATCACAGCAATCCGCTGAAGATGGCGATCTCGAAGTTCAAGCGCCAGGGCGGGCGCTTCATCGCGATCAACCCGGTGCGCAGCGGCTACGCGGCGATCGCCGACGAATGGATCCCCATCAAGCCGGGCACCGACGGCGCGCTGCTGCTGGCCCTCGTGCACGAGATCATCGCGCTCGGCCTCTACGACCGCGAATTCGTCGCCCGCTACACGAACGGCGGCCAGCTCGTGAACCAGGACCCGGCCAGCGACGAGCAGGGACTGATGCTGCGCAATCCCGAGGGCGACATCGTCAATCCGCTGCGCCCGGCGAACTTCCTCTGGTGGGACCGGCTCAGCGGCAAGCCCGTCGCCGACCACACCGAGGGCGCCGACCCGGCGCTGCTCGGCCGCTACCGCATGCCCGACGGCACGCCGGCGGCGCCGGCCTTCGAGCTGCTCGCCGAACGCGTCAAGCCCTACACGGCCGACTGGGCCGAGGGCGTCACCGGCATCCCGGCGGCGCGCATCCGGCGCCTGGCGCACGAGATGGGGATCACGGCGCGCGACCAGCAGGTCGAACTGCCGATCGCCTGGACCGACAGCTGGGGCCGGCGTCATGCATCGGTGACCGGCAACCCGGTCGCCTTCCATGCGATGCGCGGCCTCGCCGCGCACAGCAACGGCTTCCACACCGTGCGCACGCTGGCGATCCTGATGAGCCTGCTCGGCACGATCGACCGCCCGGGCGGCTTCCGCCACAAGGCGCCCTACCCGCGCGCCGTGCCACCGAACGCGCGCCCGCCCAAGGGCCCCGAGGCGGTGCAGCCGGACACGCCGCTGGCCGGCGCGCCGCTGGGCTGGCCCGAGGGACCCGACGACCTCTTCGTCGACGCCGCGGGCGAACCGGTGCGCATCGACAAGGCCTTCTCCTGGGAGCATCCGCTGTCGGCGCATGGGCTGATGCACAACGTCATCACCAACGCCTGGCGCGGCGACCCGTACCCGATCGACACGCTGCTGATCTTCATGGCCAACATGGCCTGGAACTCGACGATGAACACGTCCGAGATCCGGCGCATGTTGAACGACAAGAACGAGGACGGCGGCTACAAGATACCCTTCCTCGTCGTCTGCGACGCCTTCCACAGCGAGACGACGGCCTACGCCGACCTGATCCTGCCCGACACGACCTATCTCGAGCGCCACGACTGCATGTCGATGCTCGACCGGCCGATCTCGGAATTCGAGGGCCCGGTCGATTCGGTGCGCGTGCCGGTGCTGCCGCCCTCGGGGCAATGCCGGCCGTTCCAGGAGGTGCTGGTCGAACTCGCGTCGCGGCTGCAATTGCCGGCGTTCACGAAACCCGACGGCGGCCGCAAGTTCCGCGATTACCCGGATTTCATCGTCAATTACGAGACCGCACCGGGTTCGGGCATCGGTTTCCTTGCCGGCTGGCGCGGCAAGGGCGGCGAGAAATCGATGCGCGGCGAGCCCAATCCGCGCCAATGGGAGATGTACGCGCAGAACAACTGCGTCTTCCAGCATCACCTGCCCGCTGGCCTGCAGTACATGCGCAACTGGAACGACGACTACATGCGCTGGGCCCAGGGCGCGGGGCTGCGGCGCGACCGCGACCCGATCGTGATCCATCTCTATTCGGAATTCCTGCAGCGCTTCCGCCTTGCCGCGCAGGGCCGTCAGCCCTCGGGCCAGGGGTCGCGCCAGCCGCCGGACCGCTTGCGCCAGCGCGTCGAGACTTACTTCGACCCGCTGCCCTTCCATTACGCGCCGCTCGAGGAACAGGCGACCGACACCGGCCGCTTCCCGCTGAATGCGGTGACGCAGCGGCCGATGGCGATGTACCACAGCTGGGATTCGCAGAACGCCTGGCTGCGCCAGATCCACGGCCACAACTTCCTCTTCGTCAACACCGCGACGGCGCTGGCCGCGGGCATCGCCGACGGCGCCTGGATGTGGGTCGAATCGAGCTGGGGCAAGGTGCGCTGCCTGTGCCGCCACAGCGAGGCCGTCGAGCCGGGAACGGTCTGGACCTGGAACGCCATCGGCAAGGCCGCGGGGGCCTGGAATCTCGCCGCCGACGCGGCCGAATCGCAGCGCGGCTTCCTGCTGAACCACCTCATCACCGAGGAACTGCCGGCCGCCGGCGGGCTGCGGCTGTCGAACAGCGATCCGATCACCGGCCAGGCCGCCTGGTACGACGTGCGCGTGCGCATCACGCCGGCCGGCGCCGACGAACCGCAGCAGACCTCGCCGCAGGCGGCGCAGGCGATGCGGCCGCTGCCCGGCATGGCCGTGGCGCCGAAGCGGCGCGGCTGGATGGCGGGGCGGCGATGACCCAGCTCGCGTTGGTCATCGACCTCAACGTCTGCGTCGGCTGCCATGCCTGCGTGACGAGCTGCAAGCAATGGAACACCTCGGGTGCCGCCGGGCCGCTGGTCGACGACCAGCCCTATGGCAGCGACCCCTCGGGCACGTTCTTCAACCGCGTCCAGACCTTCGAGGTCGGCACGTATCCGAACACGCAGGTCGTGCATTTCCCGAAGAGCTGCCTGCATTGCGAGGACCCGCCCTGCGTGCCCGTCTGCCCGACCGGCGCGAGCTACAAGCGCGCCGAGGACGGCATCGTGCTCGTCGATTACGACAAGTGCATCGGCTGCAAGTACTGCAGCTGGGCCTGCCCCTACGGCGCGCGCGAATTCGACGAGGACCGCAAGGTGATGACGAAGTGCACGCTGTGCGTCGACCGCGTGCACAGCCCGGCGCTGCCGGAGGCCGAACGCAAGCCCGCCTGCGTGCTCGCCTGCCCGCCCGGGGCGCGCCTGTTCGGCGACATCCACGATCCCGAATCGACCGTCTCGGTGGCGATCCGCGACCGCGGCGGCTACGCGCTGATGCCGGAATGGAACACGCGGCCGGCGAACCATTACCTGCCGCGGCGCCGCATCGACCTCGCCGTCCACCCCGAGGACCTCGTGCGTGCCGACAACCCGCTGAAGATCGACGGCAAGCAGCCCGAACTGCCGCAGCAGGGTGCGGGGCGCGAGGACTACGCGACATGAATCCCGCCTGGTCCGTTGTCTTTCTCACCACGCTCATCGGCGCCGGCCAGGGCCTCGTGCTGGCGCTGTTCGCGGCCGAGCTCGCCGGCTACGGCGCCGACGACGCGGCGCGCGGCTTCCTCGTGCAGGGCGCGGCGGTCGCCGTCGTGCTCGCTGCGGCCGGACTCGCGGCCTCGTTCTTCCACCTCGGCCGGCCCGAGCGCGCCTGGCGTTCGGCGGCGATGTGGCGCACCTCGTGGCTGTCGCGCGAGGTCATCGCCCTGCCCGCCTTCATCGCCGCCACCGCGGCCTGGGCCGCCGCGCTGCTGTGGGCACCCGACATCGCGGTGCTCATCGGCCTCGTCGCGGCGCTCGCCGCGCTGGCGCTCTACCTGTGCACGGCGATGGTCTACGCCAGCCTGCGCTTCCTGCAGGAATGGGCGAGCCCGCTGACGGTCGCGAACTTCGCGCTGCTCGGGCTGGCTTCGGGAGCGACGCTGGCCAGCGCGCTCGCCGCCGCCGGCGCGCCGTCGCTGCGCCGCGGACTGGTGACGGCCGCACTCGTCCTCACGACGCTCGGCGCCGTCTCGCGCGCGCTGTCGCTGTGGCGCAATGCGCGGCTCGTGCCGCGCTCGACGCTGCAATCGGCGATCGGCATCCGCCACCCGCGGATCCGCCAGATCGCCCAGGGCTTCACCGGCGGCTCGTTCAACACGCGCGAGTTCTTCCATGGCGCCAGCCCGGGGCGGCTGCGCGGCGTCAAATGGTTCTTCCTCGCCGTCGCGTTCGCGTTGCCGCTGGCGCTGCTGGCGCTGGCGCTGCCGGCGCCGGCCTTCGTCGTCCAGTTCGGGGGGCTGCTTGCGGAACGCTGGTTCTTCCTCGCGCAGGCGCGGCATCCGCAGAATCTCTATTACCAGGCGGTCTCTTGAACGCGGCCGAATTCGCCTGGTGGTTCTGGCCACTGGCGCTGTTCGCGGCCTGCTTCGTGATCGGCATGGTGGCGGTGCCGGCGGGCATCGGCGGCGGCACGCTGTTCGTGCCCATCGTCGGCAGCTTCTTCCCCTTCCACCTCGATTTCGTGCGCGGCGCCGGGCTGCTCGCGGCGCTGGCGAGCGCGCTCTCGGCGGCGCCGATGCTGCTGCGCGGCGGCCTCGGCAGCCTGCGGTTGGCGCTGCCGCTGGCGCTGCTGGCATCGGTGGGCTCGATCGTCGGCGCCTATGTCGGTCTCGAACTGCCGGCCAACCTCGTGCAGACGCTGCTCGGCGTCACCGTGCTGGGCATCGTCGCGCTGATGCTGCTCACGGACTCTTCACGCGCGGCACCGCCGCGCCGCGAGGACGCGCTCGGGCGCTGGCTCGGCCTGGCCGGCAGCTTCCACGACCACGCCGCGGGCCGTGAGGTGGCCTGGGAGGCGCGGCGCACGCTGCCGGCGCTGGCGCTGTTCGGCGGCATCGGCGTGCTGGGCGGGCTCTTCGGCATCGGTGCCGGCTGGGCCAACGTGCCGGCGCTCAACCTCTTCATGGGCCTGCCGCTGAAGATCGCCGCCGGCACCTCGGCGCTGGTGCTGGCGATGGCGAGTTCCTCGGCCGCCTGGATCTACCTCGACCAGGGCGCGGTGCTGCCGATGATCGCCGTGCCGACCGTCGCCGGCATGATGCTGGGCGCGCGCGTCGGCGTGCGCCTGCTGATGGTGCTGCATGGCGCGGTGATCCACCGTCTCGTCGTCGGCGTGCTGCTGTTCGCCGGGCTGCGCGCGCTGCTCAGGGGCACCGGGCTATGGCACTGAACGAGAGCGCCGCGCTGCTCGACGCCGAGCGCGAGGCCCGGCGCGCGCCGCCGTCCTGCGGCGAACAGGCGCGCTACGCGCAATGGCTGGCCTGGACCAGCCATGCCGGGCTGGCGCTGATGCTGATCGCCTTCGCCTCCTACCTCAGCGGCGCGCTGCCGGCCTATGTGCCGCGGCATCGACTGCCCGAGATCTGGTCGCATCCGGTGGCGCGCTACCTCGCCGAGACGGGGATGCCGCGCGGCTGGGGCTGGGCCAGGCTGCTCGGCTACGGCGACATGCTGGCACTCGCCGGCGTCGCGCTGCTCGCCGCCAGCGCCGGCATCGGGCTGGCCGCACTGCTGCCGCGCTGTGCGCGCCACGGCGACCGCGCGATGGTCGCGGTCTGCTGCGCCGAAGTGCTGGTCGTGTCGCTCGCGGCCAGCGGCTGGATCACGCATTGACGACCACAACAGGAGACGAGACGATGAAGAAGAGCACGATCCCATCGCGGCTGCTGCCGCTGGCCGCGGCCATCTGCCTGCCGGCCTGGGCCACCAACGGCATGGACATGGAGGGCTACGGCCCGGTATCGACGGCAATGGGCGGCGCCGCGCAGGCGATGGACCATGGCACGGCGGCGATGGCGCAGAACCCGGCGACGCTGGCGCTGATGGGCGGCGCGGCGCGGCTGGACCTCGCCGTCGGCGACCTCGGCCCCTCGGTCACGAGTTCGGTCCCCGGCGGCCCGAGCGCGAAATCCAGCGGCACCTCGTACCTGATGCCGGCGTTCGGCTACGCGCGCCGCAGCGGCGCGCTGACCTACGGCCTGGGCATCTTCGCCCAGGGCGGCATGGGCACCGACTACAGCGGCGACAGCTTCCTCGCCGCCGGCTCGGGCGAGCCGGTGCGCTCGCAGCTCGGCGTCGGGCGCGTGATGCTGCCGCTGGCCTGGCAGGCGACGCCCGACCTCGCACTCGGCGCCTCGCTCGACTTCATGTGGGCGAGCCTGGACATGCGCCTGGCGGCCAGCGGCGCGCAGCTCGGCGGCCTCGTCACCGCGGCCTCGGGCAATCTCGGCGCGGCATTGCCGGCACTGGGCGGCGCGCCCTGGGCGCGCATCGACTTCTCGACCTCGAACAAGTATTTCGGCTCCGCCTCGTCGACCGGCTGGGCCGGCAAGCTCGGCCTCGTCTACAAGGCCGCGCCGACCGTGACGCTGGGCGCCTCGTACCAGTCGAAGTCGGCGCTGGCCGACATGAAGACCTCGGGCCACGGCGCCAGCCTGAGCGCCGCCGGCGGCTTCGCCGACAGCGGCCGCATCACCGTCGTCGATTTCCAGTGGCCGGCGACCTGGGCCGCCGGTGCCGCCTGGCAGGCGACGCCGGCGCTGCTGCTGGCGGCCGACGTCAAGCGCATCGACTGGGCCGGCGTGATGCAGAACTTCAAGCTGCGCTACGACAGCGCCGCCATGGGCGGCTCGGTGAGCTTCGCGCTGCCGCAGAACTGGTCCAGCCAGACCGTGCTCAACGTCGGCGCGGCCTGGGCCGTGAACACGGCGCTGACGCTGCGAGCGGGCTATAACTACGGCAAGAATCCGATCCCGGCCGCCTACGTGAACCCGCTCTTCCCGGCCACCGTGCAAAGCCACTACACGCTCGGTCTGGGCTACGCTTTCGGCGCCGCCGATTCCTTCGACGGCGCGCTGACGCTGGCGCCGACGGCCAGCGTGACGACCGGTTCGGGCGTCGTCGTCACGCACCGGCAGGCGAACATCCAGCTCATGTACTCGCATCACTATTGAACCCTACCCATCCGGGCTATGCACCATCACCCGTCTCGGGAATAGACGCACCCGGCCGCGACCGACCTAATCGACCCCCATCAAGGCGTCAAGCTGCACGCCAGGAGACATCCCCATGAAATTCGACAAGGAATTCGACGCCTCGGGCCTGGCCTGCCCGTTGCCGATCGTGAAGACGAAGAAATCGCTCACCGACATGGCCTCGGGCCAGGTGCTGCGCGTCGTCGCGACCGACCCCGGGTCGGTCTGCGACATGGCCGCCTTCGCCGAACAGACCGGCAACGCGCTGCTGCAATCGGGTGAGGAAGGCGGCAAGTACGTCTTCTTCCTCAGGAAGGCCTGAGGGCGGCGGCGATGGCGACCAAGAAGATGGCGATCATCGCCACCAAGGGCGCGCTGGACATGGCGTACCCGCCGCTGATCCTGGCGTCGACGGCGGCCGCGCTGGGCTGGGAGGTGCAGATCTTCTTCACCTTCTACGGCCTGCAGCTGCTGCGCAAGAACCTCGACGGCATCGCGATCAGCCCGCTCGCCAACCCGGCGATGCCGGTGCCGGTGCCGATGCCGGTGCTGGTCTCGGCGCTGCCGGGCATGCAGGCGATGGCGACCTCGATGATGAAGGCCAAGATGAAGAAGAAGGGCGTGGCCTCGCTCGAGGAACTGCGCTCGCTGTGCCTGGAGGCCGAGGTCAAGTTCATCGCCTGCCAGATGACGGTCGACCTGTTCGAGTTCGAGAAGTCGGACTTCATCGACGGCATCGAATACGGCGGCGCGGCGACCTTCATGAAGTTCGCCGGCGAGACCGACGTCTGCCTCTTCATTTAGAGTTCGCGCCTCTACTTCAACCTGCGAGGGTCAGCCCATGGCCGGCATCGGAGCGACCGTCGTCGGACTCGGCTTCGCGATCGCGTTTGTATTCGGCCTCATCGCCGCGCGCACCAACTTCTGCACCATGGGGGCGCTGTCGGACATCGTCCACATGGGGCATTGGGGCCGCATGCGCATGTGGCTGCTGGCGATCGCCGTGGCCATCGCCGGCACGACGGCGCTGACGCTGGCCGGGCAGGTCGACCTCGCGCAATCGGTCGTGCAGCGGCCGCAGCTGCCCTGGCTCTCGCTGCTCGTCGGCGGCTTGCTGTTCGGCTGCGGCATGACGCTGGCCGGCGGCTGCGCGAACCGCAACCTCGTGCGCGTGGGCTTCGGCAGCCTGCGCTCGTTCGTCGTGCTGACCTTCATGGCGATCTCGTCGTACATGACGCTCAAGGGCCTGTTCGGCGCCTGGCGCGCGGCGACGCTGGACCGCGTCGCGATCGACCTCCACGCGCATGGCTGGGCCGACCAGGGGCTGGCAACGGCGCTCGAACAGGCCGCCGGCTGGCCGCATGCGGCGGCGCTGCCATGGGTCGCCGGCGTCCTCGTGCTGGCGCTGCTGGCCTTCGTCTTCGCCGACGCGCGCTTCCGCGCCAACCGCGCGCAATGGCTCGGCGGCATCGCGCTCGGGCTGCTGATCCCGCTGGCCTGGTACGTCAGCGGCCACCTCGGCCATGGCGAGAACCCCGAGACGCTGGAGACGGTGTATTTCGCGACCAACTCGCACACCATCGAATCGATGAGCTTCGTCGCCCCGCTGGCCTACGGCCTCGAGATGCTGCTGCTGTGGACCGACGCCTCGCTGCACGCCAGCTTCGGCATCGCCTGCGTGCTCGGCGTCGTCGCCGGCTCGGCGGCCTATGCGCTGGCCGCGCGCAAGTTCCGCTGGGAGGGCTTCGCCTCGCTCGAAGACCTCGGCCGCCAGCTCGCGGGCGCCGTGCTGATGGGCTTCGGCGGCGTCACCGCGCTCGGCTGCACGATCGGCCAGGGGCTGTCGGGGCTGTCGACGCTGGCGCTGGGCTCGTTCATCGCCGTCGCGGCGATCGTCGCCGGCTCGGTCGCGACGCTCAAGGCGACGGCGTAGACGTCGGCATCGAGCCGCGCGCGAACTCGTCGTAGGCCTGCGCGGCATGCGCCGCGTACATCAGCGACGGGCCGCCGCCCATATAGGTCGTCACGCCCAGCGTCTCGTCGATCTCCTGGCGCGTCGCGCCCAGCCGCACCAGCGTCTGCGCGTGGAAGCCGATGCAGGGATCGCAGCGCGCGGCCACGCTCAGCGCCAGCGCGATCAGCTCCTTCGTCTTCTTGTCGAGCACGCCGTCGGCGGTGGCGGCGCGGCCGAGTTCGGAGAAGGCCTTCATCACCTCGGGCGTGCTCGTGCGCAACGGCGCGAGGTGCTTCGAGGTGTCCTGGGTGATGTCGCGATAGCTCGTCAAGGGCGGCTCCTGGTGGGGACTCCCCGCCATTGGACCGCCGTGCGGGCGGCGGGGTTTGACCTGTCTCAAGCGCCCCCGAACCGGTCCCGCAGCGCATGGAGCAGAAGTCCCGACAGCGGCGATCGAGAATCCCCGGCAGGATCGGCTCGCCGGGGCGAAACCGGAACTCCAGTTTGAAACGACACTGCCGAACTTCAGACTCGAAGGCCGTCGCAGTGGATGCGCAGGCTCGAGACCTGGAGACCCGCGCCGATGAACCTGCTGCCCGTCCGCTACGACACCACGCTGGTGGGCGCGTCGATGGTGATCGCGACCTTCGCGTCCTTCGTCGCGCTGAGCCTGGCGCGGCGCATGCAGGAGCGCGATTTCCGCACCGCCATCGAATGGTGGCTGGGCGGCTCGATCGCGATGGGCACCGGCATCTGGGCGATGCATTTCATCGGCATGCTGGCGTTCACGCTGCCGATCGAGGTCGGCTATTCGAAGCCGCTGACGCTGCTGTCCTGGCTCGCCGCGGTGGCGGTGTCGGGCGTCGCGCTGGCGATCACGAGCCGCGGCGCGCTGACGCGCTGGCGGCTGGCCGGCGGCGCGCTGCTGATGGGCTCGGGCATCGGCGCGATGCACTACATCGGCATGGCGGCGATGGAGATGGCGCCGGGCATCGTCTGGGACGCGCAGGGCGTGGCGGCCTCGATGGCGATCGCGGTCGCGGCCTCGGCGGTGGCGCTGGCGATCTTCGAAGCCGCGGGCCGGCGGCGCGGCCTGGCGCCGCAATGGCTGGCCGCGGTGGTGATGGCACTGGCCATCGGCGGCATGCACTACACCGGCATGGCGGCCGCGGGTTTCGTCGCCGGTTCGGTCTGCGGTGCCGCCGGCTCGCTGCAGGGATCGGGCATGGCCGTGCTGGTCACGCTCGCCGTGCTGGGGCTGCTGGCGCTGACGCTGTTCACCTCGATGCTCGACAACCGCATGCGCAGCCGCGAGGCGCAGTTCGCGCTTAGGCTGCAGCACGCGAACGCGCGGCTGCAGGTCGCCAACGAGGAGCTGCGCCGCCAGGCGACGCTGGACCCGCTGACCCAGCTCTCCAACCGCAAGCAGATCGAGGACCGGCTGGCCTGGACGCCGGCACTCGGCGGCAGCGGCAGCCGCTACGCCGTGCTCTTCATCGACCTCGACGGCTTCAAGCCCGTCAACGACCTCTTCGGCCACGCCTGCGGCGACCAGCTGCTGATCGAAGCCGCGCGCCGGCTGCGCGCCCAGGCGCGCACCGACGATCTCGTCGCGCGCATCGGCGGCGACAACTTCCTGCTCCTGCTCGAAGGCATTCCGGGTGCCGGCGACTGCGCGCAGCAGGCCACGCGCATCGCCCAGGCGCTGTCGCGGCCCTACGATCTCGGTGGCCGCTCGTTCGAGATCAGCTGCTCGATCGGCATCGCCATCCACCCCGACGACGGCCCCGCCGACAAGCTGCTGGCGCGCGCCGACGCCGCGATGTACGCGGCCAAGCGTGCCGGCGGCAACGGCCACCGCCGCTTCGAGCCGGCGCTGGAGAACCCCGGCACGGCCGAGCAGCTCGGCCTGCTCGCCGATCTGCGCCATGCGGTCGCCGACGGCGCCTTCGAGCTGCATTACCAGCCCAAGATCGACGTCGCGAGCCGCGAGATCCGCGGCGTCGAGGCGCTGCTGCGCTGGAACCACGCCGGCCGCGGCGCCATCGGCCCGGCCGTCTTCGTCCCGCTGGCCGAGAAATCGGGGCTGATCCACCCGCTCGGCGCCTGGGTCATCGAGGAGGCCTGCCGCCAGATGCGCGAATGGGCCGACGCCGGCACCGCGATGCGCGTGGCCGTCAACCTCTCGGTGCACCAGCTGCGCGACGAGCGCCTGGTCGGCCGCGTGGCCGAATCGCTGGCACGGCACCGCATCGACCCGGCGCATCTGCTGTGCGAGATCACCGAATCGGTGGCGATGGAGGACACGCCGGCTTCGCAGCGCACGCTGGCCGCGCTGGCGCGGCTGGGCGTCTTCCTCTCGATCGACGACTTCGGCACCGGCTACTCGAGCCTGAGCTACCTGCGCCGCCTGCCGGCGCGCCAGCTCAAGATCGACCGCAGCTTCGTCGGCGACCTCGAGACCAGCGCCGACGCCCGCGCCATCGTCGACGCCGTCGTGCGCCTGGCCCACGCGATGGGCCTGACCGTCGTCGCCGAGGGCGTCGAGACCGCGGGCCAGCGCGACATGCTGTGCGCGCTGGGCTGCGACGAACTCCAGGGTTATCTCTACGCGCGCCCGATGGCGCCGGCGCCGCTGCTGCGCTGGTGCGAGGAGGCGCGACGTCTGCGGGCGGCAGGTGCAGCGCCCGCGCTCGCCACCGCGGCTGGCTCCGGTGCTTGATACGCCGGTCACCGCCGCCGGCACGCGCACGCTCGCGCGGCGCCTGGCCGAGATGCTGCTGTCGATCAAGGCGCGGGTGACGATCGCGGCCATCGCCGCGCTGATCGCGAGCACGACCATCACCAGCCTGATGCTGGTGCGGCGCGCCGAGACCGACACCATCGACGCCAGCCGCCAGCGCGAGCTCGGCGAGGCCGTGCACATGGCGGCCGACCTCTCGCGCCGCGTCGTCGAGCTGCAGCGCGCGCTCGGCGCGACGGCGGCCGGCATCACGCCGGCCATCGCGGGCGACCCGGCCCGGCTGCTGCCGCTGCTCGCCGGCAGCGCCGTCATGCGCGAGGTCTTCAGCACCGTCTGGGTCGCCGGCACCGACGGCCGCATGCGCGCCTACGCCGACAGCCAGGGCGCCCATGCCGGCACCACCGCCATCGGCGACCGCCCGTATTTCCGGCGCACGCTGGCCGAGCGGCGGCCCGTCGTCTCGCCGCCGCTGCAAGGGCGCCTGCGGCCGCGCAAGGTCGTGATCTTCACGTTCCCGCTCAGCGACGCGGACGGCGTCTACGGCGTCGTCGGCGGCTCGCTCGCGCTCGACAGCCGCGAGTTGCTCGCCGGCGTCGTCGATACGCCCGACGACGCCACCGCGGCGGCGCTGGTCGTCGTCAGCGACGCCGAGGGCCGCATCCTCGCCCACCCCGATGGCACGCATGGGCAGCGCAGCCTGGCCGACGAGCCGCGGCTGGCCGCGGCCTTCCGCGACTGGGTCGCCAGCGGCAGCCCGGTCGAGCCGGCGGGGCTGTTTCTGCGCCAGCCGCACGAGGTCGTCACCGCCGCCGGCGTGCCCGGCGCCGACTGGCTGGTCTGGCGCGTGCAGTCGGAGGAGGCGCTGCTGGCGCCGCTGCACCGCGCGCGCCGGCAGGCGCTGGCCTGGGCGACGTTGAACGTCGGCATCGGCTCGCTCGCCGTGCTCGGCATGATCGCGTGGCTGCTGAGCCCGCTGACGCGGCTGCGCGGCCGCGCCGCGCATCTCTTCGACGGCCGCTACGACATCGACGAGGGCTGGCCGCGGCCCGGCGGCGAGATCGGCGCGCTGGCCCAGGTGCTGCACGAGGTCGCCGCGCAGCGCGTGCGGCTCGAGCGCGACAACGGCGAGCTGCTGGCCCGGCTCGCCTCGGTGATGGACGCCGCGCCGCTGGGCATCGTCTTCACGCGCGACGACCGGCTCGAGCTCGTCAGCGCGGAGCTGTGCCGCCTCGTCGGACTCGCCGCGGCCGACCTGCTGGGGCAGCCGGTCGGCGTCCTGTTCGCCTCGAAGGAGGAATTCGAGACGCTGCGCCGCCGGGCCCGCGTCGCCTTCGCGGCGGGCCGGCCCTACGACGGCGAATGCCGCTTCCGGCGCCGCGACGCCGACGATTTCCTGGGCCGCCTGCGCGGCCGCCCGATAGACCCCGCCGAACCCGACGCCGGTTCGATCTGGACCCTCGAGGACATCACCGACCATGCCGCCGCGCGCGACCAGCTCGAATGGCAGGCCCGCCACGACGGCCTCACCGGGCTGCACAACCGCAAGGAATTCGACCGCCGCGTCGCGCATGTGCACGGTGCGATGCCGGCGAGCGAGCCGGCGGCGCTGGTGGTGATCGACCTCGACCGCTTCAAGCCGATCAACGACGGCAGCGGCCATGCCGCGGGCGACGCGATGCTGCAGGCGGTGGCGCGCGCGATCGGCTCGCGCGTGCGCGCCAGCGACCTCGTCGCGCGGCTCGGCGGCGATGAATTCGCGGTGCTGCTCGAGCGCTGCACGCCCGACGCGGCGCAGCGCATCGCGGCGGCCGTCGCGGCGGCGATCGACGAGATCGCGCTCGACTGGCATGGCCGCGTGCTGCGCATCGGCGCCAGCGTCGGCGTCGCCGCGCTGCGCGCCGAATGCGCCAGCCCTGCGGCCTGGCTGCACGAGGCCGACCTGGCCTGCTACGCCGCCAAGTCGACGGGGCGCGAGCCGCCGCGGCTCGTCGACGACGCCAGCCGCTGAAGTCGCGGCTCAGGGCCGCCGATCAGGACCGGGCCTTGCCGCGCACCGCGCCGAGGATGCCGCGCAGCAGCGCCAGCGGCGTCGGCGGGCAACCCGGCACCTCGACATCGACGGGGATCACCTCGGCGACGCGGCCGCAGCTGGCGTAGCCACCGGCGCCGAAGATGCCGCCGCTGCAGCCGCAATCGCCGACGGCGACGACGATGCGCGGCTCGGGCGTCGCGTCGAGCGTACGGCGCAGCGCCTCCTCCATGTGCCTCGACACCGGGCCGGTGACGAGCAGCATGTCGGCATGGCGCGGGCTGGCGACGAACTTGATGCCCAGGCCCTCGATGTTGTAGTACGGGTTGCCCAGCGCGTGGATCTCGAGCTCGCAGCCGTTGCACGAGCCGGCGTCGACCTCGCGGATCGTCAGCGCGCGGCCGAGGATGCCCAGCAGCTCGTCGTGGATGCGCGCGATCTCGATGCGCTGGAAGTCGGCCGGCGGCGGCTCGGTGACGATGCCGGTGCGGACCATCTGGCGGATCACGTGCCACATGCCTCAGTGCCTCACAGGTCCACGCCCGAATAGCTCAGGTTGAACGACTTGTTGATGAGCGGGAAGTCGGGGACGATGTTGCCGATCACCGCGTGTTCGAGCACCGGCCAGTTCTGCCACGAGGGGTCGTGCGCGTGGCAGCGGACGATGCGGCCGTCGTCGCCGGTCTCCAGCGCGACCATCACCTCGCCGCGCCAGCCCTCGACCCAGCCGGCGCCGACCGCGGCGCAGCCCGGCGCCAGCCAGGCCGCCGTCGCCAGCCGCGTCGCGCCGCCGGGCAGCGCCGAGCACAGCTTGAGCATCAGATGCAGCGATTCGAGCAGCTCGTCGAAGCGCACCGCGACGCGCGCCGCGACATCGCCGTCGCGGCTGCCGGCGATCTTCACCTTGAGTTCGCGGTACGGCTCCCAGCCGGGATCGCAGCGCAGATCGCGCGCGATGCCGCTGGCGCGGCCTGCGAGGCCGGTCAGGCCCAGGCGCTGCGCGAGCTCGGGCGTGACGCGGCCGGTCGTCAGGAAGCGGTCCTGCAGGCCCGAATGCTCGTCGTAGAGCTGGCGCAGGCGCAGCACCTCGCGCTCGACGGCGTCGCATTGCGCGGCGATCTGGCGCAGCGGCGCGCGCGCGACGTCGACGCTGACGCCGCCGGGAACGATGCAGTCCATCATGAAGCGATGGCCGAAGACCTCGGCCGACAGGCGCAGCCAGTCCTCGCGCAGGCGCGAGAACTGCGCCAGGCCGAAACCGAGCGCGGCGTCGTTGCCGAGCGCGCCGAGGTCGCCGAGATGGTTGGCGACGCGCTCGCGCTCGAGCATCAGCGCGCGCAGCCAGCGCGCGCGCACCGGCACGGCGCAGCCCCAGGCCGATTCGAGCGCCATCGCGTAGGCCCAGGCGTAGGCGACCGTCGAATCGCCGCTGATGCGGCCGGCGAGGCGGTAGGCGTCGAAGGGCGCGAGCTCGGTGAAGCGGCGCTCGATGCCCTTGTGCAGATAGCCCAGATGCTGCTCGAGCCGCAGCACCTTCTCGCCGACGACCGAGAAGCGGAAATGCCCCGGCTCGATGATGCCGGCATGCACCGGGCCGACGGCGATCTCGTGCACGCCGTCGCCCTCGACGCGCACGAAGGGGTAATCGGCCGGCAGTGTCGCCAAGGGCGCGCCGGCCGGCGGGCCGGCGGCGGCCAGCGGTTTGGGGCCCGCGCCCCACAGGCCATGGTCCAGCCAGGCGCGCGTGTCGGCCTGGCCGGCCGCGCGCGGGCCCGAGAGGTCGGCGAGCGCGCGCTGCAGGCGAGCGGCACAGGGGAAGCGAGCCGACAAGTCGGGATACGAGCCGGGATCGTCGACACCGCCATCGAGCGCGAGCTCGACCCAGAGCAGTCCCTGCGCGACGCCGTAGGCGGCGCAGACCGCCGTCGTCCCGCCGCGCTGCAGCGCCCAGACCGAGATCAGCCGCCCGCCGCCGTCGGCGACCTCGCCCGCCAGCGCACTCCAGCGCGCGGCGTCGACGCGGCCATGCCAGATCGGCAACGGCGCGCTCAGCCGCTGCAGCTCGGGCAGCAGTTCGGGGAACGGCGCGGTGGATGGCGTCAGGGGCGTCATGGCGTGATGGCGTCCATCAATTGCCGAGCATCGCCGCCGCCTGGCGGTACCAGCCGTCGAGGTAGGGCGGGATGTACAGGCCGAGCATGAGTCCGAGCGCGAGGTGGACGAACACCGGCACGAGCGCCGGCGGATGCTTCAGCGGCTTGACGTTGGTCTGTCCGAAGACCATCGGCTGCACGCGCGCGAAGACGGTCGCGAAGGCCACGCCCAGCGCCAGCAGCAGCAGCGGCGTCGCCCAGGGTTCGAGGCGCATCGCGGTCGTGACGATCAGGAACTCGCTGGCGAAGACGCCGAAGGGCGGCATGCCGAGGATCGCCAGCGAGCCCAGCAGCAGCCCCCAGGCGACCGTCGGGCTGACGCGCAGCAGGCCGCGGATGTCGTCCATGATCTGCGTGCCGGCCGTCTGCGTCGCATGGCCGACGGCGAAGAAGATGCCCGACTTGACGAGCGAGTGCACCGTCATGTGCAGCAACCCGGCGTAGTTCGCGACCGGCCCGCCGAGGCCGAAGGCGAAGGTCATCATCCCCATGTGCTCGATCGACGAGTACGCGAACATGCGTTTCACGTCGCGCTGGCGCATCAGGAAGAAAACCGCCGCGACGACCGAAAGCAGGCCGAAGCCGATCATCAGCCGGCCCGACAGATGGCTGTGCAGCGCGCCGTCGGTGAGCACCTTGCAGCGCAGGATGGCGTAGAGCGCGACGTTGAGCAGCAGCCCCGAGAGCACGGCCGAGACCGGCGTCGGGCCCTCGGCATGGGCGTCGGGCAGCCAGTTGTGCAGCGGCACGAGGCCGACCTTGGTGCCGTAGCCGATGAACAGGAACGCGAAGGCCAGCGTGATGATGTCGGGGTTGAGCTGCGACTTCACGGCGTCGAGATTCGTCCACAGCAGCGCGCCGCCCTCGGCGCCGATGACGCGCTCGGCCGCCATGTACAGCATCACCGTGCCGAAGAGGGCCTGCGCGATGCCGACGCCGCAGAGGATGAAGTATTTCCACGCCGCCTCGAGGCTGGCCGCCGTGCGGTAGACGCTGACGAGCAGCACCGTCGTCAGCGTCGCCGCCTCCATCGCGACCCAGACGATGCCCAGGTTGTTCGTCGTCAGCGCCAGCAGCATCGTGAAGTTGAACAGCTGGTACATGCTGTGATACAGGCGCAGCCGCGGCGGCGTCATCTTGCCGTGGTCGCGTTCGACGCGCATGTAGGGGCGCGAGAAGATCGCCGTCGTCAGGCCGACGAAGGCCGTCAGCGTGACGAGGAAGACGTTCAGCGGGTCGATGTAGAACTCGCGGTCCCAGGCCAGCAGCGGGCCGTCGGCGACGATCTGCGCCGTGAGCACGCAGGCGGCGAGGAAGGTGCCGGCGCTGAAGGCGACGTTGATGTCGCGCGCGCGCTCGCGGTGGCCGAAGAGGCCGAGCACGAGCCCGCCGACGAGCGGGATGCCGAGCAGGAAGGCCAAGGCGACCAAGCTCACTCTTCCTTCAGTTGTTCGAGGTGGCGGATGTCGAGGCTGTCGAACTGCTCGCGGATCTGGAACATGAACACGCCCAGGATCAGCACGCCGATCAGCACGTCGAGCGCGATGCCGAACTCGACGACCATCGGCATGCCGTAGGTCGCCGAGGTGGCGGCGAAGAACAGGCCGTTCTCCATCGCCAGGAAGCCGATGACCTGCGGCAGCGCGTTGGCGCGCGTGATCATCATCAGGAACGACAGCAGCACGCTGGCCAGCGCGATGCCGAGCGTGCCGCCGGCCAGCACCGACGAGAGCTGCGAGATCGGCTTGGCGAGGTTGAAGGCGAAGATCACGATGAGGATGCCGATCAGCATCGTCGTCGGGATGTTGATCAGCGTCTCGACGTCGCGCGTGATCCCCAGGCGCTCGATCACGCGGCGCAGCAGCCAGGGGATCAGCAGCACCTTGAGCACCAGCGTCAACGCCGCCGAGACATACAGATGTGGCTGCCCCGTGACATAGCCGACGACGGCCGTCGACAGCGCCAGCACGGCGCCCTGCAGCGTGAACAGCAGGATCAGCGAGACGATGCGGCGCTGGCCGATCATCGCGAACACCAGCATCAGCAGCACCGAGCCGAGCAGGTTGACGAACTGCGTCAGGAGCTGGTTCACGACCATCTCAATGCACCAGCAGCAGGTGGACGAGCAGGCCCAGCACCGCGAGCAGGAAAGCCGTGGCGAGGAACTCGGGGACGCGGAAGATGCGCATCTTCGCGTTGATCGTCTCGAGCAGCGCGAGGAAGAAGCCGCCAATCGCGAGCTTGAGCACCAGCACCGGCAGCGCCAGCAGCATCTCCACCGGCGCCTGCGCCTCGGCCACGCCCCAGGGGAAGAACAGCGCCAGGCCGATGCACGAATAGGCGAACAGTTTCAGGCTCGCCGCCCATTCGAGCAGCGCGAGATGGCGGCCCGAGTACTCGAGGATCAGCGCCTCGTGGATCATCGTCAGCTCGAGATGGGTGGCCGGGTTGTCGACCGGCACGCGCGCGTTCTCGGCCAGCGAGACCATCGTGAACGCCACCGCGGCCAGCGCGAGGCCGGGGTAGATCGTCAGTTCGCGGTGCGCCAGCGTCGAGACGATGGTCGCCAGCGAGGTCGAATGCGAGATCAGCGAGGCCGAGAACAGCACCATCAGCAAAGCCGGCTCGGCGAGGAAGCCGATCAGCATCTCGCGCCGCGCGCCCAGCGTGCCGAAGGCGGTGCCGACATCCATCGCCGCCAGCGAGATGAACACGCGCGCCAGCGCGAACAGCCCGACGAGCGCGATCGCGTCGGCCGCCGGCGCCAGCGGCAGGTCGGTCGAGACGGTGGGGATGATCGAGCAGGCCAGCGTCATGCAGCCGAAGACGATGTAGGGCGCGCTGCGGAACAGCCGCGAGGCGTTCTCCGCGACGACCGATTCCTTGTTGAACAGCTTGTGCAGCAGGCGGTAGGGCTGGAACAGGCTCGGCGCGCTGCGCCCCTGCATCCAGGCCCGGCATTGCCCGACCCAGCCCGAGAGCAGGGGCGCGAGCGCGATCGCGATGACGATCTCGAGCGCCTGCGAGAGGGCGGCGGCGGCGTTCATCGCATCACCGCCAGCAGCGTCGCCACCAGCGTGACGAAGCTGTAGAGCAGGTAGACGGCGATGCGCCCCTGCTGCACATGGCCGACCCAGCGCGCGATGGCATTCGCCGCCTTCGTCACCGGCACGTAGATCCAGCCCCAGAAATGGTCGGCGATCGTGACTTGGTAGCGCGGCGCGGCGTCGAAGGGCGAGGGCAGCTCGCGCCGCATCACGAAGAAGGGCTCGAAGATCTGGCGGATCGGCTGGCCGAAGCCCTCGGCCGTGTCCTGCATGCGCGCCGTGCCCCAGGGGAAGCCGCAGGCCCAGGGCCGCGCCAGCCGGATGCGGCCATGGTAGAAGCGGCGCACGAGCAGCCAGGCCAGCGCGAAGCTGCCGACGATGCCCAGCAGGAACAGCACCGGCCCGTAGCTGGCCTGCGCCTGGCCGTTGGGCGCCAGCAGCCACGACCCCGACGCCGCCGCCAGTCCCGAGCCGACGAGGCCGCGCGTCACCGGATCGACGAGGTGGATGAATTGCGTCGGCGCCAGGCCGATGGCGATGCAGCCCAGCGCCAGCCAGACCATGCCGGCGCGTTCCCAGGCCCCGGCGTCCTCGGCATGGGCGAGCTTGTCCTCGCGCGGCTGGCCGAGGAAGATGACGCCGTAGAACTTCACCATCGTGTAGCCGGCGAGCGCGGCGACGAGCGCGATGATCGCCGCGACGACCGGGATCAGCATCGTCAGCACCGGCAGCGGCAGACCGGGCGTGAACAGGAAGCTCTGCAGCAGCAGCCATTCGGAGACGAAGCCCGACAGCGGCGGCAACCCGGCGCTGGCGAGCACGCCCAGCAGCGTCAGCCAGCCGACCCAGGGCATCGGGCGCAGCAGGCCGCCGAGCTTGCCCAGGCTGCGCTCGCTCGTCGCGTGCAGCACGCTGCCGGTGCCCAGGAAGAGCAGGCTCTTGAAGCAGGCATGGCTGGCGACATGGACCAGCGTCGCCGTCAGCGAGAGCGCGGCCATCGGCTTCATGCCGAAGGCCGCGAAGGTCAGCGTGAGGCCGATGCCGGCGAACAGCAGCCCCATGTTCTCGACCGACGAGTAGGCCAGCAGCCGTTTCATGTCGCTTTGCACCGAGGCGAAGACGACGCCGAACAGCGCCGTCGCCAGGCCCAGCGCAAGCAGGATCGCGCCCCACCACCACAGGCGCTGGCCGAGGAGGTCGAACGAGACGCGCAGCACGCCGTAGATGGCGCAGTTGAGCATCACGCCGCTCATCAGCGCCGAGACC
Source organism: Burkholderiales bacterium (assembly GCA_028868825.1). Classification (GTDB taxonomy): domain Bacteria; phylum Pseudomonadota; class Gammaproteobacteria; order Burkholderiales; family Burkholderiaceae_C; genus Rubrivivax. The sequence goes on along the minus strand of JAGWTU010000031.1, from coordinate 12,997 downwards.
GGCGACGGCGCCGCCGGGTGCGCCTCGGGCAGCCAGACATGCAGCGGCAGCATCCCCGCCTTGGCGCCGAAGCCCAGCAGCGCGAGGACGAAGCCGATCGAGGCCCAGAACGGCGTCAGCGTCTGCGCGCGCATGTTGGCGAAGGTGTAGTCGCCGGTGTTGGCCTCGAGCACGCCGAAGCACATCAGCACGGCGATGGCACCGACATGCGCCATCACGATGTAGAGGTAGCCGGCGCTGCGGACCTCGGGGATGCGGTGGTTGGCGGTGACGAGGAAGAAAGACGACAGCGCCATCGTCTCCCACATGACCATGAACATGTAGGCATCGTCGGCGAGCAGCACGCCGGCCATGCTGGCCAGGAAGAGGTGGTACTCGAGGCACATCAGCCCCGGCGGCGTGCCCTCGCCCTGGCGGAAATAGCCGGCGGCGAAGACCGAGATGCCGGCGCCGGCGCCGCCGACGATCATCAGGAAATAGGCCGAGAGCGCGTCCAGCCGCAGGTGGAAGGGCAGGCTCGGCAGGCCGAGCGCGAGCACCGCCGTCTGAGGCTCCGAGAGCACCGCGTGCAGCGCGACGCCGAACAGCGCCAGCCCGAGCAGCCCGCCGGCGGGAAAGAACCAGCGCGCGACGAGCGCCAGGCGGCGCAGCGCGAACACGCCGGCGACGCCCACCGCGATCCAGCCCAGCGCGATCGCCAGGATCCAGTCGATGTCCAGCCACTGCCCGATGGGCGTCATCGATCAGCCCTTCCTCCGCGCGGACCGGGGTTTCGCGGCCTTCGGCGCCGCCACGGCGCCGCTGCCGACATAGCTCGCGCCATGGGCCGTGAGGTAGTCGCGGATCAGCTGGCGCACGACCTGCGAAGGGGTCCGGTCCTGCGCCGCGCACAGGCGCTCGAAGGCGGCCTTCTTGTTCGGGTCGATCAGCAGCGTCAGGCGGGCGGTCTTCAGCTCCATGGTCGGCTATGGCAATGGGCTGTTCAGCACATGCACATATTACGCTCATGTCGCGCACATGCCGCAAGACCGCCGGACGGGGGCCTCCGCAGCCGGCACGGTCAGTCGTTGCGGTTCAGCCGGGCGTGATGCCGGCGCGGCGGATCAGCTCGGTCCAGCGGGCGATCTCGCCGCGGATCAGCGCGTCGTATTCGTCGGGGGTCGACCCGACCGGCTCCATGCCGAGCCCGCGCAGCGCGCGGCCGAGTCCGTCGGCGTGCACGGCGGCGGCCAGCGCCGCGCCGATGCGCCGCAGCCGCTCGCGCGGCAGCGCCGCCGGGGCGATGACGCCGATCGTGCTCATCGCGCTGAAGCCGGGCAGCGTGTCGGCGATCAGCGGCAGCTCGGGGTGCGCGCTCGAGCGGTGCGGGCTGGCGAGGGCCAGCGCCTTGAGCCGGCCCTCGCGCACCAGCGGCCAGGCCGCGAACAGCACGTCGACGAGCAGCGGCACGCGGCCGGCGACGACATCCTGCTGCGCCGGCGCGCTGCCGCGGTAGGGCACGTGCAGCAAGTCGATGCCGGTGCGGCGCGCGAGCAGCACACCGGCCAGGTGCGGGCCGGTGCCGATGCCCGGCGTCGCGTAGGCGAGGGGCCCCTTGTGGCGGCGCGCGTAGGCGATCAGCCCGGGCAGGTCGTCGATGCCGAGCGCCGGGTTCGCGAAGAGCCCGAAATGCGCGTAGGCGATCTGCGAGACGCCGCGCAGGTCGCGCAGCGTGTCGTAGGGCAGCCGGGGTTCGAGACCCGGGTTGATCTGCAGCGCGCTCACCGCCAGGCCCAGCGTGTAGCCGTCGGGCGCCGCGTGGGCGACGAACTGGGTGCCGACGATGGTGCCGGCGCCGGGCTTGTATTCGAGCACCAGCGGCTGCCCGTGGCGGGCCTGGAACGGCTCGGCGAGCAGCCGCGCGACGACGTCGGCCGGACCGCCGGGAACGAAGGGCACGACGAGCGTCACCGGCCGCGTCGGCCAGCCGTCGCTGGCAGGGTCGGTCGTCTCGGCGGCGGCGGCCGCGCGCGGCACGTCCGCCGTGGCGGCGAGCGCGGAAAGCGCAGTCAGCAGCGCGCGGCGGCGCGCGATCAATCGGCGGCGCCTTCGACCGCCGGCCGCGACGCCGCGGTGCGCGCGCGGACACGGCGCGGCGGCAGCGCGGCCTGCGTCAGCGCCGGCCCCGAGACGCCGCCGATGTCGCGCGCGAAAGCCGCCGCGGCGCGCAGCAGGCGCGGCACGATGACCGCTTCGAGCCGCGCCTTCGGGATCAGGAAGGCCGGCCCGCCGCAGTTCATCGAGACGACCTCGCCGCCCGGCGTGCGGATGGGCACCGCGGCCGAGTTGATGTTCGGGTGCCATTCGCCGAGCGAGAGCGCATAGCCGCGCTGCGCCGCGTCGGCCAGCGCGAGGTCGAGCGCGCGCCCGGCCTTGCCGCGCAGCCAGGCCGGGCCGTCGCGGAAGCGCGCGAGCACGGCCTGGCGCGTCGGCGCGTCGACACCGGCGAGCCAGGCGCGGCCGAGCGCCGAGGTGCCGATGTCCATGCGCGTGCCGATGTCCGACCCCAGCAGCGCCAGCGCCGAGCGCGAACGCGCCGCCTCGACGACGAGCATCTCGTCGTCCAGCCGCACGCCGAGGAAGGAACTCGCGCTGCAGGCCTCGGCCAGCGCGACGACATGGCGGCGCGACTGCTGGCGCACGTCGATGCCGACCAGATAGCCTTCGGCGAGCCGGACGACGCCGGCGGCCAGTTCATGCCCGGCCCCTTCGCTGGCCGCACGCAGGTGGCCCAGGCGCACGAGCGTGGCCACCAGACGCCCCACCGTGCGCGGTGCGATGCCGGTGAGCTGGGCGACCTCGGCCACTTCGAGCGGCCGCCGCGCCGAGGCGTGGCAATCGAGGACTTCGAGACCCTGGGTCAGGCCCAGGACGGGTGTGTCTTGTGCGGTCGGGGTGCGTGCCATCTGCGGCCTGTCGCTGTGCGGGGGGGGAGCCCGAACTGTAGGCAGGGGCCCATGCCCTGGCAAACGACCGGTCTTTCCCCGGGACAAGACAAAGGTATTGATCGCAATCGCTGGCTGATGCCTCCGAGAGTGGATGCCAAGGGCATCGCTCCACTGCTACATTCGATCGAGATCGATGTTCAGGGCGCATGCACGGCCAGCGCAGCCGCCGCGCAGGGCATCGTTGGAGGCCCGCTTGCAATACGACGCCACCGAAACGCTGTCGCCGCCGCCGGATTCCCGCATCGGGCCGGTGTCGGCGCCGCTGACGGCGTCGATCGCGCTGCGCACCGACGCCGACCTGCTGGCCGCCGACGCGGCCATCGCCACCGGCGACGCCGACCTCGCGCGCGAACGCGCCTACGCCGCGCTGGGCCGCGCCAAGGCCGCCGGCGAGACGCTGCTCGAGGCCCAGGCGCTGGCCAGCCTGGCCAACTACGACCGCCTGTCGTCGCGCGTGCGCCGCGCCGCCGAGGCGAGCGCGCGCGCCGCGCTGCTGTTCAAGTCGGTCGGCGAACTCGCCGACGAGGCCATCGCCCACACCAGCCATGCCGCCGCCGCCAGCGTGCTCGGCCGCTCGGAGGAGGCGGTGGAAGCAGCGCAGCTCAGCGTCGAGCTGGCGCGACTGACGCCGCCGGGCGTGCACACCGTGCTCGCGCACAACGCGCTGGGCATCGCGCAGGCCTGGAGCGGCAACTTCCAGGCCGCCTTCGACGCCTTCGACGCCGGCAGCGAGGTCGCGCGCCGCTGCCAGCCGGCCCTGCCCGACTACCAGCTCGACACCAATCGCGCCTGGGCCGAGGCGCTGCGCCTGGTCGCCGAGCGCGAGAGCGGACGCACCCCGGCGCCCGACCGCCTGTGCCGCCTGCGCGGGCTCTTGAGCCGCTGCCACGAGGCCGAGATGGCCGGTCGCGCGCGGGCCCTGCTCGAAGGCTTCGAGCGCCCGCTGCGCGCGCTCGCCGCGCTGCTCGACGGCCTGCTCCACGCCTGGGCCGGCGATGTCGCCGCCGCCGCGCGCTCGCTCGCCGCGACGCGGCGCTGGCTCGAGACCATCACCTTCGTCAGCTGGACCGATGCCGCCGCCTGCTGGGGCGAGGCCGAGATCGCCTGGGCCGCCGGCGACGCCGCGCTGGCGCACGAATGGCTGGCACGGCTGCGCGTACGCGCCCACGAGGTCGAGCACGAGCAGCTCACCTGCCTGAGCCACCAGCTCGCGAGCCTGTTCTACGCCCAGCGCGGCGAGCATGCGCAGGCGCTGCAGTCGCTGCGCGCGCTGCGCGAGCACGAGCAGGCGAACCGGCGCGAATCGCTGCTCGGCCGCACGCAGGCCGTGCAATGGCAGCTCGAGGCGCGCCGGGCCCAGGCCGACCTCGGCGTGCTGCGCATCGAATCGCGCCTGCTCGAGCGCCTGTCGTACGAGGACGTGCTGACCGGCATCGCGAACCGCCGCCGCTTCGAGGCCCATCTGGCCGAGCGCCTGGACGCCGCGGCGGCGATGCGCCAGCCGCTGTCGCTGGCGCTGCTCGACATCGACGACTTCAAGCGCATCAACGACAGCTGCGGCCACGACGCCGGCGACCTCGTGCTGCGCCGCCTGGCGCGGCTGCTCGACGGACAGCTGCGCGAATCGGACCTCGCGGCGCGCCTGGGCGGCGACGAATTCGTCATCGTCTTCGACCGCACCGAGCTCGCGCAGGCGCAGCAGATCTGCGACCGCATCACCGATGCCGTGACCGCGCTCGATTGGCGAGGGCTGTGCGGCAGCCGCGCGATGGCGGTGAGCATCGGCGCCGCGCAGGCCCAGGCCGGCGACACCGGCGTGGCGCTGCTGCGGCGCGCCGACCGCGCGATGTACCAGAACAAGAAGCCGAGCCGGCGCGACGGCTGAGCGAACCCGCGCCGGCGCCGCGGCTCGCTTATCGGATCCCGATCACCTTGTGCGTCTGCACCGACAGGCGCCAGCGCGGATGCGCGCGGCAATGCTCGATCGCGGCGCGCTGGTGGGCGTCGCGATCGGGGCCGTCCATGGCCTGCAGCAGCCAATGGCCGAATTCGAGTCCGGGCATCGCCTCGACCGCCGCCGGCAGCAGCGCCGGCTGCGGATAGACGAGCTTGAGCTCGTCGCCGCGGCGCTGCACGAAGGCGGCGCCGGCCTTCGGGCTGACGCAGATCCAGTCGATGCCCGGCGGCGCGGCCAGCGTGCCGTTGGTCTCGATGGCGATCTCGAAGCGTTCGGCATGCAGCGCGTCGATGAGCGCGGCGTCGACCTGCAGCAGCGGCTCGCCGCCGGTCAGCACGACGTAGCGGTTGCCCTCGCCGGCCGGCCATTGCGCGGCGACGACCGCGGCGAGCGCACCGGCACTGTCGTACTTGCCGCCCAGCGTGCCGTCGGTGCCGACGAATTCGGTGTCGCAGAAGCGGCAGACGGCGTCGGCGCGGTCGGCCTCGCGGCCGCTCCACAGATTGCAGCCGGCGAAGCGGCAGAACACCGCCGCGCGCCCGGCGCGCAGCCCCTCGCCCTGCAGCGTGTGGAAGATCTCCTTGACGGCGTAGCCGGCCGCCATCACCAGACCCCGAGCGGACCGGGCGCGGCACCGCGCACGACGACGGCGCCGCAGCCCGGCGTCTCCTCGACGTCGACGCGCACGAGCGCCGGCAGCTGCGCTTGCGCCCTCGCCATCACCCAGGCGGCGATGCTCGCGGCATCGCCGTCGGCCAGGCCGGCGAGTTCGGCCAGCGGGCGGTGGTCGAGCGCGTCGAAGACGGGGTCGAAGATGCGCTTGACGTCGCCGAAATCGATCGTCCAGCCCAGCAGCGCGTCGAGCGGCGCGGCCAGGTGCAGTCGCAGCGTGTAGGTGTGGCCGTGCAGCCGCGCGCGCGCGTCGTGCGCCGGCGCGCCGCGCAGCGCGACGGCGCTGTCGAAGCGACAGTCCTTCCAGATGCGGTGCAGGTCCCCGTCGTAATGCGCGCCGCAGGAGCCGGTCTCGAACACCGTGACCCAGGACAGGCCGGGCAGGCCGCCATGCAGCCGCGCGCGGATCCAGGCCGCGAGGTTCTCGCTCGTCGGGTTCTCGAGCCCGGCGATCTCGTTGAGGCAGCGGTGGTCGAGCTCGGCCTGCAGCGGCGCCCACTGCGCGTCGATGCGGTCGGCGTCGGCGGCGGCGGCGCGGATCAGCACCTCGAAGCCATGGCCGTGCATGCGGCCGCATTTGTGCCCCGGCGGCACAAGCGGCAGCCGGTGCGCCGACTCGAAGCGGTAGCGGCGCCAGGCCTGCGCGGCGCCGTCGGCGTCGATCTCGACGCCCTGCAGCGGCGCGCTGCGCAGCGCGATGCGCGCGGCGCCGGGCAGATCGAGGCGCGCGACGATCCAGCGCGCCAGCGCCTCGTCGCCGGGGTCGTCGACGATCTCGTTGAGGCCGCGATGGTCGAGCGCGGCGACGCAGCGCTCGAGGCGCTCGCGCAGCGCGCCGGCTTCGGCGCCGGCGAAGCCGCCGAAGCCGCGCGGCAGCGCAGCGCAGACGGTGGCGCGGAAACTGTGGCCGTGGAGGCGGCCTGCGGGGTGGCCTGCGGGGACTCGGTCCAGCCGGCGCGCCGCCTCGAAGCCGGCACTCGCCACTTGGTAGGTCGAGTCGGAATGCAAAGTCGTCGGTCCTGCGCGGCGACATCCGCCGCGAGGGCGCCATTGTCCCAAATTGCCGCGGCCGGCGCCGCGCCCGGCTCAGCCCAGTCGCACCTGCGCCTGCATCGCGAGCCGGCCCTGCGGCCCGCGCGCCCACAGCGTCGCCTCGTCGCCGTCGATGCGGCCGCAGACCTCGAAGGGCTCGATGTCGAAGAGCGGGCTCACGGCCTTGAATTCGAACCGCGCGACTCGCCGCTGCGGTTGCTGGCGTCGCAGCCCATCGAGCAGCAGCGTCGCGATCAGCGGCCCGTGCACGATCAGCCCGGGGTAGCCCTCGGTGCCGGTGACATAGGGCTGGTCGTAATGGATGCGGTGGCCGTTGAAGGTCAGCGCCGAGTAGCGGAACAGCAGCAGCGGGTCGGGCACGATGCGGCGCGCGAACTGCTCGTCGCTGCGCGCCGGCTGCGGCGCCGGCGGCGCGGTGCCGGCTTGCGGCGGGTCGCGGTAGACGATGTCGTGGCGCTCGCGGATCGCCAGGCCCTGCGGCCCGGCGATCTCGTGCTCGACCTGGGTGAAGACGAGGGCGCCGCTGCGCCCCTGCTTGATCGTCACGTCGGCGACGCGGCTGTGGCGCGTGATCGCCTCGCCGATGCGCAGCGGCTGCAGGAACTCGATGCGGCTGCCGGCCCACATGCGGCGCGGCAGCGGCACCGGCGGCAGGAAACCGCCGCGCCGCGCATGGCCGTCGGGACCGACCTCCGACTGCCGGTACAGCGGCAGGAAGTACAGCCAGTGCCAGACCGGCGGCAGCTCGTCGCCGGGGCGCGGCGGCGGGTCGTCGCGGTCGAGCGTCGCGGCCAGCGCCGCCGGCGGGAAGGCCGTGACCTCGTCGCTCAGCGTCTCGGTCCTGCCGATCCATTGCTTCAGATGTTCGAGATCCATCGCTCGGCCCCGCTGGGTGCTTGGTTGCTTGCTTAGCCCGGCATCATAGGAGCGGCGGCCGCTGCCCGGCGCTGTCGATCACGCCATGGCGGATCGCCAGGTGCACGAGGGCGGCCGAGGTCGAGACGCCGAGCTTGTCCTTGATCACCGTCTGGTGGTTGGACAGCGTCTTCGGGCTGAGCTTGAGCTCGGCCGCGCATTCGGCCAGGCTGCGACCCTGGGCGATGAGGCGGAAGACCTCGAATTCGCGCGCGCTCAAGGTCGCCAGGCGTTCGCTCTCCTGCGCCGGGTCGCGCTCGAGGATGGCCGCCGGCAGGTCGGGGCTGAGGTAGCGGCGGCCGCCATGGACGGCGGCAATGGCGTCGAGCAGGCGCTCGGGCGGGCTCGCCTTCGTGACGTAGCCGCGCGCGCCGGCGTCGAGCGCGCGCCGCACCAGCGTCGCCGCGTCGTGCATGCTGAACACGAGGATGCGGGCGCGGTCGTCGCGCAGCCGCACGCGGCGGATCAGCTCGAGGCCGCCGCCGCCGGGCATCGCGAGGTCGGTGACGACGAGGTCGGGCGCGGTCTCGACGTAGGCCGCGTAGGCCGCGTCGGCGGTCTCGGCCTGGGCGACGACGCTCATCGTCCCCGCCTGTTCGAGCAGATGGCGGTAGCCGCTGCGCACCACCGGGTGGTCGTCGGCGAGGAGGATGCGGATCATCGAGCGGCCTGTGGCGGCGGCGCCAGCGGCAGCGTCAGCCGCAGCCGCGTGCCGCCGCTCGCGGCGCCGTCGACGGCCAGCGTGCCGCCCAGCGCCGCCGCGCGCTCGCCGGCACCGAGCAGCCCGAGGCCCTGGCCGGCACCGCCGGGCGCGATGCCGCGGCCGTCGTCGCTGACGACCAGCACCAGCGAGGCGCCTTCGCGCACCAGCCGCAGCCGCACCGTCGACGCGCCGGCATGGCGCATGACGTTGCTCAGCGCCTCCTGGGCGACGCGGTAGACGGTGATCTCGACCTCGTCGCCGAGGCCGTCGACCTCGCCCTCGTGGTGCAGCATGCAGGCCACGCCCGAGCGCAGCTCCCAGGCCTCGCACAGCTCCTGCAGCGCGCCGCGCAGCCCGAGTGCCTCGAGGTCGGGCGGCCGCAGCCGGCGCAGCAGATCGCGCACGCGCTCGTACAGGCGCTGCGCCTCGGCGTCGGCGCGCTCGGCGGCGGCGCCGATCGCGCGCGCGGTGTCCGCCGCGATGGCGCCGGCGGCGGCACCGTGGCGGATCGTCGTCGTCTCGACGCGGATCGCGCTGCAGGCCTGGCCGAGATCGTCGTGCAGCTCGCGCGCCAGCGCGCGGCGCTCGCTTTCCTGCACGGCGATCAGTTGCTGCGCGAGCTCGCGGTTGTGCCGCAGCAGTTCGCCGACGCGGGCCTCGGCCTGCACGCGCAGCCGCAGTTCGGCCAGCGCCTCGGCGCGGCGGCGCCAGGCGAACCAGCACAGCCCCAGCGCGAGCAGCGTGAGCACGATCGGCAGTTCGTCGCCCTGCCAGCCTTCGGCGCCCGCGAGCCCCTCCGCGAGCCGCTCGCTGAGGTTGAAGGCCGCCGCCAGCGCGTAGCCGGCCAGCGTCGCCGCGACGACGACGAGGGCGTCGCCGCGCCAGCCGCGCCAACCGCGGGTCGTCGGCGGCAGGGACGCGGATGCGGCGGTCTCGGGCATGGCGGATGATCATAGGGTCGGCGCCGCCCCGGGGTTTCCCGGGGCCGCCTCGGGAAGATTTCCCTGGCCCGTCGCCGCCGGCCCGGGCAGACTGCGCCGCCCCGGGGATGGTCCCCGGCACGACCCGACGACAAGATGACCCCGAGCCCCCTGCCCCGTCCCCCGACCATGCGCCGGCACGCGATCCGGCGCCCGACCCTTTGCGGCACGCTGTTCGGCACGCTGCTCGGCCTGCTGTGGACGCTGCCGGCCGCCGCCGACGAGGCGCCGGTGCAGCAGGTCGAGATCATCGGCACCACCGTGCTGCCGGGCCAGGGGACGCCGCTCGACGAGGTGGCGGGCAATGTCCAGACGATGCGCCAGGCGGTGACGGCGACGCGGCGCGCGCTCAACCTGTCGGAGGCGCTGAACGAATCGGCGGGCAGCATCAGCGTCAACGACACGGCCGGCAATCCGTACCAGATGGACGTGCTGTTCCGCGGCTTCGCCGCCTCGCCGGCGCTGGGCACGCCGCAGGGGCTGTCGGTGTTCGTCGACGGCGTGCGCGTCAACGAGGCCTTCGGCGACACCGTCAACTGGGACCTCATCCCGGCCGTGGCGATCGCCTCGGTGACGGTGATCCCGGGCTCGAACCCGCTCTTCGGCCTCAACACGCTGGGCGGGGCGATCAACGTCACGACGAAGAGCGGCGCCTCGAACCCCGGCACGCGCATCGAGGGCTGGGCCGGCTCGTTCGGCCGCCGCTCGGTCGAGTTCGAGACCGGCCACCATGGCGAGCGCTTCGACCTCTACGTCGCCGGCAATGTCGCGCACGAAGCGGGCTGGGGCGAATTCAACCCGAGCCGGGTCCGCCAGCTGTTCGCGAAGGCCGGCGTGCGCGGCGGCGAATTCGGCAGGTTCGAGCTCAGCGTGACGCTGGCCGACAACCGCCTGCAGGGCAACCAGACGCTGCCGCTGTCGTGGCTGGACACGCCGCGGCAGTCGTATTCCTGGCCCGACTTCCAGACCAACCGGCTGGCCTTCGTCAACGGCGCCTGGACGCGGCGCCTGGGCTCGGACCTGACGCTCGAGGGCGACCTCTACTACCGCGAGCTGCGCACCTACGCCTACAACAGCAACGTCAACAACAACTACGACCCGACGCAGCCGATCGGGCCCGGCAACGAGCCCACCGGCAACGCCGTCAACGTCATCGACGAGTACCGCCCCGGCGCCTCGCTGCAGCTGAGTTCGGCCGCGCCGCTGGGCGCGCGCGACAACCGCTGGACGCTGGGCGCCAGCGCCGACCTCGGCCGCACGGCGTTCACGCAGACCGACCAGGAGGCCGGCGCGTCGCGCGACACGACCTCGCACGCGCCGCCGGTGCTCGCGACCTCGCTGAATGCCAGCGCCGGCTCGGCCAGCGTCTACGCCACCGACACGCTGGGCCTCACCGCGCGCACCTTCCTCACCGTCTCGGCACGCTACAACCGCGCCCGCGTGCAGTTGCGCGACCAGCTCGGCACCGCGCTCGACGGCGACCATGCCTATGCGCGCCTGAACCCGGCCATCGGCCTGACCTTCAACCCGCACCCCGAGCTGACCTTGCACGCCTCGTACAACGAGGGCATGCGCGTGCCCACGCCGGTCGAGCTGACCTGTGCCGACCCGAACGCGCCCTGCTCGCTGCCGAACGCCTTCGCCTCCGACCCGGCGCTGGCGGCGGTGATCTCGCGCACCTTCGAGATCGGCGCCCGCGGCGGCGCGCGCGGCGGCTTCGAATGGACGGCGGCGCTGTTCCGCACCGACCTCAGCGACGACATCCAGTTCATCAGCAGCGGCGGCGGCGCGAGCAGCGCCGGCTACTTCCAGAACGTCGGCCGCACCCAGCGCCAGGGGCTCGAACTCGGTTTCGACCTGCGCACCGGCGCGGCGCATCTGAGCGCGCATTACAGCCTCATCGACGCGCGTTACCGCACCGGCATGACCGAGAACTCGCCGAGCAATTCGAGCGCGCAGCCGCTGTCCTGCCCGAACTGCAGCGATGTCGTCGTGCGGCCCGGCGACCGCATTCCCGGCATCGCGCGCCAGCTGCTGAAGCTGCGCGGCGAGTTCAGCGTCGCCGCCGATGCGACGGTCGGCCTGAGCCTGCTGGCGGCCGGCCGGCAATACGCGCGCGGCGACGAGAACAACGGCGACATCAACGGCCCGGTGCCCGGCTACGCGACGCTGGGCCTCGACGCGCGCTGGTCGCCGGCGCCGCATTGGGAGTTGTCGGCGCGCGTCGCGAACCTGCTCGACCGCCGCTACTACACCTTCGGCACGCTGGGCCAGAACGTCTTCACCGGCCCGGGCCGGACCTTCGACGCCAGCGGCGCGAGCTGGCGCAACGAGCAGTACCGCACCGTCGGCGCGCCGCGCGGCATCTGGTTCGGCGTCGGCTACCAGTTCGGCGATGGCTGAGACCGGACCGAGCGAGTCCCTGCGGACTCGCGAGTGCCGGTCGAAGGCCCGGACCCTCCGCGGTCCGGGCTGAGCCCGGCGGCCGCGTCAGGCGTCGGCGCCGGGTGCTATCGCCTCGCCTTCGACGACCACGCCTCGAAGCCGCAGCGTCGTCGCATCGAGCAGCACGAGGTCGGCCCAGGCGCCGACGGCGATGCGGCCGCGGTCGGCGAGGCCGAGGTGGTCGGCGGCGTGGCGGCTGACGCGCGCCGAGGCCTCGGCCAGCGGCAGGCCGATGGCGACGAGGTTGCGCAACGCCCGGTCCATCGTCAGCGTGCTGCCGGCCAGCGTGCCGTCGGCCAGGCGCACGCCGCCCAGGCATTTGTGCACCGTCTGGCGGCCGAGCCGGTAGTCGCCGTCGGGCATGCCGGCGGCGGCGGTGGCGTCGCTGACGCAGTACAGGCCGGGTATCGCGCGCAGCGCGACGCGGATCGCGCCCGGGTGGACATGCAGCAGGTCGGGGATCAGCTCGGCGCGCTCGGCATGGGCCAGCGCCGCGCCGACGGCGCCGGGCGCGCGGTGGTGCAGCGCGCTCATCGCGTTGAACAGATGGGTGAAGCTGCCGGCGCCCTGGCCGATCGCGGCCAGCGCCTGCTCGTAGGTCGCGGCGCTGTGGCCGATCTGCACGCGGATGCCGCGCGCCACCAGCGCCGGGATCAGCGCCAGCGCCTCGCCGACCTCGGGCGCCAGCGTGACGAGGCGGATGGTCGCGATGCCGGCCAGCGCCAGGATCTCGTCCAGCGATGGCGTGCGCGCGCAGTCGGGCTGCGCGCCGAGCCGCTCGGGGCTGATGTACGGGCCCTCGAGATGGACGCCGAGCACGCGCGCGCAGCCCGCCTCGCGCCGCGCGACGGCCGGCGCCAGCGCGCGCAGCGCGGCGCGGATCTCGTCCAGCGGCGCCGTCATCGTCGTCGCCAGCAGCGCCGTCGTGCCGTGGCGGGCGTGCAGGCGCGCCAGCGTCGTCACGGCGTCGCCGCCCTCCATCGTGTCGGCGCCGCCGCCGCCGTGGACATGGAGGTCGACGAAACCGGGCAGCAGCAGCGGCGCTTCGCCGCCGCGCGCCTCGTCGTCGGCCACCGGCGTGCCGTCGATGCCGGCGATGCGGCCGGCTTCGTCGATGGCCAGCGTGCCGCGCAGGAAGCCGCGCGGCGTGAGGATGCAGCCGGCGATCGAATTCATCGCTTTCCGTCCGCCGCGGCGAGTGCCGCAAGATCGCCGCGCAACAACCGCAGCGCGCCGGCCGTGGCATCGCCGGCCGGCTCGACCCGCCGCGCGGCCAGCGCGGGCG
>JAGWTU010000087.1 GCA_028868825.1 Burkholderiales bacterium | reverse complement strand
CAGAAGGTGCGCCGCCCCGGCGGCGCGCGCGCCGGCGGCTACCCGGGTGCGGCGGTGATCGAGAGCCATCTCGCCGGCGCGGCGCCGAGCAAGCGCGTCGGCCTCGTCGGGCTCGAGCGCGTGCCGGTGCGACCCGGCACCGTCATCGTCGACGCCCAGGGCCGCAAGCTCGGCACCGTGACCAGCGGCACGCTGGCGCCGACCGTCGACCAGCCGATCGCGATGGCCTATCTGCCGCCCGACCACGCCCAACCGCAGCACGAGGTCTATGCCGAAGTGCGCGGCAAGCGGCTGCCGATGCGCGTCACCCCCCTGCCCTTCAACCCGCACCGCTACCAGCGCTGAGCGACCTCACCACCACCCACCGGAGACCCTGCCCATGACGACCATGTACACCCCCGACCACGAGTGGATCAACATCGAGGACCACGAGGCCGCCGTCGTCGGCATCACGCACCATGCGCAGGACGCGCTGGGCGATGTCGTGTTCGTCGAACTGCCCGAGGTCGGGCGCACTTACGCCAAGGGCGAGGTCGCCGGCGTCGTCGAATCGGTGAAGGCCGCGGCCGACATCTACATGCCGGTCGCCGGCGAGGTCGTCGAGGTCAACGAGGCGCTGCGCGACAACCCGGCGCTGGCCAACACCGACCCGCTGGGCCATGGCTGGTTCTTCAAGGTGCATGTCAACGACATGGCGCAGTTCGACCAACTGATGGACCCGCCCGCCTACGACGCGCTGCTCAAGACGCTTTGACGCCCCCCTGACTCCCGCTCCCGGAACCGCCCCCATGCCGACCACCGCCACGCTGGCCGAACTCGAAGACGCGGCCGCATTCGCCGCCCGCCACATCGGCCCCGATGCCGACGACGAAACGCTCATGTTGAGCGCCATCGGCGCCGCGTCGCGCCGGGCGCTGATCGACGCCATCGTGCCGCGCAGCATCGCCCGCGCGCGGCCGATGGATCTGCCGCCGCCGGCCACCGAGGCGCAGGCGCTGGCCGAGCTGAAGGCGCTGGCCGGCCGCAACCGCGTGCTCAAGAGCTATATCGGCCAGGGCTACAGCGACACGCACACGCCGGCGGTGATCCTGCGCAACGTCCTCGAGAATCCGGCCTGGTACACGGCCTACACGCCCTACCAGGCCGAGATCTCGCAGGGCCGCATGGAAGCGCTGGTGAACTTCCAGACCATGATCTGCGACCTCACCGGCATGGCGATGGCCAACGCGAGCATGCTCGACGAGGCCACCGCGGCGGCCGAGGCCATGACGCTGGCCAAGCGCAGCGTCAAAAGCAAGAGCGAGCGCATCATCGTCTCCGGCGACTGCCATCCGCAGACGATCGAGGTCATCCGCACGCGCGCCGCGCCGCTGGGCATCGAGGTCCTCGTCGGCTTTGCGCCCGACCTGATGGCCGGCCACGACTATTTCGCCGTCATTGCCCAGTACCCGTCGACGACCGGGCTGATCCACGACCTCGCGCCCTATGTCGCGCAGGCCCATGCGAAGCAGGCCGCCTTCATCGTCGCCGCCGACCTGCTGGCGCTGACGCTGCTCGTGCCGCCGGGCGAATTCGATGCCGACATCGTCGTCGGCAACACGCAGCGCTTCGGCGTGCCGATGGGCGCCGGCGGCCCGCATGCCGCCTACCTCGCCTGCCGCGACGAGTACAAGCGCGCGATGCCGGGCCGGCTCGTCGGCGTCAGCGTCGATGTCCATGGCCAGCCCGCCTACCGGCTGGCGCTGCAGACGCGCGAGCAGCATATCCGGCGCGAGAAGGCGACGAGCAACATCTGCACGGCGCAGGTGCTGCTGGCGGTGATGGCGAGCCTGTACGCCGTCTACCACGGGCCTGCGGGACTGAAGCGCATCGCGCAGCGCGTCGCCGGCTACACGGCGATCCTCGCGCGCGGGCTGAAGGAACTCGGCCATAAGGTGATCACGGCGCACGCCTTCGACACGATCACCGTCGATGTCGGGAACGCCGCCGGTGCCGCCGACGCCATCGTCGCGCGCGCGCTGGCCGGCGGCGCGAACCTGCGCCGCGTCGCGCCGCAGCTCGTCGGCATCGCGCTCGACGAGACGACGACGCGCGACGACCTGCGCGCGCTGTGGTCCTGGTTCGCCGCGCCGGGCCAGGCGCTGCCCGAGGTCGGCGCCGCCGAGCAGGTCGCGACCACGCTGATCCCCGAGGCGCTGCGCCGCCGCAGCGATTTCCTCACCCATCCGGTGTTCAACCGCCACCACAGCGAGACCGAGATGCTGCGCTACCTGCGCAGCCTCGCCGACAAGGACCTGGCGCTGGACCGCAGCATGATCCCGCTGGGCTCGTGCACGATGAAGCTCAACGCGACGAGCGAGATGATCCCCATCACCTGGCCCGAGTTCGCGCAGCTGCACCCGTTCGCGCCGCGTGACCAGCTCACCGGCCTGTGGGCGATGAACGACCAGCTCTGCGCCTGGCTCGCCCAGGCCACCGGCTATGCCGGCGTGAGCCTGCAGCCCAACGCCGGCAGTCAGGGCGAATACGCCGGCCTGCTCGTCATCAAGGCCTGGCACGAGAGCCGCGGCGAGGCGCATCGGCGCATCTGCCTGATCCCGTCGTCGGCCCATGGCACCAATCCGGCCAGCGCGCAGATGGCCGGCATGCAGGTCGTCGTCACCGCCTGCGACGCGATGGGCAATGTCGACATGGCCGACCTGAAGGCCAAGTGCGAGCAGCACAGCGCCGAGCTCGCCGCCGTGATGATCACCTACCCGAGCACGCATGGCGTCTTCGAGACCGAGGTCAAGGCGCTGTGCGAGCTCGTCCACGCCCATGGCGGGCGCGTCTATGTCGACGGCGCGAACATGAACGCGCTCGTCGGCGTCGCCGCACCGGGCGAGTTCGGCGGCGATGTCAGCCACCTCAACCTGCACAAGACCTTCTGCATCCCGCATGGCGGCGGCGGGCCCGGCGTCGGACCGGTGGCCGTCGTCGCCGACCTCGTGCCCTTCCTGCCCGGCCACCGCACCGGCGGCGTCGGCGGCCCGCAAGCGGTCGGCGCCGTCAGCGCCGCGCCGCTGGGCAACGCCGCCGTGCTGCCGATCAGCTGGATGTACTGCCGCATGATGGGCGAGCCGGGGCTGCGCGCGGCCACCGAGA
Source organism: Burkholderiales bacterium (assembly GCA_028868825.1). Taxonomy (GTDB): domain Bacteria; phylum Pseudomonadota; class Gammaproteobacteria; order Burkholderiales; family Burkholderiaceae_C; genus Rubrivivax. The sequence goes on along the minus strand of JAGWTU010000087.1, from coordinate 13,466 downwards.
TCGCGATCCTCTCGGCCAACTACATCGCGGCGCGCCTGGATGCGCATTACCCGGTGCTGTATTCGGGCGGCAACCCGGCGCTGCGCGGCGGCGGCGTCGCGCATGAATGCATCCTCGACCTGCGGCCGCTCAAGGACGCCACCGGCATCGGCGCCGAGGACGTCGCCAAGCGCCTCATCGACTACGGCTTCCACGCGCCGACGCTGAGCTTCCCGGTGCCGGGCACGCTGATGATCGAGCCGACCGAGAGCGAGCCGAAGGTCGAACTCGACCGCTTCTGCGAGGCGATGATCGCCATCCGCGGCGAGATCGCGCGCGTCGAGGCCGGCACCTGGCCGCGCGACGACCATCCGCTCAAGCATGCGCCGCACACCGCCGCGTCGCTGCTCGCCGCCGACTGGAACCATGCCTACACGCGCGAGGAGGCGGCCTATCCGCTGCCGGCGCTGAAGCGGCAGAAATACTGGGCGCCGGTGGGCCGCGTCGACAACGTCTGGGGCGACCGCAACCTGCAATGCAGCTGCCCGCCGCTGGACGCCTGGAAGGATTGAACCGGCGCGCGCCATGGCAGTCTCGGTCTTCGACCTCTTCAAGATCGGCATCGGTCCGAGCAGCAGCCACACCGTCGGACCGATGCGCGCGGCGCGGCTGTTCGCGCAGCGGCTGGAATCCGACGGCCTGCTCGAGCGCACGGCGCGCGTGCACTGCGGCCTCTACGGCTCGCTCGGCGCCACCGGCAAGGGCCACGGCAGCGACAAGGCGGTGCTGCTGGGCCTGGCCGGCCACGAGCCCGACCGCGTCGACGTCGACGCGATCCCGCAGATCCTCGCCGCCATCCGTGCCAGTGGCCGGTTAACGCTGCTCGGCCGCCGCGAGATCGCCTTCAACGAGCGCGACGACCTGAAGTTCTTCCGCCGCGAGAGCCTGCCCTTCCACGCCAACGGCATGCGCTGCTGCGCCTTCGACGCCGCCGGCGCCGAGATCGCCAGCCGCGTCTACTACTCGGTGGGCGGCGGTTTCGTCGTCAGCGACGAGGTCGCCGCCGACGGCAGCCGGCACAAGGCGATCGCGCCCGACACGACGGTGCTGCCGCTGCCCTTCCACAGCGGCGCCGAGCTGCTGCAGCGCTGCACCGAGAGCGGCGGCTCGATCGCCGCGGTGATGCGCCACAACGAGCGCCATTGGCGCAGCGATGCCGAGATCGACGCCGCGCTGCTGCACATCTGGTCGGTGATGCAGGACTGCGTCGCCCGCGGCTGCGCGGCCACGGGCACGCTGCCGGGCGGCTTCAAGGTCAAGCGGCGCGCCGCGGCGTTGCGCGCGGCGCTCACCGCGCATCCCGAGCAGGCGCTGCGCGACCCGCTGCAGGTGCTCGACTGGGTCAATCTGTACGCGCTGGCGGTGAACGAGGAGAACGCCGCCGGCGGCCGCGTCGTCACCGCGCCGACCAACGGCGCCGCCGGCATCGTCCCCGCCGTGCTGCACTACTACACGCGCTTCGTCCCCGGCGCCAGCGACGCCGGCGTCATCGACTTCCTGCTCACCGCGGCGGCCATCGGCATCCTCTACAAGGAGAACGCCAGCCTGAGCGGTGCCGAGGTCGGCTGCCAGGGCGAGGTCGGCGTCGCCTGCAGCATGGCCGCCGGCGCGCTCTGCGCGGTGATGGGCGGCAGCCCCGAGCAGGCCGAGAACGCCGCCGAGATCGGCATGGAGCACCACCTCGGCCTGACCTGCGACCCCGTCGGCGGCCTCGTGCAGATTCCCTGCATCGAACGCAACGCGATCGCCTCGGTGAAGGCGATCAACGCCGCGCGCATGGCGCTGCGCGGCGACGGCACGCATTTCGTCAGCCTCGACCAGGTCATCAAGACGATGCGCGAGACCGGCGCCGACATGATGACCAAGTACAAGGAAACGGCGCGCGGCGGCCTGGCCGTCAATATCGTGGAGTGCTGAGACAGGACCGAGCGAGTCCTTGAGGACTCGCGAGTGCCTGTCGAAGGCCCGGACCCTCCGCGGTCCGGGCTGACGCGGATCCGGCTCAAGTGCCGGCACGGCGGCGTCGATAAGACGGCATCCGCCACCCGTCGATGCGCCGCGGCGCAGGCCCATGCCCACGTCCGAACCCACCGCTGCCTCCCGCCCGTCGCCGACGCCCGTCGCCGCCCCGGCGTCCGCGCTCGAGAACCTGAGCCGCGGCCTGCGCGGGCGCGTCGCCGCGCTCGGCGCCGTCGGCGCCGTGATGGTCGTGCTGCCGCTCGTGCAGGTGCTGCGCTACCAGAATGCCGAGCTGCAGGCCCTCCTCGACCAGCGCGCCCGGCTCGATCCGATGGCGCGCTCGGTGCAGGTGCAGCGCGGCCTGATGGTGCATCGCGACCTCGCCGCGCGCGTGCTGCGCGGGCAGCTCGCGCTCGAACCCCAGCGGCGGCAGCGCCGGCTCGAGGTCGACGCCCGGCTCTCCGACCTCGCGGTGGCGATCGCCGCCGGGCCCTGGGAGCGCGCGGCGGTCGAATTCGACGACCTGCACGAGGACTGGACGGCGCTGGCCCAGCGCATCGAGGCGCGCAGCCTGGCCGCCGAGGCCAGCGACCAGTCGCACCGCCTGCTCATCGAGCAGGTGCTGCAGTTGATGGACCTCGTCGCCGACGGCGGCCCGCAGGCCAGCGGCGCCCGCGACGAGGCCGACGCCGCGCTGGCCCTCGTCCACGAACTGCCGCGCCTGGCCTGGCAGATGGCGCGCCTGGAGGCGCGGCCGGGCGACGAGGCCGATGCGCCGCCGCAGCGCGAAGCCGCCGTCGAGGCCAAGCTCGCGCGGCTGCTCGGCCGCATCGATGCGGCGCAGCATGGCGCCGCGGTGACCCCGCTGGCCACCGCCACCGCGGCGGCCGGCGCCAGCGCCGAACGCTATTTCGAGCACCTGCGCGCGGCGCGCCAGGCTGCCGCGGACCCCGCCGCCGCCCCTGGCGGCGAGGGCGATGCCGCGCTGCAGGCGCAATGGCAGCTCTACGACCGCGCCACCGACGCCCTGCGCGCCGATCTCGGGCGTCGCGACGACGCCGTCGCCGCTCGGCGTGCCGCCCTCATCGCCGCGCTGACGGCGCTGGCCGGCCTCGCACTGGTCCTGGCGCGCGGCCTGTGGCGGCGCGCGCCGCTTGCGCCGCCGCCGCCGGCACCGCAGACCCAAGGCGCTCCGGCCGCCGAGACCGGCCGGCTGATGCGGCGGCTGCGTGCCGGCACCGCGCCGGCGACGCAGGACAGCGGCTGGGGCAGCCGCTCGGTCGATCACCCGCCGACGCTGCCGCCGCCGCGCGATTGAACCGGGATTGAACGGCGGGCGCCGGCGCCCCGCGCCGCGCCGCGCGCTTACGACAGCTGGAACTGACCGACCTTGTGCGCCAGCCGCTCGCCCTGCGAGCGCAGGCCCTCGCTGGCGGCCGCCAGTTGCTCGACCAGGCGCAGGTTCTGCGTCGTGCCCTCGCTGATCGTCGTCAGCTGCTCGAGGATGGCGGCCGATTCGAGGACGCCGTTGCGCGTCAGCGCGGCGACATCGTCCATCGCGACATGGATCTGGTCGACATGGCCGTCGCTGGACGCCATCGCGCGGCCGGTCTCCTCGGCCAGCGCGCTGCTGAGTTCGATGTCGTCGGTCGAGCGGATCACGATGTCGCCGATGCGGCGCGCCGATTCGGCGCCGCGCAGCGCCAGGCTGCGCACTTCCTGGGCGACGACGGCGAAGCCGCGCCCGGCCTCGCCGGCCTTGCCGGCCTCGACCGAGGCGTTCAGCGCCAGGATGTTGGTGCGGAAGGCGATGTTGTCGATCAGCGTCACGATCTCGCCGATCTCGCGGCTCTTGGTGCGCAGCGAGGTCATGCGCTCGCGCAGCCGCTGCATCTGCTTGCGGTTGCGCGCCGCCTCCAGCCGCAGCGCCTGGACGCTGCCGACGACGCGTTCGACCTGGCGCCCGCAGGCCTCGAGCTGGCTCGACGCGCGCGCCACGCCCTCGACGGCGGTCGTCAGGCCCTGCGCCGTCGCGTGGTTGCGGTTCGAGAGGTCGGCGTTGCCGGCGGCCACCTGCTGCGAGGCGTGGTTGACGGCGCTGACGCCGTTGCGCACGGCGGCCAGCAGGTCCGACAGCCGCGTCAGCGAGGTCGTCATCGCGCGCATCGTCGCCGCGACCTCGTCGACGCCATGCGGGTTCAGCCGCGCGCTGAGGTCGCCCTGCGACATCCGCGTCATCTGGTGGTTGAGCTGCACGAGGCCGCCGCGCATCACGAGGAAAAAGGTGTAGAGCAGGTACGAGGCCAGCGCCAGGCTCACGAACAGCGCGCCGAAGATGCGCAGCCGCAGCTCGCGGATCTCGACCAGGCGTTGCGCCAGCGCGGTTTCCACCTCGAGCTGCTGCAGCTGCTGCAGCCGCTGCACTTCCTGGCGCGCCGCGGCCAGCGCGGGCTGCAGGCGGGCGAGGTCGGGGTGGGCATCGAGCGCGAGGAGCTGGCCCTGCGCGAGGTCGACCGCGGACGCCACCGCGGGCAGCATCTCGCGCGCACCGGCACGGTCGTGGTGCATCGAGCGCAGCCGGCCCTCGACGACCGCGGCCAGCCGCCGCACGTCCGACAGCGTGGCCGCAGCGGCGAGCTGGTTGGCGTGGCTGACGAGGGCGCTCGACGCGGGGTCGGCCTTCGGGTCGGCGCGCGGCCGCAGCCGGCCCAGCGCACCCAGCAGCGTCGGCAGGTCGCGCAGCGCCAGCGACGCGCTCTGGCTGAGGTCGTGGTCGCCCAGCGCCGTGTCGGCGGCCTCCTCGAGCACGGCGAGGTGGAACTCGGCCACCGCGGCCTCGGCGAGGTCGTAGGACTGGGCGCGCAGCAACTCGGACCGGGTGCCGGCCTGCAGCGCGGCCTCGAGCGCCGGGTGGCTGCGTTCCCAGGCCGGCTGGATCGGCAGTCCGGCGGCGCGCGCCTGCTCGTAGCTCGACTTCAGCTCGGCCCAGGGCCGCGCCAGCGCGGCGGCATCGGCCGGCTTGCCGCCGTCGAGCGCCAGTGCCTGGGCACCGAGTTCGACATCCAGGTTCACCGCGGCGCCGCCCAGGCGCACGGCCGCCAGCTGCAGCCGCGTGCTGCCGACGATCTGGTTCTGCTGCGCCGCCACGTACCAGGTCAGCGGCAGCAGCGGCGCGGCGGTGATGCCCATCACCAGCAGCACCTTGCCGCGCACCGTCATCACGCGCAGCAGGCGCACGCCGATCGCCCACACGCCGTGGTAGGCGAAGAACTCGCGCAGCGCGACCCACCAGGCGAGGCTGTCCATCCAACGCGTCAGCCGCAGGCTCGTCACAGTCATCGGGCGCCCTTCTTACATGGGGTTCGCACCGGCCCGGGGCGGGACGGCGCATCCCCAGGCATTTCGGCCACAGGTGCCTGAACTTGACACTTGCTCCTGGACATCCGGGCGGCCCGCTCCCGGATGGTGCTGGCCTATACAGAAATACAGCCGCAGTAGGCCGCTTTTTCATGGCTCCGGAATCGGCCATTACTTCAGGATGGAGAACATCGACCGATAAAGCCTTGTCGCGGCCGATCCGGACTGGTGTCCGAGGTCGACCACCCCCAGGAGCCGACGGCCACGAAGAACCGATGACCACCACCGCAGCACCCCTGTCGCATCCTGCTCCGGCCGCCTCCGGCGCCATCCCGCCCGCCTGGCGCCGGCCCGGCGCCGCGGCGCTGGCGGTGCTGGGCCTGGTCCTGGCCTGGTCCGGCGGCTGGCTCGCCCTGCCCGGGGCGCTGGCCATCGCCGTCGCCGTCGGCCTCGCGCGCGGCGACGCGGGCAGCGGCGGCGCGCCGGCCGTCCACCAGGCCCAGGCCGAAGCGGCCGGCTCGCGCCGCGGCGCCGAGGTCATGGTGGCCGAGGTCGTGCCGGTGTGGAGCCGCCAGATGGAGGTCACCCGCGACGTTGCCAGCGACGGCCTGGCCAAGATCCTCAATACCTTCAGCGAGATCCTCGGCGCGCTCAACACCCTCGCCGAGGGCGCGTCGCAGGCCGGCGCCACGGCGACGCCGGGCGCCATCGACAACGCCGTGCGCAGCCAGTCGCCGGCGCTGGCGGCGCTGACGGCGGCCAGCGAGCGCGCCTTCGCCGAGCGCGACGCCGCGGTGGCCGAACTCAGCCGCTGCGCCGACGGCCTCGTCGAGCTGCAGCAGCTCGCCAAGCAGGCGCGCGAGCTCGCGCGCCACACGCGGCTGGTGGCGTTCAACGCCTCGATCGAATCGAACCGCCAGCAGGGCGGCCACGCCGGCGGCAGCCAGGCCGTGGCCAGCGAGCTGCGCATGCTCTCGGGCCGCATCGGCGAGACGGCGGAGCAGATCGAACGCGTGACGCGCAAGCTCTCGACCTCGATCGCCAAGGTCTGCCGCACCAGCGAGGTGCGCGACACCGCCCCCGACGAGCTGCGCATGGAGATCGACATCAGTGCCCGCGCCGCGCTCGATGCGCTGCTCTCGGGCCTGGGCGGCGGCCTGCAGGGCCCGGCCGGACTGCAGCAGACGAGCCGCGCGCTGGCCGACCAGGTCGAGGCCGCCTTCATGGACTTCCAGTTCGGCGACCGCGTCAGCCAGATGCTGTCGATCATCGCCAACGACATGAACAACTTCACGCGCTGGGTGAGCAGCAACCCGCGCGCGAGCCAGAACGACGCTGCCGAGTGGCTGGCCTCGCTCGAGTCCAGCTACACGATGGATGAACAACGGTCCAGCCACCACGGCAACGTCAACGTGGAGGTAGGTACCGGTGTGGACTTCTTCTGACTTTCGGGGACCCTGATATGAGCAAGACCGTGATGATCGTCGACGATTCGGGCAGCTTCCGCACCGTCGTCAAGCTGGCGCTGCAGAAGGCGGGCTACGAGACCGTCGAGGCGGTCGACGGCAAGGACGCCGTCGGCAAGCTCGACGGGCGCAAGCTCAACCTGATCGTCTGCGACGTCAACATGCCCAATATGGACGGGCTGAGCTTCCTGCGTCATCTCAAGACGACCGGCAGCTACAAGTTCACGCCGGTGATCATGCTGACGACCGAGTCGCAGGACTCGAAGAAGGCCGAGGGCAAGGCCGCCGGCGCGCGGGCCTGGATCACGAAGCCGTTCCAGCCCTCGCAGCTGGTCGACGCCGTCAACAAGCTCTGCGTCTAGGGGCCGCGATGAGCACCATCGCAAACCCGCTGCCGCTCGGCCCCGAGGTCACGATCGCCCATGCCGGCGCCTGGCACGAGGCGCTGGCCGGCGCGCTCGCGCAGCGCGGCGGCGACCTCGCGCTCGATCTCGAAGGCGTCACCGATTTCGACAGCTCGGGCGTGCAGCTGCTGCTGGCCACGCGGCGCAGCCTCGTCGAACGCGGCGACGCGCTCGTCGTGCACCGCGCCAGCGCCGCCGTGCGCGACGCCCTGACCCGCTTCGGCCTGGCCGAGATGCTGCCCGCCGCCACCGCCTGACGGAGACCGCCCGATGTCCAACCACGACGACGCAGAAATCATCGCCGCAGCGCGCGTCGGCTTCCTCGACGAGGCCGCCGACATGCTGCAACAGTTCGAACAGGCGCTGCTGGTGATGGAGACGGCGCCCGACGACGCCGAGAACCTCAACGCCGCCTTCCGCGCCGCGCACACGATCAAGGGCACGGCCGGGCTCTTCGGCTGCGACGCCGTCGTCGCCTTCACGCACGAGGTCGAGACCCTGCTCGAGTCGCTGCGCAGCGGCGAGATGGCGGTGAACGACGACATCGCCGCCGCGCTGCTCGACGGCCGCGACCAGATGGGCGCGCTGATCGACGAGGTGCGCAGCGGCGACGCCGACCCCGCCGTCGCGGCGCGCAGCCGCGAACTCGGCGAACGGCTGCGCCAGCTGCGCGGCGCCGCGGCGCCGGCCGCCGCGGCCGCCGCCGCCAAGCCAGCCCCCGAAGCTTCCGATGCCGCCGCCACCCCGGGCGGCGACTGGCATCTCTCGCTGCGCTTCGGCGCCGACGCGCTGCGCAACGGCCTCGACCCGCTGGCCTTCATCCGCTACCTCGCCACGCTCGGCGAGGTCGTGCAATGCCACACGCTGGCCGACGCCGTGCCGGCGCTCGAGGCGCTCGACGCCGAGGCCTGCCATCTCGGCTTCGAGCTGCGCCTGCGTACCGAGCACGACCGCGCGGCGATCGAGCAGGTGTTCGAATTCGCGCTCGACGACTGCGCCATCGCGATCCTGGCGCCGGGCAGCGACGCCGCGCGCTGGTCGGCGCTGCTGGCCGAACGCTGCGGCGACGACGCCGAGCTGCGCGAGGCGCTGCGCCAGGTCTGGCGCGGCATGGGCATCGACCTCGACGCCCTGCTGGCCGCCGCCGCGGCGCCCGCGGTCGACATCGCCGCCGTCGCCAGCACCGCCGCCGCAGGCGCCGCGCCGGCGCCGCAGCCGAGCACCGAGCGCCGCGGCACCGACCGCCGCGTCGCCCAGCGCGGCCGCCGCGCCGACGAGACGCGCTACATCAAGGTCCGCGCCGACAAGCTCGACCACCTCATCGACCTCATCGGCGAACTCGTGATCGCCGGCAGCGGCGCGCAGATGGTCGCCACCGCCGAGGGCTCGCCGGCCTTCCTCGAGGCGACGCAGCGCGTCGCCGAGCTCGTCCAGGCCACGCGCGACGGCACGCTGGCGCTGCGCATGGTGCCGGTGGGCGAGACCTTCTCGCGCTTCTCGCGCGTCGTGCGCGACACCAGCAAGCTGCTGGGCAAGGAGATCGAACTCACCGTCACCGGCGGCGATACCGAGCTCGACAAGTCGATGGTCGACGTCATCGGCGACCCGCTGATGCACCTCGTGCGCAACAGCCTCGACCACGGCATCGAGACGCCCGAGCAGCGCGTCGCCGCGGGCAAGTCGCGCGTCGGCCACCTCGGCCTGCACGCGTACCACGAGGCCGGATCGATCGTCATCGAGGTCAGCGACGACGGCGGCGGGCTCTCGCGCCAGCGCATCATGAAGAAGGCGCTCGAGCGCGGCCTCGTCGCCGAGGGCGTCGAGCTCACCGACGCCGAGGTCTGGCAGCTGATCTTCGCGCCCGGCTTCTCGACGGCCGATGCCGTCACCGACATCTCGGGCCGCGGCGTCGGCATGGACGTCGTCAAGCGCAACATCGAATCGCTGCGCGGCCAGATCACGCTGGCCAGCCAGGAAGGCCGCGGCACGACGACGCAGATCCGCCTGCCGCTGACGCTGGCGATGATCGACGGCTTCCTGACCCTGGTCGGCGGCGTGCACTACGTGCTGCCGCTGGCGGTGGTCAGCGAATGCATCGACCTGCCGCGCGAATGCCACGCCCAGCCCGACCGCACCTGCGGCACCTTCGACCTGCGCGGCGAGGTCCTGCCGTACCTCGACCTGGCGCTGTTCTACGGCGCCGTGCCCGATCCGAACGGGCGCCGCAGCCTCGTCGTCGTGCGCCAGGGCACGGTGCGCATCGGCCTCGTCGTCGACCGCCTGCTCGGCGAGCACCAGACGGTGATCAAGCCGCTGGCCGACATCTTCAAGCCGCTCGAGGCGCTCGCCGGCTCGACGATCCTGGGTTCCGGCGATGTCGCGCTGGTGCTCGACATGCACGGCCTCATCGCCGCGGCGATGAAGCCCGGCGCGACGCGCCGGACCTCGGCCACCCGCGCCACCCCCACCGGAGTCCACGGATGAAGACCTTGCTGCGCTCGCTGCGCCTTTGGCAGAAGCTGGCCGCGCTCGGCGTCATCGCCGCCGTGCTCTGTGCCGTGCCGCTGACGCAGGTCGTGCAGGGCAAGACCGACGACCTCGCGACGGCGCGTGCCGAAGAGGCCGGGCTGCCGCCGCTGCGCACCGCCGTGGCGCTGCAGCTGGCGCTGCAGAACCACCGCGGCCTGGCCGGCATGGCGCTGGCCGGCGGCGCGAAAGAGCAGGCGGCGCTGGCCGCACCGGCGGCCGAGGTCGGCCGCCGTCTCGACCAGCTCGTCGCCGAGATCCACGCCGCCGGCTACGCCAAGGTCGAGACCCAGGCGCTGGCGATGAAGGCCGACTGGGACCGGCTCGCGCAGGGCATCGCGGCGCGCCGCCTGAGCCCGGCCGAGAGCTTCGCCGCACACCGCAAGCTGATCGAAGGCAATCTGGACACGATCGAGCAGGTCGCCGACACCAGCGGGCTCTCGCTCGATCCGGTGGCCGAGACCTATTTCCTCGTCACCGCGATCAGCGACCACCTGCCGCGCCTGGCCGAGGCCGTCGGCTCGGTGCGCGGCAAGGGCTCGGCGATGCTCACCGCGGCGCCGATCCCGCCGGCCGACCGCATCGCCATCGACTACGACATCGCGCGCGCGCAGTTGCTGCGCAAGCGCTCGACGGCCCAGCTCGCCAAGGCGATCGACATCAGCGCCACCGTGAAGACCGAACTCGCCGGCGTCGCCGATGCCGACGCCGCCGTCGACCGCTTCTTCACGCTCGCCCATGACCAGCTCGTCCCGGCGGCGGCGCCGACCGTCGCGGTGGCGGAATTCCGCCGCGTCGCCACGGCGGCCGTCGAGGCCCAGTACAAGCGCATCGCCGCGGCCGACGCCGTGCTCGCCCGGCTGCTCGACGAACGCATCCGCGACGGCGAGCGCTCGCGCCTCGTGCTGCTGGCGCTGCTCGGCGCGCTGGCGCTGGTCGGCGCGCTGCTGATGGTGGCCATCACGCGCTCGATCACGCGCCCGCTGGCCCATGCGCTGGACGCCGCCGCGGCGGTCGCCGCCGGCGACCTCGGCTTCACGATCGACGCCAAGGGCAGCGACGAGGCGGCGCAGCTGCTCGCCCGCTTCAAGCAGATGCAGGCCAGCCTGCAGCAGCGCCGCGACGAGGACGAGCGCCGCATGGCCGAGACCGCCGCCTCGGCGCGCGCCGCCACCGCGGTGGCGCAGGAGATCGGCGGCGCTGTCGACGGTGCGATCCAGGGCGACTTCACGCGCCGCATCGACACCGCCGGCAAGGAATCGTTCCACGCCGACCTGTGCCAGCGCTTCAACCAGCTCATCGAGACCGTCAGCACGACGATGCAGGAAGTGCGCGCCGCCGCCGAGCAGCTCGGCAGCGCCAGCGGCCAGGTCGCGCAGACCTCGCAGACGCTGTCGCATTCGGCGTCGCAGCAGGCCGCCGCGGTCGAGCAGACGACGGCCTCGCTGCAGGAGATGAGCGCCTCGATCAAGGGCAACGCCGACAGCGCCACCGTCACCGACGGCATCGCCACGCAGGCCGCGAGCGAGGCGCAGCAAGGCGGCACGGCCGTCGGCCGCACCGTCGACGCGATGAAGTCGATCGCCACCAAGGTCAAGGTCATCGACGACATCGCCTACCAGACCAACCTGCTGGCGCTGAACGCCGCCATCGAGGCGGCGCGCGCCGGCGAGCATGGCCGCGGCTTCGCCGTCGTCGCCGCCGAGGTGCGCAAGCTCGCCGAACGCAGCCAGGTCGCGGCGCAGGAGATCGGCCAGCTCGCCGGCTCGTCGGTCGACCTCGCGGAGCAGGCCGGCACGCTGCTGACGCAGATGGTGCCGTCGATCCGCAAGACCAGCGAGCTCGTGCAGGAGATCGCCGCCGCCAGCGGCGAGCAGGCCGAGGGCGTGAGCCAGATCACCGGCGCGATGAACCACCTCGCCTCGGCGACGCAGCAGACGGCGTCGGCCAGCGAGCAGCTCTCGGCCACCGCCGACGAGCTCTCGAGCCACGCCGCGCAACTGCAGCAGCTGATGGCCTTCTTCCGCCTGCGCCACGCGCCGGCCGCGGGCACAGGCGCCCCGGCTCGCTCGCGTGCCGCCGGGGTTCCCGCGCGCGCTCGCACCGCCGCGTCCCCGAACACCGCCGCGCCGCGCCGCCAGGCCGGCGCCGCGCCCGCCGCCGGCGCCTCCGACATCGACGAATCGTCGTTCACTGCCTTCTAGAAGAAAGCGATCATGGCCCCCACCGCATCGATCCAAACGTCGCGCCGCCTCGGCGCCCTCGCCGCACTCTTCGCGCGCCTGGGCTTCGGCGCCAAGACCGCCGTCGCCTGCGCCGCGCTGCTGTTGCCGCTGCTGGGCCTGCTGGTCTGGCAGGCCTGGGCGCAGTACGGGCGCGACATGGAGGAGCAGCAGGCCGCGATCCGCCATCAGGTCGAGTCCGCCTACCACGTCATCGACTGGGCCTACCAGCAGCAGGTCAGCGGCAAGCTCGACGCGGCGCAGGCGCAGGCGCAGGCCAAGTCGGCGATCGGCGCGATGCGCTTCGGCACCGACGGCAACTACTTCTGGATCAACGACATGACGCCGGCGATGGTGATGCACCCGCTGAAGCCGGAGATGAACGGCCAGGACCTGTCGAACTACAAGGATCCGAACGGCTTCCAGCTCTTCAAGGCCATGACCGAGGTCGCGCGCACGCAGTCGGCGGGCATGGTCGCCTACCAGTGGCCGAAGCCGGGCAGCGCCAAGCCGGTCGACAAGGTCTCGTACGTGATGGCGTTCAAGCCCTGGGGCTGGGTCGTCGGCTCGGGGATCTACGTCGACAACGTCTACACCCAGGCGCGCGCGCTGTGGATCAAGACCGCGGGCGTCGTCGCGGTCGCCCTGCTGCTCGGCCTGTACGCCTTCCGCGCCTTCTATGTCGCGATGCGCGCCGGGCTGCTCGACGCCATCGACGCCGCCGACGCCGTCGGCGCCGGACGGCTGGACCACCTGATCCCGCCGGCGCGCGGCGCGAGCGAGGAATCGCACCTGCTCGACGCGCTGCGCACGATGCAGAAGCGCCTCGTTGAGCGCAGCGAGGACGACCGCCGGCGCCTGGCGCAGACCGAGGCTGCGAGCCAGGCCGCCGCGGCGGTGGCCGAAGAGATCGGTGCCGCCGTCGAGGCCGCGACGCTGGGCGACTTCAGCCAGCGCATCCCGCTCGCCGGCAAGGAATCGTTCCACGCCGACCTGTGCGCGAAGTTCAACCAGCTCGTCGACACCTTCAGCGGCACGATCACCGAGGTGCGCGCCGCCGCCGACCATCTCGGCGACGCCAGCTCGCAGGTCGCGCAGACCTCGCAGAGCCTGTCGCATTCGGCCTCGCAGCAGGCCGCCGGCGTCGAGGAGACGAGCGCCTCGCTGCAGCAGATGAGCGCGTCGGTGAAGGGCAACGCCGAGAGCGCCACCGTCACCGACGGCATCGCCACCCAGGCCGCGCAGGAGGCGCTGGAAGGCGGCACGGCGGTGGGCCGTACCGTCGACGCGATGAAGTCGATCGCCACCAAGGTCAAGGTCATCGACGACATCGCCTACCAGACCAACCTGCTGGCGCTGAACGCCGCCATCGAGGCCGCCCGCGCCGGCGAACATGGCCGCGGCTTCGCCGTCGTCGCCGCCGAGGTGCGCAAGCTCGCCGAGCGCAGCCAGGTCGCGGCGCAGGAGATCGGCCAGCTCGCCGGCTCGTCGGT
>JAGWTU010000030.1 GCA_028868825.1 Burkholderiales bacterium | reverse complement strand
CAGCGGTACGCGCTGAAGGACCGCGACGGCATCCTCGACCCCGAGGCGATCGCGGAGGCCTACTGGCAGCTGCACCGCCAGACGCGCAGCGCCTGGACCCATGAGCTGGATCTGCGTCCCTGGATCGAAACCTGGTGAAAACGCAATAAAGAAAGAAGGAAAGGCCTGCGATGAACGACAAGACGGTCGAGTTCTATTTCGATTTCGGCAGCCCGGCGAGCTACCTCGCGTCGACGCAGCTGCCGCGCATCGCCGCCGAGACGGGTGCGACGCTGCGCTACCGGCCGATGCTGCTGGGCGGCGTCTTCAAGGCCACCGGCAACATGAGCCCGGTGACGGTGCCGGCCAAGGGCCGCTGGATGGGCGCCGACCTCGCGCGCTGGGCGGGGCGCTGGGGCGTGCCGTTCACGATGAACCCGCATTTTCCGATCAACACGCTGACGCTGATGCGCGGCGCGGTGGCGCTGCAGATGCGCCGGCCGCAGGCCTTCGGCGACTATGCCGACGCGGTGTTCCACGACATCTGGGTCGCGCAGGCCAACCTCGGCGACCCGGCGCTCGTCGGCGCGCTGGTGCAGCGCATCGGCATCGCGCCCGACGAGTTCATCGCCTGGGTCGGCGATGCCGAGGTCAAGGCGGCGCTGGTCGCGCAGACCGAGGAGGCCGTCGCGCGCGGCGTCTTCGGCGCGCCGACCTGCTTCGTCGGCGGCGAGATGCATTTCGGCCAGGACCGGCTGGACTTCGTGCGCGAGGCGCTGGGTCGATAAGCATTGCCGACGGCAGGCGCGAGGTCGGTATACACTCAATGAGATTGAGAATCATTCTCATTTGATAGATTCATCTTGTCCAGCCGCTCGCGCACCTCAGCGCCGGGATTTCGCGCCCGGATCCTCGCCGTGTTCGGCCCGGGTCTCGTCGTCATGCTCGCCGACACCGACGCGGGCAGCATCGTCACCGCGGCGCAGAGCGGGGCGCAATGGGGCTACAAGCTGCTGGCGCTGCAGCTCGTGCTGATACCGATCCTGTACATCGTGCAGGAGCTGACGGTGCGGCTGGGCCTCGTCACCCAGCGCGGGCATGGCGAGCTGATACGCGCGGTCTTCGGGCCGGGCTGGGCCTGGCTGTCGGTGGGCACGCTGTGCATCGCCTGCGTCGGCGCGCTGCTGACGCAGCTCGGCGGCATCGCCGGCGTGGCGCAGCTGTTCGGGGTGCCGGTGGTGCCGGCGGTGGCCGTGAGCGTCGCGGTCATCATCGCGATGGTGCTGACCGGCTCGTACCGATCGGTCGAGCGCGTCGCCATCGTCTTCGGCCTCTTCGAGCTGGCCTTCGTCGTCGTCGCCTGGCGTGCGGCGCCGCGCGCCCATGACGTCGCGGTGCAGATGTTCGCCTTGCCGCTGGCCGACCCGAAGTACCTCTACCTCGTCGCCGCCAACATCGGCGCCGTGATCATGCCGTGGATGGTCTTCTATCAGCAGTCGGCCGTCGTCGACAAGGGCCTGCAAGCGCGCGACCTGCCGATGGCGCGCGTCGATACGGCCTTCGGCGCCGTCGTCACGCAGCTCGTCATGGCCTCGGTGCTGCTGACGACCGGCGCGGTGCTGAGCCATGACGGCGGCCGGACCTCGCTCGGCGATGTCGGCCAGATCGCCGACGCGCTGACGCCGACGCTCGGCACCGAGCTCGGGCGCATCGTCTTCGCGATGGGGCTGCTGGGCGCGGCGCTGGTCGCCACCGTCGTCGTCAGCCTGACCGCCGCCTGGGGCCTGGGCGAAGTCGCCGGCTACAAGCGTTCGCTCGAGCACCACCCGCGCGAGGCGCCCTGGTTCTACGGCATCTTCAGCGCGACGCTGATCGCCGCCGCGGTGCTCGTGACCTCGGGCGTCGACATCGTCAAGCTCTCGGTCGCGGTGCAGGTGATGAACGCGCTGCTGCTGCCCGTCGTGCTCGGCTTCCTGTTCCAGCTGGCGCGCCGCGCGCTGCCGCAATCGCACCGGCTGGTGGGCTGGTATGCCTGGGTCGCAGGATCGGTGATCGCGGCGACGAGCGCCTTTGGCGTCTATGCGGCGCTGCTGGGGCTGGCGAGCTGAGGGGGCCGATTAACGCGACAGCGCCAGCTTCACGCCGAAGCCCAGCAGCATGCTGCCGGCGATGCGGTTGAGCCAGCGCGTGGCCGTCGGGCTGGCGCGCAGGCGCGCGGCGAAATGCCGCGTCAGCAGCGTCATGCCGAGTCCGTAGGCGAACGTCAGCGCGGCGATGGTCGCCGCCATGACGCCGAAGGTGAGCATGCCGCGGTGGCGCACCGGGTCGACGAACAGCGGGAAGAAGGCCATGTAGAAGACGATGGCCTTCGGGTTGAGCAAGGTGATCATCAGCGCCTGGCGCAGGTAATGCCCGGCGTGGATCTTCACGACCGGGCCGTCGCCCGGCTTGGTCAGGATCATGCGCAGACCCAGCCAGGCCAGGTAGGCCGCGCCCAGCCATTGCACGCCGTGGAACAGCAGGGGCGACGCGGCGAGCAGCGCCGCCACGCCGGCCACGGCCAGCCACATCAGCACCTGGTCGCCGAGGATCACGCCCAGCGTGGCCGCCAGCCCGCCGGCGATGCCGCCCTTGCTCGTCGAGGTGATCAGCGCCAGGTTGCCCGGTCCCGGTATGCACAGGAACACGATCACCGCCACCACGAAGGCACCGTAGTCGGAAACGCCCAGCATGTCCAATCGAATCCTGCCGTCCTAAGGGAGCCGCATGATGCCACCGCGCGGTGCGGCGCGAGGCGCACGCGGCTGGGGTCGAGTCTCAGGCGCCGGTGGTCGGCGGGCGGTCGAGCGTCTTCAGCAGCGGTCCGAGCAGGTCCATCGGCAGCGGGAAGACGATGGTCGAGTTCTTGTCGGCGGCGATCACGGTCAGCGTCTCGAGGTAGCGCAGCTGGATCGCCTGCGGCTCGCGCGCGAGGATGGTCGCCGCCTGCGCCAGCTTCTCCGAGGCCTGCAGCTCGCCTTCGGCGTGGATGACCTTGGCGCGGCGCTCGCGCTCGGCCTCGGCCTCGCGGGCGATGGCGCGGATCATGGTCTCGTTGAGGTCGACATGCTTGATCTCGACGTTCGTGACCTTGATGCCCCAGGCGTCGGTCTGGCTGTCGAGGATCTTCTGCAGGTCGAGGTTGAGCCGCTCGCGTTCGGACAGCATCTCGTCGAGGCTGTGCTTGCCGAGCACCGCGCGCAGCGTGGTCTGCGCGAGCTGGCTCGTCGCGGCGAGGAAGTCCTCGACCTGGATCACCGCGCGCTCGGGGTCGACGACGCGGAAGTACAGCACCGCGTTGACCTTCAGCGTGACGTTGTCCTTGGAGATCACGTCCTGGCTCGGCACGTCCATCACGACGATGCGCAGGTCCACCCGCACCATCTGCTGGATGCCCGGCACGAGGATCACCAGCCCCGGCCCCTTGACGCGCCAGAAGCGCCCGAGCTGGAACACGACGCCGCGCTCGTATTCGCGCAGGATGCGCAGCGAACTCGCGGCGACGATGACGACGAGGAAGAGCAGCAGGGTGGTGGAGATCATGGGGGTGCTCCCGTTGCAGGCGCCGCGGCCACTTCGAGTGTGAGGCCGTCGACGCGGGTGACCCGGACCGCCTGTCCGGGCGCCAGGGCGGTGCCGCAGCGCACCTGCCAATGCTCGCCCTCGACGAGGGCCCAGCCTCGCTGGTCGGCGAACTCGACGATGGCACCGACGCGGCCGACGAGCCGCTGCGCACCGCTGACGACGGGTCGCCGCCGCGCTCGCGCCGCCATCGTCGCCAGCGCGAGCACGAAGGCCAGCGAGCACAGCGCGGCACCGGCGACGAGCCCGGGCGGCACGCCCAGGCCCGGGCCGAGCGGGCCGAACAGCATCAGCGCGCCGAGGCTGAAGGCGACGACACCGCCGATGCCCAAAGCGCCATAGCTCGGCACGAAGGCCTCGGCGGTGAAGAAGGCGATGCCCAGCAGCACCATCGCCAGGCCGGCATAGCTGATCGGCAGCATCTGCAGCCCCCACAGCGCGAGCACGATGGCGATCGCGCCGGCCACGCCGGGCAGCACGAAGCCCGGGTTCATGAATTCGAACAGCAGGCCGTAGAAGCCGACCATCAACAGCAGCAGCACGAGGCTGGGGTCGCTGACGACCGAGAGCAGCCGGATGCGCCAGTCGGACTCGATTGGGGTCACTCGCGCGCCGGCGGTGGCCAGCGTCACGTGCGCGCCGCCGGCCACGGTCACCACGCGCCCGTTCAACTGCCGCAGCAGATCGTCGAGGTCGTCGGCGACGAGGTCGATGGCGCCTTGCTTCAGCGCATCGGCGGCCGGCAGGCTGACGGCCTCGCGCACCGCGCGTTCGGCCCAGGCCGCGTCGCGCCCGCGCAGCTGCGCCAGACCGCGGATATAGGCGCTGGCGTCGTTGATGCGCTTGGCCTCGAGGGTGTCGCCGCCCGAGGCCCCCGAGGCCGCGGAGGCCGGCGGCGCCGCCGTGCCCCCGATGCCGATGGCGATCGGCGTCGCGGCGCCGAGGTTGGTCGCCGGCGCCATCGCCGCGACATGCGCGGCGTAGAGGATGTAGGTGCCGGCGCTGGCCGCGCGCGCGCCGCGCGGTGCGACATAGGCGGCCACCGGCACCGGTGAGGCGAGGATGCCCTGGATGATGCGGCGCATCGCCAGGTCGAGCCCGCCGGGGGTGTCGAGTTCGAGCACGACGAGCTGCGCGCGCTGCTGCGTCGCGCGCTCGAGCACATCGGCGACGAAGTCGGCCGTGGCCGGGCCGATCGCGCCGTCGATGCGCGCGACGACGACGGGCGCCGGCGCGGCAGCCGTCGCTGCCCTGGCATCCGTCGCCGCCGCGACAGGCGTCGCCATCGCGGCCATCACGACCACCATCGCGCCGAGCAGGCCTGGGATGCGGTTCATCGTCTTGCGGCCCGCGCAAGGCAGCGCGAGCCGCACCCAGCGTACACCCGTCGGCGGCTTCTTGCGATGGCTCGTCGGCGCCGACCCGGGCTCGCCAGGGGTGTAGACCCGGCGGGCCGCGAGTCCCGTGAAGCCGGCCTACGGCGGGCCGGGCGCCGCGCCCGCCGCCGCCAACGGATCGTCCGCCGCATCTGGCGCCACGAAGCGCCCGTAGCGCAGCGCGAAAGCCGGCAGCAGCAGCAGGTTCAGCAGCGTCGAGGTGACGAGCCCGCCGAGGATGACGATCGCCATCGGCCCTTCGACCTCGTTGCCCGGCTCGCCGCTGCGCAGCGCCAGCGGCAGCAGGCCCAGCGCGGTGACGGCGGCCGTCATCAGGATCGGCAGCAGGCGTTCGCGCGCGCCGCGCAGCGCCGCCTCGGGCCCCCAGGTCATGCCCTCGACGCCGACCAGATGCTGGTAATGCGATATGAGCATGATCGAATTGCGCAGCGTGATGCCGAACAGCGTGACGAAGCCGACGACGGCGCCGAGGCTGAGCTGCGAGCCCGTCAGCAGCGCCGCGGCGACGCCGCCGACGAGCGCGAACGGCAGGTTCGTCACCACCAGCGCCAGCGCGCGCGCCGAGCGCAGCGCCAGCACCAGCAGCACGCCGATGCCGCCCAGCGCCAGCGCCGCATGCACGAGCAGTTCGCGCAGCGCCTGCGCGCGCGCCTGCGCCTCGCCCTCGAAGACGGCGTAGGTGCCCTCGGGCAGGGTCACCTCGCGTGCGATGCGCGCCTGCGCGTCGCGCACGAAGTCGGCCACCGCGCGGCCGCGCACGTCGCAGGTCACGGCCTGCAGCCGCTGGCCGCGGCTGTGGTTGATCTGCGCGCGCCCGGCCTGCTCGCCGATCTCGGCCACGGCCGACAGCGGCAGCTCCAGTCCCGCGCCATTGCGCAGCATCAGCCGGCCGATGTCGGCCGGGCTGCGCCGGTGCGCGGGGTCCAGCCGCACGGTGATGTCGGTGACGCGGTTGCCCCGCACGATCTGGCCGACGCGGGCGCCTTCGAAAGCGGCCTGCACGGTGTCGAGCACGTCCAGCGGCCGCAGCGCATAGCGATCGAGCAGCGGCGGGCGCAGCCGGATGACGAGCTGCGGCGTGCCCGGCGGCGCCGCCACGCGCACGCCGACGGCGCCCGGCACCTCGGCGAGCACGCGCGCGATGCGGCGCGCCTGGTCGTCGATGCGGTCGAGATCGTCGCCGCGGACGTTGACGATCACCGGCGCGGCGTAGCCCGAGATCGTCTCGTCGATGCGCTCGGCGAGGAAGGTGTTGACCGAGGTGCTCATGCCCGGAAAGCCCCGCAGCACCGCCTGCATGCGCGCCAGCGTCGCGGTCTGCGCCGCGCCGCCCATCGATTCGAGGTCGACCTCGAACTCGCTCATGTGGACGTCGGCCGGGTCGACCATGTCCTCGGCGCGGCCGGCGCGCTGCGCCACCAGCCGCACGCCGGGGATGGCGCGCAGCGCCGCGCTGACGCGGTCACCGATGCGCACCGTCTCAGCGAGCGAGGTGCCCGGGGCGAGCGCCATGTGCACCGTGTAGTGGCCGGGCTTGAGCGCCGGGATGAAGCTGCCCGCGAGCAGCGGCAGGCAGGCCAGCGCCGCCAGGCACAGCGCGGCGACGAAACCGGCGCCGAGCGTCGTGTGGCGCTCGATGGCCGTGAGCCAGCGCGTGTAATGCCGCTTGATGGCGAGCACGAAGCGCGGCTCGCCGCGGTCCGGCGGCGCGCCGGCCAGCAGCAGGCAGGCCAGCGCCGGCGTCAGCGTCAGCGCGACGCCGAGCGAGGCCAGCACCGAGAACACATAGGCCTTGCCCAGTGGCGAGAACAGCTTGCCGGCGACGCCCGAGAGTGCCAGCACCGGCAGGAAGGCGAGCGCCACGATGAAGCTGGCGTAGACGACGGCGCCGCGCACCTCGATCGAGGCGCGCCAGATGACCAGCGGCGCCGGCAGCGCAAGCGCGGCGGCGCGGTTCTCGCGCAGGCGGCGCAGGATGTTCTCGACGTCGACGATGGCGTCGTCGACGACCTCGCCCAGCGCGATCGCCAGGCCGCCCAGCGTCATCGTGTTCAGGCCGATGCCCCAGCGGTGCAGCACGATCACCGAGACGAGCAGCGAGAGCGGGATCGCGCAGGCCGAGATCAGCGCGCTGCGCCAGTCGTGCAGGAACAGGAACAGCAGCACGAGCACGAGCGCGGCGCCGAGCGCCAGCGCGAGGTCGAGGTGCCGCATCGCCTCGCTGATCTCGCGCGCCGGGCGGAAGACGCTGGTGTCCAGCACCACCTGCTGCTGCGCCAGCGCGGGCGCGAACTGCGCGAAGGCGCGGTCGAGTTCGGCGGTGACGGTCAGCGGGTCGGCGCCGTACTGGCTCTCGATGACGAGCATCACGGCCGGCTCGCCGTCGAGCCGCGCCGCGCCGACCGCCGGCGCCACGCCCTCGCTGACGCGGGCGACGTCGCCGAGGCGGATCGGCAGCCCGCCGCGCCAGGCCACCGGAATGCGCGCCAGGTCGGCCGCCGCGCGCAGCTGGCCTTCGGTGCGCAGCGCCAGGCGCTGGTTCGCGCCCTCGATGAAGCCGGCGCTGCGCACGCCGCTGGCCTGGCGCGCGGCGGCCAGCACCTCGTCCATCGTGAGGCCGTGGTCGAACAGGCGCTGCGGGTCCACCTGCACCTGCCACTGGCGGCGCTGGCCGCCGAACACGACGACGTCGGCGACGCCGGGCAGGCTGCGCAGGCGCGGCTTCAGCGTCCATTCGGCGAGGTCGCTCAACTGCGGCAGCGAGCGGCTGGCCGAGGTCAACGCGGCGACGAGCACGACGCTCGTCGACGAGGTCAGCGGCAGCAGCACCGGTGCCGTCACGCCGGCCGGCAGCGCGCTGCCGATGCCGGCCAGCCGCGAGGCCACGCGCTGCTGCGCCTGCTGCGCGTCGACGTCGTCGTCGAAGCTCGCCGTGATCAGCGACAGCCCGGGCAGCGACTTGGACTTCATCGTCGCGACGCCGGGCAGCCCGCCCAGCGCGTCCTCGACCGGCTGCGTCACCAGCGCCTCGACCTGCTCGGCCGACAGCCCCGGCGCGGTGGTCTGGACGATGGCCAGCGGCGGCGCGAATTCGGGGAACACGTCGCGGCGCGAGATCTGCAGCGTGTACAGGCCGTAGCCGAACAGCAGCGCGGCGAGCACGACGACGATGCCGCGGTGGCGGATCGAGGCGCGGACGAGGGCGTTCAGCATGGTCGCTTGCGGCGCGCGGGCTTCAATCGCCGTCGCAATCCGCCGTCCTGCAGGCACCGCTGCTGCCGGGTGGCGGCATTCGTTCCTGCGACAGCAGCAGTCCGGCGCCGCGCGTCACGACCGCCTCGCCGGGCTGCAGCCCGGTCGGCACGAAATAGCCGTCGGCCTCCTCGCGCGCCTCGAGCAGCGGCACGCGCGCGAAATGGCGGGCATCGCGCCGCACATAGACCCAGGGCTGGCCGGCGTACCAGACGACGGCCTGCGACGGCACGCGCACGCCGTCCGCCGGCGCGCCCGGCAGTTCGACGTCGACGCCGGCCCGCGCCGGCAAGGCGCGCCCGACGCGGTAGAGCTGGACGTTGGCGCCGAGCCGCGCGTCGGCCTGGGCGGCCGGGGCCAGCCAGGTCGCCCACGCGGCATCGGTGGCGGCGCCGCCGGCCGGCGTCACCCGCACCCGCGGTGGCGCCGTCGTGGCCGCGGGCAGCGCCACGCCGACGATGGCCGCGCGCGCGCCGAACAGGGCCGCCGCATCGCGAGCGGCCAGGCGCACGAGCGCGGCGCCGAAGCGCAGGTTCCCCTCCTGCTGCAGCGCCGCGAGGTCGCCCTGCGCCGTGCCGGCCGCCGCCGCGGCCTGCGCGGCCGCGGCGCGGGCCTGCTGCAGGCTCTTCAGCGACAGGTTGCGGTCGTCCTCGTACAACTGCGCGCTGCGCTCGGCCTCGGCCCGCGCCGTGCGGTCCGCCGCTGCGGCGGCGACGAGGCGGCCGCGCGCCTCGCGCAGGCGCGACTGCCAGTCGAGCAGCGGCTGCAGGTCGACGACGACGCCATGGGCCGAGCGCCCGGGCGCGCGATCGGCGGCGGCGAGCGGCTGCACGACGAGGCCGGCGCGGGCCTGGGCGGCGGCGTCGACCTGGACGAGGGTGTTGCCGTCGGCCCCGCTCAGCGGGCCGGCGGCGGAGGCCGGCGCTGCCGCGGCGCCCGCCGCCGCCGCCGCGTCCGCGCGACGCGACCCACCGGCACCGGCGAGCAGGAGCAGGACCAGCAGCAGGCGCCGTGCGGTGCCGGCCGCCGCGGGATTTCGAGGGGGTCGCGGATTCATCGGGGGTCCTCTTCGGCGAACGGGCTTTGCATCGCGTCTTCCAGCGCGCCGGCCGCGCGCTGCAGGCGGTCGAAGGCGTCCTCGCGCGCGAGGTCGGCGGCGCCGGCCTGTGCCTGCGCGAGCACGAGGTCGAGGCGGCTCCCCGCGCCGATCCGCAGCGCCCGCGCCGCCGCGGCTTCGAGCTGCCGCTGCACCTCGCGCTGCTGCTCGGCGAGCGCGAGCGTCTGCCTGGCGCCGTCGAAATCGGCGCGCGCGCGGTCGAGTTGCGCCAGGCCCTGCGCGACCACCGCCTCGAACTGCGCGGCAGCCCCGCGGCGCTGCGCGCGCGCCTCGGCGATCGGGCCTTCGTGGCGGTTGAACAGCGGCAGCTCGATGCCCGTGACCGCGAGGCTGTACTTGTGGGCGCCGCTGTCGTAGGTGTAGCCGGGGCCGAGATGCACGCCCGGGAACTGGTCGGCCACGGCGGCCTGCAGCGCCGCCTGGCTGGCCTCGTAGTCGGCGAGCGCGCGCCGCACATCGCAGCGGCCGGCCAGCGCGGCGTCGCGCGCCTCGCCGTCGGCGAGGACGGGCGGGGGGCGGTCGAGCGAGCCGGGCCGCACATCGGCGGCCTCGAGCTGCGACGGCGGCACGCCGACCGCCGCGGCCACCGCCGCCAGCGCCTGCCGCGCCGCGAGATCCTGGCGCGCGCCTTCGCTGCGCAGCGGCGCGACATCGGCGCGCACCTGGGCGAGTTCGACCGCCGAGGCTTCGCCGACCGCGACGCGCCGCTCGACCATCGCCGCGACGGCCTCGCGCTGCGCCAGCTGCGCCCGCGCCAGTGCCGCCATGCGGCGCGCGTGGCGCAGGTCGAGCAGGGTCGTGCGCAGGTGGCTGCGCACCTGCCAGGCCGTCGCTTCGAGCTCCAGCCGCGCCGCGTCGACCCGGCGCTCGGCGGCGCCGATGCGCGCGGCGCGCAGCGTCGGCGACTCCAGCGGCAGGTCCAGGCCGAGACCGAAGAGGTAAGGCGAGACGCCGGCGCCGGCGTTGCCCGTGTAGCCCAGCGGCAACTGCAGGCTGGGGTTGGCGATCTGCCGCGCCGTCACCAGCGCCGCTTCGGCGCCGGCCAGTCGTGCGCGCGCCTGCGCCAGGGCGTCGTTGTAGCGCTCGGCGGCGAGCGCCAGCGATTTCAGCGTCCAGCCTGCAGCCGCCGGCTGCTCGGCGGGCGGCAGGCGTTGGAACAGCCGTTCCTGCAACGAAGGGTCCTGCAGCGAGCGCTGCAGCACACGCTCGATCGTGTTGGCCGGGGTCAGCGGCCGGGGCTCGTAGGTGGCGCAGCCACTCAGGCTGGCGGCCAGGCAGGCGGCCATCCAGGCAGCCACGCGGATCGCCGACGAGCCGAGGACCGGAGCAGGCAGTTTGGCGACGGCACTCACCAGCGCCGCCACCGGGTCGTGGGGTGCCGAATCGAAGAGCGGATGCGCGGCCTGGCGGGCGCGGTTCGAGTCCCGCAAGGATCAGGCCCGCGTGCGCGCCGACGGCGCCGGCGCGGCATCGATCTCCTGCGCCCGCAGCAGGATGGGGCGGTCGACCATCTTGCCGTCGACGGCGACCGCCGCGCCCCGGGCCGCCGCCATCGCCTCGATGACGCGCCGCGCCCAGTCGCGCTCGGTCGCCGTGGGCGCCAATTCCTCATGGACCCAGGGCACCTGGCGCGGGTGGATGCACAGCCGCGCCTTCAGCCCCAGGCGCCGCGAGCGCCGGGTGTCGGCGCGCACCTGAGCCTCGTCGTCGATCGACGGCGTGACGCCATCGATGGGTGCCGGCCTGCCGGCCAGGCGACTCGCCAGCACGAGGCGCGAGCGGAAGAGCAGCAGGCCATCGTCCTCGCCGGCGATGCCCAGGTCGACCTGGAAGTCGATCGAGCCGAACGCCAGTCGCGTCACCGCGGGTGCGCGGGCGAGTGCCTCGCACAGGTCGATGCCCTGCGCCGTCTCGACGAGCGGGATCAGGCCCAGCCCATGCACCCGGGCGAGCTCGAGCAAGGCGGGCGGCAAGGTCTCGGCCTTGGGCATGACGAAGCCGGCCAGCCCCGGCACCGCGGCCAGGCCGAGGTCGTCCTGAAACCACGCGCTGTCCGCGGCGTTGCAGCGCACCCAGACCGGGCGATCGGGCCGCAGCCAGGCCGCCACCGCGGCGCGGGCGGCGTCCTTCTGCGCCGGTGCCACGGCATCTTCGAGATCGAGGATCACCTCGTCGGCCGGGCTGTTCCAGGCGCTGTCGAAGCGTTGCGGGCGGTCGCCCGGCACGAAGAGGTAGCTGCGGGGTGCCGCGCGGGTGGGGAGCTCGGACATGGGCCGTATCGTGCCACGTCGGCCGCGCAGGGGGGCCCTGCACCTGCGGTGCCGGTGAGCCGATGTCGGGATCGTCGAGGTCTACGATGCGGGCCCCACGACACGACGACCCGCGAGGACGCGACCATGCACACGCTCTACGGCTACGAGGGATCGGGATCGGCGGCCATCGAGGCCGCGCTGCAGCAGGCGGGTGTCGCGTTCCGCGTCGTGCCCGCCGCGTCGTGGGACGGGAAGTCCGCCGTCGACGAATTGGCGCGCGTCAATCCGTTGAAGCAGATCCCGACGCTCGTGCTGCCCGACGGCACGGTGCTGTCCGAGAGCGCGGCGATCCTGATGCACCTGGGCCTGGCGCATCCGGCCAGCGGCCTGCTGCCGACGGACCTCGTCGCGCGCTCGCTGGCGCTGCGCGGACTGGTGTTCATCGCCGCCAACTGCTACAGCGCGATCAGCGTGGGCGACTTTCCCGAGCGCTGGACGACGGCCAGCGACGACGCGTCGCGCGCGGCGGTCAAGGCGGCGGCGCGCGAGCGGCTGCACGCGCATTGGGCGGTCTTCGCCGACCTGCATCCCCAGCGTCCGTTCCTGGGCGGCGCCGCGCCGGGCGCGCTGGACCTGCTGGCGTCGGTGGTGTCGCGCTGGTCGGGCACGCGAGCGCACCTGGCGCAGGCGCGACCCGATTTCTCGGCGCTGCTGCAACGCGTCGATGGCCACCCCGCGTATGCGCCGATCTTCGTGCGGCACTGGCCGCCGAAGAAGGCCTGAACGTGCGGGGCGGGTGACGCGGCTGGCGTCGACTGCGAGCCGTCGCGCAGTCGCACCGCCGGCGCGGCCGCAGGTGAGCCCACCCTGTCGCCTTCGTCGAGGGCGACCCCAAGCACACGCCGGCAAAACTGCGCCAGGCGGCCTTCGTCGTCGCCATGGCCGAAGCGCCTGTCGATCTCTTGCCCGGCCGCGTGGCGCAGGGCCTGTTCACCTACCGCTCAAGCTTGGGGTGCCGACCATCCATCAACCCATCGCCGACATGGCGCGATCCGCCGTCGATCTGGTGCACGAGCAGATTCGTCGCCAGCGTGCCGGCGAACCCAAGAGCGTTCAGCACCAGGTGCTGCCGTTCAGCTTGATCACCCGCGAGTCCACGAGCGTGGCGGGCAGGGCCGGATGACCTCACCGACCATGGTGGAGATCGGCGGGTGCAGCCGTGCGGCGGCAAGCCCATGCACGAGGCCCCGGTCGACGACAGCTGACGCCGACGTGCTGGTCGCGGCGCCACGCGATGATCACCCTCGTGGCGCGGTGGCGCGGTGGCGCGGTGGCGCGGTGGCGCGGTGGCGCGATCCTGGCTGGCGTGGCCGAAGCCGCGCCAGCGCTGCCTGGAAATGCAACCGGCCGCTGGCCGTCGGCCTGTGGGCTGCTTGGCTGCGGCGGCGGATCGCGATGCCGAGCATTGGGTCGGCGTCGATCGTGGTATCGAGAGCCGGGCAATGCCACCTTCCATCCCGTCGATCGCGGCTATCGCATCCGCACGACTACTTTGCCCTTCGACCGACCCTGGGCGAGGTACGCCAGTGCCTGCCTGGCCTCCTCGAAGGCGAACACCTTGTCGATCACCGGCCGGATGCGCTGCGCCTCGAGGAGCTGGCCGATCTCGGCGAGCTGGTCGCCGTCGGGGCGGGCAAAAAGGAACGAGTAGTCGACGTCCCGCTGGCTGGCGAGGCGCATGATCTTTCGGCTCATCAGCGCGAACACGAACGTCAGGATGAAGTTGAGCCCGCGGGCGCGGGCGAACGCGACGTCCAGGGGCCCGACCAGGGAGACGATCCTGCCCCGCGCCTTGAGGATGCCGATGGCCTTCTCGATCGCGTCTCCCCTGACGGTGCCCAGCACCGCGTCGTAGCCGCCCAGCACGGCCTCGAACCCTTGCTTCTTGTAGTCGACCACCTCGTCGGCACCCAGGCTGCGCACCAGTTCGACATTGCCGGTGCTGGTGGTCGTGCCGACCCTGGCTCCCAGGTGCTTTGCCAATTGGATGGCGAACGTGCCGATGCCGCCGGAGCCTGCCGGGATGAAGACCTTCTGGCCCGACTGGAGCTTGCAGCGCTCCTTGAGCGCCTGCCAGGAAGTGAGCGCGACCATCGGGATCGACGCCGCCTGCACGAAGTCGAGATTGCCCGGCTTCAGCGCTGCCGCACTCTCAGGGACCACTGCAAATTCGGCGATGGAGCCTGTGCCCTGGTCGAAGATGTTGGCGAAGACCGCATCGCCGACCTTGAACCGGGTCACGCGGCTGCCGACCTCGACCACGACGCCGGCCAGATCGCTGCCCAAGGTCGCGGGAAGCCGGAATTTCAAGACGGCCTTGAAGATCCCGGTGGGGATCATGTTGTCGATCGGATTGATGCCGGCCGCATGGACCTGGACCAGCAGTTCATCGGCCTTCGGTGTGGGGCGGAGAACGTCCGAGAAGCCGATCCCGGGCGACTTGCCGTAACGATTGAAGGTGAGCGCTTTCATGGTCTTCCTGGTCGTGGCGCGGCGATTCGTCGGCTTTCGAATCAAGTCGCAGCAGGTGGCGTTTCGAAGATGGCGCAGGTGGTGGTGGCATGGGCATACAGCTTCCCGTCGGGGCCAACGATCCGCGCTTCGGCCGTGCCGACCTGACGGCCCACGTGGAGCGCGAACCCCACGCATCGCAGCGGGCCTGTCTTCGTGCTGGCCGCCCTGACGATGTTGAGATTGATCTGGCTGGTGGTGTAGCTGCGTCCCACGGGCAACTGGGTCTGCACCGCACATCCCAACGCGAAGTCCAGCAAGGTCGCGTACCAGCCGCCATGCACCGAACCGAGCGGGTTGTAGTGCTTCAGTTGCGGCGTCGCCTGGAAGACGGCGTGCCCATCGCCCAGCTCGACCAGCTCGCAGTCGAAGGTGTCGGCCATGTACGGGTGGGGCAAGTCGCCTTCGAGCAAGGCCGTCATCACCTGCAGGCCGGTCTTGCCCCGAACCTGGTCCGGGTGGGCCAGGCCGGCATGCCCTGCGCCCCGGTCGATCCTGCGCTGCCTGACCTGCTCCAACTGCGCCTGCCAGGCGTTCAGCGTGGTTTGCGTCGTGTGCTCGTTCGTCATGTATGCCTCGGTGGATGGTGTGCACGCGCGATCACGCCTGCGCCGCCCGCGGCTTGGTGTCCACCGGCAGACACAGCAGGCCCACGAGCAGCGCCAGCGCGGCGTGCAGGAGATACAGCGCATTGAAGTCGGCGCGGTGCAGTGCCGCATGGCCCAGCAAGGCCACGGTGAGCGCCACGCCCAGCACCGAGCCAATCTGGCGCGTGGCCTGGTTGACCGCGCTGCCGACGGCGTAGTGCGCCACCGGCAGGCGGCTCACGGCCGCGGCCGACAGCGATGGCAGTACCAGGCCGACTGCGATGCCGCTCATCATCAGCCCGGGAAGCCAGCGCGACAGATAGTGCGGCTCGGTTCCCGGCACGAGCAGGAACCACAGGCTGCTGCAGGCATACAGCAGCGAGCCGCCGACCAGGAAGCGGCGATGACCCAGCCGTGTCGCCAGTCGACCGGTGACGATGGCCGTCGGCATCACCAGCAGCGGCCCAGGCGTCACCGCCAGCCCGGCCTGCGGCAGGCTGAAGTGCCAGACGTTCATCATGAAGAAGAAGAAGGTCAGGAACATCATCGAGAACGCCGTGCCGAAAGCCAGGGTCGCGGCGTTCACGTAGCGGTAGGTGCGATTGTGGAAAAGCGCCAGATCGACCAGCGGCGCCTCGGCCTTGCGCGCCCACGCCACGAAGGCGCCGGCGGCGACCAACCCGGTCGCGGCCAGAACCCCGAGTTCCAGACGACTCCAGGTCGGCACCTCGGATTCGACGATGGCCAGGGTGACGGCCCCCACCGCCAGCACCAGCAGGGCCATGCCGACGCCGTCCACCCGGCGCCGCAGGCTGGACTTCTCCGATTCCTGCAGCAGCGAAGCACCGCGCCACAAGGCCAGGCCACCCAGGGGCAGGTTGATGTAGAACGCCCAGGGCCAGCCGAAGTGGTCGATCACGAAGCTGCCTGCGCTCGGGCCCACGGCGGCCGCCAGGCCACCCACGGCGCCCCACAGGCTCACGACCACCGCACGCCGGCTCTGCGGAAATGCCGCGAGCAGGATCGACAGCGATGCGGGCGTCAGCAACGCCGCCCCGACGGCCTGCAACACCCGGGCCGCGATCAACCAGCCCACGCTGCCGGCCACACCGCAGGCGGCGGAGGCCGCCAGGAAGAGCGCCACCCCGGTCAGGAACACGCGCTTGCGGCCATGCGTGTCGGCCAGGCCGCCGGCGGGAATCAGCATCGTCGCGTACACCAAGGTGTAGGCGTTCAGCACCCAAGAGAGGTCGGCAGCGGTGGCATCGGCGAAGGCATGCCGAAGGGGATCGAACGCCGCGAACAGCATCGTCGTGTCCAGCGACACCAGGAAGGTGGCGATGCTGGCGACCCGGAACACGGGCCACGGCGATGCGGGTGTCGTGGCGCGCAAGACCGGCGTGTCGACGGCGGTGGTCATGTTCAGTCCCGCGCCTGCAGGTACACGCCGGGTTGCGCCGACAGGCCCAGCTTGACGTGCTGCGTCGTCTCGTCGGCCAGCACCTCGTCGGCGCCGGCTTCGAGTGCGTCGAGTGCCTTTGCGACGATCTGCTCCGGCGTCGACTTGGGACCGGCGATGCCCTGCGTCATGTCGGTGTCGACGAAGGCCATGTGCAGCGTCAGCACCTGGGTGTTCTGGCCCCGCAACTCATGGCGCAGGCCGTTGCTCAGGCTCCACACGGCGGACTTCGAGACCGCGTACGCAGCCAGCGCAGGGTTGGTGATCCAGCTGGCGACGGAAGCCACGTTCAGCAGCGCGCCGCCACCGTTGGCCGCCAGCACGGGCGCGAACGCCCGGCTGATGCGCAGGACGCCGAAGACATTGGTCTCCAGCTGCTGGCGCAGGCGCGGCTCGGCATCCGCAGCGAGCAGGCCGCCGAACTGCGCGATGCCGGCGTTGTTGATGACCACGGTCACGTCGCCGGCCGCGGCGACGGCGGCCGCGATGTCGGCAGGCGAGTTCACGTCGAGCTGCAGCGGCGTGACGCCGGGCAGCTTGACGCTCTTCGGGTCGCGTGCGCCGGCGTAGACCTTGCGTGCTCCTCGTGCCAGGGCAGCCTGCGCGAAGGCCAGCCCGATGCCGCGATTGGCGCCGGTGACGAGGACGGTGGCGTTGTCGAGTTTCATGGTGTTCCTATAAATGATGATCATCATATTTGCCGGCACGCAAGAGCGCGTCGGCGGCTGCTGCTACCGGCGCGTCAAGCGTCGTACTGCTGGATCAGGCTGGCCCGCACGTTGGCCAGCCACGCCTTGCCCGCCTTGCCCTGCAGCGTGCGCGCCAATTGCAGCGTGCCGACCATCGTGGCGGCGACCACCTGGGCCTGCGCCGGGTCGACACCGGCAGGAAGCG
Source organism: Burkholderiales bacterium (assembly GCA_028868825.1). Classification (GTDB taxonomy): domain Bacteria; phylum Pseudomonadota; class Gammaproteobacteria; order Burkholderiales; family Burkholderiaceae_C; genus Rubrivivax. Next base: position 45,620 of record JAGWTU010000030.1, on the reverse strand, counting down.
TGCGGCGCACCAGTTCGACCAGGCCGAGCACGCGGGCGCGGGCGGCATTGGCGACTGCGTCGGCCTGGCGCGGGATTTCGGAGGCCAGCGCGGCGACCACGCAACCGCACTCGGCGTTCTCGAGCTGCGCGTCCGCCAGGTAGGTTTGCACCAGCGCGGAGAACGGACTCATGCCGTCGGCCTGGGCCAGGCGCAGCCGCTCAACGAGCACGGCCCCGGTATCGCGACCGGCGCGCTGCGTGGCCTCGGCCAGCAGCGCATCGCGCGAGGCGAAGTGGGCATAGAAGCCGCCATGCGTCAGACCGGCCTCCTTCATGATGGACGCCAGACCGGCACCGTCGTAGCCAGCGCGGCGGATGACGCGGGCGGCGACATCCAGGATTCGGTCGTGAGTCAGTTCCTTGCGACTGGTGGGCGCGGGCATGATGGACCGAATATTACGATCATCATATTGATCCGTCAACTGCGGTCGACCGACCGCGTTCGTGGATGGGGTGATTCGGCTCCGGTCGCCCACGGAGCCTCGAGGACACCGAGAGGCGAAGCCCGACTGCGCCCGCTTCGAAGCGGAGGCTTCCACTGCGGGGCGGTCAACGGCCTTCTCGGGCCAGGACGGGATGGATACGCCCGGTCAGCGCAGCCCGGCGAGGCGCACCACCGCCATCAGCCGTTCGACGTGACGATGAACCAGGTCGCCATCGACAGCGCGGCGAGCGCCAGCGCGTAGTTCGTCGCCGGTCCGAACCAGGTCGAGTGGCCGCGCGGTATCTCGGCTTCCGAGAGGTCGCGCAGGAAGCGCCTGAACTGCCAGGCGGCGAAGGCCGCGATGACGGCGCCGATGAGCAGGAACAGGATGCCGAAGAACAGCGAGGTCTGCACATGGCCGGGGTGCAGCGGATTGCCGCCGGCGAGCATGCGCATGAAGAGTCCGAAACGCTCGACGACGAAGCCCAGGCCGACCAGCGCGATGGCGGTGCGCTGCCACGCGAGCAGCGTTCGCTCGGCAGCGAAATAGACGCGGGGGTCGTCGAGATAGGACATGTCGTTCGTTCGAATTCGAAGGGGGACGGGCTGTTTTCTTCTTTTCAACCCGCGCGCTGGTAATACAGGTTCTGCGGGTGGTTCGCTTCGGCGAAGAACAGCCAGCGCTCGGCCAGCAGCCCGGCGTATTGGATGACCGCGGCGGCGCCCAGCAGCAACGCCGAAGCGAGCGCCGACCCTGCGACCAGCAGCGCCAGCGGCAGCAGGAAGGCACCGACCACGGCAAAGCGGCGCCACAGGCGGATCGCCGCCGCGCTGCGGCCGTGGAAGAACTCGCGCGTGTTGAACGAGCCGCCGCTGAAGCCCTGCGCTTGCTGGGTGATGTGCCGGTGCGTGATGCCGATGGCGGTCTGCAGCGTCGACATCGGCACGCGCCTCGCATTGCGCCGCCATGCCGCGGCGCGGCCGACGAGGCCGGCGATGGTGAAGCCGATGGCGCCGACGGCGAAGAAATGCAGCGGCTCGGCGCCCATCGCGGCCGTCATCGCCGCGGCGATCGAGAAGCCGTTGGCACAGCCCAGCAGCGTGAAGTTGATCGGCGTCAGCGGGCTCGCCCATTCCTGCAGGAAGCGGATGCAGGCGTAGATCATCCCGGTGCACAGAAAGAGCACGAGCGCGGCGACGGTGGCCGCCGCGCCGATGACGAAACCGATCTCGGGCAGCCAGATCTGTGCCGCGCCGTAGGCCAGGGCCAACGCGATGAAGCCGGGCAGCACGATGACCTCGCGCGACAGCCAGGAGGTGCGCCACATCGCCGCCGCGCGCCAGGCGCGTTCGGGCCGGCCGAGATGCAGGAACGACGAGATCAGGCCGCCGCAGGCCAGCAGCGCGCCGGCCAGCGCGCCGGCGGCGACCAGGCGCGGCCCGGGGCCGACGGACATGAAGCCGGCGCGGCGTGCCCATTCGGCCTCGAACAGCGCCAGCACGAGGCCCTGACCGGCGCCCGCCAGCGTCGTGAAGAAGACGACCGACCACGCGGGGTTCATGCGGCGCTCACCATGAGGTCACGTCCTCGATCGAGGGGTCGCCGGGCTGCGGCCGTGGCAGCTTGCCGTCCTTCTTCAGCGGGTTGTCGGCGCGCTGCAGCTGGTCCTCGCGGGCGAGGGGTTCGGTGCGCCGGCGCGGCAGGTAATGATTGGCCGGGTGCGTGCCCCATTCGGGCATTGCCGCATAGCCGCCGCGGTCGCGGATCGCCTGCGAGACGACCGAATCGGGGTCGTGGACGTCGCCGAACAGGCGCGCGCTCGTCGGGCAGGCGAGCACGCAGGCGGGCTGGCGGTCGCGCTCGGGCAGCAGCGTGTCGGTGATGCGGTCGACGCACAACGTGCATTTCTTCATCACCTTCTGCTGCTCGTCGAGTTCGCGCACGCCGTAGGGGCAGGCCCAGGAGCAGTACTTGCACCCGATGCACTTGTCGTAGTCGACGAGCACGATGCCGTCCTCCTTGCGCTTGTACGAAGCGCCGGTCGGGCATACGGGGACGCAGGGCGGATCCTCGCAATGGTGGCAGGACTTGGGGAAATGCACCGTCTGCGTATTCGGGAATTCGCCCACCTCGAAGGTCTGCACGCGGTTGAAGAAGGTGCCCGTCGGGTCCTTGCCGTAGGGGTCGAAGTCGGCCATCGTGCCGGCCGCACCCGAGGTGTTCCATTCCTTGCAGCTCGTCACGCAGGCATGGCAGCCGACGCAGACGTTGAGGTCGATGACCAACGCAAGTTGTGTCACTTCGGGTCCTCCTCGCTGCGCAGGCGGCCGGCGAAGAACGCCTGCCAGCGCCGGCGGGCGCCGCCGGCGACGCCGGGTGGGCTCTTCTGCGGCGCGAACTGCGGCCAGGTTTCGGCCGGCTCGTCGGCGCCCGCCGGGTAGATGCGCACGCGCACGTCGTACCAGCCGGCCTGGCCCGTGATGGGGTCGGAATTCGAGACCCGCCCCGTGCCGTGCGGCAGTTCGTCGGCGATGAGATGGTTGAGCAAAAAGCCGCGGCGCGATTCGTTGGCGTCGTCGGCGAGTTGCCAGGCCCCCTGCGCCTTGCCGATCGCGTTCCAGGTCCAGACGGTGCCGGGCTCGACGGCCTCGGTGTAGCGGCAGACGCAGCGCACCTTGCCCCAGGGCGACTCGACCCAGATCCAGCTGTCGTCGGCGATGCCGGCGGCGCGCGCCGTCTTCGGGTTCACCATCAGGTGGTTGTGGGCGTGGATCTGGCGCAGCCAGGCATTCTGCGAATCCCAGCTGTGGTACATCGCCATCGGCCGCTGCGTGACGGCGGCCAGCGGGTATTTCTGCCCGTCGGTGGCCAGCGCCTCCAGCGGCAGGCTGAAGAAGGGCAGGGGGTCGAAGTGGCGCTCGATGCGCGCGCGCAGATGCTCAGGCGGCTGGCGGCCGGCGCGCTTGCCTTGCGCGGCCAGGCGGAAACTCTGCAGCTCCTCGCTCCACAGCTGGATCAGCACCGGCTCGCCGAAGCGCCGCAGCCGCGTGCGCATCGCCCATTCCATATAGCCCTTGTTCCAGTTGCGCATGTACTGGTAGCTGGGCGGCAGCTTGTAATGGAAGACGCAGTTGTTCTTCGCGTACATCTCCCATTGGCGCGGATTGGGCTCGCCCTTCATGAACTTCGTGCCATCGGCGCCGCGCCAGCCGGCGAGGAAACCGATGCCCGAACCCGGCTCGGTCTCGTGGCGGGTGATGAAGTCGGGGTAGTCGCGGTATTTGCGGCTGCCGTCGGCGGCGGTGAAGGCCGGAAACTTCAGCCGCGAGGCGAGCTCGATCAGCACTTCCTGGAAAGGCTTGCACTCGCCCGTCACCGGCAGCACGGGTATGCGCACCGAATCGACCGGGCCGTCGAATTCGGAGATCGGGCGGTCGAGCATCGACATCACGTCGTGGCGCTCGAGGTAGGTGGTGTCGGGCAGCACGAGGTCGGCGTAGCCCGTCATCTCGCTCTGGAAGGCGTCGCAGACGACGAGGAAGGGGATCTTGTACTCGCCGTCCTCGCCCTTGTCGTTGAGCATCTTGCGGACCTCGGACGTGTTCATCGTCGAGTTCCAGGCCATATTGGCCATGAAGATCATCAGCGTGTCTATTCGGTACGGGTCACCGCGCCAGGCGTTGGTGATCGCGTTGTGCATCAGCCCGTGGACCGACAGCGGGTACTCCCACGAGAAGCCCTTGTCCAGGCGGACCGGCTGGCCTGCGTCGTCGATGAACAGGTCGTCGGGCGAGGCCGGCCAGCCCAGCGGCATGCCGGCCAGCGGCTTGCCCGGCTGCACCGCCTTCGGGCTGCTCGGCGGCTTGGCGCTGGGCGGTATCGCACGCGGGAAAGGCGCCTTGTGGCGGAAGCCGCCGGGGCGGTCGATGGTGCCGAGCAGCGACATCAGGATCGCCAGTGCGCGGATGGTCTGAAAGCCGTTGCTGTGCGCGGCCAGCCCGCGCATGGCGTGGAAGGCCACCGGATTGCCGGTGACGGTCTCGTGTTCTTCGCCCCAGCAGTCGGTCCAGGGGATCGGCAATTCGATCTTCTGGTCGCGCGCCGTCATGCCCATCTCGTGCGCCAGGCGGCGGATCGTCGCCGCCGGAATGCAGGTGATGCCCTCGGCCCATTCGGGCGTGTAGGCCTTGACGCGCTCGGCCAGCAGTTCGAACGCCGGCTTGACGAGCCGCCCGTCGTCGAGCTTGTAGCTGCCGTAGAGAGACGGATCGGCGCCCTTCGTGTGCGTGGGCACGGCGCGACCCGTCAGGCGGTCCCACCAGAGCTTGTTCTGCGGGTACATCGGGTTCTGTTCGGGGCTGGCGTCGTCGCGCACATGCAGGCCGAAATGGTCGCTGGCCTCGTCGGCCTCGATGAGCTGGCCGGCGTTCGAATAGCGCACGAGGAAATCGCGGTCGTACAGGCCGTGGGCGATCAGCTCGTGGTTCAGCGCCAGCAGCAGCGCGCCGTCGGTGCCCGGTCGTATCGGCACCCATTCGTCGGCGATCGCCGAATAGCCGGTGCGCACCGGGTTGATCGAGACGAAACGCCCGCCGGCGCGCTTGAACTTGCTGATCGCGATCTTCAGCGGATTGCTGTGGTGGTCCTCGGCGGTGCCGATCATCACGAACAGGCGCGCGCGGTCGAGGTCGGGGCCGCCGAACTCCCAGAACGAGCCGCCTATCGTGTAGATCATGCCGGCGGCCATGTTCACCGAGCAGAAGCCGCCATGCGCGGCGTAGTTCGGCGTGCCGAACTGGCGCGCGAACAGCCCCGTCATCGCCTGCATCTGGTCGCGCCCGGTGTAGAGCGCGAACCGCTTCGGATCGGTGGCGCGGATCTTCGCCAGCCGCTCCTCGAGCAGCGCGAAAGCCTCGTCCCACGAGATGGCCTCGTAATCGCCGGCGCCGCGCTCGCTGCCGGGCTTGCGCCGCAGCGGCTGCGTCAGCCTGGCCGGCGAGTACTGCTTCATGATCCCCGACGAACCCTTGGCGCAGATCACGCCCTGGTTCAGCGGGTGATCGGGGTTGCCGTCGATGTAGCGCAGCTTCCCGTCCTCGAGGTGCACGCGGATGCCGCAGCGGCAGGCGCACATGTAGCAGGTCGTGTTGCGGACCTCGCGCGCGCCGGCGGGCGCCGTCTTCGTCGCGTCGTGGATCGGGATGCTCATGGCGGCATCGACGACGCGGGTGGGGGCGCCCGCATCGCTCAGACGCTCACGCCGAGCAGGCGCTTGGCGTTGCCGTACATCACGTCGTCGATCACCGCGTCGTCGAAGCCCAGCGTGCGGTAGTCGTTGATCGACTGCGCCATCGGGCGGAACGGATACGAGCTGCCGAACAGGATCTGGCGCCGCATGGCGCCGTTGGCCGCCTCGACATAGAGCGAACCGCCGGGGGCGAAGATGTACATGTCGGGCACGATGTGCACGTTCTCCCAGCGCAGCGCGACGCCGATGATCTCGTTCACGAACGGGTAGAAGCCGTGGTAGCAGACGATGGCGAGCTTGGGGAAGGCCTTCGCGACATGCCCCACCGCCGACGGGCGCACCATGTCCAGGCTGGGCGCGGTGGGCCCCGACATGATCGTCACCGGCACGCCGAGCTGCTCGCAGGCGTCGTAGATCGGGAACAGCATCGGGTCGTCGGCCGGGCGCGGCGGGCTGCCGAAGCCGGGCTCGACGTTGATGGCCTTCAGTCCCAGCGTGCCGACGGCGCGTTCGACCTCCTGCACGGCGGCGCGCACGCCCCAGCGGTGGGGGTCGATCGAGCCGACGCCCACGAGCTCCTTGTGGCGCCGCACGAGGTCGTGGATCTCGTCGTTCGAATGCTTGATGCCCGGCGTGTCGCGGCCGACGACGACCGAGGCCGCGATGCGCGTGTCCTTGATCTCCTTGACGAAGGACTCGAGGTCGCGCGAGGCGGTGAAATGCTCGGGGTTCTTCGAGCCGACACGTCCGTTCAGCCATTTCACGACCTCGAACTCCGGCGTGCCCCGCGTCTTGCCGTAGAAGTCGTGCAGGAACGCAGGACGGCTGCGCATGTCGATCACTTTCTTGGCCACGTTCGATTCTCCTGGTTGGGTCTTGTGAGGGCTTTGCGCGCCTCGTGGGGGCTTCAGGTCGGCTTCGCCGGCGACGCGCGTTCGCTGTTGCGTCGCGCATAGGCTTCGATGAAATCGGTCGCGGCGCGGCTGCCGCCGGAGAACGAGCGCATCGCCTCCTGGTGCAGCAGCGACAGCGCCTGCATCTTCACGGCGTTGGCCTCGTCATTGTCGAATATGTTGGCGAGCCGGCGCGGGCGCGGGATGTTGACCTCGAGCACGGCGCGCACGCGCGTGGGCACGTTGGTCATCACGATGAGCCGGTCGGCGAGGAAGATCGCCTCGTCGATGTCGGTGGTGACGAAGAAGTTCGTGCGGTGCGATTCCTCGAACAGCCCCGCGTAGTACTCCCACATCAGTTCCTTGGACATCGCGTCGAGGCCGCGGAACGGTTCATCGAGGATCATCACCTCGGGGTTGTTGATCATCGCCCGCGCCAGCTCGGCGCGCCGCTGCATGCCGCCCGAGAGCTGCGGCGGGTACTTCTTGCGGAATGCCCGCAGGCCGACCTTCTCGAGCAGGAATTCGGCCTGTGCGCGCGTCGTCTCGTTGTCCTCGCCGCGGGCGCGCGGTCCGTACATGATGTTGTCGTAGGTCGTCATCCACGGGAACAGCGCCGATTCCTGGAAGACGACGAGCCGGTCCTTGCCCGGCCCGTTGACCGTCTTGCCGTTGATCGTGATCGAGCCGCTGCTCGGCCGCTCGAAGCCGGCGAGCAGGCGGATCAGCGTGCTCTTGCCGCAGCCCGAGGGGCCGATCATCACGGTGAGCTTGTTGCGCTCGATCGTGAACGAGCAGTCCTTGATCACGGTCTTGGAGAACTGCGCGCTGCCGTACGACTTCGAGACGCCCTCGACGCGGATCTCGCCGCTGCTCGTCGACGCCTTCGCGCCGTTCGTGCCGTTCGTGCCATTGCCTGGGATGCTCATCGTTGCGCCCTCATCGCTTCTGCAGCCAGGGCGTCGACAGACCGCCGAGCGCACGCAGGGTCTGGCTGCAGGCGTAGCCCGCGATGCCGATGCTGATCATGCCGACGACGATCTGCTCGTACGAGCCGCCGACATACGAATTCCAGATGAAGAAGCCGAGCCCGCCGCCCGAGCCGCTGCCGCCGCCGCCCGAGATCATCTCGGCCGCGACGACGACGTTCCAGGTGATGCCCATGCCGACCGACGAGCCGACGACGATCGACGGCAGCGTCCCCGGCAGCACGATGCGGCGGAAGATGTCCCATTGCGAGGCGCCCATCGCCTGCGCCGCCTGGAAATAGCGCATGTCGATCGACTTGGCGCCGCCGACGACGTTGATGACGACGGTGAAGAAGGCGCCGAGGAAGGTGACGAAGGTGATCGAGAGCTCCTGCGTCGGCCAGAAGATGATCGAGATCGGCACCCAGGCCAGCGGCGGGATCGGCCGCAGCAGCTCGAAGCTCGGGAAGCTCAGGCCGTAGAAGGTGCGGCTGACGGCCATCAGCAGGCCCAGCGGGATGCCGATGACCATCGCGGCGATGAAGCCGGCGAGCACGCGCATCAGGCTCAGCAGCCAGCTCTGCCAGTAGCCGGCGTCGCCGATCAGCGTCGCCCACACGCGCAGCACGCCGCTGGGCGCCGGCACATGGCTGATCCAGGGCAGCGGGTAGCCCAGCCATTGCTTGGAGCGCGAGCCGGCCTCCCACAGCAGCACGAAGACGACGAGCGAGATGCAGGCACGCGCGAACGAGCGGCTGAACAACTGCTTGCGGACCTTGACGAAAGCCTTGGTCTCCATCGCTCAGCCTTCCTTCTCGCCCGAGGCGAACGATTTCTTCGCCTCTTCGTGGACGACCGAACTCGTCTCCTCCATCAGTTCGCGGAAGCGCGGACTCGTCAGCACGCCGTAGTCGCGCGGGTGCGGGATGTCGACGGTGAGGATCTTCTTCGGGCGGCAGGGCCGCGAGGTCATGATGACGAGGCGGTGGCCGAGGAAGATCGCCTCCTCCAGGTCGTGCGTGATGAAGAAGATCGTGACCTTGTTCTTGTAGTAGACCTCGAGCAGCGCCTCGTGCATGACCGACTTGGTCAGCGAATCGAGCGCGCGGTACGGCTCGTCGAACAGCAGCACCTTGGGGTCGTTCATCAGCGCGCGCACGATCTCGACGCGCCGCCGCAGTCCCGACGAGACCTCGCCGGGGAAATTGTTCTCGGTGCCGTTGAGGCCGGCGTCGGCCATCATCCGGCGCGCCTTCTCGTAGATCGCCTTCTTGCCCATCTTGCCCTGCATCAGCGGGCCGAAGGCGACGTTCTCGAGGTTCGTCTTCCACGGGAACAGGGCGCCGTTCTGGAACACGACGATGCGGTCCGAGCCAGGTTCGGCGATCGGCTTGCCGGGGCCGCAGAGCATCTGGCCGTCGAGGTGGATGCTGCCCGAGGTGATGCTGTGGAAGCCGGCGATGGCGTTGAGCAGCGTCGTCTTGCCGCAGCCCGAGGGGCCGACGATCATGCAGATCTCGCCGGCCGGGATGTCGAGCGTGCAATGGTCGACGGCCATCACGGCCGAGCCGTCGGGGTCGTAGATCTTGACGACGTCGTCGATGCGGATCGCACCCTGGGTCGCCGCCTGCGGTGCCTTGCGCACCGTCTCGCCTAGCGCGTTCATCAGCGGCCTCCCAGCGCGAGTTCGCGCACACGCCATTGCATCAGGTAGTCGCCGGCCAGGCGGACACAGGCGCTCGTCACGTAGCCGACGGCACCGAGCGTGGCCATGCCGATGACGATCGTCGGGTAGCGCACCATCGTGTACGAGGTGTTGATGACGTAGCCGAGCCCGAATTCGCCCGACACCATCTCGCCGGCGACCAGCGAGAACCAGGCCACGCCGACCGAGATCTGCAGCCCGGTGAAGATGTAGGGCATGGCGCCGGGGACGACGACCTCGCGGAACACCTGCCATTTGCTGGCGCCCAGGCAATAGGCGGCGCGGCTGTAGGATTCGTCGATCGATTCGACGCCCAGCATCGTGTTCAGCGCGGTGGCGAAGAAGCTGGCGAGGAAGGTCAGGAAGATGACCGGCGTCTCGCTGCCGCTGAACATCAGGATGGCCAGCGGCACCCAGGCGAGCACGGGTATGGGCCGCAGCGTCTCGAAGACCGGGAAGACATATTCGCGGAAGCGCTCCGACCAGCCGAGGAACAGGCCCAGCGGCACGCCCAGCCCGGTCGCGATGAGGAAGGCGATCGTCACGCGCCGCACGCTGGCCCAGATATGCTCGTAGTACTCCGGCGTCCAGATCGACAGCCCGTAGGTCGGATTGCGGCTGAAGAACTCGTGCACGACCCGCGTGAGGCCCGGCATGTCGCGAAAGCGCGGCAGCTTCCAGACCTCGACCGTCAGGTACCAGAAGGCGAGCATGATCGCGAAGCCGGTCACCATCAGATAGGGTTTGGGGCTCTTCAGCCACTGCGCGATGCGGAACGCCGTCAGCGCCCAGCCGCTGCCCACGCCGTCGCCCTGGGCGATCGTCAGCAGATGCGGCACGCGCGCGGCCACCGATTCGGGCGCGGCGAATTCGCGCGTGATCATCGTCGCGAAGCGGCTCATGATGACGTCGCCGGCCGCCGGTTCGCGGCGGATCAGCGACATCAGCGTCTCGCCGTCGATCTGGATCACCTCGGTCGCTTCCTGGGCCGTCGTGCGTGCGAGGCGGTTGCGTTCGCCCTCGAGCACGGCGGCCCAGCCGAAGACCTCGCCGGGCTGCATCACGCGGGCGAGATCGCTGCTGCCCGCGGTGCCGACGTTGAGCACATGCAGCACCGCCCCCTTGTAGACGATGTGCACGAAATCGGCTTCGGCGCCCCTTTCGTAGATCACCTCGCCCGGCGCGTAGGACTTGAGCTGCGATTGCTTAGCGATGTCGCCGAGCAGTTCCTCGCTCGCCATCTGAAACGGCATCGCGCGCTTGAGCATGGCGCTGATCTGGTCCATCTTGTTCCTCGGACGGTGCGGGGCGGCGGCGCCTATTTGCCGGTGTAGGCGCTGTCGGGCTGCGCCATCACCTTGCCGATCGGGGCGCTGAGGCCGCGCTCCTTGAGGATCTGCTGCGTGAATTCGGGCATCACCGCCTCGGGGCGCAGCTTGTCGACATTGATGCTCTTGATCGAATGCAGGAACACGGTCGCCGAGCCCAGCAGTTCGACGACTTCAGGCGTCAGCGCGAACGGCATCGTCAGCCGCTGCGGCGTACCGCCCGACTCGGCCGGGTTGCTGCCGTACAGCGAGGACCAGAGCATCTTCTCCTTGAAGCCCGTCGTCTGCTCGGTCGCCATCTTCGCGACTTCCATGGCGTTCTTCGGGTCGGCGAGGTAGAGCTCGGCGTCGAGTTCGGCATTCAGCCAGGCGCGCACGACGTCGGGTCGCTGCTTGATGAGGTCGGCGCGCATCGTCAGGAAGGCGCCGTCGGTGGCGCCGACGGTGGCGCCGCTGGCGATGCGCCGGGCCAGGCCCTCCTGCACCAGGCGCGAGGCGGTGGGCTCCCAGACGACGGCGGCATCGAGCTTGCCGGCGCGGAAGCCGCTGGTGATGACCTCGATGCTCTGGTTCAGCACGGCCGCCGGCGCCACGCCGGCCTTCTTGAAGGCCTCGCGGGCGAAGCGGTCGGCGCAGCTGCCCAGCGGAATGCCGACGTTCTTGCCCTGCAGCCACAGCAGGCCGTCCTTGGCGGTCGCGAACTTCGGCGCGTCGGTGCGCGCGAGCATGATGTTGCACTCGTCGCTGCCCAGACCGATGGCGGCGACGATGCGGATGTCGGCGACATCCTGCTTCGTCGTCGAGACGATGCCCGGCATGTCGCCGACATAGCCGATGTGCTGCTTGCCGGCGAGCATCGCGTTGACGATGACGGCGCCCTGCAGGCCGATCGAGAATTCGACCGTCGAGCCCTTGGGCAGGTATTTCTCGTAGAGCTTCCTGCCGCGCATCACGACGCCCGACCAGGACTCCGTGTAATACGGCTGATAGCCGATCACGAGGTGCACCGGTTCACCGGGCTTGCCGTAATCGATGTCGCCGGCCCTGGCGGCGGGCGCGGCGACGAGGCCGAGTGCGGTCGCCAGCGTGGCCGCGGCGATGCGCAACCGACTTGCAATGGTCCATCTCATCTCTGTCTCCTGGTCATGGTTGCGGAGCCGCTCTGCGACGGTCCCCCGGGGATCGCACCCCTCGCGTCCGGATCACGATCCGGCCCGCGTGCGCAGGTGCTTGGTGATCAGCGCCGACAACTGACGCATCACGAGATAACCCGAGGCCGGTTCTTCGGCGAGAACCTTCAGCACCTCGGGGCCGTTGAGCCGCAGCAGCGTCGATTGCTCCATGCAGGCCGCCTTGGCGATGCGCCGCGGGTGGTCCTCGAGCAGCGCCGCCCAGCCGAAGACCTCGCCCTTGCGCAGCATGAAGCCGGCCGGCATCGTGCGGTCGTCGCGCCCGATGGCGAATTCGACGCGCCCCGTTTCGAGCACGTAGACGTCGTCGGCCGGGTCGCCGATGTCGTAGAGCGTCGCCAGGCTTTCGTGGACCTCGCGGCGGGCCAGCGCGTCGAGCCTGGCGATGACGGCGTCCGAGGCGTCGCGGAACAGTTCGGAGACCTTCAGCGCGCTCGACTGCAGCACATAGAGCTGGCCTTCCTCCTGCTCGATCACGAAGCGTTCGAGCGGCGCCTCGGCCAGGCCGACGGCGGCGCCGGTCGTGATGTCCCATTGCCACAGGTGCTGGTGGCAGGTGAGCGTGGCGCCGTCGAAGAAGCCCTCGTCCAGGCAGACGTCCTGGTGCGGGCAGATGCCCTGGTAGCCGTAATAGGTGTCGCCGCTCTGGGCGATCAGCACCTTGATGCCCAGCGGGCTGTCGAAGCTCTTCATGCCCTGGGTCGGGATGTCGGCTGCCTTGCAGATCGGGATGCGGGCCATGGGGGGTGGTGCTTCAGCTGAACTTGTCGTAGCGGATGTCGCTGCCCGGCACGCGTGCCATCAGCAGCAGGCGCACGCTGGCGTCGACGGCCGGCGCCGGGCCGGCGAGATAGGCGCGCACGCCCTGCAGCCGGCCCTGCATCAGGCGGCCGGCGGCCTCGTGCACGAAGCCGGTGTCGAAGCGCAGCAGCGAGTGCGCCGCCTGCTCGGCGGCGCTGGCCGCCTGCTCGGAGAGCACGATCGTGATGCGCAGCCGCTCGCCGGCGCGTGCGCGGTAGGCCGCGAGTTCCTCGAGGTAGAAGGCGTCGGCCATCGTGCGCACGCCGAAGAACAGGTCGCCCTCGTGGCGGTCGAAGTAGTTCGCCGCCACGGCGCGCTCTAGGATGGCCATCATGCCGGCGACGCCGCTGCCGCCGGCGATGCAGACGATGTTCTTCGCGAGTTCGGGGTAGAAGGTCGCGGCGCCCAGCGGCCCGAAGACGTCGACGTCGCAGCCCTCGCGCGGCGTCTCGAACAGCCAGTCCGAGAGTTGCCCGCCGGGCTTGCGCTTGACGATGAAGCGCAGCGTGCGGGCGTGGCGCTCGTGGTTGACCATCGACCAGCCGCGGGCGCCGGGGATCGAGGCGACGCTGACGAGCACGAACTGGCCGGCGTCGAAATCCATCGCCGAATCGAGATCGATCGAGAGCTCGATGACGTCGCGCGTCAGCATCCGCGTCTCGCGGATGCGGCCCTTGAACGCGGCCGGCACGCACACCGCCGGGTCGAGATCCTCGACGAAGCCGGTGACCTCGAGCGCCAGGTCGCCGACGGCCGTGCACTGGCACATCAGGAACTCGTCGGCCGATTTCAGGTATTTGCGCCCCGGCGCCTCGGCCCAGCCTTCTTCGATCTGCCCGCTGACCAGCCGCGCGCGGCAGGTGCCGCAGGTGCCGCTGCCGCATTCGTAGGGCAGGCCGATGCCGCGCGCCAGGCCGGCGCACAGGATCTTCTCGCCCGCACCGGCGTCGAAATGGTGCGCGCGGTTGCGGGCGTTGATTTGGATCTTCATGGAGCCGCTCATCCGCGCCGCTTCAGAACGGGATGTGGTAGCCGATGCCGAGCATGCGCGTCTCGAGCCGGATGTTGCGGTTGAGCAAGCGCGGCCCGTCGGCGCCGAGGGCGATCTCGTCGTGGATCTTGCCCACGGCATACAGCTCGGTGGCGCCGCCGTCGAGCGCGGTCTTGAAGACCTGCAGCGCGCTCAGCACCTGGGCGCGTCCGGCCGCCGCGTCCTGATTGACGATGTAGACCGTGACATGGCGCGTCAGCGGCGACTGGTCGCTGTTGTGCCGCGGCAGGTTGCCGAACAGCGTCTTCAGCCCGGCCTTGTCGTGTTCGAGCCAGATCATCTCCTGGCGTATCTCCGGGCTGTAGGCCGTGATGCGATAGCGGTAAGCCGGATCGCAGAGTTCGAGATAGGCGTCGAACTTGCGGTCGTCCAGCGTCATGCAGGAGCGGCAGACGAGTTCGGTGAGGGCATTGCGTTGGTCCACGGGCATCCTCGCGTCGGTGATGGTTGCAGGCGCGACGTTCAGGTCGCGGGCGACGCCTCGGTGCTCGGCACGCTGGCCGAGCGGCCCATGCGGTGGCCCCATTCGGCATAGAAGTGGCGCATGCCGACCTCGTCGTGGATCGTCTGGTTCTCCTCGCGACCGTGCAGCACCCAGTGGCTGTCGCTGCGCTCGCGCATCGCCAGGCCCTGGCCATGCACGCCGAGCAGGTCCTCGTGCAGGTTGCGGCCGAACGGGCCCCAGATCGTGTTGTGGTCGCGGATGCGCTCGGCGCGCTGCTCGGGGGTGTCGCTCTTCAGTCCCAGGCCGCGGAATTCGATCACGACCTTGTCGGGTCCGAGCGGTATCGCCGTGTCCATGCGCAGCACCGAGGTGCGCAGGTTGTAGGTCATGCCGGGGAAGATGTCGATCAAGACCCAGCCGCCGGGCGCCAGCCCGGGCCAACCGACGCCGCGCTGGGCGCTGCCTTCGTAGGCGTCGTACTTGATCGACATCGATCCGACCGAGGCGTGGCCGTTGGGATAACCCGTGTACTTGCGATCGAAATAACCGGGCTGGATCATCCCGGTGATGCGATTGAAGTAATGCATGTAGTCGTGATAGAACTCGCTGTTCGTGTCGTGCCACAGCTTGTAATTCGTGTTCACGACGGCCTTGTGGTAATGGAAGACCTCGAGCGGCTGATCGAGGTTCGCCTCGAGCAGGCCCAGCGCGTCGCCGATGTATTCCTTCAGGCTGCAGCTGTCGTCGTCGACATTGACCCAGACGAAACCGCCGTAGCCGATCTCGGTCTTGACTTCGCGCAGGCCGGCGTCCTTGCATTCGAAGCGGTCCTGGTAGCCCTGCTTGGCGCGCGAGATGTCGATGCAATCGCCCTTGGCGTTGAACGACCAGGCGTGGAAGATGCAGGTGATGCGCTTGGCGTTGCCCACCGGGTCGTACAGCAGCAGATTGCCGCGATGCGGGCAGATGTTGTAGAAGCTGCGGACGGTGCCGTCCTCGCCGCGGATGACGATCAGCGGCGCGCCGCTCGGATGGTTGAAGGTGCGGAAGTCGTAGGCACCCGGCAGCTCCGATTCGTGGCAGGCGATGATCCAGCACTTGCCGAAGATCTTCGCCTGTTCCTCGCGGAAGATCTGTTCGCTGGTGTAGATCTCGGTATTGACGTAATGCGTCTGCGGGAAGGGGGGGCGCTCTTTCCACTCGTTCGAGTTGCGCGACATGGGTGTTCTCCTGGGTTGGTCCGGACGGGGCGGTGGTTCGACGGCGGCGTCCGGTGCGGGGATGGGTCTGCCGCTTCATTGCATGCTTCGTGCCCGCCGTCGATGCGGCGCTGCGAGGCCGGCCTGGGCGGTCTTCGAGGACCTTTCGCCCTGGATTTCCAGGGTTTCACCGGAGCCGGGGCGGCGTTCCGCGTTTCGTTTCGAAACCTGCATGCGTTTCCGATCGAAACGCGGCGCGGCATTGGCGGCCGCGATGCCGTGGCGGCAAGGCGACGAGGGCCCGCAAGTCGGCAGGCATCAAGCTTGCTGCGAAGGCAGGCCCGGGTTGCCTCTCGAAGCCGGGCTGTCGTTCGCGGTCGCTGCACGGGTCCGCGCCGTTACGCGTTCGCTGTGCAGGGGTCGCCGACGATGTCGCTGTGGTTGTTGTCCGTCGCCCTGCTCGTGGGCTTGTCCATCGGTGCCGTCGGTATCGGCGGCATCCTGCTCATTCCGGCCGTCGGTCTGCTGACCACGCTGCCGCTGCAGGCCGCGATGGCGACCTCGCTGTTCACCTTCATCTTCACCGGCATGGCCGGCACCGTGCTGTTCCAGCGCCGCGGCAGCATCGATTGGCGGCTGACCTGGCCGCTGTGTGCCGGCGGGCTGCTGTTCGGCATCGTCGGCTCCTGGGCCAATGCGCGGCTCGATGCCGCACCGCTGTCGCTGATCCTGGCCTCGTTGATCGTGCTGGCCGGCATCTACACGCTCCTCGGCGGCCGGCGCAGCGCCGGCGCCCCCTTCGACGGCCGGCCGCGCGCGCAGCGCTGGCTGCTCTTCGCGATCGGCGCCATCACCGGCTTCGGTTCCGGCCTCACCGGCGTCGGCGGCCCGGCGCTGTCGGTGCCGATGATGGTGTTGCTCGGCTTCCCGACGCTGGGCGCCATCGGCGCCAGCCAGGTGATCCAGATCCTGGCCTCCGTCTCGGGCAGCGCCGGCTTCCTGATGCGCGGCATCGTCGACCTGCGGCTGGCGGTGCTGCTGACCGTGTTCGAGGTCGTCGGCGTCTGGTTCGGCGTGCTGCTGGCGCATCGGGTCGACGCGCGCTGGCTGCGCGGCTTCGTCGGCGTGCTGTGCGTCGGCGTCGGCACGCTGCTCGTCGTGCGCGCGGTGTCGGGCTGGCACGGAACGTGATTGCGTCGGTACCGGCCGGCGGCGCAGTTGCGCCGCCCCGGTGCCTGCATATCCCCGCAATCCAACTCCAGGAGGCTGACAAGCCATGACGAAGATCGATCGCATGATGGTTGGTGAATCGCTCGTCGGTGACGGCAACGAAGTTGCACACATCGACCTCATCATCGGCCCGCGCGGCAGCCCCGCCGAGTCGGCGTTCGCGAACGCGCTGACGAACAACAAGGACGGTTTCACCTCGCTGCTCGCCGTGGTGGCGCCGAACCTGCTGACGAAGCCGGCCACGGTGATGTTCAACAAGGTGACGATCAAGGGCGCCAAGCAGGCGGTGCAGATGTTCGGCCCGGCGCAGCGCGGCGTCGCGATGGCGGTGGCCGACAGCGTCGAGGACGGCACGATCCCCGCCGCCGAGGCCGACGACCTGTTCATCTGCGTCGGCGTCTTCATCCACTGGCTGGCCGAGGACGACCGCAAGATCCAGGACTACAACTACCGCGCCGTGCGCGAGTCGATCCAGCGCGCCGTCGCCGGCTCGCCATCGGCTTCGGAAGTCGTGTCGCTCAAGGGCACGGCGGCGCATCCGTTCCAGGCCGCTTAGAGCCGTTGCGCGCCGTCGCGGCTCCTGCCAGCCCAGGGTGGGCCCGCGACGGCCGCACCGGTGAAACCGCGGGCCGTTCTCTATTGCGGCAGGCTCGGACGCTCCGGTATGCTGCATCGGCAATGAGCGGCGAACTGTGGCATCGGTCTCAATCGATTGCTTCCTCCTTCGAGCAGTACGACCGGTACGACCAGTGCGAGCTGTTCGAGCAGGTCTATGCCGCCACGCCCTGGCCCATGCTGATGTGGTCGACCGAGGGTCATGTGCTCGGGGCCAGCGACGAAAGCGAGGCCGTGGCCGAACACGGGCGGGCGGCGGATCTGCCCTTGCGTGAACGAGCCGGCCACTACATCGGCCAGCTCAAGGGCATCGTGCCCTGGTTGACGCCGCAGCAGGCCGAGAGCGTTCGCAGCCTGCCGTCGGGTGCGGTCGTGCGCGAACAGCTGCACCTGCGGCGCACGTCCTGGGGCAGTTGCCTGACCATCGTCGACCACGCCTCGCTGAACCAGACCGTCGACGCGCAGACGGCGCGACTGGCGGCGCTGGGCTTCATGATCGCCGGCGTCTGCCACGAGGTCACCAATCCGCTGACCTCGCTGCATTCGATCGTGCAGATCCTGCGCGCCGACAAGGCGCCGAGCCGGCAGCTGCTCGACAAGGGCCTGGACAACATCGCCCTCAACGTCAAGCGCATCCTCGACATCTCGCGCCGTCTCGTGACCTTCGCCCGCGTCGGCGACGAGCCGCGCGAGCGCTTCGCCGTCGACGAGGCGGTGACCGAGGCGCTGTACGTGCTGCGCGACGAAGGGCTGCTCGAGGGCGTCGAGCTGCACCGCAGCGAGGACGAGTCGGCGACCGTCGTCGGCCATATCGGCCAGACGCGCGAGATCTTCCTGAATCTGCTGGTCAACGCCGTGCAGGCGATGCAGGGTCGCGGCACGCTCGATGTGCACACGCGGCACGAGGGCGCGTTCGTCGAGGTGCGCATCGGCGACAGCGGGCCCGGCGTCTCCGAGGCGATACGCAAGCGCATCTTCGAACCCTTCTTCACGACCAAGGGCGCGGCGCAGGGCACTGGCATCGGCCTGGCCATCAGCCGCGAGATCGCCATCGAGCATGGCGGTTCGATCGAGCTGCTGGCCGCCGCGGGCGCCGGCGCCGTGTTCTGCGTCCGCCTGCCGCGGGCCAGCGCATGACGACGCGCGCCGCGGACCACGAGGTGAACTGCCGCACGCGCGAGCATGTGCTCGTGATCGACGACGACGCGGGCATCTGCGAATGCGTCGACCTGCTGCTGTCGCGACTGGGCTACCAATGCGTGGTGAAGCGGCTCGGCCGCGATGGCCTGGCGGCGATCGAGAGCCGAGAATTCGACCTCGTCATCACCGACCTGCGCCTGCCCGATGCGAGCGGGCTCGACATCGTCGCCAAGGCCAAGGCGGCGCATGCCGAGACGCCGGTGATCCTGATGACGAGCTTCTCGTCGATCGAAAGTGCCATCGAGGCGCTGCGGCGCGGCGCCAACGACTACATCATCAAGCCCTTCGACAACGACGACTTCCTGTTCTCGGTCGAGCGCGCGCTCGGCGAGCGGCGCACGCGGATGGAGAACGCGGCGCTCAAGCGCAGCCTGCGCCAGGCGTTTCCGCGCAACACCCTCGTCGGCGAGAGCGATTCGATGAAGCGCCTGCGCTCGATCATCCAGCGCGTCGCGGCGACCGAGGCGAATGTGCTGATCCAGGGCGAGAGCGGCACCGGCAAGGAACTGGTGGCCCAGGCCATCCATTTCGGCGGTACCCGCGCGCACCGGCCCTTCGTCGCCGTCAATTGCGGCGCCATTCCGTCCGAGCTGATCGAATCCGAATTGTTCGGTCACGGCAAGGGCGCCTTCACCGGGGCGACCTCGTCCAGCGACGGCCTGATACGCGAGGCCAGCGGCGGCACGCTGTTTCTCGACGAGATCTCCGAGATGCCGCTGAACGTGCAGGTCAAGCTGCTGCGCGTGCTGCAGGAGCGCCAGGTGCGTCCGCTGGGCTCGAGCCAGAGCTACATCACCGATACGCGTTTCCTCGCCGCCAGCAACCGCAACCTGAAGGAAAGCGCGGAGAGCGGGGCGTTCCGCTCCGACCTGTTCTATCGCCTCAACGTGATCACCATCCAGGTGCCGCCGCTGCGCGAGCGCGGCGAGGACATCCTGCTGCTGGCCGAGCATTTCATGGCCCATTTCCGGCGCAAGTTCGACAGCCGCGTCACCGGCATGGACCGCGATTTCGTCGAATTCCTGCGCCGTCACCCGTGGCCGGGCAATGTGCGCGAATTGCAGAACGTGATCGAGCGCGCCGTCGTGCTGGCCGATGGCGACGTGCTCACGCGCAACGACCTCGACGAAATCATCTCGGTGCCGGCCGTCGACATGCCCAAGCCCAAGCTCGGCGGCATCCCGCTGTCGATCGAGGACTACACGAAGGAAATCATCCGCCTGTACCAGGACGAGTACGGCGAGGCGGAACTCGCGGCCATCCTCGGCGTGGGCCGCAAGGCGCTGTGGATGCGGCGTCACCAATGGGGCCTGTTCCGCCAGCGCGACCGCACCGGCCCCGGCCCCGAGGCCCTGCATGCCAACGAAGACGAGCGTACCGGCGGCAAGGTCCGCCACTGACGGGAGTTTCCAGATGGTGCACGAATCTGCGGCGGGACCCGGGACGGTGACGATCTTGTCGCAGACGCCGTTCTTCGCCCGCCTGACGCCCGATCAGCTGCAGCGGCTGGCGGCGCTGGGCGAGGTCGAGGACCTCGCCGAGGGCACGCCCATCTACCACCTCGGGGACCAGGCGCGCGACCTCTATGTCCTGGTGCGCGGCATGGTACGCCTGGCGATAGGCGACGGCGTGAGCAGCGCCGGCACCGGCGACATCCTGCGCCGCGGCGATGTCTTCGGCTGGGCCGCGATGACACCTTCGTGCAGCGCGCGCATCGCCACGGCCCGTTGCGTCACGCCGTGCAGCATCCTGAAGATGCGCGGCGAAGGTCTGCTCGCGCTGATGGAGCAGGACCACACGCTGGGCTACCGCCTGATGACCCAGCTCACGGGGCTGATCACCAGCACCTTGACGGCCTACGCCTGCGGCTGATCGGCCGCCGCTCGGCCTGGACCTTGCTTCGAATGCGCGCAGGCGGCGCGCGGGCTTGGCGCTGTGCCGCGTATGGCGCATTCTGTGCCGTCTCGCCTGTCGCGGGCGTCAAAAGCGAGGAGCCTCCGGATGGACCGCAACGATGCGCTGTTGACCGACTGGCGCGAGCGTGCGCTCGCGCTCGAGGCCGAGGTCGCCAGGGCGGTGATCGGCCAGGCCCGCGTGCTGCGCCTCGTCACCACGGCGGTCTTCGCGCGCGGCCATGTGCTGCTGCAGGGCGATGTCGGCGTCGGCAAGACGACACTGCTGCGCGCCTATGCCCAGGTTCTGGGCGGTGCCTATGCCCGCGTCGAAGGCACCGTCGACCTGATGCCCAACGACCTCGTCTACCACACCTACATCAGCGAGCAGGGGCGGCCGGTCGTCGAGCCCGGGCCGCTGATCGAGCATGGCGACGAACTGGCGATCTTCTTCTTCAACGAGATCAACCGCGCGCGCCCGCAGGTCCATGCGCTGATGCTGCGGGCGATGGCCGAGCGCAGCGTCACGGCCTTCAACCGCGAATACCGCTTCCCGCATCTGCTGGTGTTCGCCGACCGCAACCGCGTCGAGCGCGAGGAGACCTTCGAGATCGCGACGGCCGCGCGCGACCGCTTCATGATGGAGGTGACGATCGATGCGCCGGCCGGCGCCGCCGAGCGGCGCGCGCTGATGTTCGATCCGCGCTTCCACGACACCGAACGCCTCGTCGGCGCGCTGCAGGCCGCGCTGCT
Organism: Burkholderiales bacterium; assembly: GCA_028868825.1. Classification (GTDB taxonomy): domain Bacteria; phylum Pseudomonadota; class Gammaproteobacteria; order Burkholderiales; family Burkholderiaceae_C; genus Rubrivivax. The sequence continues at coordinate 24,636 of JAGWTU010000030.1, read as the reverse complement.
GCCCCACCGCGAATTGAATGCCGTGGCCGAGACGATCCAGCGCGGCATCCAGGCGTCGCCGGCGCTCGAGGATTACGCGCTGGCGCTGTGGCGCGCCACCGCGGTGCCGGCCGAATTCGGCGTGCGCCTGCCCGAGGTCGACATCGAGCAGCTGATGCTGGCCGGCGCCAGCCCGCGCGGCATGAGCCTGCTGCTGCGCGCCGCGCGCGTCGCCGCCTGGCTCGCCGGTCGCGGCTACGTGACGCCCGAGGACATCCAGTCGGTGTTCGTCGAGACCATCGCCCACCGCCTGTGCTACCAGCCGGTCTACGAACTGCACCGCGCCGAGATCTCGCCGCTGCTGATGGCGGCCATCGTCGGCGCGGTGGCCGCGCCTTGACGGGCCACGGCGGGACGGCGCGATGCGCGAGCTGATCTACCGCGTCCACTCGAAGGCCGGTGGCCTCGTGCCGGGACACCACCGCAGCCGCGGCGGTGCCAGCGGTTTCGAGTTCCGCGCCCATGTGCCGCTGGCCGATGCGCCCGACGCGCGCCGGCTCGACCTCCACGCCAGCCTGCGCGATCCCTTCGGCGGCTGGATCGTGCGGCTGCACAGCGAACGGCGCGCGGTGCCGGTGGCCGTCGTCGCCGATCTCTCGGCCTCGATGGGCTTCGTCGGTGCGCAGCGCAAGCTCGACGTGCTGGCCGATTTCTGCGACTCTCTGGCCTGGTCGGCCTGGCGCACCGGCGACCCCTTCGGCTTCGTCGGCTGCGACGAGGCGGTGCGGCCCGAGTTCGTGCTGCCGGTGACACGCCGGCGTGGCATCGGCCCTGGCCTGGCGCGGCAGTTGCGCGCATTCGAGCCGCGCGGGGGCAGCGCGCGCGGCCTGCGCGACGCGGCACGCCATTTGCCGGCCAGGCGATCGCTGGTGTTCCTGGTCTCCGACTTCCATCTGCCGCTGGACGAACTGCGCGGCGTGCTTGCCGGGCTGGCCGGCCACGAGGTCGTGCCGATCGTGATCTGGCAGGCGGCCGAATTCGAACTCCCGGCGCGCCACGGCCTGGCCCAGGTCGAGGAGCCCGAGAGCGGGCGCCGCGGCTGGTTGTGGTGGCGGCCGGCGCTGCGCCAGCGCTGGATCGCGGCGCGCGAGGAGCGGCGCGCGGCCCTGCGGCAGATCTTCCGCGCCGCGCGCCTGGCGCCGCTGTTCATCGAATCGGCGTTCGACCCCGACGCCGTGACGAGGCATTTCGCCGCATGAAGCCGGCCGCGCTCATCGCGTTTTCCGTCGTCGCCGCGGCGGCACGCGCGCAGGTGCCCTGGCTCGAGGCCGAGCCGCCGCGCGCCTTCGGCTACCAGGTCGGCGCGCTCGTCCAGGGTCGCGTCATCGTCCATGTGCCGGCCGGCTGGACGCTCGATGCGGCGACGCTGCCGGCCGCCGGCGGCCACGGCGGTGCGATCGAATTGCGCCGCATCGAGCGCCGCGAGCGAGGCGAGAGCGGCGGCCGGCGCCACGAGATCGATCTCGAATACCAGGTCTTCGCGGCGCCGCCCGCCGACCGCACCTTCGAAGTGGCGCCCTGGCATCTGCACGTGAAGGGCCCGACGCGCGTCGCCGACCTGCGCGTCGAGGCCTGGCCGGTGACGGTGGCGCCGCTGGTGCCGGTCGAGGTCTCGCCGCGCCGCGGCCTCGGCGAGCTGCAGCCCGACATCCCGCCGCCTCGCGTGCCGACGCGGGCGATCGAGCGCCGGCTGCTGGCCTGCGCGGCGATGGCGCTGCTGCTGCTGGGCTGGATCGCATGGCCGCGGCTGCGCGCACTGTGGTCGCGCGAGCGGCCCTTCGAGCAGGCCTGGCGAGCGCTGCGCCGCCTGCCGGCCGAGCCCGGCGACGAGGACTGGCGCGCGGCGGTGCGCAGCCTGCACGCGGCGCTCGACCGCACGGCCGGCGAGACGCTGTTCGCATCGGGTCTCGAGCGACTCACCGCCGCGCGGCCCTGGCTGGGTGCGCTGCACGCCGACATCGCGCGCTTCCTCGAGATCTCGCGCCGCGAGTTCTTCGGCGGCGCGCCGCGCGAGGCCGGCGACGCCGCCTGGACGCTGGCCTTCGCGCGCCGGCTGCGCGATGCCGAACGGGGCGTGAAGTGATGTGCCGCTTCGACGACCCCTGGGTGCTGTGGCTGTTGCCGCTGGCGCTGCTGCCGCTGTGGCTGCGCAGCGGCCGCGTGCTCGCCAACGGCTGGCTGGCCCACGCGCCGCGCGACCGCGCCTCCGAGGCGCTGGGCTGGGCGCTGCGCGGCGCCGTCGTGCTCGCCATCGCGGCGCTGCTGTGCGCGCTGGCCGGGCCCTACCGGCCCGAATACAGCGTCCAGAGGCTGGGGCAGGGCGCGGAGATCGTGCTCGTGCTCGACCGCAGCCGCAGCATGGACCAGGGCTTCGCGCCCGGCAGCGCGGCGCCGATGCGCGGCACCGGGCCCGAGGCGCTGAACTACTACTTCAGCCAGACGCCGGGGCGGCTGCGCGAGACCAAGGGCAGCGTGGCGCGCCGGCTGCTCACCGAATTCACCGCCCGCCGCCCCGACGACCGCTACGCGCTCATCGTCTTCAGCACGCTGCCGATCCCGGTGCTCGCCTTCACCCACCGGCGCGTTGTCGTCGACGCGGCGATCGGCGCCGGCAACGTCGGCCGCGGGCTGGCCGAGACGAATATCGGCCTCGCGCTCGAAGCCGCCTTCCTGAATTTCGAGGGCCGGCCTTACAGCGGCTCGCGCATCGTGCTGCTGGTGTCCGACGGCGGTGACCATATCGAAGCCGACACGCGCGAGCGCCTGGCCTGGCTGGCGCGCAAGATGCGCGTCGGCATCTACTGGATCTATCTGCGCTCGGCCAACAGCGCCGGCCTGAAGGCGGCCGCGGACGCCGCGGCGACGGCCGACGACGAGGTGCCGGAGATCGCCCTCGACCGCTATTTCCGCTCGCTGGACGTGCCCTACCGCGCCTACGAGGCGAGCGACGCGCAGGCACTGCAGCGGGCCATCGACGACGTCAATCGACTCGAACACCTGCCCATCGTCGATACCGAACTGATGCCGCGGCGCGACCTCGCATCCTGGGCCTATGCAGTGGCGCTGGCGGCCGTGCTCCTGCTGCTGGCGGCGCGCCGGCTGGAGTTGCGGCAATGGTCCTGAGCCGCAGCCGTCGCGTTGCGCTGGTACTGCTGGCGCTCGTCGCCCTCGTCGCCGCCTTCGACGGCTGGCGCTGGCTGCGCGCGGCGCAGATCAACCGCATCATCGATACCGCCCGCGTGCCGACCGAAGCCGAGGCCAGCGCGCACCCCGAACTGCGCTACGCCCAGGCCTGGGCGCTGGCCGCCAGCGGCGCCAGCGACGCGGCGCTGAACCGCTATGGCAGCCTGCAGGCCGATGCGCGGCTGGGCGCCGCGGCGCGCTACAACACGGCCAACCTGCTGATGGCCCAGGCGCTGCGGCTGCGCGAAGAGGGTCACGCGGAGCAGGCCGGGCAGGCGCTGGCCCTGGTCGAACTGGCCAAGGAGAACTACCGCGAACTGCTGCGCGCCGATCCCGGCAACTGGAACGCGCGCTACAACCTCGAACGCGCGCAGCGCATCGCTCCCGAGGCCGACGCCGACGATGCGATGCCGCCCGACCTGCAGCGCGGCGCCGAGCATTCGGCGACCTCGATGCGCGGCATGACGCTCGGGCAGCCGTGAAGCGCTGGGCCTCCCGGGTCGAGCGATGGCGCGCCGACCCGGCACGCGGATCGCTCGTCGTGGCCGCGCTGGCCCTGGCCGCGACCTTCCTGAACCCTGGCATCGCGCTCGATCGCCCGCGCTACGACGAGGTCGTGGTGATCGACATCACGCAGAGCATGAACGTGCCCGACTACAGCGTCGACGGCCGCGCCGTGACGCGGCTGGAATTCGTCAAGAGCGCGCTGCGCGCCGCGCTGGACGACCTGCCCTGCGGATCGAAGCTCGGCTGGGGCCTGTTCACCGAAGCCCGCACGTATTTGCTCTACACGCCGGTCGAGGTCTGCGCCAACCGCGCCGAATTGCGCGCCACGCTGGCCGGCATCGGCAGCCGCATGGCCTGGGCCGGCAACAGCGAGATCGCCAAGGGCCTGCACAGCGGCTGGCTGGCGATGCAGCAGCTGCCCGACCATCCGGCGCTGGTCTTCGTCACCGACGGCCAGGAATCGCCGCCGCTGGCCAACGCCAACCGCCCGCATTACGACGACAAACCGGGTGAGATCGGCGGGCTCATCGTCGGTGTCGGCGACCCGAAACCCTCGCCGATCCCGAAGACCGACCCGGCGGGCCATGACCTCGGTTTCTGGGGCCCGAGGGACGTGGCGCAGACCGATCCGCGCAACCAGGGCCGCGGCGGCAGCGTCGGTGCCGAGGCGATGGCCGGCAACACCGCGATCAACGACAACGGCATCGGCGCCACGCCCGGCAGCGAACACCTGTCGGGTCTGCGCGAGCCCTATCTGCGGCTGCTCGCCGCCGACCGCGGTTTCGCCTTCCTGCGCCTGCGCGCGCCGGCCGAGCTGAGCGCGGCGCTGCGCGCGCCGGCGCTGGCGCGCGCGATGACGGTGCGCACCGATGCGCGCGTCTGGCTCGGCCTGCTCGCGCTGGCCGCGCTGCTCGCGCCCTACGCCGGCCGCATCAGCGCTCGCATCAACGCTCGCATCAACGCTCGCTGATCGCCCTCAGGTTGTCGGAGGTGTAGTAGCCGGCGTTGAAGCGCGGCCCCGACGGCTCGGCCATCCAGATGATGTCGCGACCGACGCCCACCGCGTGCATGTCCAGCATGTAGCGGTTGTCCGAGAGGTTGTACTGGACGAAGGCGGCGCTGTCGCAGGCGCCATGCAATTCCCAGATGGGGATCTGGAAGCCTTCACGCACCTTCCAGATGTTGCCGCGGGCGTCGTAGTCCTCGGCCGCCAGATAGGTCCAGGAATCCTCGTCGATGTAGTAGGTGCGCTTGGGCGCCGTATGCCGCATGCCATGCTTGACCGTCGCCTCGACGACCCAGACGCGGTGCAGCTCGTAGCGCCGCTGCTTCGGGTCGATGAAGTCCTGCTTGGCGAAATCGTAGAAGTTCTCCTTGTAGTTGTAGGCCCCGAAGCTGTTGTACGGGACGTAGACCTCCTTCTTCGTCACCAGCTTCCAGTCGAAGCGGTCCATCGGCCCCATGAACACGAAAGGCTCGTCCATCGTGTACTGGTTCTCGAAGCCGATCTGCGGCGCGTCGTAGGCGTAGGTCGGCATGCGGCGCACGCGCCGCTGGCCGGGGAAGTAATAGAAGGTCTCGCTGCCCGGCTTGTCGGCGTACATCGTGACGTTGAGCGCCTGGCCCGCCAGCGCCGTCGGCTCGGTGTACGAGAAGTTGATGTAGTACTCGACCGGCGGCAACGTCGACAGCTGCGTGCTGCCCTTCTTGGCCCAGGGCATGTACCAGATCAGGCTGTCGGCGGCCTTGATCCACTCGGTGGCGCCCTTGCGCGGCGAGACCGCCGTCGGGATGTCCTTGTAGTCGACGCCGATGCCGTGATAGTGGTACTTGCCGTTGAGCATCACCTCGACACCGGTCTTGGGGAACGGGAACGGCACGCCCGGCACCCAGGCTTCCTTCAGGTACCAGCCCTCGTCGCCGACGCGCGCGAAGCCGACGTTCTTCTTCGTGTTCTCGTCGACGAAGGCGGGCGCATCGCAGGTCCGGTGCGTCGGGTAGACGTCCATCCGGTAGCCCTTGATCTGCTTGAGCAACTGCACCTGGCCCGGCGTGAGCCTGGCGGCGTATTTGTCGACGTTGGACGCGTCGATCGAGAACAGCGGCTTCTCGTCCTTGTGCTTGAAGAAGTCGCCGCGGTACTTGCCGACGGCGTAGCCGGCCGTCGGCGCCTCGTAGCCCTGCCAGGCCGGCAGCGTGCCGTCGGCGTTGCCGGCGCGCTCGCCGCCCAGGGGCGTGAGTTCCTTGCCCAGTTTCGACGCGTCATCGGCGGCGGTCGCCGTTGCGCAGGCCATGGCGAGGGCGCAGGCCATCGCGAGGAGATTTCGGTTCGACTTCATGTGGCACCTTTCCTTCACTCTATCGGTACGGATTTCTCGTCCGCTGCTCATCCCGGGTTCAATCCCATCTCGTGCAATTGCTGCAGCACCCGGGCGCGCTGCCCGGGAACATCGACCAGCGGATGCGCGCGCAACTGGGCCACTTCCTGTGCCGTGTAGGGGGCAAATCCCGGCGGCAATTCGCGCGCGCTGTAGGTCGCCAGCACCCAGTTGATGAGTGCCGCGGTCTCGGCGTCGTCCAGCGGCGACTGCGACGTCCCGGGCACCTGCACGAGAAAGGCGCGGCCCTCGGGCACCTTGACGAAGTCGCCGATGCGGTTGCGCATGTCGGGCACGCCGACCCCCGGGTTGCCGGCGGCATCGGCGCGGTGGCAGCCGGAACAGTACAGGCGGTAGTTCTTCGCCGGCGAGCCGACGCCGGCGCCCCAGGCCGCGCCCGCTCCGATCGCCAGTGCCAGGGCCCACGCGATCGACGCCGTCTTCATCGCGTCATCCCGCCGCCGCATCTTTATTTTTCGCTCACGTCGACGATGGCGGCCACCGTGCAGTTGTACGAATTGCTCGCGTTGGCCATGCACCAGTTGATGTCGTTGTGCACGCCCATGCGGTAGCCGGGACGCTCGCGTTCATTGTGGTTGCAGCCGCAGCGGCCGCAGGTGGTGGCGCCGCAGCAATCGTTGTAGGTGATCAGGTAGTCCTTGCCGTCCAGCGGGTTGTGGCAGGTGCCGACCCAGCTCACCTTGGATATCTCGGTGCCGGGCGGGCAACTCGAGATGGTGCCGCCGCAGCAGGTGCACAGGAAGCCGTCGAGCGCGCAGTAGCGCCAGTAGTCGCACGAGGTGTCGTCGTCGACCTTCTTCTTGGCACCGGCGGCCTGCGCCGTCGCGCCGATGCGGTCGAAGGGCAGCACCGGCAGCGTGAACGCCGTGCCGACGAGCACCCGCGCGACGCGCGCCAGCGCGCCGCGTCGCGACGACATCCGGGCCACGCGGCGGGCCTGGCTTTCGAATAGGCTGTCAAACCAGTTCACGAGTCGACTCCGGTCATGGGCGCTGGCATTTTCAGGCGCGCCAGCAGCGGGTCGCGCAGCCGATCGAGGGCGATGCGCTTCATTGCGCCTCCATCTGCGTCGGCGTGTCGCCGAAGCCGCCTTCGGTGCGTTCGCGGACGAGCTTGCGCAGCCCCGTGAACGCCGTGATCGAGCCGTTGGCGGCGTCGAACGCAAAGACCCGCGGCGCCTCGCCCGAGCCGACGGTGACGCCGGTGGCGGCCGGCGTCACCGTGCGGCCGACGCGCTGGTGCGCGCGCAGGTCGTAGACCCAGATCTCCTTGGCCGGATCCTTGTGGCTGCCCTCGGTGCCATGCGGATGCATGGCCACGTAGAGCGTGCCGCTCCTGGCGTGCAGCGCGATCGGCTGGTAGCCGCCCGGCCGCCAGCCCTGCTTGGCCTCGGCCGCCGGCACGAGGTGCCAGGGCGCGGCGGCGCGCGCCGTCTCGCCGCCGACGTCGACGGCGACGATGTCGCCGAGGAAGGAGACGAAGTGGTACGTGTCGCCGTCCTGCACCGCCGAGACGAAGAGGGCGTTGGCCTCGGGGTCGAAGAACTTCGCGCTCTTGTGCTTCGAGGCGACGTGGCCGTCGCCGTCGAGCGTCAGCGTCAGCATCGTGCCGTCGCCGCACAGCGTCGAGACGCGATGGCTCGACGCGGCCGGGTAGACCATGTAGCAGCCCGGCGTCTGCACTTCCTCGACCTGCCTGCCGGCCTGGCGGTCGACGATGCTGATCGAGCTTGCCGGCGTGCTGTTCTGCGCGTAGATGAAGCGGCCGTCGGCCGAGGTGCGCAGCGTGCCGATGTACGGCAGCGCCTCGGCGTGGTGCGCCGGGTACGGGATTTCCTGCTTCAGCGCCAGCGTGCCGACGTCGTAGACGAGGATCCACTCGCTGCGCTCGCCGCGGTTGAGCTTCGTGTAGTAGGTCGTGACCGCGTACAGCTCGGAGCGGTCGGGCGAGAGCGTCGTCTGCGCGAAGGCGCTCGTCGACACCAGGCCTTCGACCTTCAGCGAGCGGCCGTCGATGATCACCACCTTGCCGTCGTGCAGGTGCGGGATTGCGACGTCGGTCAGGAAGAGGCGGTCGGCGTGCGGCGGTGGCATCTTCGCCACCGTGACCTGTTCGGCTGCGAGTTCGGCCGCGGCGGGAAACTCCGCGGACCACAGGCTGCAGGCCAGCAAAAGCCCAATCGAAGATCGCTTGAATCGCACCAACGCACTCCCGCTCGGGTCGTTCGGTGCATTGTCTAGAGCGATCGGGGCGCGCGTTATCCGAAATCGGAACGAATTCCCCTACCGACGATAAGTGGAAACCCTGATGCGACCTCAGCGTCGCCCAGGGTTCCGCGGGCGCTGCGTCTCGGCAATTCGATCGCGTCGTGCACGCTGCGGCAGGCCGACGCCGGCCGTCGACAATGGCAGGGAAAGGCGCAAGGGAAGACTGGATGTCGTCGATCGATCGCGGTCACGGATACGCGGCGGCGATGGAGGTCATCGCCGGACGGCTGGCCGCGGACCGCTCCGGCGGGCGCCGGCCGGTGCTGTACCTGCCCGGCATTGCGGGCCGGGTGGTCGGCCTCGAGAACCTGATCTTCGAGCAGCCCGAACGCCTGCGCGAGGTCGACGTGTTCCAGGCCCCCGCCCTCGGTCCGGCCGTCGGCTGGGGCAAGGCCGTGCTCGGCGGCCTGGGCATCGTCACGCCGTTCATCGGGCCCGGCGTGCGCCAGCTCGTGAATGCGGGGCTGGCGCGCAATATCTGCTGCCACCTGTCGCAGGTGCCGCGCCTGTTCGAGGGCCGCTGGCGCCCCGACGCGCTGGTGGCGCGCGGGCTGTCGGTGCGCGGCTTCTGGCGGGCGCGATGGGCCGCTGCTGCGCGACCGCTCGCTCTCGCGCCGCAGCGACCTGCATGGCCAGGGCATCGGCGGCCACCTGATGCAGATGCTGATCGACTGGGGCGTGGCGGCCGGGGCGACCGAATTCCGCGCCACCACCTACCGCCACCGCAACCCGCGCATGCGGGCGCTGTTCGACGGCTTCGGCTTCGCCGCCCATGCGATGCCCGACGAACCGCAGACGACAGGCTACAGCGCGCTGGTGGCCGACCTCGGCCTGGTGCAGGATTGCCAGACCGACGACGAGCCAGACCACCCCCTCCATCCGCTGGAGCCACCATGCCGCGCTTCGATGCCAACCTCACGCTGCTGTTCAACGAAGTGGCCTTCCTCGACCGCTTCGAGCGCGCCGCGCAGGCGGGATTCGAGGCCGTCGAATGCCTGTTCCCCTATGCCTGGCCCGCGGTCGAGATCCGCGCGCGGCTGGACCGGCATCGCCTCGCGCTGGTGCTGCACAACCTGCCGCCGGGCGATTGGGACGCGGGCGAGCGCGGCATCGCCTGCCATCCCGACCGCGTCGATGAATTCCGCGCCGGCGTGGCGCAGGCGATCGACTACGCGCGCATCCTCGGCGTGCCGCGGCTCAATTGCCTTGCCGGGCTGGCGCCCGCGGGTGTCGATGCCGATCTGCTGCACCGGACCCTCGTCGGCAATCTGCGCTACGCGGCTGGCGAATTGAAGCGCCATGGGCTGCGCTTGATGATCGAGCCGATCAACACGTTCGACATGCCCGGCTTCTATCTCAACCGTACGGCGCAGGCGGTGGCCATCCTCGACGAGGTCGGCGCCGACAACGCCTACGTCCAGTACGACGTCTACCATGCGCAGCGCATGGAAGGCGAGCTGGCGGCGACGCTCGAGCGCTACCTCGATCGCATCGACCATATCCAGATCGCAGACAACCCGGGGCGCCACGAACCCGGCAGCGGCGAGATCCACCACGCCTTCCTGTTCGCGCATCTCGACCGCATCGGCTACCGCGGCTGGGTCGGCTGCGAATACCGGCCCGCTGCCGGCACCGAGGCCGGGCTCGGCTGGCGCGAGCGGCTCGCCCCCTGAAGTTTCAGGGCGCCGCAAGCGCCGCGTGCGCCGCGGCGACGACGCGCCGCGTCAGGCCGTCGAGCAGCGCCGAGGCGGCGCGCGCCTCGTGCCAATGCAGCGGCACGTCCAGCGGCGTGTCGGGCAGCAGTTCGACGAGCGTGCCGTCGGCCAGTTCGCGCTCGATCAGCGCCTGCGGCTGCATGCCCCAGCCCATGCCGGCGACGGCCGCGGCGACGAAGGCCTGCGGCGAGGGCAGCAGATGCCGCGGCAGCTCGACATGGCGATGGCAGACGCGCCGCGCCCAGCGCGACTGCAGTTCGTCCTTGGTGTTGAACGACAGGCTCGGCGCGCGCGCCAGGCTGCCGGCGCCGACGCCCTGGTCGAAATGGCGCCGCAGGAAGGCCGGTGCCGCGACCGCGCGATAGCGCATCGCGCCCAGCGCGCGGGCGTTGCAGCCGGGTGCCGGGCGCGCGCTGGCCGTCACGGCGGCCAGCACGGTGCCGCTGCGCAGCCATTCGGCCGTGTGGTCCTGGTCGTCGACGGCGACCTCGATCCAGACCGGCGCGTCGGCCGCGAAGGCGGCGACGGCGGGCGCGAACCAGGTCGCCAGGCTGTCGGCATTCACCGCCACCGGCAGCGCCACGCGTGCGCCGCCCTCGGGGGCGAGTGCGGGCAGCGCGTCCTGCAGTTCCTGCTCGAGCAGGCGCACGCGGTCGACGTGCTGGCAAAGCCGCCGGCCGGTCTCGGTCGCCCGGCAGGGCTGCGCGCGCACGACGAGCGCGCAGCCGGCCCGCTCCTCGAGCAGCCGGATGCGCTGCGAGATCGCCGATGGCGTCACGTGCAGCGTGCGGGCGGCGCGATCGAAGCTGCCCTCGCGGATCACGGCGGCCAGCGCATCGAGCGCGGGATAGTCCAGCATGAGATTAGTCAATCTAATGTCGCATTAGAAACGAGAGTTTGTCTTCACCAGTCGATGCTGGCAAGCTGGCGCCATGGCTACTTCGTCCTTCGCCGCTGCCGCGGTCTGTCCGGTCTTCGTCCAGGGCCTGGCCCTGAGCTTCGGGCTCATCGTCGCCATCGGCGCGCAGAACGCCTTCGTGCTGCGCCAGGGCCTGCGCCGCGAGCATGTCGGCAGCGTCGTGGCGTTCTGCGCGCTGGCCGATGCGGTGCTGATCACCGCCGGGGTGATGGGGATGGCGCGGGCGCTCGGCGAGCGGCCCGGCCTCGCGCGCGTGCTGGCGCTGGCCGGTGCGGCGTTCCTGGCCTACTACGGCTGGCAGGCGCTGATGCGCGCGCGCGAGCCGCAGCGCCTGCAGGCCGCACTGGGCGGCGCGGGACTTGGCCGCGGCGCCGCGATGGCGCAGGCGGCGGCGTTCACGCTGCTCAACCCGCATGTGTATCTCGACACCGTTGTGCTCGTGGGCAGCGTCGGCGCGCGGCAGCCGGCCGCCCTGCGCGGCTGGTTCGTGGTCGGCGCCAGCATGGCCAGCCTGGGCTGGTTCTGCGCGCTGGGCTTCGGCGCGCGTCGGCTCGCGCCCTGGTTCGCGCGGCCGCGGGCCTGGCAGATGCTCGACGCGCTGATCGGGCTGACGATGCTGACGCTGTCGATGCTGCTGGTGCGAGGCATGTGGGCCGGTGCCTGAGCCAGAAATTCGACGCCCGCAATGAACAAGAGGACACCTCGGTGTCCTCTTTCTTGCGTCGCCGTCCGCTCCCTTGGAGTCCGGACGACGACTTGTCGGGTTGCGGCCCGTCTTACTTCTTGTTCTGCTTCTCGTCCTTCTTGGGCTTGGCGCCCTTGCCCTTCTCGGGCGCGACGACGACCGGAGCAGCCGGATCGACGACTTCTTCCTCGGCCTTCGGCGTCGTCACGGCGACGATGACCGGGTTCAGCGTGCCATGCTTGACGGCCTTGATGCCCTCGGGCAGCTTGAGGTCGCTGGCGTGCAGGCTCGTGCCCTTGACGAGACCCGACAGGTCGATCGTCACGAACTCGGGCAGCTGCGAGGCCAGGCATTCGATCTCGAGATCGGTGCGGACATGGCTGACCAGGCACTTGTCGGTCTTCACCGCGGTCGAGGTCTCCTCGCCGACGAAGTGCAGCGGCACCTTCTTGCGCAGGCGCGTCGTCTCGTCGACGCGCTGGAAGTCGATGTGCATGACCATCGGCTTGTAGGCGTGCATCTGGAAGTCGCGCAGCAGGACCTTCTCGGTCTTGCCGGCCAGGTCCATCTCGAGGATCGACGAGTGGAAGGCTTCCTTCTTCAGCGCGAAGAACAGGGCGTTGTGATCGAGCTCGATCATCTTCGGTTCGCCGGCGCCGTAGACGATGCCCGGCACCTTGGCGGCGTGGCGCAGGCGGCGGCTCGCTCCGGTCCCCTGCTGCGTACGCTCGAAAGCGGTGAATTTCATTGGAATGACTCCAGGTTGAGAAAGCCGCCCGCGACCAGGCGGCTGGGTATGCGGGACCTTGCGGCCCCGCGGAAACGGGTTCAGAAGTTGGCGTTCTGCTCGGCGAACAGCGACGTCACCGATTCGCCGTCGCTGATGCGGCGGATCGTCTCGGCGAACAGGAAGGCCACCGACAGCTGGCGGATCTTGGGGCAGGCGCGCGCGGCGTCGGACAGCGCGATGGTGTTGGTGACGACGACCTCGTCGATGTGCGAGGCCTTGATGCGCTCGACCGCCGGGCCCGAGAACACCGGGTGCGTGCAATAGGCGTAGACGCTCTTGGCGCCGCGCGTCTTCAGCACCTCGGCCGCCTTCACGAGCGTGCCGGCGGTGTCGATCATGTCGTCCATGATCACGCAGTTGCGGCCCTCGATCTCGCCGATCACGTGCATGACCTCGGAGACGTTGGCGGTGGGGCGGCGCTTGTCGATGATGGCCAGGTCGCAGCCGAGCTGCTTGGCCAGCGCGCGTGCGCGCACGACGCCGCCGACATCGGGCGAGATCACGACGAGGTTCGAATACGACTTGCTCTTGACGTCGGACAGCAGCACGGGGCTGGCGTAGATGTTGTCGACCGGGATGTCGAAGAAGCCCTGGATCTGGTCGGCGTGCAGGTCCATCGTCAGCACGCGCTCGACGCCGACGGTCTCGAGCAGGTTGGCGACGACCTTGGCGCTGATCGGCACGCGCGTGCTGCGCGGGCGGCGGTCCTGGCGCGCATAGCCGAAATACGGGATCACGGCGGTGATGCGGCGCGCGCTGGCACGCTTGAGCGCATCGACCATGATCAGCAGTTCCATCAGGTTCTCGTTCGTCGGCGCGCAGGTCGGCTGCACGACGAAGACGTCGCGGGCGCGGACGTTCTGGCGGATCTCGACCGTGACCTCGCCGTCGGAGAAGCGGCCCACCATCGCCTGGCCGAGCTCGACGCCGAGGTGGCCGGCCATTTCCTGCGCCAACACCGGGTTGGCGTTGCCGGTGAACAGCACGGTGTTGAAGAGCACGATGAAGACTCCGCTGGTGGCGCGCCGCGCGCGAGACGCGGCGGCTTAGAAGATTTGGCAGGGGAGGAAGGACTCGAACCCTCGCATGTCGGAATCAAAATCCGATGCCTTGACCAACTTGGCGACTCCCCTACACAGGTTGCGGCCGAAGCCGCCACCCAAAACCGGTCTCAGTCGGCCCAGCCCCGCAACGGGTGCTCGACCAGACTGCGGCACATCCGTCCCACCCAGGCCGGCGGAAGCTGATCCGCCGGAAATGCCGACAAGGGTGGGTCGACCGTACCGACCCTGGCGAATACCGCGCTGCCCGAACCCGTCATGCGGCTGTTGCCGTAATGCGATTCCAGCCAGCGGGCGGCTTGCGCCACCTCGGGACAGCGATCCTCGGCCGGCGCCTGGAGGTCGTTCGAACCGAACCCTTCCAGCCACGCTGCCGGGCAATCGCAGCCATCCGCTGCACTCCCCAGAGAGCCTTCTAGTATAGCAGGAACATGGTCCCGAATAAGGGCCGGATGCTCGAAGATCTCACGCGTGGCCAGGGCCGCCGGCGGCTTGACGACGGCGTAAAGCGCCGGCGCGCAGCGCAGCGGCGTGAGCCGCTCGCCGATGCCTTCGACGAAGGCGTTGCGCCCGCCGATGAAGAACGGCACATCGGCGCCGAGCTGCAGCGCCAGCGCCGCGAGCCGTTGCCGCGGCCATTCGAGCCGCCACAGGCGGTTCAGCGCGAGCAGCGTCGTCGCCGCATCGGAACTGCCGCCGCCCAGGCCCGCGCCCCAGGGCAGCACCTTGGCGATCGAGATGTCGACGCCGAGCGGCGTGCCGCTGGCCGCTTGCAGCAGCCGCGCCGCGCGCAGGCACAGGTCGTCGGCCGGCAGCGCCGCGCCGAGGTCGTGGCGCGCGATGGCACCGTCGTCGCGCCGTTCGAAATGCAGCCGGTCGGCCCAGTCCAGCAGCAGGAACGGCGACTGCAGCAGGTGGTAGCCGTCGGCTCGCCGGCCGACGACATGCAGGAACAGATTGATCTTCGCCGGTGCCGGCAGGTCCCACAGGGCGCGCATCGGGGTTCGCGATCAGTGATCGATGATCATCCGCATCAGGACCTTGGGTGCGGTGTCGCGGCGGGCCTCGATCCAGCCTTCGCTGCGGCGCGTCAGCACGACGAACCAGCCGAGCTGTTCGAAGCCGTCATCCGTCTTCTGCCACGACGCGGCGGGCCAGGGGCGGCCGGCGACCCAGTCGGGCAGCGCGGCCAGCGGCAGCACCTCGCCGAGCACGTCGCGCGAGAGGGCGTCGAGGCTGTCGTAGCTGTGGTCGCCGTCGCTGCCGGTGAGCTGCGCGGCGCCGGGGCTCCAGCGCGCGCTGGCGATGCGCAGGCCCATCGGCGTGTCCAGGCGCAGCTCGCCGAATTCGCCGTTGCCGCGCAATTCGAAACCGGCGCTGACGCTCTGCGCCGCATGGGCCGCGCTGGCATCGACGCGAACGCTGATGCGGCCGGTCGTCCACGAGGCATCGGTGGCGCGCCAGCTCGCGCAGCCCGCCAGCAGCGCGGCAGCCGCAACGGCCGCACCGGCTTGAAGGAGCAGCGCGCGGCGTTTCACAGGTTGACGTGCAGGCGTGTGAGCGTTTCGCGCAGCACGTCGTTGTCGCGATCGAGCGCGCGTGCCTCGGCCCAGACCTTGCGCGCCTCGATCTGGCGCCCCAGGGTCCACAGCACCTCGCCCAGATGGGCGCCGATCTCGGGATCGGGGCGCGAGGCATAGGCGCGTTCGAGCAGCGCGGCGGCCTGATCGCGGTTGCCGAGCCTGAATTCGACCCAGCCCAGGCTGTCGGTGATGTAGGGGTCGCCGGGCGCGAGGTCGAGCGCGCGCTGGATGTAGGCGCGGGCCTCGGTCAGGCGCTGGCCGCGATCGGCGAGCGCGTAGCCCAGCGCATTGTGGGCCTGCGCGTTGTCGGGCTTGAGCTCGATCACGCGGCGCAGCAGCCGCTCCATCTCGTCCGCGCGGCCGGTCTTCTCGGCCATCATCGCCTGCTCATACAGCAGGTCGGGGTCGTCGACAAAGCGCTGATTGGCCTGCGCCAGCGTCTCGAAGGCGCCCTTCCAATCCTTGGCGTCGCGCTGCAGGCCGGCCTCGGCCAGCAGCTTGGCGCGCGCGTCGTCCTTGTTGCGCTCAGGCACCTGGCGCACGAGTTCCAGCGCCTGCTTCAGCTGGCCCTGGTGCACGAGGATCGACGCGCGGCGGGTCTGCACCTCGAGCGCGCGCTTCGGGTCGTCGACATGCGCCAGCCATTGCTCGGCCGCCGCATAGTCGCCGCGGCTTTCGGCCGACTGCGCCAACATCAGCCAGGCCTGGACCTGCCCGGCGTCCGTCGCCGACTCGGCCGGCTCGTCGTCGTCGGCCTCGGCCGTTTCGGGCATCGATGCCGAGGCGTCCTCGGCCGCCGGCTTGGCGGGGGCCGACTTGCGCACCAGATCGAGGTAATGGATCAGTGCCGCCTCGCCTTCCTTGGCGTGCTTGAGTTCGAGCTGCAGCGCACCGAGCGTCAGGAACGGCGGCGCCAGATCGGGTTGGGCGCGGGTGACGGCATCGAGTTGCGTCACCGCATCGGCATAGCGCTGTGCCCGCGTGAGCACGCGCACATAGCTCAGCCGCAGCGCGGAGTCGGCGTCCGGCCGCTGGAGGTAGTCCTGCGCCAGCGCCTCGGCCTCGGGCTTGTCGTGCATCAACTCGAGCGCCAGCGCCGCCGCGTCGGCGGATTTCGGGTCGGCCGCATGCGCTTCGCGCGCCAGCGCCAGGGCGCGGTCGGCGTCCTTGGCGACGAGCCAGCAGCGGCCCTGCGCGACGAGCGCGACGGCGCGGGTCGCCGGCAGCCTGCGGTAGGGCTCGAGCTGCTGCTGCACGACCTGCGCGACCGATTTCGGGTCGGCCGCGCGCTGCAGCAGCCGCGGCAGCGCCGAGATCAGCCCGGGCAATTCGACCACCGGCGTCTGCGCCAGCAGCGCCTTCAGCGGCTCGGCCAGCGCGGTCGGGCGGTTGAGCAGCATGAGGATCTGCAACTGCAGCCGCAGCGGCTCGAGCGATGCGGGCTGCGCCTCGCGCCAGGCGCGCGCGGCCTCGAGCGCCTTGTCGCCGGCGCGGCCCTGCAGCGCGATGTCGACGGCGCGCCGGAACAGCGTCGCGTCCTTCGTGCGCCGGGCGGCGTCGAGGATCAACTCGTAAGCGCCGCCGTTGTCGCCACCGTTGAGCGCCATCTCGCCGACGAGCAGTTCGTAGAGCAGCCGCCCGTCGAGTTCGGAATTGGCGACCGCCGGCGCGTCGCTGGCGGCCGATGCGGCGGGTGCGGGCGTGGCCGCCGCCGCGGCATGACCCGGCGGGTTGGCGAACAGCGCGGCGAGCAGCGCGGCGGCGGGCGCGAAGCGCGCCGGCGAGTAGGGCGGGCGCGGCGGACGGATGCGATCGGACATCGGCACTTTCAGGAACGGCGGGGAGGCCCGGCGCACCGCCTGCGATGGCCCGGCGGGGCGGGGCGGCGCCACGGCGGCGCGGCCGGGTCTGGCCTACAGAGTCATTCTCACATAATGAGTTCATGCAGCCCCCACGCTCACTTCGTTCGCTGCCCCATGGGACCCGGAGGGGACCCTTCGTGTCCCCGGAGGCGTTCAGTCCCTTCGGAACGGCCGGGCGGTACTGATGCCCGAATGGCCCGAAGTCGAAGTCACCCGCCGCGGTATTGCCGCGCCGTTGCTCGGTGCCCGGGTGCAGGCGCTGCGGCTGGGCAAGCCGCTGCGCTGGCCGCTGGGCTGCGACCCCGCATCGCTCGCCGGCACGCGCGTCGGTGCCGTCGACCGCCGCGGCAAATACCTCTGGCTGCCGCTGACGCGCGCCGGTGAGCCGGCCGGCGGACTGCTCATGCACCTGGGCATGTCGGGATCGCTGGCGCTGCTCGAGGCGCCGCCGCCCCCGGGCCCGCATGATCACTGCGACCTCGTCACCGAGCGCGGCACGCTGCGGCTCAACGACCCGCGGCGCTTCGGCGCCGTCGTCTGGTCGAGCGCGATCGACGACGAACCGGCGGCTTCGCTGCTGGCGCGTCTCGGACCCGAGCCGTTCGATCCGGCGCTGACGCCGCAGAGCTTCCACGCCGCGCTGGCCGCCCGGCGCTCGCCGGTGAAGGCGGTGCTGCTGGCCGGCGAGGCCATCGTCGGCGCCGGCAACATCTACGCCTGCGAGGCGCTGCACGAGGCGGCGATCCACCCCGCGCTGCGGGCAGACCGCATCAGCCGGCCGCGCGCCGCGCGGCTGCTGGCGGCGGTGCGCGCGACGCTGGCACGCGCGCTCGAACTCGGCGGCTCGACGCTGCGCGATTTCACCGACGTCCACGGCGCCGCCGGTGCCTACCAGGCGCAGGCCGCCGTCTACGGCCGCGCCGGGCTCGCCTGCCCGCGTTGCGGGGCCCAGGTGCGCCGCATTTTGCAGGCCCAGCGTTCGACGTACTACTGCCCGGGTTGTCAGCGTCGGTAACCGCGGCGTCGATTCGGCATCGGATCGTGAATTTCGCGCTACAAACAGACCCGGGCCCGTCGCCTGCCATCGCCGCGAATCGTCGCGGCCTGCGCTAGGATGCGCCGGCTGACCCCTGCCCCATGGCCAACCCCAGTCCCATCGCCGCCAGCCTGGACGAACTCGCGTCCTGGCGTGCCGCGCTCGACCGCCACCTGGCACGCCTGGGCCAGGCGCTGGTCGAGCAGGACCTGCTCGACGATGGCGACGCCGCGCGGCTGGCCGGGCTGCGCGACCGGCTCGGCTCGGACAAGCTGGTGCTGGCCTTCGTCGCCGAGTTCTCGCGCGGCAAGTCGGAACTGATCAACGCCATCTTCTTCGGCGATTCCGGCCGCCGCGTGCTGCCGGCCACGCCCGGCCGCACGACGATGTGCCCGGTCGAACTGCGGCACGACCGCGGCCACCCGCCGCGGCTGGCGCTGCTGCCGATCGAGACGCGGCTGCGCGGCCTCTCGCTGGCCGAGCTGCGGCCGCGCGACGAGCATTGGCAGATCGTCACGCTGGACCCGGGCGACCCGCATGCGCTGGCGCAGGCGCTGGGCGCCGTCACGCGGACGCAGCGCGTGAGCGTCGAACAGGCCGCCGCGCTCGGCTTCTGGAGCGATGCGCATCCCGAGGACAACCCGCCGCAGGCCGCCGACGGCAGCGTCGAGGTCCCGGCCTGGCGCCACGCCGTCATCAACTACCCGCATCCGCTGCTCGAGCGCGGCCTCGTCGTCATCGACACGCCGGGCCTGAACGCCGTCGGTGCCGAACCCGAACTGACGCTGGGCCTGCTGCCGACGGCGCACGCCGTGGTCTTCGTGCTCGGCGCCGACACCGGCGTGACGCGATCGGACCTGACGATCTGGCGCGAGCATCTGGGCCAGGCCAGCCTCGAGACCTTCATCGTCCTCAACAAGATCGACACGCTGGTCGACCCGCTGGCCAGCGCCGAGGCGGTGGCTGCGCAGATCGAACGCCAGCGCGAGATCACCGCCGAGACGCTGACGGTGCCGGTGCAGCGCGTGTTCGCGCTGTCGGCGCGCGACGCGCTCGCCGCCCGCGTCGACGGCAACGCCGCGGCGCTGCAGGCCAGCCGGCTGCCGCCGCTGGAACAGGCGCTGGTGGCCGAGCTGCTGCCGCGCCGGCGCCAGCTGCTGCTGCAATCGGCGCTCGACGTCATCGAGCAGCTGCGCGGCGTCGCCGCGCGGCGCCTCGCCGACCGCCGGCGCCAGCAGGCCGAACAGCTGCTCGAACTGCGCGGGCTGCGCGGCAAGAGCGGCGCCAAGCTGCGCATGATGATCGAGCGCGCCGATGCCGAAGTGGCCGAATTCGAGCAATGCACCGGCCGCCTCGCCGCGCTGCGCGCGGTGCAGATGCGCTTGCTGCGCGCGCTGCTCACGCCGCTGTCCAGCGACGCGCTGCGCAGCGAGGTCGCGGCGATGCAATCGGCGATGCGGGCGCGGCTGCTCAACCTCGGCGGCCGCGGCGCCTTCGACACGCTGATGCAGCGGCTGCGCGCCGCGCTCAAGCAGGCCGCGACGCAGGGCGCCGAGATGCACCAGATGCTCGACGCGAGCTTCAACCAGCTCAACGCCGATTTCGCGTTCTCTTTCGTGCTCGCGCCGCCGCCGTCGATGGACCCGTGGCTGGCCGAGATCGACCTCATCGACCAGAACTACAGCCGCTACCTCGGCCTGAGCCAGGCCTGGCGCATGGCCGCGCCGGGCTTCGCCGAGCAGTTCCGCCGCATGCTGCTGTCCAAGCTGCGCGTCGTGTTCGAGAACGCCGCCGGCGAGATCGAACTGTGGAGCAAGGGCGCGACGAGCCAGGTCGACGTGCAGCTGCGCGAGCGCCGCCGCGCCTACACGCGCCGGCGCGAGGCGCTGCAGCGCGTGCAGCTCGCCGCCGGCGAGCTCGAGCAGCGCATCGACGAGGTGCAGTCGCAGGACCAGCATCTGCAGAACCTCGAACGCCGGCTCGATGCCGTTGCCGGCGAGGCCGTCGCCAGCGCGCGCAGCCTGGCCGACGCGCCCGAACGGCTCGTGCTCGCGCAGCAGGACGCGGCTTGAATCCCGCTGCCTTCGCCGCCGGCGTCGTGCGCTGGCAGCGCAGCCATGGCCGCAGCGGCCTGCCCTGGCAGGGCACGCGCGATCCGTACCGGGTCTGGCTGTCCGAGGTCATGCTGCAGCAGACCCAGGTCGCCACCGTCATCGACTATTACGGCTGCTTCGTCGCGCGCTTCCCCGATGTGCGCGCGCTCGCCGCGGCGCCGCTGGACGACGTGCTGGCGCTGTGGAGCGGGCTGGGCCATTACAGCCGCGCGCGCAATCTGCACCGCTGCGCGCAGGCCGTCGTCGCGCAGCATGGCGGGCGCTTTCCGCCGAGCAGCGCGGCGCTGGCCGAGCTGCCCGGCATCGGCCGCTCGACGGCGGCCGCGATCGCCGCGTTCTGCCACGGCGAGCGCGCCGCGATCCTCGACGGCAACGTCAAGCGCGTGCTCGCGCGCTGCAGCGGCTTTGCCGGCGACCTCGCGCAGGCGGCGCCGCAGCGCGAGCTCTGGGCGCTGGCCGAATCGCTGCTGCCCGAGCACGACATCGACATCTACACCCAGGGCCTGATGGACCTGGGCGCGACGCTGTGCACGCTGCGCGCGCCGGATTGCGCGCGCTGCCCGCTGAAGCGCGGCTGCGTCGCCCATGCACAGGGCCGGCCCGAGGACTATCCGCTGAAGTCGCGCCGCGCCAAGCGCGGCCGGCGCAGCCATGCGCTGCTGTGGCTGCGCCGCGGCGAACGCCATTTCCTCGTGCAGCGCGAATCGCGCGGCGTCTGGGCCGGGCTGTGGAGCCTGCCCGAGCACGAGAGCGTCGATGCGCTGCAGCGCTACACGGCCGGCTGGCGCGGCGAGGGCCGCTGGCAGCCGACCATCGAGCATGCGCTGACGCATTTCGACTGGACGCTGCAGGTGCTGGCCTGGCAATGGCCGGCGCGAGCGCAGCCGCCGGCGGCATTGCCGGCAGGTCGCTGGGTGACGACGGCCGAGGCGCTGGCGATGGGCCTGCCGGCGCCGCTGCGCGTGCTGCTCAGCCGCTGACGACCTTCTTGTCGCGCAGATAGCCGTCGACGACCGACAGCCGCAGCATCGGGTCCTCGAGCGCCATCAGCCGCTGCTTGGCGGCGAGCGGGATCGGCAGCAGTTCGCACCAGCGGTTGGCGACCCAGCCCGCGTCGTCGAGCCGGAACGGCGCCGCGAAGGGCAGCTGGTCCTGTTCCTGCAGCTTGCGGATCGCCTCGGCCAGCGCCGTCACGGTGGCCAGCATCGCCGCGCCGGGCGAGCGCGGCGGATCGGCGGCGATGGCCTGCGCCTGGCACAGCCACAGGCCATCGGCCTGCGGGTGCGCATCGCCTTCGATCCTGAAGCGCAGGCCGCCGGTGCAGCGCAGATGCAGCAGCGCGGGCTGCTCGGCATCGACGGCGTCGATATGCGCGAGCGTGCCGAGATCCTCGAAGGCCACGGTCTGGCGACCGACCTCGTGTCCCGTGCGCAGGCAGACCACGCCGAAGGGTCGCTGCTCGCGCAGGCATGCCGAGACCAGGTCGACATAGCGGGGCTCGAACACCTTCAGGTGCAGCCGTGATCCCGGGAACAGCACGAGCTGCAGTGGGAACAGCGGCAGCGGGTCGGGCAGGGTATTCGAATCGTCCATCGCTCGCGCCGCCGTCGCGCGTCACTCGCGCGCGTCGAGTTCGCGGTGCCGCACCAGCGTCGACTGGCGCGCCGCGAAGCGCTGGCCCAGCCATTCGGCGCCGTAGACCGAGCGGTGCTGGCCGCCGGTGCAGCCCAGCGCCACCGTCAGGTAGCTGCGCTGGTCGCTCTCGAAATTCGGGATCCAGCGTTCGAGGAAGCCGGCGATCTGGCCCAGCATCTCGGCCGCCTCGGGCTGGGCCTCGAGGTAGGCGGCCACCGGCGCGTCGCGGCCGGTCAGTGGCCGCAGCTCACGGATGTAGTACGGGTTGGGCAGCACGCGCAGGTCGAAGACGTAATCGGCGTCGAGCGGTACGCCGTGCTTGAAGGCGAACGACTCGAACACGAGCGTCAGCGCGGCGTCGCGAGCGCCGACCAGCGAGCGCACCCAGCCGCGCAGCAGGGCAGGGCGCAGCTGGCTGGTGTCGATGACGGTGCTGACCTCGCGCAGGTCGGCGAGCAGCGCGCGCTCGAGCCGGATCGCGTCGATGAGCGCGCGCACCGCATCGCCGCGCTGATGCGCCGCCGTCAGCGGGTGCGGGCGGCGCGTCTCGGAGAAGCGGCGCAGCAGCGCATCGTCGCTGGCGTCGAGGAAGAGCGAGCGGATGCGCACGCCCTCGGCACGCAGCTCGTCGATCAGCGGCACCAGGGTCGGCAGCGAGGTCGCGGTGCGCACGTCCACCGCTGCGGCGACGCGGTGCGTGTAGCGCCCATGTTCGAGGCGGATGAAGTCGCGCAGCAGTTCGGGCGGCAGGTTGTCGACGCAGAAATAGCCGGCGTCCTCGAGCGCATGCAGCGCCACCGACTTGCCCGAGCCCGAGATGCCGGTGACGAGGATGACCTCGTCGCGCGTGCGCCGGTCCAGCGGCATCCACTCGCTCACTTGGATGCTCCACTGGCCGCCTTGCCGCCCAGGCCGAGCAGGGCCTGCGCATGGGCCTGGCCCGACAGCCGTTCGCCGCCGAGCATGCGCGCGATCTCGGCGACGCGCGCCTCGCCGTCGACCCGCTGCAGGTCCGACAGCGTCTGCTTGCCGCGCAGCGATTTGCTGACGACGCAATGGCCGTCGGCGCAGGCCGCGACCTGGGCCAGATGCGTCACGGCCAGCACCTGGCTCGTCGCGCCGAGCTGCTTCATCAGCCGGCCGACGCTGTCGGCGACGGTGCCGCCGACGCCGGCGTCGACCTCGTCGAAGATCAATGTCGCGCCCGCGCCGGAGGGGCCTACCGGACTTGCCGCGCGTGCGCCGGCGCCGCCCTGCGCCGTCGTCACCGCGATCGCCAGCGCCAGCCGCGACAGCTCGCCGCCCGAGGCCACCTTGGCCAGCGGCCGCGGCGTGCTGCCGGCATGGCCGGCGACGCGGAACTCGACGCTTTCGAGCCCGTAGGCCTGCGGCTCGGATTGCGGCCCGGATTGCGGGATCAATGCGACCTCGAAGCGCCCGCCGGCCATGCCCAGCGACTGCATCGCCTGCGTCACCGCCGCGGCCAGCCGCGGTGCCGCCTTGCGACGCAGCTTCGAGACCTTCGCGGCCTCGTCGCGCCAGGCCGCCTCGGCGGTGGCGGCGGCGCGCTCGAGCCGATCGAGGTCGGCGGCGGCATCGAGCGTGCGCAGCTCGGACTGCCAGGACGCCAGCAGCGCCGGCAGTTCGGCCGGCGCGCGGCGGTGGCGGCGTGCGGCCGTGACCCAGGCGCCGATCTGCGCGTCGAGTTCGGCCAGCCGTTGCGGGTCGGGTTCGCGATGCCCGAGATAGCCGTTCAAGGTATGCGCGGCATCGTCGATCTGCGCCTGCGCGCCGCGCAGCAGTTCGGCGACGGCGCCGAGCTCGGCGTCGTGGCGCAGCACCTCGTCGAGCGCGGCGACGGCGCGCGCGAGCAGGGCGCCGGCGCTGTCGTCGGCCTCGTCGATCGCGTCCAGCGCCGTGCGCGCACCTTCGATCAGCGCCTGCGCATGGGCCAGCCGCTCATGCTCGGCGTTGAGCGTCTCCCACTGGCCTTCGGCGGGCGCGAGCTTGTCGAGCTCGGCGACCTGCCAGGCCAGCCGTTCGCGCTCGCGGTCCAGCGTGTCGCGGCGCGCTCGCGCGTCCGCCAGCTCGGCGACGGCGGCGCGCCACGTCCGCCAGGCGCCGGCCATCGGTGCGCCATCGACGCCGGCCTGCGCATCGAGCAGCTCGCGCACGGCGGCCGGCCGCGTCAGGCTCTGCCAGGCATGCTGGCCATGGATCTCGACGAGATGGTCGGCGGCCTCGCGCAGCTGCGCCATCGTCGCCGGGCTGCCGTTGATCCAGCCGCGGCTGCGGCCCTGGTTGTCGAGGTGGCGGCGCAGCAGCAGCGTCTCGTCGCGCGCGAAACCGGCGGCGTCGAGCCAGGGGCCCAGCGAGTCCGGCGGATCGAACTCGGCGCTGACCTCGGCGCGCGCCGCGCCTTCGCGCACCAGCGCGGCGTCGGCGCGGTTGCCCAGCGCGAGCTGCAGCGCGTCGATGAGGATGGACTTGCCGGCGCCGGTCTCGCCGGTGAGGACCGTGAAGCCGGGCCCGAGGTCGACCTCGAGCTCGGCGACGATCGCGACGTCGCGCAGCGTCAATCGCCTGAGCATGGCGCAGCAGCGGCGGCGTGGATCTGCTTCATACGACGCCGTCGTACCAGCGCAGCTTGCGCCGCAGCGTCGCGTAATAGCTCCAGCCGCGCGGGTGCAGGAAGCGCACCGTCGACGGCGAGCGGCGCACGCGCACCTGGTCGCCGTGCATCAGGCTGGCCAGGTTGTGCATGTCGAAGTTGGCCGAGACATCCTTGCCGGCGACGATGCCGATGCGCACCTCGCCGGTGTCGGGCAGCACGATGGGGCG
>JAGWTU010000029.1 GCA_028868825.1 Burkholderiales bacterium | reverse complement strand
GGCACCGGCCGCGCCGCCGGTCGACTGGGCCGCGCGCCGGCGCGACGCCGGCAGCGACGACGCGGCGCTGCTGGCGCTGGCGCGCGACGCCTCGCCGCTCGAAGTCAAGCTCGAGGCGGTGGGCGCGATCGCCGGCGAGGCCACGCTCAAGCGCGCCGAGCGCGAATTCCGCGAGCATGACCGGCGCGTCCACCGGCTGGCCAAGCAGCGGCTGCAGGCCGTCGTCGCGCGGCGCGAGACCGGCGAGCAGGCGGCGCGGCTGATCGAGGCCGCTCGCGCGCTCGCCGCCGAGCCGCGTCCTGCCGTCAACCAGCTCGTCGAACTCGATCGCGGCTGGCAGGCGCTGGACGCGACGCTGATCGATGCGGCCCAGGCCGAGGCCTTCGCGGCGCTGAACCGGCAGCTCACGCAATCGACGCAGCAGCGCGCCGAGGCCGAGCAGCGGCACAAGCGCTGGATCGCGCAGGCGCAGCAGGCGCTGACCGGCCTGAAAGCGGCGGCCGATGCAGCCGCCGTCGGCGCCGGCGCCGGCGATGCGCACCCCGATGCGCCGTCGCCGGCGCAGGCGCTGGCGCAGGCACTGACGCAGGCGAAGGACGCGGCGCTGGCCCGGCTGTCGGCCCGAACGGAAGGTGGCGCCGCAGCGGTCGAAGGCGCCGATGCGACCCGGGTCCCGCATGTGGCAGAAGTGGCCGAAGCGACCGTCGCCGAATCGATCCACCGCGCGCTCGCCGACGCCGACGCGCTCGAAGCCCGGTTGGCGCTGCTCGATCAACTGACGGGCGGCGCGGCCGCACCGTCCGACGCGCCGCCGCCGCGCTGGCAGGACCTGCCGCCGCTGACCCATGCCGGCCATGCGGCGGCGCTCGACGCCCGCTACGCGCGCTGGCAGCAAGCGCAGGACGAGGCCCGCGGCGCGCAGCAGGCGCAGCGCCGCGCCGAGGCCAAGGACCGCCAGCGCCTCGCGCAGGGCGAGCGCAGCGATCGCCTCGCGCAACTCATCGAGCTGGCCGAGGCCGACCTCGCCGCCGGTCATCTCGGCCCGACGCACCAGCATCTGGTCGAGATCGACGAGCTGCTGCATGGCGGCGGCTTGCCGTCGGTGGCGCTGCGCACGCGCATCGAAGCGCTGCAGGCCGATTACGCCCGCCTCAAGGGCTGGCAGCATTGGGCCGGCGGCCGCGCCCGCGACGACCTCACCGACCAGGCCGAGGCGCTGGCCGCCGCCGGCGCCGAAGGGCGCCCGGCCCTCAAGCTCTCGATCAAGGAGCGCACGACGCTGATCGACGAGCTGCGCGCGCAATGGAAGGAACTCGACCGCCTGGGCGGCGCGACGAGCCGCGCGCTGTGGCAGCGCTTCGACGCCGCGCTGAAGACCGCCTACCAGCCAGTGGCCGAGCAGATCGCCGCGCAGCGCGCGGCGCGCGAGCAGAACCTGGCATCGCGGCTGGCGCTGCTCGATGCGCTCGATGCGGTGGCGCTGCCCGAGGGCGAGGCCGCCGACTGGCGCGAGGTCGCCGGCGCCGTCGACCGCTTCCGCGCCGAATCGCGCAAGCTCGGACCTCTCGAGCACACCGTGCCGCACAAGTCGCGCGAGGCGCTCGTGCAGCGCATGAATGCGGCGCTGGCGCGGCTCGAAACCCCGCTCGAGGCCGTGCGGCTGCAGGCGCGGGCCGCACGTGAGCGCCTCATCGAAGCCGCCGGCGCGCTCGGCACCGATGCGCCGCCTCGCGAACTCACGCAGCGCGTGCGCCAGCTCCAGGACGAATGGCAGCAACAGGCCCGCACGCTGCCGCTGGGTCGCGGCGACGAGCAGGCGCTGTGGCAGGCCTTCCGCGGCGCCATCGACGGCATCTTCAGCGCCCGCGACGCCGCGTTCAACGCCCGCGAGGCGCAGTACCAGGCCCAGGGCGCGGAGCGGCTGGCGCTGATCGAGCGCCTCGAAGCGCTCGCCGCCGACGCACCGGTGGCCGAACTCAAGCGCAACCTGGCCGAGGTGCACGGGCAATGGCAGCGCACCGGCCCCGCGCCGCGCGCCGACGCCGCCGCGCTCGACACCCGCTACGAGCGCGCGCACGAGGCCGTGCGCCGCTACATCGCCGGCAGCGAGTCGCTGCGCTGGCAGGCGCAATGCGATGCGCTGGCGGCCAAGCTCGCGCTGTGCGACGCTCTCGAAGCAGCCGGCGGCCTCGAACCCGACAGCGCACGCGCCGACCTCGAAGCCCGCTGGGCCGCCATCGCCGCGTTGCCGCCGGCCTGGGAGCAGGCGCTGGCGGGGCGCGCCGGCCTGGCGCCGGCGGTGGCATCGCCATCGAAGATCGGCATCGACGAAGCGCTGCTGCAGATCGAGGCGGCCTGGGAGCTGCCGACGCCGCCCGAGCATGAAGCGAAGCGGCGCGAACTCAAGCTGCTGGCGCTGAAGGCGGCGATGGAAGGCCGCCGCGGCGCCGCGCCGCCCGAACCCGAGGCGCTGTTCGCATCGCTGCTCGCGCGCGCCGATCTCAGCCCGGCGCAGCGCCAGCGCCAGCAGGCCGCGATCGCCGGGCTGCGCCGGCGCGGCAAGCGCTGAAAGCGCCGACGCCCGCGTACGCGCGGCTTCAGCCCGGCGCCTGCCAGCCCCCGCCCAGCGCGCGGATCAGCTGCACGCTGGCACGGCGCTGGCGCGTCGCGAGGTCGAGCGCGTTGCGCTGCGCCTGCAGCGTCGCCGTCTGCGAGGCGACGACCTCGAGATAGCTCGCCGCGCCCTCGCGGTAGCGCGACATCGCGTAGCCCAGCGAACGCTGCGAAGCCGCGACGGCGGCCTGCTCCGATTGCGCCGCGGCGCCGTAATGCGCCAGCAGCGCGAGGTTGTCCTCGACCTGCTGGAAGGCGCCGATGACGGTGCCGCGGTATTTCGCACCGGCCTCGTCCAGCAGGCCCTGGACGCGGACGATCTCGGCATCGCGCCGGCCGCCGTCGAAGATCGCGCCGGCCAGCGTCGGCCCGATCGCCCACCACAGATTGGGCGCGACGATGAAGCGGCCGATGTCCTTGCTCTGGAAGCCGCCGAGCGCGCTCAGCGTCACCGCCGGGAACCAGGCCGCGCGCGCGATGCCGAGGCCGGCATTCGCGGCGGCGACGCGGCGCTCGGCGGCGGCGATGTCGGCGCGGCGCTGCAGCAGCGTCGACGGCAGGCCGACGGGCACGGCGGGCAGCGCGATCTCGGCCAGCCGCGGCGCGATCGTAAAGTTCGACGGCGACTCGCCGACGAGTGCCGCGATCGCATGTTCGAGCAGCGCGCGCTGCGCCTGCGATTGCTGGCGCTGCGAGCGCAGCGATTCGAGCTGCGCCTGCGCGCGCGCCAGATCCAGCCCCGAGACGATGCCGCCGTCGTGGCGCTGTTGCGTCATCGCCAGCGCCTTGGCGTAGGCCGATTCGCTGTCGCGCAGCAGCGCCTCGTCGCGGTCGAGTCCGCGCAGCGCGATATAGCTGTCGGCGAGCTGGGCCTGCAGCGCCAGCCGCGCCGATTCGAGGTCGGCCTGCGCCGCGCGCTCGTTGGCGACGCCGGCGGCGACGGCGCTGCGCACGCGGCCCCAGACATCGACCTCGTATTCGAGATCGACGCCGAGCGTGTTCTGCGCATAGCGGTCGGGCGAGAGCGGCCCCAGCACGCGCAGCGGCCGCAGCTCGGCCTGGCGGTCGCGCTGCATATTGAGCGAGCCGCCCAGCGTCGGCGTCTGCGCGGCGCGGATCTGGTCGGTGACGGCGCGCGACTGCTGGTAGCGCGCCAGCGCCGCCGCGAGGTCGGCGCTGTGCTCGATCAAGCGCTGCTGCAGGCCGTCGAGTTCGGCGTCGCCGTAGAGCGTCCACCACGCCGCGCGCGGCAGCGCGTCGGCCGGCTGCGCGGCGGTCCAGGGCGCGGCCTCCTTGTAGGCCACGGCCAGCGGCACCGGTGGCAGCTTGAGCACCGGCGCGGGCGAGCAGGCCGCGAGCGCGGCGCAGACCGCGAACGCCCAGACCGCGACGCTGCGCATCGGCCTACTTGGTGCCACCGGCCGCCTTCCCGCTCGCGTTCCCGCCGCCATTGGCCGCCGCCGGCTCCGCCGCGGCCACGTGCACCGCATCGCCGCTGGCGATGCCGTCGGGAGGGTTCGTGATGACGCGGTCGCCGGCGGTCAGGCCGCTGCCGATCTCGATCGACGAGCCGAGGTCGCGCGCCACCGTCACCGGCTTGACCAGCACCCGGTCGTCGGCGCCGACGACGGCCACGGCCAGCCCCTTCTGGTTGAAGATCAGCGCCCCCGGCGGCACGGCGAGCGCGCCGGCCTCGCGCGGCAGCTCGAAAGCGATGGCCGCGTAGGCGCCGGGCAGCAGCTCGCCGGCGCTGTTCGCGGCCTCGAGCTGCACGCGCATGGCACCCGAGGCGGCGCCAATGGCGTGCGACATCGAAGCGACGCGCGCCGCATAGACATGGCCCGGCCGCTCGGGCACCGTCAGCCGGGCGACGCCGCCTACGTGGATCGCCGCGACCTGGGTCTGCGGCACGTCGACGTAGACGCGCAGCCGGCGCAGGTCGGCGACGACGAAGAGCTCCGAGCCCGGCGCGCCGCCGACCGCGATCAGCGCGCCGACATCGGTGTTGCGCGCCGTGACGGTGCCGTCGAAGGGCGCCGTCAGCCGCGCGAAGCGCTTGAGCGTGCGCCAGCGCTCGACATTGGCCTGCAGCGCGTGGACGACCGATTCCTTGTTCGCGAGGTCGCTCGCCTTCTCGTCGGCCTCCTGGCGCGACACCGAATCGGTCGCCACCAGCGCCTGCCAGCGCTTGGCCGTGCTCGCCGCCAGTGCGGCGTTCGAGCGCGCGCTCGCCAGTTCGGCCTGTGCCTGCGCGAGCTGGGCGTCGAGGTCGGGCGTCTCGATCTCGGCCAGCAGCTGGCCCGCCTTCACCGGCGCGCCGATGTCGACCGTCCAGCGCTTGAGATAGCCGCTGACGCGGGCGTAGATCGGCGCCTGCGACTGCGCCTCGATGCGGCCGGGCAGTTCGAGCGTCGCCGCAACGGCCGCGCGCGCCGGCGTCACGACGGCCACCGTCGGCGTCGCCTGCGCCTGCGCGCGGCGGTCGAGCTCGGCCGCCAGCGTGTGGCGGCTGACGACGCCGGCGGCGACGACGGCCGCGGCGACGAGCGCCGCCGCCAGCAGGCCGAGCCGCAGCTTGCGGTGCGAAACCGGCTCGCGATCGGCTTCAGACGGCATGGGGACTCACTCCAAGGGCAGGGGAACGCGGCGCCGGGTGGTGATGGCGCGCGTGGACGAGGCTGAAGACGACGGGCACGAACATCAGCGTGGCGATGGTCGCGAAGACGAGGCCGCCGATCACCGCGCGGCCCAGCGGCGCGTTCTGCTCGCCGCCCTCGCCCAGGCCGAGCGCCATCGGCAGCATGCCGATGATCATCGCCAGCGCCGTCATCAGCACCGGGCGGAAGCGCACGAAACCGGCGTCGACGGCGGCTTCCACGGCGTCGCCGAGCTGCTCGAGCCGCTCGCGCGCGAAGCTGATGACGAGCACGCTGTTGGCGGTGGCCACGCCCATGCACATGATGGCGCCGGTGAGCGCCGGCACCGACAGCGTCGTGTGGGTGGCGAACAGCATCCAGACGATGCCGGCCAGCGCCGCCGGCAGCGCCGTGACGATGACGAAGGGGTCGCTCCAGGACTGGAAGTTGACGACGATGAGCAGGTAGATCAGCACGATGGCGCCGAGCAGGCCGAACAGCAGGCCGGAGAAGGCCGCGTCCATCGTCTTCACCTGGCCCTGCAGCACGACGGTCGCTCCCTTGGGCAGGTCGCCGGCGCTGTCCTTGATGGCGCGGCGGATGTCGTCGGCGACGGCGCCGAGGTCGCGGTCCTGCGGCGTGGCGTTGATCTGCACCGTGTTCTGGACGTCGAACTGCGTCACCACGGCGCTGGCGACGCTGCGCTTGAAGGTCGCCAGGCCACCCAGCGGCCGCGCGTTGGCGCCGCCGCCGGCCGTCACCGGCAGGTCGGCCAGCGCGGCCAGCGAGTCGAGCCGGTATTGCGGCGTCTGGATGACGATCGGGTAGGTCACGCCACTGACCGGATTGAGCCAGTAGGTCGGCGCGACCTGGCTGCTGCCGGCGAGGTTGACGACGAGGCTGTTCGTCACGTCGCGCGTCGTCAGCCCGAGTCCGACGGCCTGGGTGCGGTCGAGGTCGATGTTGAACGCCGGGCTGCGGCGCGACTGCTGGATGCGCGCGTCGGCGACGCCGGGAATGCGCTTGACGGCCTTCAGCAAGCGGTTGGCGTAGTCGTAGTCGGCCGCGAGGTTGGCGCCGCGGACCTGGATGTCGATCGGCGCCGGCGCGCCGAAATTCAGGATCTGGCTGACGATGTCGGCCGGCGGGAACGAGAACGTCGTGTCGGGGAAACGCCGCGGCAGCAGCTCGCGCAGCTCGCGCACGTAGTCGGCCGTGGGCCGGTGCTCGGCGCGCAGCGCGATCTGGATGTCGCCGTCCTGGCTGCCGACGACGCCGGTGTTGTTGTAGGTCAGGTTGATGCTGCTCGGCGGCAGGCCGATGTTGTCGACCAGGGTGCGGATCTCGGCCGGCGGCACGACCTCGCGGATCGCGTTCTCGATCGCCGCGAAGCGCACCGCCGAGTCCTCGACCCGGGTGCCGACCGGCACCCGCGCATGCATCAGGATCTGGCCGCCGTCGACGGCGGGGAAGAAATCGCTGCCCAGCAGCGGCCACAGGCCGAACGAGAGCAGCACGACGCCGAAGAAGGCCGCGACGAAGGTCCGCCGGTGGCCCATCGCCAGACGCAGCAGATCGCGGTAGCCGGCGCGCAGGCGCTCGAAACGGTCCTCGAAGCCGCGCTGGAAGCGCACGAGCGGGTTGCTCGTCGGCGGCAGCGCGAGGCTGTTGCCGTGCAGGTCGGTGTGCGGCGCGTGGGCGCGCAGCAGGTAGTGGGCCATCGTCGGCACCAGCGTGCGCGAGAGGATGAACGAGCCGATCATCGCGAACATCACCGCCTCGGCCATCGGCACGAAGAGGAAGCGCGCCACGCCCTGCAGGAAGAACATCGGCACGAAGACGATGCAGATGCACAGCAGCGAGACGAAGGCCGGGGTGACGATCTGGTTCGCGCCGTCGAGGATCGCGGTCTCGACGTCCTTGCCCTGCTCGAGGTGCCAGTTGATGTTCTCGATCGTCACCGTGGCGTCGTCGACGAGGATGCCGACGGCCAGCGCGAGGCCACCCAGCGTCATGATGTTGAGCGTCTCGCCGATGGCCGCCAGCGCGATGATCGAGCCCAGGATGGCCAGCGGGATCGACACTGCGATGATCACCGTCGAGCGCCAGCTGCCGAGGAAGAGCAGGATCATCAAGCTCGTCAGCGCGGCGGCGATGGCGCCCTCGGTGGCGACGCCGCGGATCGCCGCGCGCACGAAGATCGACTGGTCGTTGATCGGCACGACATCGAGGTTGTCGGGCCAGGCCGGCTTCATCGCGGCGATCTTGGCGCGGATGCCGTCGACGATGGCCAGCGTCGAGGTGGCGCCGTTCTTGAGCACCGACATCAGCACCGAGCGCGCACCGTCGACATGGACGATGCTGGCCTGCGGCGCGTTGCCGTCGTGGACGAAGGCGACGTCGCGCAGGTAGATCGTGGTGCCGTTGGCAACCTTGATCGGAAGGTTCGCGAGGTCCTTGATCGCCGCGAGCGCGCCGTTGAGCTTGAGCGTGTATTCGAGGTCGCCGATCTTCTGCGTGCCCACCGGCACGAGCACGTTCTGCGCCGCCAGCGCCGCGGTCGCCTCCTGCGCCGAGAGGCCGCGCGCGGCCAGCGCCGCCGGGTCGAGGTCGACCTGCACCTGGCGCTGCTTGCCGCCGTAGGGATACGGAATCGCCGCGCCGGGGATCGTCACCAGCGGCGTACGCACGGTGTTGATGCCGAGGTCGAACAGGTTCTGCTCCGACAGCCCCTTGCCCGAGAGGGCGAGCTGCAGGATCGGCACCGTCGAGGCGTTGTAGTTGAGGATCAGCGGCGGCGTCGCCCCCGGCGGCATCTGGCGCAGCGCGACCTGCGCCACTGCGGTGACCTGGGCGTTGGCGACGGCGACGTTGACGCCGCTCTGGAAGAAGATCTTGACGATGCCGACGCCGGCGTACGAGTTCGACTCGATATGCTCGATGTCGTTGACCGTCGTCGTCAGGAAGCGCGCGAACAGCGTCGTCACGCGGCCGTTCATCTCCTCGGGCGGCAGCCCGGTGTACTGCCAGGCGACGGCGATGACCGGGATGCGGATCTCGGGGAAGATGTCGGTGGGCGTGCGCAGCGCCGTCAGCGGCCCGACGATGAGCAGCAGCAGCGCCAGCACGACGAAGGTGTACGGCCGCTGCAGTGCGACCTTGACGACGCCTACGAGCATGCTCGGCCTCCTGCTGCGTACGGCGTCAAACGTCCACCCACCCTGTTAGCGACAGGGTCGGAAGTATAGGGACGCCGCCGCGGCGGCGCCCGGCACCCCGATCAGGGCGTCAGCAGCTGCCAGGTGCCGTTCTTCAGCACCATCAGTTCGCGCCCGCGCTGGTCGAAGCCCGAATGGTCCTGCGGCGTCATGTTGTAGACGCCCTGGGTGCCGACGAGCTCGTGCACCGATTCGAGCGCGTCGCGCAACGCGCTGCGGAACTCGGGCGTGCCGGGCCGCGCCTTCTTGGCCGCCTCGGGCACCGCGCGCTGCAGCAGCAGGCCGGCGTCGTAGACGTTGGCGCCGAAGGTCGCCGGGCGGCTGCCGTAGAGCTTCTGATAGGCCGCGATGTAGTCGAGCGCGACCTTGCGCGACGGGTTCGTGTCGGCGATCTGGTCGAGCACCAGCATCAGGCTGGCGGCCATGATCGTGCCCTCGACGGCCTTGCCGCCCAGGCGCACGAAGTCGGGCGTCGCCGCGCCATGGGTCTGGTAGATGTGGCCGCGGTAGCCGCGCTCGACGAGCGTCGTCTCGGGCAGCACCGTCGGTGCGCCGGCGGCGGCGACGAGCACCACGTCGGGGTTGGCGGCGACGATCTTCGTCGCCTGCGCGAGCACGCTGGCGTCGCCGCGCTGGTAGCGCTCGTTGGCGACGATGCGGATGCCGGCGCGCTCGAGCATCGGCGTCACCGTGCGGTACCAGGACTCGCCGAAGGCGTCGGACAGGCCGATGAAGCCCAGCGTCTTGACGCCCGTCTTGGCCATGTGGGCGACCAGCGCCTCGGCGATGAGGCCGTCGTTCTGCGTCGTCTTGAAGACCCAGCGCTTGTGCTCGTCCATCGGCAGCACGACCGCGGCCGTTCCCACCGGCGCCAGCAGCGGCGTCTTGGCCTCGGACAGGAACTGCAGCGACGCCATCGCGTTGGGCGAGCCCGAGGGGCCGATGATCGCGTCGACCTTGTCCTGCGACAGCAGCCGGCGCACCTGGGTCACGGTGGTCGTCGAGTCGGAGCCATCGTCGAGGACGATGTACTCGACGTCGATGTCGCCGATGCGCCGCGGCAGCAGCGCCGCGGTGTTCTTCTGCGGGATGCCGACGGCACCGATGGGCCCGGTGGCCGACGCGATGACGCCGACCTTCATCTGTGCCTGCGCGCCCAGTGCGACGGCCGCGGTAGCCGCGGCGACGAGCGCGGCGCGTAAGGGGTGTATCCAATTCATCGTTCGCCTCCAGTGAGGCGCGTACTCTAGCCCGCGTTCGCGGGGTTGACCATGAAAGCAGGGCAGCGGACCATGCGGCCATGGACGCCAACCGCAAAGCCGCCGCCGCCAACGCAGCCGACACCGCGCAGTCGGGCGTCGACGCCTACCAGCGCATGCACAAGCTGCTCGAACTCAAGGCCCAGCTCGAACAGCTGCATGCCAATCTCGAGTACGTCAAGCTGATGCTGCGGATCCGCGCCACGCAGCGCTGAGGGCTGCATCTTCCGTCGGCCCCGGGCGCCGGTCGGGGGCCGTCCGGCGCCCGGGCCTGGGACAATCGGTGTCCTCCCCCCGACAGGCACCGTTCAAGCATCATGAAGTACACCTTCGCCGATTGGCTCTGGCGCCTTGCGCTCATCGCAGCCCTGGTCTGGATCGGCGTCGAACTGCGGACCCTGCATCAGGACCTGCAGCAAGCCCCCGATGACCAGCAGACGGCATCCAGCGAGGCTCCCGACCCCGGCAACGCCGACAACGTCGAGGCGCTGCGCTCCGACATCGCCCTGCTCGACCGCAAGGTCGACGCGCTGATGATCGCGACGATGCAGCTGAAGAAGCCCTAGCCGGCGCGGCGCGCCTCAGCCCGGACCGCGGAGGGTCCGGGCCTTCGACCAGCACTCGCGAGTCCGCAGGGACTCGCTCGGTCCGGTCTCAGTCATCGCGCCGGGCGCAGCCGGTCAGCAGGCCGTAGACGCCGGGAATGCGGTCGGGGCGGCTCGCCGTCGCGACCGGCGCGGGGCGCGTCCAGCCCTCGAGCAGGCGTCGCATGCGCGTCGCCGCGTGCGCGAGGGAGCCCTTGAATGCCATCGTCGCCGTCATCGCGTCGCTCCTTCGAAAGGGGCGGTCCCGACCGGATATCGGGACGCGTTTGCAGTGTGCGCCGTGATAGCTTGGAACAGGATGACAATACGATCCGCAGGGTCCAACTAAATCACATTCGGGATCGAATATTCCGATTTCGTCGCCTCGAAACGGGAGCCAACGCTTGGAAGGATCGCAGCCCGTCGACGCTGCGCTGACCGATACGCGCACGGTGATCATCACCACGGCGCGGCCGGCGGCGGCGGCGACGCGCGTGGAGCGGGTCCACTACCTCGTGGTGACGGCAGGCGCCGAACCCGGTCGTCGCGTGCGTCTGGGCCCGCGGCCGTTGCGGCTGGGGCGGCGGGCACCCTGCGAACTCGTGCTGGCGGATCCCGAGGTGTCGGCACTGCATTGCGAGGTCGGCGCCGACGCGGACGCCGACGCTGCCTGGGTCGACGACCGCGGATCGACCAACGGCAGCTACGTCGATGGCGTGCGCGTCGAGGGCCGTGCCGCGCTGCCCAACGGTGCGCTGCTGCAGCTGGGCCAGCAGGTGCTCAAGCACGAATACCGGCCCTGGCGCGAGGCCGAACGCTCGGACGAGCTCGACCGCGATCTGCAGCAGGCCGGCCGCTATATCCGCTCATTGCTGCCACCGCCCAATCCGCAGGGGCCCGTGCGCACCGATTGGGTGTTCGAGCCCTCGGCGCAATTGGGCGGCGATGCCTTCGGCTATTTCGCCATCGACGAGCACCGCTTCGCCGGCTATCTCATCGACGTCTCGGGCCACGGCATCGGCGCCGCGGTGCACACGGTCTCGGTGCTCAACGTGATGCGCCAGCGCGCGCTCGGTGGCGTCGACTTCGGCGACCCGGCGCAGGTCCTGGCGCGCCTGAACGAGATGTTCCCGATGGAGGAGCATGGCGGGCTCTTCTTCACCTTCTGGTACGGCGTCTACGATCTCGCCGCGCGGCGCCTGCGCTACGCCTCGGCGGGGCACCACCCGGCCTACCTCGTCGACCCCGGGCGCAGTGCGCTGCAGCCGCTGCGCACGCGCAACCCGATGATCGGCGCGCTGCCGCCGCGCGCCTTCGCGGCCGCGGAGGTCGAGGTCGCGCCCGGCAGCACGCTCTATGTCTTCAGCGACGGCGTGTTCGAGATCGACACCGTCCAAGGACGCTGCTGGGGCCTGGGCGATTTCACGCCGCTGCTGCTGGAGCCGCCCGAGGCGGGGCTGTCGGAGCCGCTGCGGCTGCAGCGGCGGGTGCGCGCGGCGGCACTGCCCGGACCGCTGGCCGATGATTTCTCGATCCTCGCTGTCACATTCCCGACTTGAGGCCTTGGGACACTCATCGATTCGTTCGTCCGCGATTGGCCGTGGCCGGCGCACCACCGAAAGGCCCCCGATGGAACTCCAAGTCACGCCGCTGACGCCGGCCTCGGCGATCAAGATCACGCTCACCGGACGCCTCGACACCGCCGGTGTCGACCGCGTCGAGACGCGCTTCAACGCCGCGGCCGTCGCCGGCGGCGGCCACGACACCCTCGTCGATCTCGGCGGCGTCGATCTCGTCACGTCGATGGGTCTGCGCCTGTTCATCACGGCCGCGCGCGGCCTCTCGCAGCGGCACAAGAAGATGGTGCTGTTCGGCGCCCGCGACCTCGTGCGCGAGGTGCTGGAGACGGCGGCGATCGACACCCTCATCGCCACCGTCGCCACCGAGACCGAGGCGCGCGCGCTCGTCGGCGCCTAGATCGCCCGGCTCCTCGTCATGAACGGAGTCGCCGCGCCCGCCCGCCTCGAGCTGGACCTGCCGGCGACGCCGCGCGGCCTCGCGCAGGCGCTCGAGGTCGTCGACGCCTTCCTGCGCCGCGAGGGCGTGGCGCCAGGCGCCCAGGGGCGGGTGCTGCTGCTGCTCGAGGAGGCCGTGATGAACGTGGCCATGCATGGCGGGCTCGACGGCGAGACGCAGAGACCGGCCGTGCAGCTGGCGCTGACGCTGGGCCCCGACACGGTGGCGCTGCAGCTCGAGGACGAAGGCATCCCCTTCGACCCGCGCCAGGCGCCGCCGCCGCAGCGCCCGGGCACCCTCGACGAGGCGACGCCCGGCGGTCTGGGCGTGCATCTGATCAGGAGCTTCGCCCGCAGCGTCGACTACGAACGTCGCGAGGGCCGCAACCGGCTGACGCTGGTCCTCGATCGCGGCTAGCCGGCGCGGCGCCGCGGCGTAACGGCCGCGCGCCAAGCCCACTTGGGAGTAGCGGGCGCTGGATCGCCCGCTTGTGAGCTTCGCAAAACATGTATACGCTGTGCATCTATAACGAATGCACGCATGAACACCTCGAACCTCGATGCGACGGCTGCGCAGCGCAGGCCGGCGCCGTCCGCCCTGGCACAGGAAGCGCCGCTGGTCCAGGCGCTGGCGCGCCCCTACCGGCACGGCTTCGTCACCGACATCGAGGTCGATGCCCTGCCCCCGGGTCTCGACGAAGGCACGATCCGCGCCATCTCGCGGCGCAAGAACGAGCCGGCCTTCCTGCTGCAATGGCGGCTTGCAGCCTTCGCGCATTGGTGCTCGATGACGCCGCCCGACTGGGCGCAGCTGCAAGTCGAGCCGGTCGACTTCCAGGCGCTGAGCTATTACAGCGCGCCGAAATCGCAGCAGGAAGGACCCAAGAGCCTGGCCGATGTCGACCCCAAGCTGCTCGAAACCTACGAGCGCCTGGGCGTGCCGCTGCACGAGCGCGCGGCGCTCGCCGGCGTCGCCGTCGACGCGGTGTTCGATTCGGTCTCGGTGGGCACGACCTTCCGCGAACAGCTGGCCCGCGTCGGCGTCGTCTTCTGCTCCTTCGGCCATGCCGTGCAGCACCACCCGGAACTGGTCGAGCGCTATCTCGGCAGCGTCGTGCCGCCCGGCGACAACTTCTATGCGGCGCTGAATTCGGCCGTGTTCTCCGACGGCTCCTTCGTCTACATCCCCGCCGGCGTGCATTGCCCGATGGAGCTGTCGTCCTACTTCCGCATCAACGCCCGCGACACGGGGCAGTTCGAGCGCACGCTGATCATCGCCGAGGCCGGCAGCGACGTGAGCTATCTCGAGGGCTGCACGGCGCCGCAGCGCGACGAGCACCAGCTGCATGCCGCGGTGGTGGAACTCATCGCCCACGACGACGCGCACATCAAGTATTCGACGGTGCAGAACTGGTATCCGGGCGACGAGCAGGGGCGCGGCGGCATCTACAACTTCGTCACCAAGCGCGGGCTGTGCGCCGGGCGGCGCTCGCATATCGCGTGGACGCAGATCGAGACCGGGTCGGCGATCACCTGGAAGTACCCCAGCGTCGTGCTGCGCGGCGACGACTCGCGCGGCGAGTTCCATTCGATAGCCGTCGCCAACCATTGCCAGCAGGCCGACACCGGCACGAAGATGATCCACCTCGGCCGCAACACGACGAGCCGCATCGTCTCCAAGGGCATCAGCGCCGGCCGGGCGCAGAACAGCTATCGCGGCCTCGTGCGCATCGCGCCGACGGCCGCCGGCGCGCGCAGCCACGCGGTCTGCGATTCGCTGCTGATCGGCGCGCAATGCGGCGCCCACACCTTCCCGTACATCGAGGCGGCGCGCGACGACGCCCTGGTCGAGCACGAGGCGACGACGACGCGCATCTCCGAGGAACGGCTCTTCTACTGCCGCCAGCGCGGCATCGACAGCGCCGAGGCGACGGCGCTGATCGTCGGCGGCTTCTGCCAGTCGGTGCTCGAGGAGCTGCCGATGGAGTTCGCGCTCGAGGCCAAGGCGCTGCTCGCGGTCTCGCTCGAAGGGGCAGTCGGATGAATGCGGCAGGACCCGAGAAGGCGAAGGAAGGACAGGCCATGACGAATCCCGAGCCGCTGCTGCAGGTGCAGGATCTGCGCGTCGAGATCGGCGAGCGCCGCGTGCTCGAAGGCGTCTCGCTCGAAGTGCCGGCCGGCGCGCTGGTCGTGCAGATGGGCGCCAACGGCAGCGGCAAGAGCACGCTGGGTCTGACGCTGGCGGGCCACCCGCGCTACCGCGTCAGCGGCGGCAGCGCGCGCTACGCCGGCCAGGACCTGCTCGCGCTGACCCCCGAGGCGCGTGGGCGCGCCGGCCTCTTCGTGTCGTTCCAGTCGCCGCCCGAAATCCCAGGCGTGAAGAACAACCTCTTCATCCGCAGCGCGCTCAACGCCGTGCGCGAGGCGCGCGACGAGGCGCCGCTCGACGCCTTCGACTTTCTCGGCCGCGCGCGCGAGGCCGCGGCCCTGCTCGGACTGCCCGAGGCGATGCTCGGGCGCCCGGTCAACGACGGCTTCTCCGGCGGCGAGCGCAAGCGCAACGAGCTGCTGCAGCTCGCGCTGCTGCAGCCGCGACTGGCGCTGCTCGACGAGATCGATTCGGGGCTCGACGCCGACGGCGTGCGCGCCGCCGTGCAACTCGTGCGCGAACTGCGCGCGCAGGGCACGGCCTTCATCGTCATCTCGCATTACCTGCAGCTGATCGAGTCGCTCGAACCCGACGCGATGCTGCGCCTGGACCAGGGACGCATCGTCGAGCAGCGCGAGATGGCGCCGTTGCCCGGGGCGCCGCACGCGGGATACAAGGGGCTGCTGGGCGCCGCACGCACGGCGCAGGCGGTCTGACGCGATGAGCTCCGGCCGGCTCGATGCCCGCGCCGCCCGCGACCGCCTCGCGTTGCGCGGCTGGATCGCGCGCCATGCGGAGAATTTCCGTCATCTGCCGCCGCCCGCCGCCGCCGTCTGGCTGGGCGTCGAGCCGGCGCTGCCGACCGGCGCCGTGCCGGCAGGCGCCGGCTGGACCTTGCATGCGCTGGACGACCTGCCGCAAGGTCGCGTCGACGCGCGCTGGCTCGACCTCGACGATGCCCGGCAGCGCCGCGCGCTGCTGGCCGGCATCGAGGAGGCGGGCGACGACGACGCGGCGCCCTGGTCCTGGGCGCATCGCGCGCTCTGCCGCAGCGGCCTGCGACTGCACATCGGCGCCGCACCGGGTGCAGCCCAAGAGGGCGCGCCAACGGTGTTCCTGCAATTGCGCCACCAGCCGCGCGCGGCCGTCGAAGCGCCACTGCTGGTGATCGAAGTGCAGGCCGGCGTGCATGCCGTGCTGCTCGAAACCCATGGCCAGGATGGTCTGGCGGACGAAGGCGCGGCGGGCGGCGACGCAGCCGCCGTCGTGCAGAACCTGCAGACCCATCTGCGGCTCGGTGCCGGCGCCACGCTGCAGCACCTGCGCGTCGTCGTCCCCGGCGCCGGCGACCGCATCGCCCACCTGCTGCACGCGCGGCTGGCCGCCGACGCCCGCTACGACCAGGCACTCATCGCCGCGGGCAGCGCCTATCACCTGCAGCACTCGGTGATCGAGCTGCCCGAAGCGCGGGCCGCCGTGCGCGTCGCGGGCCTGTTGCTGGCCGCCGGCAACCAGCTCGACCACCAGGTGCGCGTGGCGCAGGACGCGCCGGACACCTCGAGCGACATCGAAGGCCTGGCGCTGGCCAGCGGCGCGGCGCGCGCCGTGCTCAATGCGTACACGCGCATCGCTGCCGGCGCCGACGAAGCGGCCACGCGCCAGCAGCTGGTCGGCATCCCCATCGGCGGCCAGGC
This sequence comes from Burkholderiales bacterium, assembly GCA_028868825.1. Taxonomy (GTDB): domain Bacteria; phylum Pseudomonadota; class Gammaproteobacteria; order Burkholderiales; family Burkholderiaceae_C; genus Rubrivivax. Next base: position 46,747 of record JAGWTU010000029.1, on the reverse strand, counting down.
CCGGCTGGTGCTGCGGCCGCACCTGGAGATCCACCACGACCGCGTGCAGGCGGCACATGGCGCGACCTGGGGCGCGCTGCCCGAGGACGCGCTGTTCTACGCCCGCCAGCGCGGGCTCGACGAGGCCAGCGCGCGCGGCCTCATCGTCGAGGGCATGGCCACGGCCCTGCTCGAGGGCTGCCTCGGCGGGCCCGAGCTGCTGCCCGCGCTGCGGCTGGCGCCGCTGCTGGCGCGGCTGGTCGCGCGTCAGCTGGCCGCGCCCGCAACCGGAACCGCGCCGCAGCCGCAAGCACCGCTGGAAGCGCTGCATGGCTGATTCGCGCATGGCGGGTCCCATCGACGTCGCGGCGTTGCGCACGCTGTTCCCGGTGCTCGACCAGACCGTCAACGGCCGGCCGCTGGCCTACCTGGACAACGCCGCGACGACGCAGATGCCGCTGCCGGTGCAGACGGCGATGCGCGACTTCGAGCAGCATGACCGCGCCAACATCCACCGCGGCGTGCACCAGCTGAGCCAGCGCGCGACCGACGATTTCGAGCGCGCGCGCAGCGCCCTCAAGCGCTACGTCGGCGCCGGGCCGGCGCACGAACTGGTGTTCACCTCGGGCACGACCGATGCGCTCAACCTCGCCGCCGCCGGCCTGTCGAGCGCCGGTGGGGCAGCGGCCTGGATCCGGCCCGGCGACGAGATCATCGTCAGCGGCCTCGAACACCACGCCAACCTCGTGCCCTGGCAGCAGGCAGCGCGGCGCGCGGGTGCCGTGCTCCGCATCCTGCTGCCCGACGCCCGCGGCAGCCTGCACGCCGCGGAGCTGGCGCGCCTGCTGACACCGCGCACACGGGTCTTCGCCGTCACCGCCTGCGCCAACGCCACCGGCGAGCGACCGCCCTACGAGGCCCTGCTGGCGCTGGCCGCCGAGGCCGGCGCGCTGACCGTGCTCGACGCCGCGCAGGCCGTGGCCCACGAGGTGCCCGACCTCTCGGCGCTGGCCTGCGACCTGATGGCCTTCTCGGGGCACAAGATGCTGGGACCGATGGGCAGCGGCGCGCTCGTCGGTCGCCGCGAGGCGCTCGAGCGACTGGTGCCGCTGCGCTACGGCGGCGACATGGTCGAGTGGGTCGGCTGGAGCGAGGCGCAATTCAAGGAGCTGCCGTCGCGGCTCGAAGGCGGCACGCCCCACATCGGCGGCGCCATCGGCCTGGCCGCCGCGGCGGCCTTCATCGACGGCGTCGGCCGCGCCGCCATCGACGCGCATGTCCGCGCGCTGCGCGCCGCGGCCGCCGCGGGGCTGGCGGCGATAGCCGGCGTCACCGTGCTCTCGCCCGCGGCATCGTCGGCCATCGTCTCCTTCGTCGCCGCCGGCGTGCATCCGCACGACCTCGGCACCCTGCTCGACGAGCAGGGCATCGCCGTGCGCACCGGCCACCATTGCGCGCAGCCGCTGCTCGACCACCTCGGCCTCGGGCCGACGACACGCGCGTCGTTCGCGCTCTACAACACGCCCGAGGAAGTCGAGCGCCTGCTCGCCGGCGTCGAGCGCGCATTGAAGGTCCTGCGATGAACCGCGCCGAAGACGATCTGTATCAGGATCTGGTGCTCGAGCACAAGCGCGCGCCGCGCCATTTCGGCACGCTGGCGGCGCCGACGCAAGAGGCGCGCGGCCACAACCCGCAGTGCGGCGACGATCTCACCGTGCAGCTCGAGATCGCCGACGGCCGCGTGGGCGACATCCGCTTCCGCGGCCAGGGCTGCGCGATCTGCATCGCCTCGGCATCGATGATGAGCGAGGCCGTTCAGGGCCGCGAGATCGCGTTCGCGCGGCAGTTGCACGAGCGCTTCCGCGCCGTGCTCACCGGCGAGCTCGAGCCCGAGGACGCGCAGCTCGGCAAGCTCGTCAGCCTGGCCGGCGTGCGGCGCTACCCCAGCCGCATCAAATGCGCGCTGCTCGGCTGGCACGCGATGATGCATGCGCTGGCGCAGCAGCCGGTCGACATGCCGGCCGATCTGCCGGCCCCGGCGCCATGAGCCCACGCGCCCGCTCGGTGGTGACGACGCGCGCCGTGCGCGTCGAGCGCATACCCGACGGCACGACCGTCGAGCTGCCCGCGGGCGTCACGGTGCAGGTGACACAGGCGATGGGCATGGCGTTCACGATCGTCGCCGGCGGCCGGATGCTGCGCCTGCAGGGCCGCGATGCCGACGCCATCGGCGAAGCGCCGCCGCAGGCCGTCGCGATACCCGAGGATGCCGGGCCCGGGCAGGTGCGCGAGCTCGTCTGGGATGTGCTGCGCACCTGCTACGACCCCGAGATACCGGTGAACATCGTCGACCTCGGTCTCGTCTACGGCTGCGACATCGAGCCGCTGGCCAGCGGTGACGTCAAGGTCTCTATCCGCATGACGCTCACGGCGCCGGGCTGCGGCATGGGCGAGGTCCTCGCCAACGACATCGCCGACAAGCTGCTGGTGCTGCCGCATGTCGGCGAGGTCACGGTGGATCTGGTGTTCGACCCGCCCTGGGACCGCTCGCGCATGTCCGAAGCCGCGCTGCTGACGCTCGGTCTCTGATCCGCGTCGACCGCCGGGTACGGAGAGATAGGCATCGATGTCCGTCCTTATGTCACGGCATCGCGCGGCCCGGGAACGGAAAATGGCGAGACCCAGAACGCCGCCACGGTGCAGGCCGACCCCGACGCGAATCGCCACCCGACGAGACTGCAGCCATGACCTCCCCCGCATTGCCGGCGTTCGACGCCGCCGACGCCCTCGCCGCGATCGACGCGCTGGACGACGCCGATCTCGACCGGCTGGATTACGGCGTCATCGGCTTCGACGCCGATTGCACCGTCCGGCGCTACAACGCCACCGAAAGCCGCCTGGCCTCGATACCGCGTGCCGCGGCCCTCGGCGAACATCTGTTCGCATCGCTGGCCCAATGCATGAACAACTACCTCGTCGCCCAACGCTACGAGGACGCCTGGGCCGCCGGTGTCGCGCTCGACGCGACGCTGGACTACGTGCTGACCCTGCGCATGAAGCCCACCAAGGTCCAGCTGCGGCTGCTGGCCGCGCCGCAGCGGCCGCGGCGCTACCTGCTGCTGCGCCGCCGCACCTGACCCCGCAGGCCCCACCGGTGGCGCTCGAATTCCGCAACCCGGCGCCGGACGCCGGGCCCGACGACGGCGAGGAGGCGATCGACTATCGCGACGCCTACGAATCGCTCGTGCAGTTCCTCTACCAGGCGCCGCTGGGCCTCGTGCGCCTGGGGCCCGACGGCGCGGTGCAGATGATGACGCCGGCGGCCGCCGTGCTGCTCAATGCGCTGCCCGACGGCGGCGGCGACCTCGACAACTTCTTCGACGCGCTGCGCGGCGTGGCGCCGCAATTGCCGCGTCTGGTGGCCGATTTCCGGCCCCCCACCGGCGCCGTCTGCACGGCGCTGCGCATCCCGCTCGCACCGTCGGGCGCCGACGCGCGCTGGCTCGGTCTGACGATGCGCAAGCTCAATGCACGGCAGCTGATGGCGGTGATCCACGACTGCACCCATGAAGTCGAGCGCGAACAGCGCCGGCTGCGGGACCGCCTGATCGATGCCTCGCGCACCGACGCGCTCACCGGGCTGCCGAACCGCGGCGTCGCCATCGAACGCATCCAGCAGCTCGCGGACGACCGGCGCGACGGCCCGCCGCACACCTTCGCCGTGCTGTTCCTGAACATCGACCGCTTCCATCAGATCAACGACAGCCTGGGCCATGCCACCGGCGACGAGGTGCTGCGCCTGCTGGCCGCGCGGCTGAACGCGCAGCTGCGGCGGCGCCTGCGCGCCGGCGGCGGCTCGCGGGCCGACGCGCTGGCCACGCGCATCGGCAACGACGAGTTCGTCGTCGTGCTCGACAAGCTGGGCCGGCCCGACGACGTGCACGCGATCACGCAGCGGCTCATCGATGCGCTGCTGATGCCCTACGGCGTCGGCGACCAGCAGCTGCATGTCCGCGTCAGCGTCGGCGTCGTGCTCAGCGCGCAGGCCTCGGCCAGCGGCGTCGAGGTGCTCAACGACGCCAACATCGCGATGACCGAATCGCGGCGCGTCGGCGCCCTCGGCTACGCCGTCTTCGAGCCCGCGATGCGCGACCGCGCGGCGCGGCGCGGGCTGATCGAGGAGGAGCTGCGCCACGCGCTGGCGCGCGCCGAGCTCTACGTCGAATACCAGCCGGTCGTGGCGCTCGACGAGCCGGGCCGGCCGCTGCGCTGCACCGGGGTCGAGGCGCTGGTGCGCTGGCGCCATCCGCGGCGCGGTGTCGTCCCGCCGATCGAGTTCATCGGCATCGCCGAGGCCTGCGGCCTCATCGGCGAGCTCGGCCGCCAGGTGCTGGCCACCGCCTGCGCCGACTTCATGAACTGGCGCCGCGAGTTCGGGCCGCGCGCGCCGCGCGTGCTCGCCGTCAACCTTTCGCGTGCCCAGCTCTTCCTGCCCGATCTCGTCGACATGGTGCGCGACACGATGTGCAGCACCGAGATCCCGCCGGCGAGCTTGCAGCTCGAGGTCACCGAGAGCATGGCCGCCGACGACGAGCAGGTGCGCAGCGTGCTGACCGACCTCAAGGCGCTGGGCCTGTCGCTGGCGCTCGACGATTTCGGCACCGGCTATTCGTCGCTGTCGAGCCTGCATCGGCTGCCGGTGGATCTCGTGAAGATCGACCGCTCGTTCGTCAGCCAGGTCGACAGCAGCGACTACCACCGCGTGCTCGTCGAGGCCACGGTGCAGGTCGCGCGCAGCCTGCGCCTGAACACCGTCGCCGAGGGCATCGAGACCGCCGAGCAGGCGCGGGCCGTGCGCCTGCTGGGTTGCGAGAAGGGCCAGGGCTACCTCTACGCGCGGCCGCTGTCGTCGCCGGCGCTCGTCGCCTGGTTGACGGCAGCCGCCGGCGACGCCCCAGATGCCGATTCCGATCCGGCTTGAGCGCCGGCGCCGCTGCCGGCGCCCTCAGGCGCCGAACCAGCCGATCAGCGCGCTCAGCGTGAAGAACGACGCCGCCGTCGTCACCAGCAGCGCCGCGGCGCAGAAGCCGTCGTGGTGGTATTTCTGCGCCAGCACGGGGTAGATGCTGAGCATCGGCATGGCCGCCAGCGCGATCGCCGCGTGGCGCAGCTGCGGCTGCGCCGGCAGCGCCCAGGCCATCAGCGCCCCGACGGCCAGCGGGTGCACGAGCAGCTTGCCGGTGGCCACGGCGGCGAGGTCGGCGCGCTGGCCATGCCAGTCCAGGCCGACGAGCGTGCCGCCGATGACGAACAGCGCCACCGGCGCCGACGCGGCGGCGAGCAGGTCGACGGTGCGCTGCAGCGGCGCCGCCAGCGTGAGGCCGAAGGCCGAGAAGACGACGCCGACGACGATGGCGATGAGCAGCGGGTTGCGCGCCATCGGCACGATGGCGCGGCGCATCGCGGCACCGGTGCCGACATGGCCGTCGGCGCCATGCTCGGCCAGCGCCAGCGCCAGCGGCAGCACGAGCAGGTTCTCGACCATCAGCGTCAGCGCCAGCGCGACGCCGCTGCCGGGTCCCATCCACTGCAGCAGCACCGGCGCGCCGACGAAGCCGCTGTTCGACGACGACACGCCCATCGCGAACAGCGCCCGGTACGAGCCCGGGCGCTTGCGCATCCACCACCAGCCCAAGCCCAGCACGGCCAGCGAGCCGCCGGCATAGGCGGCGAGGTAGTGCGGGTTGAGGATGTCGCCGACGCGGCGCTGCGCCAGCGTGCGGAACAGCAGCGCCGGCAGCGCCAGCCGCAGCACGAACTGGCCGAGCACGCGCATGTCGGTGCGCGCGAAGAGCCCGCCGCGCACGCAGGCATAGCCGAGCAGGATCAGGAGGTAGATCGGCGCGGTGATCGAGAGGATCGAGAGCATCCCGATCAGCGTCGCCGCAGCCCGACGCGGTTGGGCAGCGGCGTCGAGCGGCGCAGCACGTCCTCGGCGAGCCAGCTCGCGCTGCGGCGCGCGCGTTCGGCGACGGTGGGCAGCGGCAGCTGGCGGTAATCGTCGTTGTCGACGTTGAAGCTGTAGTCGCCGCGGTAGCCGAGCTCGTCGAGCCGGCGCACGAGCGCCGCCAGCGCCTCGGCCTGCACGCCCTCGCCCGGGAAGACATGGAAGGCCTGGCCGCGCGCGGCCGCCGTGACGGGGCCGCCGCCGCCATGCCACATGAAGTCGGAGAGCTGGACGATGAAGAGCTTCCACGGGTCGACGAGGTCGAGGTCCTCGATCGACGACTGCGCGGCGAAGAGCTGGAAGGAATCGATGCCGAGTCCGAGATTGGGCACATCGGCCAGCGTCACGACCTCCCAGGCGCGCACGTAGTCCTTCACCGCATGGCCCCAGGCCAGCGCCTTGTAGGCGACCTGGATGCCCAGCGGCAGCGCCAGCATCGCGAGCTTGGCGAGGTCGCGTGCGAGCACGCGGTCGTCGGTGGACGATTGCGCGCTCGTCGACGCGCTCACCAGCAGCCGCTTGCAGCCGAGCTCGGCGCACATCTCGAGCATCGACTTGGCGATGTCGACCTTGTAGGCGTGGAGGTGGCCGGTCAGGCCCTCGAAGTCGCGCAGCACGCGGAAGCCGTCGACGCGCAGACCGCTGGCGCGCACCGCGGCGACCGCCGCCTGCAACCCGCCGGGATGGCCGACGAGGTCGCCCGCGTGCAGCGTCACCTGGCCGAAGCCGGCGCCGCTGATCGCCGCCAGCTGGCCCTCGAGCGGACCGGCCAGGCTGACCGTGTCCATGCCGAAACCGGCCAGCTTCACGGCGCCACGGCGCGGTTGTCGCGCACGAGTTCGAACACCAGCGTCTGCTGGTAATGCCGCGTCAGCGCGCCGCGCTCGTTGGCGCCGCTGTGCGCGCCTTCGAGGAACTCGACGCCGCGCGCGCGCAACAGCGCCACCGCCGCCGGCACATCGGGCGTGCCCAGGCCGATGCGGTGGAACAACTCCTCCTCGTCGTACAGCGCGGTGGCCGGATCGGGCTCGACGAGCTGGATCAGGAACTGCCGGCAGGGGCTCTCGATCAGCGTGCCCTTGGGCATGATGCCGTAGCGCTGCTCCTCGGGCAGCACGGCGAAACCCATCAGCTGGCGGTAGAAGTCGCACCATTCCTCGGTGCGGTCGCGGCCGATGTACTGGACGATGCCGAAGAAATGCAGGCCCGCCAGCGCCGGCGGCTTCGGGTTCACGGTGGGGATCAGCGTGAAGTCGACGTCGTAGATCGAGAATTCCTTGTGGCGGTCGACGAAGTACAGATGCGCGCCGCCGGGGCCATGGATGCCGGGGATGTTGAGCTCCATCACCTGGGCATGCATCGGCACGTCCCAGCCGCCGCGCTCGACGACATAGTCGTAGGCGGCGCGGGCGTCGCGCACGCGCAGCGCGATGGCGACGATGCGCGGCGATTCGGTCGGCGCGCGCATGCCGCGAACGACGCCGGGCTGCGAGTTGACGATGACGTTCATCGTCCCCTGCCGGTAGAGCACGACGTCGCGCGAGCGGTGCCGCGCCACCGGGCTGAAACCCATCATCTCGAGCACCTGGCCCAGCGCCTGCGGGCGCGAGGTCAGGTATTCGACGTACTCGATGCCGTCCAGGCCGATCGGGTTCGGCAGCGGGTCCAGGGTTTCGCGGGAGATCTGCTGACTCGTCATGACGGGGATTCCTTGCGTCTCGGTCGGTCTTGTTGCCCGCGTACTAGTAGATCACGGTTTGGCGCGCTTTCGATGCTGGCAGCTGTGGCAGGTCGGGCGGCTTCAGCGGTCGACGTCGAACAGCGCCGCGCCATGCCGGCGCAGGCTGCGCGCGATGCTGCCGCGGTGGATCTCGCTCGTGCCGTCGAAGATGCGGTAGATGCGGGCATCGCGGTAATAGCGCTCGATCGGCAGCTCCTTGCAAAAGCCCATGCCGCCGTAGATCTGCACGGCGCGGTCGACGACGCGGCCCAGCGTCTCGGCCGCCTGCACCTTGACCATCGAGATCCAATCGCGGGCGTCGGCTCCCTGGTCGATCTGCCAGGCCGCGTGCAACACCATCAGCCGCGCGGCGTTGATCTCGATGACGCTGTCGGCCAGCAGCTGCTGCACCATCTGGAAATCGGCGATGGGCTGGCCGAACTGGCGCCGCTGCGCCGCCTGCTCGGCGGCCATTTCGAGCACATGGCTGGCCTTGCCGACGGCGCGGGCGCCGACCTGGGCCAGGCGGACGCGGCCGAGCACGGCCATCGCGAGCTTGAAGCCCTCGCCGCGCGGACCGAGCAGGCAGTCGTCGCCGAGTTCGACGCCGTCGAAGAACAGCTCGAGGTGGCTCGTGCCGCGCAGTCCCATCATCGGCTGGTCCTTGCCGAGCGCGAACCCGGGCAGGCCCTTGTCGACGAGGAAGAGGCTGATCTCCTTCTTCGCGCCCGGCTCGTTCGTCAACGCCGAGACGATGAAGAAATCCGAGACCTCGCCGTCGCTGATGAAATGCTTGTGGCCGCTCAGCGTCCAGCCGCGAGCGGTCTTCACGGCGCGCGTCGCGATGCCGGCGGCGTCGCTGCCGGCGCCGGGCTCGGTGATGGCGATCGAGCAGACCCGCTCGCCGCGCACGCAGGGCCGCAGCCAGCGCTCGACCTGCTCGCCGCGGCAGGCCAGCAGCGCCTCGTAGACATTGCCGAAGGCGCGCCGGATCAGGATGTCGGTGGTGTGGCCGAACTGCTCCTCGACGAGCATCGTGTCGACGGCCGAGAGCCCGCCGCCGCCATGTTCCTCGGGGATGTTCAGCGCATAGAGGCCGAGCGATTTCGACTTCTCGTGGATCGCACGCGCGAGTTCGGGCGCGAGCCGGCCCTCGGCCTCGACCTGGGCCTCGAGCGGCGCGAGCTCGCTGCGGATGAAACGGCGGACGGTGTCGACGAGCAGCTTCTGCTCGGACGAAAGGGAGAATTCCATGACTGTGCTTCCTTGGTTCGATGAGGGGGCCGCGCGCGGGCGCGGCATCGAAGGAGAGACAGTCGGGTTATGCCGTGCTCCAGTAGAACTGGCCAAAGAAGTATTGAAGACAGATGTCCGACCACGGCTGCGGCGGGAACATCTGGCGCTTCATCGCCTCAGGCCGAAACGGTGGGCAGCGGCTCGGCGTGCGCACCGCCGAGGAACAGCCGCTCGATATGCGGATCGTTGAGCAGCTCGTCGGCCGGCTTGTGCAGCACGAGCCGGCCCGATTCGAGCGCGATCGCGTCGTCGGCCATCTTCAGCGCGCTCTTCACGTTCTGCTCGACCATCAGCACGGTCGTGCCCTGGTTGGCGAGCTGGCGCAGCAGCGCGAAGACATCGGCGACGACCAGCGGCGAGAGGCCGATCGACGGCTCGTCGATGAGGATCACCTTGGGCCGCAGCAGCAGCGCGCGGCCGACCTCGAGCTGCTTCTGCTCGCCGCCCGAGAGCGACGAGGCGGCGCTGTGCAGCCGCTCCTTGACGCGCGGGAAGCGGTCGAGCACCTCGGGGATGCGCTCGTGCGTCGTCTTCATCCCGAGCGTGATGCCGCCGAGTTCGAGGTTCTCCCACACCGTGAGCTGACCGAACAGGTTGCGGCCCTGCGGCACGAAGGCCACGCCATGGCGCGTCAGCAGGTCCTTGGCGCCCGCGCCGACGATGTTCTCGCCGTCGAGCAGGATGCGCCCCTGGCGCACCTTGAGCAGGCCGAACAGCGTCTTCAGCGCCGTGCTCTTGCCGGCGCCGTTGGGCCCCAGCAGCAGCGTGATCTTGCCGCGCCGCGCCTTGAAGCTGAGGTTGTTGAGGATCATGAAGTCGCCGTAGCCGGCGACGACGTCGTCGAACTCGATGCAGGTGTCGTCGTTCGTGGCCATCTCAATTCCCCAGATAGGCGTCGAGCACCTGCTTGTTGGCACGGATCTCGGCCGGCGTGCCGATGGCCATCTTCTTGCCCTCGACCATCACGAGGATGCGGTGGCAGAGGTCCATCACGAAGTCCATGTTGTGCTCGATGACGACGAAGCTGCCGCCCTGCGCACCCTGAGCCCCATCCATACGCTTGCGGTTCAGGTCCTTGAGCAGGTCGCTGATGCCGCCGACGAGGCTCGGGTTGACGCCGGCGCAGGGCTCGTCGAGCAGCACGAGCTGCGGCTCGCTCATGAAGGCCATCGCGATGTCGACGAGCTTCTGCTGGCCGTAGCTCAGCTCGCCCGCCTTCTTGTGCGCGACATGGCCGATGCGGAACTGCTGGATCAGCGCGTCGGCCTTGTCGCCGAGCCCCGAATCGGTGGGCGCGAACATGCGGCTGAACATCGATCCGCGATGCTCCTGCGCGGCGACGATGAGGTTGTCGCGCACCGTCATCTTGCCGAACACCTGCAGCGTCTGGAACGTGCGGCCGACGCCGAGCTGGTTCAGCTCCATCGGGCTCTTGCCGGTGATGTCGCGCCCGGCCAGCTCGATCCTGCCCGCGTTGGGCTTGATCTGGCCGAGCACGCTGTTGAACAGCGTCGTCTTGCCCGAGCCGTTGGGCCCGATGACGCCGAAGATCTCGCCCGGCATGACCTCGAACGAGACGCCGGCGACGGCCTGGATGGCGCCGTAGCTTTTCGCCAGGTCGGTGACCTTGAGGACAGGGGTGCTCATGATTTCGCTCCTCCGACGCGGGCCGCGGCCGCGCTGCGCGCCGCCGAGGCCTCGCGCGCCAGGCGCCGGGCGCGGATGCGGTCGGGGATGCTCAGCAGCCCGTCGGGCAGCCACAGCATCAGCAGCACGACGGCGAGGCCGAACACGAACAGGTACCAGGCCTGGGCGAAGCGCAGCCATTCGGGCAGCAGCACGCCGACGGCCGAGCCGAGCAGCGGCCCGAGGAAATAGCCCGGCCCGCCGACGACGACCATCAGGTACATCATGAAGCTCGTGCCGACGGCGAACGGTGCCGGTTCGATGAACTGCACGAGGCTCGCGAACAGCGCACCGGCGATGCCGGCGTAGACGGCGCCGATGGCGAACGACAGCAGCGTGTAGCGCTGGATATCGATGCCCAGGCTCTCGGCGCGGATCGGGTTGTCGCGCAGCGCCGTGAAGGCCTTGCCCCAGGGCGATCGCAGCAGCCCGCCCATCAGCGCACCGAGTATCACGGTGACGGCGAGCACGAAGTAGTAATACGCCAGCGAGCCGTCGAGGCTGAAGCCGAACAGCCCCGGCCGCGCGATGCCGTTGATGCCGTAGGTGCCGCCGGTGAGCCATTCCTCGTTGCGCATCACGAGCCAGACGGCGGTATTGAAGCCCAGCGTCGCGAAGGCGAGGTAGATCGTCTGCACGCGCAGCGCCGGGAAGCCGAGGCCGAGGCCGATGACGAAGCAGCCGATGGCGGCCAGCGGCAGGCCGAGCCAGAAGCTGAAGCCGGCCTTCAGCAGGATCGCCACCGTGTAGGCGCCGATGCCGAAGAACGCCGCATGGCCGAGCGACTTCTGCCCCGCGTAGCCGACCGTCAGGTTCAGCCCCATGTTGGCGATGACGTAGACGAGCCAGTAGCTCAGCAGGTAGATGCCGTAGTTCTTGAGGAACGGCGGCGCCGCGAGCAGCACGATGGCGAGCAGGCCGAGCAGGAGGTTGACGGGCTTGTTCATACCTTGCGCTCCACCGTCTTGCCGAGCAGGCCCTGGGGCTTGAACAGGATCACGGCCATGAAGATCACGAGCGCGACCGCGTCCTTGTAGGCCGGCGAGACATAGGCCGCGGCGAGGTTCTCGCTGACGCCGACGATGATGCCGCCGAGCAGCGCGCCGCGCGAGTTGTTGAAGCCGCCGATGATGGCGGCGAAGAAGGCCTTCATCGACAGGCCCTCGCCCATGTCGAACTTGGCGAGATAGGCCGGCGTGACGAGCAGCGCCGCGGCGCAGGCCAGCACGGCGTTGATCGCGAAGGTGTAGAGCACCATGCGCGGCACGTTGATGCCGAGCACGGTGGCGCTCTCGGTGTTCTGCGCGACCGCCTGCATCGCGCGGCCGGTGACGGTGCGCGCGAGGAAGGCCTGGACGCCGAACACCAGCAGCAGCGCCGCGACCAGCGTGCCGATGTCGGCCGCCGTCACGGTGAGGCCGCCGAAGCGGAAGATGGCGTCGCCGAACAGGCTCGGGAACGGTTGCGCCTCGGCGCTGTAGCCGGCGCGCACGCCGTTCTTCAGCGCGATCGACAGGCCCAGCGTCGCGACGACGATGGGCATCATGCCGTAGCGCAGCAGCGGGTCGGCGATGGCGCGCTTGAAGCCCCAGCCGAGGACGACGATGACGACGATGCAGGTCGCCGCGAAGCTGACGAGCAGCGGCATGCCGAGGTGGATGAACGCCAGCATCATGAAGGCCGGCAGCATGACGAATTCGCCCTGGGCGAAATTGATCGTGCCGCCGGCCTGCCACAGCAGCGTGAAGCCCAGCGCGGCCAGCGCATAGATGCTGCCGCTGGCCATGCCCGAGAGCAGGAGTTGGATGAAATCGGTCATGGCCGGACGCCCGTTGCCGTGCCGCTTACTTGGCGCTCAGCGGCGGCAGCACTTCGGTGACGACCTGCTTGCCGCCCTTGACGACGGTGAGGAAGCTCTCGCGGTCGAGGTCGCCCTTGGCGTCGATCGTGACGTCCATCAGGATGCCCGGCTCCTTGGCGGCGCTGATCGTCAGGCCATGCAGCGCCGTGTTGAGCGCGGCATGGTCGAACTTGCCCGCCTTCTCGAGACCGGCCTTGAGCATGTAGACGCTCGTGTAGCCCTTGATGCAGTTGTGATCGGGCAGGTAGCCGTAGGCCTTCTGGAACTTCACCTTGAAGGCCTGCAGGGCCGGCACCGGCGCGTCGGCCGAGAGGCCGACGTGGGCGATCGCGCCCTCGGCCGCGGGGCCGGCGAGCTCGATCACCTTCTGGCTCGTCAGCACGGTCTCGCCGACGATGGGCTTGGCGACGCCGTCCTTGCGCAGCTCGCGCAGGCAGCGCGCGGCTTCCTCCTCGTTCGTGTAGACGAAGACGACGTCGGCATTGCTCTGCTTGGCCTGCAGCACCGGGGCCGTGAAGTCGAGCTGGCCCGAGGCGGTGGAGATCTCGGCGACGACCTTGGCGCCGTCGGCGGCCAGCGCCTTCTTGACCATGTCGAGGCCGCCCTTGCCGAAGTCGTTGTTGACGTAGATGACGGCGACGGTCTTGGCCTTGAGGTTGCGCGCCATGTAGCGCGCGATGCGCGGCATCGAGCTCTGCTGGCCGAAGCTCGTGCGGATGACGTAGGGATCGCCCTGCTCGGTGATCGCGGCGGCCTCGGCGCCGGTGAAGTTCGGGATCTCGGCGCGCTTGGTCACGTTCATGCTGACCATCATCGATCCCGAGTAGCCGGGACCGAAGACCGCGACCACGTTGTCGTCGACGGCCTTCTCGACCAGACCCTTGGCCACGCCCGGGTTGCTCTGCGTGTCGGAATGGGTGACATCGATCGTCTTGCCGAGGATGCCGCCGGCGGCGTTGATCTCCTTGATCGCGAGGTCCATGCCGTTCTTGAAGTTCGTGCCGACGGTGGCGCCAGCGCCCGAGAGCTCCTGCACGCTGGCGATCTTGAAGCTGCCGGCCGCGTGCGCGGAGGCCGCGAGGGCGATGCCGATGGCGGCGGCGATGAAGGTGCGGCGAATCAGTTGCATGGTCATGTCTCCAAACGGTTCTCGGGTCTATCGGGGTGGGGCGGAAAAAATCTGCTTGCGATTGCGCGGGTGGGCGGGTCAGGAGGCGAGCAGCGCGCTGACCTCGGAAAGATCGGCCCGCAGCGCGGCGGCGATCTCGGGAAAGCCGAAGAATTCGAGGTACTCGGGCATCTGGTGCGCGAGCATGCCGAATCCGGGGTGGGCGGCAATGCCGCGCGCATGGCAGGCGCGCAGCAGCGGCGTCGGCTGGTTCTTCATCAGGATGTCGACGACGGCGGCGCCGGCATCGAGGCGCGGCACGTCGACGGGGATCGGATCACCGGCTTCGAGCCCGAGCGGCGTGGCGTTGACGACGATGTCGTAGCCGGCCGGGTCGCCCGACGCGGCGGCGACGATCGCCGGCCCGCAGGCCGCCGAGAGCAGCGCCACCGCCGCCGCCGTGCGCTCGACGGCCTTGTCGTGGAGCGCCACCTGCGCCGCGCCACGCCCGGCGAGCGAGGCCGCGATCGCCACGCCGGCGCCGCCGGCGCCGATGATCAGCACGCGCGCGCCGGCGACGGCGACACCGTCAGCGGCGAGCGAGCGGGTGAAGCCGATGCCGTCGAACAGCGCGCCCTCGATCGAGCCGTCGGCATTGCGGCGCGCCGCATTGACGGCGCCGGTGACGCGGCCCAGCGGGTCGCAATGGTCGAGCAGCGGCATGATCACGGTCTTGTGCGGCACCGTCAGGCAAAGGCCGTCGATGTTGCGCGCCTTGAATACTTGCTTGACGAACGCGGGCAGGTCGGCCGGCGCGACGCGCGCCGGCACCAGCACCGCGTCGACGCCATGCTTGCGGAACTGCTGGTTGAAGACCTCGGGCGCGCGCACCTGCTCGACGGGGTCGCCGAGGATCAGGAAGACGCGGGTGCTGCCGGAGATGTCCATGTCCAATGATGAGTTGCGATGCGCCTTGCAGCGCGGGTGGCGAACAGTAAGGAGGGCTGGGGTTTGCGACAAGCTGGTTCAACCTGATTTGAGCGATGATCGCTCCACTTGAGCGCTTATCGCTCGTTTGAGGGTAATCACGGAGTGGATGAGCTCAACCTTCAAATCAACCGCAAGGACCTGATCGAGGGCCTGGGCCGCGGCCTGCGCGTGATCGAGGCCTTCGACGACGAACATCCCCGGCTGACGCCGACCGAGGTCGGCACGATCACCGGCATCACGCGCACGGCGGCGCGCCGCTACCTGCTCAGCCTCGTGCATTTCGGCTACGCGGCGACCGACGGCCACCAGTTCTGGCTGTCGCCGCGGGTGCTGCGTCTGGGCCGCAGCTACCTCGACGCGGCGCGGCTGCCACGCCTGGTCCAGCCCTTCATCCAGCGCGTGAGCATGCAATGCGGCGAGACGGTCAACGTCAGCGTGCTCGACGGCCACGACGTCGTCTACATCGCGCGCAGCAATTCACCGCGCGTGATCTCGATCGGCTACCACGCCGGCGCGCGCGTTCCGGCGCATGTCGTCACGCCCGGCATCGTGATGCTGGCCACGCTCAGCGACACGCAGCTCGACGCCTGGATCGCCGGACACGATTTCAGCAGCTTCACCGCGCACACGGTGACCGACCCGGCGGTGTTCCGCAAGCATGTGCTGGCGGCGCGCGCGCTCGGCCACTGGATCGCCGAGCAGCAACTCGACCTCGGCCTGCGCGGCATCGCCGTGGCGCTGCGCAGCCACAAGGGTGAGTGCGTCGGCGCCCTGAGCATGACGCTGCAATCGCAGGCACACACGATCGACCAGGCGACGGTGCAGTTGCTGCCGCTGCTCGTCGACACGGCGCAATCGCTGCGCAATCTGCTGTAGCTTTCCAGCCCCAGGGAAAACCCAGATTTCGTTCGACTATCGCGCCGAACGGGCGATAGTCGCGCAAAGTTGTTTTTTGGGTTTGGATTCGGGCGGCTCCGGTGGCGAAATGGCGTCCGTGACGGGGCGGTCGACGCTCCCCCACCGACCGAATTCATCCTCACCTGGAGACAACTCATGACCACTCGTCGCCTCACGCTCGCGGCCGCCGCCGTGCTCGCCACCCTGGCCGGGGCCGCCCACGCCCAGAGCAGCGTCACGCTGTACGGCGATATCGACGAATACCTGAACTACATGCGCAGCAGTTCGGGCACGACGATCAAGGCGCTGCAGGACGGCGCGCTGCTGCGCAGCCGCTGGGGCCTGCGCGGCGCCGAGGACCTGGGCAACGGCCTGCAGGCCAAGTTCCAGATCGAGGCCGGCATCTCGGCGATCTCGGGCACCGCCGCCGACACCAGCCGCGCCTTCGACCGCCAGGCCTGGGTCGCGCTGGCCGGCGGCTTCGGTGAATTCCGCCTCGGACGCCAGAACGGCCCGACCTTCTACAAGGGCGACTACGTCGACTTCACGAGCCGCACGCTGGGTTCGATGGTCAACAATTTCGGCGTCCCCTCGCGCTACGACAACACGGTCTCGTACACCTCGCCGCGCATCGCCGGCGTCCAGGTCGACGCCGCCTACTCGCTGGCCGAGACGCTGGCCGGCGTGCGCTCGCAGGGCGTCAAGCAGGGCGCGATCGACTACAACACCGGCCCCTACCGAATCGGCTACAGCGGCCTGCGCGCCGGCCCGCCGGCGGGCGCCAAGTACGGCAACGATGTCTATTACGACATGGTGTACGGCAACTACGACTACGGCCAGGGCAAGATCTACCTGACCTATGTGCGCAGCAACAACGTCACCAGCAGCAGCGCCGGCAACAACGCCGCGTCGATCCTGGGCAACGTCGGCGGCGTCGTCGCCGGCACCAACCCGGACGTGCTGCGCGGCTACCGCATCCTGCAGGGATCGGCCGACTACTGGGTGACCCCGGCGCTGCGCGTCGGCGCGCTGTGGGGCAAGATCACCGACCAGTCCAACAGCGGCCACGGTGCCACCGGCGGCGCCATCGGCGCCTACTACAGCCTGTCCAAGCGCACGACGCTGTACGCGCTGGCCGACACGCTGAAGAACGACACCAGCGCCGGCTTCCGTCCGTCGGGTTCGTCGGGCCTGCAGTTCAACTTCTCGAACGCCAACGACGTCAACGGCCGCACGATCAACGGCCTGCAACTGGGCCTGCTGCACAAGTTCTGATGCCAGGCGCGGCGGCGCGAACCGCCGCTGCCGAAACGACCAGGGCCGCCATCGCGTTGCGATGCCGGCCCTTGTTCATGGCGCGACCGCGGTCGCCGAGATGCTCCGGTTTTACGCGGACGTCCGCACCCAGCCCTTGGGCAGCCCGGCCTCGGGCGTCATGCCGTAGACCGGCTCGCCAGGCAGGCCGGCGACGAGCGGCGCGCGCGCGGCGATGAGGCGGCCGATGTCGATGCCGGTGGCGATGCCCATGGCCTCGAACATGAACACGAGGTCCTCGGTGACGACATTGCCCGACGCGCCAGGCGCATAGGGGCAGCCGCCGAGGCCGCCCAGCGACGCGTCGAAGGTGCGCACGCCGACGTCGTACGCGGCCAGGCAGTTCGCGAGTCCGAGCCCGCGCGTGTTGTGCATATGCGCGGCGCCGGTCTTGGCGCCGATGGCCGCGCGCACGGCATTGAACAGCCGCCGCACCTGCGCCGGGTTGGCCATGCCCGTGGTGTCGGACAGGCCGATGTCGTCGGCACCGGCGTCGGCGCAGGCCTGCGCGAGCCAGACGACATCGGACTCCTGGACCTCGCCCTGGATCGTGCAGCCGAAGGCCGTCGACAGGCCGGCCTCGACCTTGACGCCGGGCGCAACGCGGTCGCGCAGCGCGACGATGGCGCGCAGTTCCTCGACCATCGCCGCGCGCGTCTTGCGCACATTGGCCAGCGAATGCGCCTCGCTGGCCGAGATCGGGACCGTCAGCTTGTGCACGCCCGCTTCGAGCGCGGCCTCGGCGCCGCGCAGATTGGGCACCAGCGCCATGATCGTCACGCCCTCATGCGTGAGCCCGTGGCGCACGATCTCGGCCGTATCGGCGAGTTGCGGCAGCAGCTTGGCGGGGACGAAGGAGCCGACCTCGATCTCGCGCACGCCGGCGGCGACGAGGGCGTCGATCCAGCGCTTCTTGGCGGCCGTCGGCATCGTCGCCTTCACCGATTGCAGGCCGTCGCGCGGCCCGACCTCACTGATCAGCACGTCGGGGTGTGCGGCGGAAGCGGACATCGCTCATTCCTTGCTGAATGAATAAAGGGCCAGTGGCACCGACCGGAGCGAGGCCGCGCGCCGGGTCGCATCCCGACGCGAGGCTGTCGGCCCACTGGCGTAAAGCAAATCCGAAGTCGGCACATCGCCGACCTCGCTCAGATTTCTTCCAGACGCGGGTCGTAGAAGGTGCCGAACAGCTCGGCATCGCTCGGCCGGTCTTCCTTGATCGGCACCGAGACCCAGGTCGTGTTCATGTAATGCTTGAGGTTCACGTTCTCCGAGATCACGTTGCCGCCCCAGGTGCCGCAGCCCAGGCTCGAGGTCATCGGCATGCCGTTGTTGAAGGCGCCGGCATTGGCCTTCGATTGCGGCTGGCGCACCATGATGCGGCTGACCGGCGCGGCCAGCGCCAGGCGGTGGATGTGGTCGGCATCGAACGAATAGATGCCGCAGGAATGGCCCTTGCCGCCGACGTTGTAGACGCCGCGCATCATCGTGAGCGCCTGGTCGAAGTCCTTGAACTTGTAGACGGCCAGCAGCGTCGTCAGCTTCTCGCCCGAATAGAAGTGTTTCTTGCCGATCTCGTCGCCGCGCACGATGATGAATTTGCGGTCGGCGGGAATCTCGAAGCCGGCCGCCGCGGCCAGCTTCTGCGGCGCGATGGCGACCGTGTCGGCCAGGCGGTGGCCCTCGTCGTCCCACATCGCCTTCTTCAGCGCCGCCTTCTCGGCGTCGTTGGCGAGATAGCCGCCTTCCTTCTGCAGTTGCGCGAGCAGCTCGTCGAAGATCTGCTCGTGGATGATGAGGTTGCCGTCGGCCGAGCAGCCGCTGCCGAAATCGCTCGTCTTCGACAGCCGCGTGTTGCGTGCCGCTTCCTCGATGTTCGCCGTCTCGTCGATGATCATCGTCGAGTTGCCGGCACCGACACCGTAGGCCGGCGTGCCCGAGCTGTAGGCCGCGCGCACCATCGGCTGGCCGCCGGTGGCGATGACGAGGTCGGCGCGCGCCATCAGCGCCTGCGACATCGGGATGTTGACCTGCGTGAGGCATTGCAGCAGGTCGGCCGGCGCGCCCTCGCGCTCGAGCGCCTCGCGCATCAGCCGCACGGTCTCGAAGCTCGTCTTCTTGGCGCGCGGGTGCGGCGAGAAGATCACGGCGTCGCGCGCCTTGATGGCATAGATCGCGTTGCCGGCCGGCGTCAGGTCGGGGTTCGTCGTCGGCACGATGCAGGCGATGATGCCGGCCGGCTTGCCGTACTTGACGATGCCCTTCTCGGGGATCTCCTCGATGATGCCGACGCTCTTCTGGCGCAGCGCATCGCGCAGGATGCCGCGGATCTTCATGCGCTTGCCCATGCGGCTTTCGCTGTCGCCGAGGCGGCTCTCGGTGATGCCCATCTCGACGAGGCGCGTGAAGGTGACCTTGTTCGACACCGCCCAGGCCACCGCCTGGCACAGGCGGTCGACGCGCGCCTGGTCATAGGTTTCGATGATCGCGAGCGCCTTCTGTGCACGCTCGAAGGCCTGGTCGAGTTCGGCCTGCTGGGCTTCGTTGATCGGGGATTTGACGAGTTCGGGGGCAACCATGGTAGTTCTCCAGGATGTTGAATGCGGATGGGGCGCGGCTCAGGACTTCTTCGCGGCGACGGCGCTGGTGTCGGCGTGGTGCACCTTCTTGCCAGGCGAGTAGATGTCCATGATGTTCCAGTGACCCGCGGTCGGCGTCGGCACGTTCTGCATCGCGACGTCGATGACGAAGGGTCGCTTCGACTCGATCGCGCGCTCGAAGGCGGGCTTGAATTCGGCCGCCGAGTTGATGCGCACGCCCTCGGCGCCGTAGGCGCGGGCAATGGCCGCGAAATCGGCCGAATAGGGCTCGCCGTCCTTGACGAACAGCGTGCCGGTCGTGGTGCCGTAATGCGCCAGCTGCAACCCGGCGATGGTGCCGAAGGCGCAGTTGTTCATGATCACCCAGACGACGGGCACATTGCTCTCGACGGCCGTCGCGAGCACGGCCGGGTTCTGGCCGAAGCCGCCGTCGCCGACGAGCGCGACGACGACGCGATCCGGGCAGGCCAGCTTGGCGCCGATGGCGGCCGGGGCGCCGAAGCCCATCGTCGCGAAGCCGCCCGGGGTGAGCACGCTGCCCGGCGTGTAGATCGGGAACTGCTGGCCGACGCCGTTCTTGTTCCAGCCCACGTCGGTCGTGATGATGGCGTCGCGCGGCAGCACGGCGCGGACGTCGGCGAGGATGCGCTCGGGGCGCAGCGGGTAGGCGTCGCTTTGCTGCGCGGCGAGGTTGCCGCTGGCGAAGGTGTCGCGATTCGCGGCGATCTCGGCCTTGAGCGCGTCGTTGCGCCGGCCCTGCGGGTACAGGCGCTTGGCGACGCGGTTGATGACCTTCAGCGCCTGCTTGAGGTCGGCGACGGCGCCGATCTCGACCGGGTAATTGCGGCCGATCTCCGACGGGTCGATGTCGATGTGGATCAGCCGGCTGGGGCCGAAGCTGAAGGTGTATTCCTTCTCCCAGCTGCTGCAGTCGGCCTCGGCGAAGCGCGTGCCCAGGCCGAACACGACATCGGCATTCAGGCATTTGTCGTTGATGAACTTGGTGCCCCAGAAACCGGTCATGCCGAGCGTGTACGGGTGGTCGTCGGGCAGCACGCCCTTGCCCATCAGGCTGTGGGCGACCGGGATGCTCATGTGGTCGACGAATTCGGCGAGCTCGGCGCAGGCATCGGCGAGCACGACGCCGCCGCCGACGTAGAGCAAGGGCGTCTTCGCGGCGGCCAGCGTCTGCACGATGCGCGTGGCCGTCTCGTCGTCGATCGACGGTTTCTGCAGCGTCTTCGTGTGCAGCTTCAGGCGCTCGAACAGCGCCGTGTCGATCTCCATCGAGAAGATGTCCATCGGCACCGAGACCAGCACCGGGCCCGGGCGGCCCGTCTCGGCGAGCTGGAACGCCTTCTCGAGGATCTCGGGGAAGAGGTCGGGACGCTCGACGCGCCAGACGCGCTTGACGAAGGGGCGGTAGATCTCCGACTGCGAGGCGTCGGCGTGCAGGTTCACTTCCTGGTGCGGATGCTTGCCGTAGTAGTGGCTGGGCACGTCGCCGGCGATGACGACCATCGGGATCGAATCGAGCGCGGCGTTGGCGACGCCGGTGGCCGCGTTCGTCAGCCCCGGGCCGAGGTGGCTGAGCACGACCGAGGTCTTCTTGCTGGCGCGGGCGTAGCCGTCGGCGGCATGCGCGGCGACCTGCTCGTGGCGCGTGTTGATGAACTTGACGCGGCTGCCCTCGAGCGCCGTCAGCACGGCGATGTTCGTGTGGCCGCAGAGGCCGAACAGGTGCTCGACACCGCGGTCCTCGAGGTACTTCACCAGTTGGTGCGAAATCAGTTTCTTCATGCTTGTCTCCTGGGGTGTCGGGCGCCGGGCTCAGGCGGCGCGGCGCAGCGGTGCGGGTTCGTAGTCGGCGGCCGGGGCCTCGCTGCCGGCGGGCAGCGCGTGCGGGTCGCCGAGGTCGGCGGTGCGGATGCGGAAGGTCTCGCGGGCGCTGTACGCGGCGATCGCGACGACCACCGTGATGCCGAAGGTGATGCCGCCGACGATGAGCGGGATGTTCGCGGCCCCCGGCGGCGCGACCCAGGCGAACAGCGCCGGCAGCAGCGCGGTGATCGTCGTGCCGGTGTTCTGGGCGATGGCCATCGCGGTGACGCGGGCCCGCGCCGGGAACAGCTCGGGGTAGAAGCTCGGGAAGACGGCGTTGTAGCCCTGGTAGACGACGCCCCACATCAGGATCGAGAGCGCGAACGCCAGGCCCACGCTGTGGATGCTGATCGCGTACAGGTAGCCGAACGACAGCAGCCCGGTGCCGAGCGCGGCGAAGATGATCGGCGGGCGGCGGCCGATGCGGTCCGACAGGCTGCCGACCCAGGGGATCACGAGCACGGCGACGATGTTGCCGACGACCGGGATCCAGAGATACACGTCCTTGGCGAAGCCGATGCCGTAGGCCGGCTGCACGGCGTAGGCGCCGCCGAAGATCGTCGCGACGACGGCGATGACGTTCATCAGCGCCAGGCAGACGACGCGCAGCATGTCGCGCCAGCAGTACCTGAAGGCCTCGACGATGGGCTGCCTGGGCACCTGGCCCTGCTGGCCCTCGGCGGCGAACACCGGCGTTTCCTCGACGTTGCGGCGGATGATGTAGCCGGCGACGAGGACGAGGAAGCTGAGCAGGAACGGGATGCGCCAGCCCCAGCTGTTGAAGGCCTCGGGCTCCATGTAATGCGCCAGCGGCAGGAAGACCGCGGCGGCCAGCACCTGGCCGGCCTGCACGCCCTGCAGCGTGAAGCTGGCGTAGAAGCCGCGCTGCCCGGCCGGCGCATGCTCGAGGATCATCGAGCTCGCACCCGAGATCTCGCCGGCGACGGCGAAGCCCTGGATCAGGCGCAGCACGACGAGCAGCACCGGCGCCAGCATGCCGACCTGGGCGTAGGTCGGCAGCAGGCCGACGGCCATCGTCGAGAAACCCATCAGGAACATGCAGATCAGCAGCACCTGCTTGCGGCCATGGCGGTCGCCGAGGTGGCCGAGGACGAAGGCGCCGATCGGCCGCGCGACATAGCCGACGCCGTAGGTCGCCAGCGAAGCGACGATGGCCGTCTTCGGGTCGCCCTTGGGAAAGAAGATCTGCGGGAAGATCAGCGCCGCGGCGGTGGCGTAGATGAAGAAGTCGTAGTACTCGAGCGCTGAGCCGATCCAGCCGCTGGCGGCGGCCTTCTTCGACTGCTCGGATCTCCGGGGAGCTTGGGTCATGGTTGTCTCCGTCGGCATTTCGCCTTTTGGACCAATGAACGGTGAGTTCTTTCGCGTTTTGCAGCGCGTGGCCGAACAGTAGGCCTCGGCCCGACGGGTCACAAGAGCGAACGGCCTCGCTCGTGCGCTGATCGCGCAGACTGAGCGCGAATCGCGCGCTTAAGGGTTTTTACGGATCCGACTCGAACGCCGGAGTCGCGCGATTTCGGCATCTGGGGGGAGATCGCCGCCCAATGCGCACGGCAGGAAACCGCGCGCCGGGCTACCCTGAACCAGGAGGTGCATGACCATGGTCGAGCTCCGGTGGCAGCGATGGATACTGGCTTGCGCGATGGCCGTGGCCGGGCCGGTCGCGGCGGCGCCGAGCTGGGCCGAACTCGCCTACCAGCCGGTGGCGCTGGGCTGGAGCGCGCGCGAGGTCGACGATGCGAGCGCCGGCAGCACCCGCGCCCTCGTCGAGCGCGCCCGTGCGCAGGGACTCGAAGGCTGCCGCCGCTATTGCGCGCAACTTCAGCGCGTCTTCGCCCGCCTCGTGCCGCTGGCGCGGCTGCAGACCGAACGCGCGCGCCACCTGCCATGGACGCTGACGGTGCTGCGCAGCGCCGATGTCGACGCGATGGCGCTGCCGGGCGGCCGCCTGCTGATCTCCGAGGTCTTCCTGCGCGAGCAGCATCTCGACGACGCGATGCTCGCCTTCGTGCTCGCGCACGAGATGTCGCACAGCATCCTCGAACACGAGCGCCAGACGCTGCAGTACGCGCGCCAGCTGCTGCCGCGCAACGTGCGGCGCAGCGTCGCCGACATGTACGTCGAGATCGACTACAACTACACGCTCCTGAAGTCGCTCGAGCCGGTGATGCAGGCCGGCGAATTCGAGGCCGACGAGCTCGGCCTGCTGCTGGCCAGCGCCGCCGGCTACGCGCCGGCGCGCCAACTGCGCTTCATCGAGGCCGCGGCGGCGCAACCCGAGGGCGCGGCGCCGCTCGTGCGCACGCACCCGGCTGCGCGCGAGCGGCTGGCGCGGCTGCGCGAGCGGCTGCCGCTGGCGCTGCGCATCTTCGCCGCGGCGCGCGCCGCCAAGACTGCTTCGGCTACCTCAGCGCATCGGGCAGCTCGATCTTGACTTCGAGCACCTCGAGGTTGTCCTGGCGCTCGAGGTGGACCTTGATGTCCTCGGGCTTGATCGAGACGTACTTCGAGATCACCGCGACGAGTTCGCGCTGCAGCGCCGGCAGGTAGTCGGGCCGGCTCGCGCCGCGGCCGCTGCGCTCGTGCGCGAGGATGATCTGCAGCCGCTCCTTGGCGACGCTGGCGGTCTTCTTCTTCTCGCCGAGAAAGAAAGAAAGCAGGGACATCGCCTCACCTCCCGCCGAAGACGCGCTTGAAGAAGCCGGGCTTGACCGCTTCGGTGAAGCGCAGCGGCCGCTTCTCGCCGAGGAAGCGCGCGACGACGTCCTTGTAGGCCTCGCCGACATCGGTCCCCTTGAGGTGGATCGCCGGGATGCCCTGGTTCGACGCGTCGAGCACCGACTGCGATTCGGGGACGACGCCGATCAGCTCGATGCGCAGGATCTCCTGGATGTCGTCGAGCGACAGCATCTGGCCGCCGGCGACGCGGTTCGGGTCGTAGCGGGTGACGAGCAGATGCTCCTTCACCGGCTCCTTGCCGGCGATCGCACGCCTGGTCTTCGACGCCAGCATGCCGAGGATGCGGTCCGAGTCGCGCACCGACGAGACCTCGGGGTTCGTGACGACGAGCGCCTCGTCGGCGAAATGCATCGCCATCAGCGCGCCGGTCTCGATGCCGGCGGGCGAATCGCAGACGATGAATTCGAAGTCCATCGCCGCGAGTTCGCCGAGCACGCGCTCGACGCCGTCCTGCGTCAGCGCGTCCTTGTCGCGCGTCTGCGAGGCCGCGAGCACGAACAGGTTGTCGCAATGCTTGTCCTTGATCAGCGCCTGCGTCAGCTTGGCCTCGTCGTGGATG
This sequence comes from Burkholderiales bacterium, assembly GCA_028868825.1. Lineage (GTDB taxonomy): Bacteria > Pseudomonadota > Gammaproteobacteria > Burkholderiales > Burkholderiaceae_C > Rubrivivax. Next base: position 22,089 of record JAGWTU010000029.1, on the reverse strand, counting down.
ACGTTGATGAGGTCGTAGACGACGCGGCGCTCGCAACCCATGATGAGGTCGAGATTGCGCAGGCCGACGTCGAAATCGATCACCGCGGTCTTGTGCCCTGCCAGCGCGAGCCCGGAGGCGAAGCTGGCACTGGTGGTGGTCTTGCCGACCCCGCCTTTGCCGGACGTGACGACGACGATCTTGGTCATGGGTGTGTAGCCTTTCAATGGTTCAGCGGCTCGACGACGATCCGGTCGCCCTCGAGCCGGACTTGCGCGGCACGGCCCAGCACATCGGCGGCCAGCGGCTGCTCGGTCGTGCGGTAGATGCCGGCGATGGAGATCAGCTGCGGCTCCATGCAGGTGCAGAAGATGCGGGCCTCGGTGTCGCCGCGCGCACCGGCCAGCGCGCGGCCGCGCAGCGCCGCGTAGACATGGATATGGCCGTCGGCGATGACCTCGGCGCCATGGCTCACATGGGCGAGCACGACGAGGTCGGCGCCCTTGGCGTAGACGCGCTGGCCCGAGCGCAGCGGGCGGTCGACGATGAGCGCGCCGCGCGGCACGACGATCGTCGGCGGCGGCTCGACGGCGGCGGCATTCGCTGCGCCGGCTTCAGCGGTTTCCGCGGCTGCGGCTGCTTCGGCGGCCGCTTCCGCCCGCGCCCGCACCACCCGCGGCGCGGCGGCCTGCGCTTCGGCGAGCCCGGCGGCGCGCGCGGCCGCCGTCTGGTTCGCGCTGCCGCCGCGCACGGCGACGGCGAGCAGGCCATGGCCGCGCAGCAGCGCGACGAGGGCGGCGAAGTCGATGGCGGCGTCGGCCTCGCGCAGCGCGTCGAGGTCGATCAGCACCGGGTCCTGGTCGAACAGGCCGGGGGTGGCGGCGTAGCGCTGGTCCAGCGACTTCGCGAGCGCTTCGAGGTCGGCCGTCTCGAGTCGCAGTGCGACCAGGTCGAACGCGGCGCTCTTGAGCTCGAAGACCGCGGCGGGATGGGTCGGGGCGGCGATCATGGGCGGGTAGCGGGCGAGTTTAGCGGCTGACGACGAGCCGGCCGGGGCGCGGGCATCCAAGGCCGGGCGCCGGCGGTTCCCCAATCCGGGGGATACTAGCCGGTCCGGCAGCGTCGCCGGCCTGGGACTCGAGCGGCGCGGACGGTTCGTTCGGTTCGAAAGTGGACTATGCAATCGTTGGATGACTTCCGCCTGCGACTGGGCCGGCATGAACTGGTGCCGATCGTCGTCGGTGGCATGGGGGTGGACATCTCGTCGTCGGACCTGGCGCTCGAGGCGGCTCGCCTGGGCGGCGTCGGCCATATCTCCGACGCGATGGTCAAGACCGTCACCGACCGCCGCTACAACACCAAGTTCGTCAAGGCCAAGCAGGCCCAGTACAAGCACAACGTCCACTCCGACGACAAGTCGTCGGTGAAGTTCGACATGGGCCATCTCGCCGAGGCAACGCGGCTGCACGTCGAGGGGACGATGGCGCGCAAGCGCGGATCGGGGCTGATCTTCATCAACTGCATGGAGAAGCTGACGATGAACGCGCCGCGCGAGACGCTGGCGCTGCGCATGAGCGCGGCGCTGGACGCCGGCATCGACGGCATCACGCTCGCGGCCGGTCTGCACCTGGGCTCGTTCGCGCTCATCGAGGGCCATCCGCGCTTCCGCGATGCCAAGCTCGGCATCATCGTCTCGTCGCTGCGCGCGCTGCAGCTGTTCCTGAAGAAGAACAGCCGGCTTGCGCGGCTGCCCGACTACATCGTCGTCGAGGGGCCGCTGGCCGGCGGCCATCTGGGCTTCGGCATGGACTGGTCGCAATACGACCTCGCGACCATCGTCGCCGAGATCGCCGCCTACCTGAAGCAGGAGCAGCTCGCGATCCCGCTGATCGCCGCCGGTGGCATCTTCACCGGTGGCGACGCCGTCGAGATGCTCGGCCATGGCGCCGCCGGCGTGCAGGTCGCCACGCGCTTCACCGTGACGCGCGAATGCGGCCTGCCCGACGACATCAAGCAGGAATACTTCAAGGCCGAGGCCGAGGACATCGAGGTCAACCAGATCTCGCCCACCGGCTACCCGATGCGCATGATCAAGGCCAGCCCCGGCATCGGCGACGGCATCCGCCCGAACTGCGAGGCCTACGGCTACCTGCTCGACGCGCACGGCAAATGCGCCTACATCGACGCCTACAACCGCGAGGTCGCGCTGCACCCCGGCGAGCGCCGCGTCTCGGTACGGGACAAGACCTGCCTGTGCACGCAGATGCGCAATTTCGCGATCTGGACCTGCGGCCAGACGGCGTCGCGGCTGAAGGACACGAGCGTGCGCAATGCCGACGGCAGCTACCAGCTGCTGAGCGCCGAGCATGTCTTCCTCGACTACCAGTACAGCCAGGGTCAGGCCGTGCGCCTGCCCGAGGCCGAGACCGCGTCGGCCGCCTAGAGGCCTCCCCGCCCCTTCGGCACCACCCAGCGAGGCGACGATGACGATCCTGATCGAGCGCGATCGCACGCACAAGATGCGCCACGAGGTGACGGTGCGCGAGCACCGCTTCGCCGTCGACGAGGCCGCGGCGCAGGGCGGCGAGGATCTCGGTCCCGACCCGCACGATCTCTACGACGCCGCCCTGGGCAGCTGCAAGGCGCTCACCGTGCTTTGGTACGCGAACCGCAAGGGCCTGCCTCTGGCGGATGTCCGCGTCGCCGTCGACCGCGACGCCAGCCAGGAGCGCCAGGGCACCTACCGGCTGCGCGTGACGCTGGCGCTCGGCGGCGCCTTGAGCGATGCGCAGCGCCAGGAGTTGCTGGCGGTGGCGCAGAAATGCCCGGTCCACAAGCTGATGGCCCAGGTCACGACCGAGATCGCGACCGAACTCGATCCGGCGCCTTTGTAGCCTTTGCCGATGACCGGCGAGCCGAATTTGCCGCGGCCGCTCGCCGCGCGCCCGACGACGGCAGCCGACATCGCCGCCCGCCTGGACCGGCTGCCGGCCTCGCCGCGCCTGTTGACCCTGGTGCTGCTGCTCTCGCTGGGCGGCTTCTTCGAGATCTACGACCTCATCGTGACGCCCTACATCGCACCGGGCCTGGCCAGGAGCGGCCTGCTGGCGACGACGACCGCAACCTTCTTCGGCCTGCAGGGCATCGCCGGCTTCATCGCCGCGACCTTCGCGGGCCTGTTCGTCGGCACCTTCGGCCTCGGTTTCCTGCCCGACCGCTACGGCCGCCGCGCGGTGTTCACCGGCGCGCTTCTCTGGTACTGCGCGGCCTCGGCGGTGATGGCCTTCCAGAGCCAGGCCGAGGGCCTCTTGTTCTGGCGCTTCGTCACCGGCATCGGCGTCGGCATCGAGATCGTGACGATCGACGTCTACATCACCGAACTCGTGCCGCAGCACCTGCGCGGCCGCGCGATGGCCTTCAACCAGGCCGTGATGTTCACCGCCGCGCCGGTGGCCGCGCTGCTGTCGTATGTCCTCGGGCCGACGGCGTACGCGGGCATCGAGGGCTGGCGCTGGGTCGTGCTGGTCGGCTGCTTCGGTGCGGTCGCCGTCTGGTTCATCCGCCGCGCGATCCCCGAGAGCCCGCGCTGGCTCGCGGACAGGGGCCGCATAGCCGAGGCCGATCGCATCGTCGCGGCCATCGAGGCCCGGGTGCAACGCGAGCATGGCGCGCCGCTGCCGGCGCCCCAAGCCGCGCGGGCGACGGCAGCGGCCGAGCGGACCCGCGCCGGGACGGGCACGACACCCTACCGTACGCGCATCGCGATGCTCGTCGTCTTCAACCTGTTCCAGGCGATCGGCTATTACGGCTTCGCGAACTGGGTGCCGACGCTGCTCATCGGCCAGGGCATCACGGTGACGAAGAGCCTGGGCTACGCGTTCATCATCGCCTTCGCACTGCCCATCGGTCCGCTGCTGGCGCTGGGCGTGGCCGACCGCGTCGAGCGCAAATGGCTCATCGTCGGCTCGGCACTCGCAGTCGTCGTCTTCGGCCTCGCCTTCGGCCAGTTGCGCGAGCCGTGGTTGCTGACCGTCTGCGGCGTGCTCATCAGCCTGGCCGGGCAACTGATCTCGGTCAGCTACCACGCCTACCAGGCCGAACTCTTCCCGACCGCGGTACGCGCACGCGCCAGCGGCCTCGTCTACTCGGCCAGCCGCGTGGGCGCGATGCTGTCGGGATTCCTCATCGCCTGGCTGCTGCGCCAGCATGGCGTGGCCGGCGTGTTCGTCGGCATCACCGGCTGCATGATCGTCGTGGCGCTGGCGATCGCCGTCTTCGGTCCGCGCACGAACGGCGTGCCGCTCGAGGATCTGTCGCGCTGAGCGGCGGCGGCACCGGCCGCGGCCACGCCGACGATGCCGACTACGCGCGCAGCGCCACGGCGAACTGGTCGGCCTTGTCGCCGACGATGAGGTGCAGCACGCCCGGTGCCGCGCGCATGAAGGTCGCAGCACCGGCGCGCGCCGCCGCCGCGGCGTCGAAGCGCTGGTCGTCGGCGAGTTCGACGCGCAGCCTCGTGTAGGCCACCGCCTGCACGCGCTGGAGATTGGCGCGCCCGCCGAGTGCCGCGAGCAGCGGACCGGCGGCCTCGCCGACCCAGGGTTCGATCGCCATCGTGGCTGCAGCGGCCCCGGTCGCCGCCGTTGCCGCGCTCATCGGCGCGGCGGCCCCAGCCGAATGGGCTGCCGCCGCGGCCGGTACCGCAAGCGCGCCGCCGGGCCGCTTCATGTATTCCTCCATGTCGGTCTTCAGGTTCTCCGACAGCGGCCCGAACACCGCCTGCACGCTCTGGCCGACGACCATCACGCCGGCGGCGCCCAGCGCCTTCAAACGACCCTGGTCGACGCGCGCGATGTCGACGACGCCGACGCGCAGCCGCGTGATGCAGGCGTCGAGCGAGGCCAGGTTCGCGCTTCCGCCGAAAGCCGCGACGAGGTCGGCCGCGCGGCCTGAACCGCCAACGCCGACACCGGTCGATGCGGCGCCTTCCTCGGCCGCATCCTCGCGCCCCGGCGTCTTCAGGTTCCAGCGCGTGATCGCGTAGCGGAACACGCCGTAATAGATCGCCGCATAGATCGGCCCGACGATGAAGACCCAGTAGGCGCCCCGGGACTTGTCGCCGACGAGGTTGAACATCAGGAAATCGATGCCGCCCTGCGAGAACGTGAATCCCATGTGCATGCCCAGGGTGTTGGCGACGAACTGCGCCGACGCGGCCAGGCAGGCATGGATGAAATACAGCCCCGGGGCGACGAAGAGGAAGGCGAATTCGATCGGCTCGGTGATGCCGGTGAGGAACGAGGTCAGCGCCGCCGAGACCATCATGCCGCCGATGGCGACGCGGTTCTCGGGCCGCGCCGTGTGCCAGATCGCGATCGCCGCCGCCGGCAGGCCGAACATCTTGAAGAAGAAGGCGCCGGCGAGGATGCCGGCCGTGGGGTCGCCGGCGAAGAAACGGTTGATGTCGCCGCTGACCGTCTTGCCGGTGCTCGGATCGAGATAGCTGCCCATCTCGAAGAAGAACGGCACGTTCCAGATGTGGTGCAGGCCGAACGGGATCAGCAGCCGCTCGACGAAGCCGTAGACCGTCGCGGCGGTGCGCGGGTCGCTGACCGCGGCCCATTCGGAGAACGACTTGATGGCGCCGCCGATCGGCGGCCAGACGAAGGACAGCAGCACGCCGAGCACGATCGCCGCGATTGCCGTGACGATGGGCACGAAGCGCTTGCCGGCGAAGAAGCCGAGGTAGGTCGGCAGGCTGATGCGGTAATAGCGCTTGAACAGGAAGGCCGCGAGCAGGCCGCAGAGGATGCCGCCGAAAACGCCGGTCTGGATCGACGGCAGTCCCATGATGGTGTCGGGCTTGACGCCGAGCGCCGCGGCCATCACGCCCAGCGTCACCGTCGTCACGAGGTAACCGACGGTCGCCGCGATGGCGGCGACGCCGTCGTTCTCGGTGTAACCCAAGGCGACGCCGATGGCGAAGATCAGCGGCAGGTTGCCGAAGATCACGTCGCCGGCGTTCTTCATCAGCTGCAGCAGCAGCAGCGGCACATGGCCGTGGAAATCCGTCGCCCCCAGCCCGAGCAGCAGGCCCGCCACCGGCAGCACCGCCACCGGCAGCATCAGCGACTTGCCTATCTTCTGCAGCCCCGCAAAGGCCTGTTGGAACATGATCCGTCTCCGTTCGTTCTTGGTTTGAATTCGAGTGATGCGACTGCCGCGGTCGCTGCGGCTGCTCCGGCCTACTCGGCCAAGGCCGACAACCTGGCGCGCACCTCCTGCGCCGTACCCATCGCCAGCACCTCGCGCGCCAGCGCCTCGCAGTCGCTGCGCGCCACGCGCTTGACGGCCGCCTTCACCGCCGCGATCGCCGGCACCGAGACCGAGAGTTCGTCGACACCGAGGCCGATGAGCAGCGGCACCGCCAGCGTGTCCGAGGCGATGCCGCCGCAGACGCCGACCCAGCGCCCGTGGCGGTGCGCGCCCTCCACCGTCAGCGCCATCATCTTCAGCACGGCCGGGTGCAGCGCATCGGCCTGGCGCGCGAGCTTGGGGTGGCCGCGGTCCATCGCCAGCGTGTACTGCGTCAGGTCGTTGCTGCCGATCGAGAAGAAGTCGGCCTCGCGCGCGATGACGTCGGCGAGCAGCGCCGCCGACGGCACCTCGATCATCGCGCCCACCTTCGCCTGCTGGCCGGTCTCGGTCATCGCTTCGAGCGCGATCGCCTTCGCGGCGATGAATTCGTCGACCGAGGCGATCATCGGGAACATGATGTGCAGCTTGCCGTGCGGTGCCGCGCGCAGGATGGCGCGCAGCTGCGCGCGCAGCATCTCGGGCCGGTCGAGCCCGACGCGGATGCCCCGCAGGCCGAGGAAGGGGTTGTCCTCGCGCGGCAGCGGCAGGTACGCCAGCGGCTTGTCGCCGCCGACGTCGAGCGTGCGGATGACGAGCGTGCGCTCGCGCCCGAGCGCATGCGCGACGGCCTCGTAGGCGGCCGCCTGCTCGGCCTCGGTGGGCGCGCTGTCGCGGTCCTCGAAGAGGAATTCCGAACGCAGCAGGCCGACGCCCTCGGCGCCATGCTGGACCGCGTCGGCGGCCTCGGCGGCGTTGGTCACGTTGGCGACGACCTCGATGCGGTGGCCGTCGCGCGTCACCGCCGGCGCACCGGCGCCCGAGGCTTCCTCGGCGCGCCGCGCCGCCTGGCGCGCCAGCCGTGCCCGCGCCGCCGCAAGATCCTCGGCCGAGGGGTTGCCGTGCAGCAGCCCCCGCGTGCCGTCGAGGACGACGCGCGTGCCTTCGGGAATCTCCAGCGCGGCCTCGGCGATGCCGCAGACGGCCGGGATGCCGAGCGAGCGCGCGAGGATCGCGACATGGCTCGTCGCACCGCCGCCGGTGGTCGCGAAGCCGAGCACCTTGCTGCGGTCGAGCTGCGCCGTCTCCGACGGCGAGAGCTCCTCGGCGATGAGGATCGAACCGGCCGGGATGTCCAGCCGCGAGGTCTGCACGCCGGCGAGCAGCGCCAGCACGCGGCGGCCGATGTCGCGGATGTCGCTGGCGCGTTCGCGCAGCAGCGCGTTGTCGAGCCCCTCGAGGCGCCGCGCGAAGCCGTTGTAGGCCTCGCGCCAGGCCCAGGCGGCGCTCTGGCCGCGGCTCGTGCCCGCGATCGCCTGGTCGAGCAGGTCGGGGTCGTCGAGCAGCTCGACATGGGCGGCCAGGATCTCGGCGCGCGCGGTCTTCGCATGCGGGTCGATCAGCGACTCGATCTGCGCGCGCGCCTCGTGGATCGCCGCTTCGATGCGGCCGCGTTCGCGCGCCGGGTTCTCGCCCTGCTCATGGACCTCGATCGCCAGCTCGCGCAGCTGCACGACGCTGCCGACGGCGAGGCCCGGCGCCGCGGACACGCCCCGCAGCTGGCCGTCGTCGGGCACCGCGGCGGCCGCGGCGGGCGGCGCCGCGACGGGCGCGGGCGCGGCGACGCTGGGGGCGTGAGCGGCATCGGCCGCTTCGCCGCAGCCCTGGACTATCAGCCGCGTCAGCGCGGCCACGGCCTCGGCCGCATCGGGCCCGGTCGCCGCCAGGTGCACATCCTGGCCCTGGCGCGTCGCCAGCCCCATCAACGCGACGACCGACTTGGCATTGGCCTCGTCGGCGCCGCGCACGAGCCTGATCTCGGACTTGTAGCGCTTGGCGGCAGCCGCCAGCACGGCGGCCGGTCGCGCATGCAGGCCCTGCGCGTTGGGCAGCACGATGGCGTCGCCGCTGGCGCTCTCGCTCACGCTCGCCGCGGCAGCGTGCGCGGCTGCAGGCGCCGCGAGCGTGATGCGCATCAGCGGCGCGCCGGCGGCGACGACGCCGCGGCAGCACTCGATCGCCGCGACGGCGTCCATGTTCGCGACGACGATCTGCGTCAGCAGGCTGCGCGCTTGGGCCGCCAGCGCATCGACGTCGAAGCGCAGCAGCGGCTGGCCGCGCTCGACGCGCTCGCCGACGCGCACCAGCGGCATGAAGCCTTCGCCGCGCAGCATCACGGTGTCGATGCCGACATGGATCAGCAGCTCCACGCCGTTGTCGGCGCGCAGCGTCAGCGCGTGGTGCGCGCCGTGGAGCTGCACGACCTCGCCGGCCATCGGCGCCAGCAAATCGCCCGAGGTCGGGTCGATGGAAATGCCGTCGCCGACGATCTTCTGCGCGAACACCGGGTCGGGCACGAGGTCCAGCGGCACGATCAAGCCGGCCAGCGGCGCGGCGATCTCGAACGGGAGAGAGGTTGCGGACACGCGGGGGGCTCCTGGACTCGGTTCGGCCAGGGCCGGTTTTACCTCAGCGGCCGCCGGCGACGACCAGACGGGCCGGACCGCCCGGGTCGGGCATGGCCAGCGTCAGCGTTTGCGTCGCGGCGTCGAAGCGCGCGTCGACCGCCCGGCCGTCGAGCGTGGCGCGGGGCACACCGCCGCTCCAGCCATGGATGACCACCTCGACGCGCCGCCACCAGGGCCGGTGCGTTCCCTCGCGGGCCTCGAAGTCCAGCGTCAGCGCGTCGGGCGCCGCGGTGCAACGCAGGCGCTGACGCAGATAGTCGCCGCGCCGATAGGCCAGGCTCGCGCCGTCGTCGTCGTAGAGCGTGCCGGCGCAATCGGGCCCCGGGTAGACGGCGATCTCGAGCGGACCCGACGGCGTCTGGCCGCTGCTCTGGACGAGCGGCTGGCGCGGGATGATCGCGCCCGGCCGCACGTAGACGGGCAGGCGCTCGAGCGTCGGCGTCTCGACGACCCGATTGCCGGCGACGCGCGCGCCGCTCCAGTAGTCGGTCCAGCCCGGGCCTGGCAGCTGCACCGTGTAGGGCGCCGGCGATTCGCCGAACGTCGCCGGCGCGACGAGCAGGTCGGGGCCGAGCATGAACTGGTCGCGCACGCCCTGGTCGCGCTTGGCGGCCGCGGCGACCTGCCGCGGGAATTCGAGGAACACCGGCCTGACGATGGGCAGGCCGCTGCGGCTGGCCTCGTCGGCCAGCGCGTAGAGATAGGGCAGCAGCCGGTAGCGCGCCTCGACATAGCGGCGGCGGATCTCGAGGTCGCGCGTCGGGCCGACCCAGGGCTCCTGTGGCGGCTTGGCGTTGTCGGCATGGTCGCGGAAGATCGGCTGGAAGGCGCCGACCTCGAACCAGCGCGTCAGCAGCTCGCTCGAGGGCTGGGCGCCGGCGAAGCCGCCGATGTCGTCGCCGGCGTAGGCGAAACCGCTCAAGCCCAGGTTGACGAGCATCGAGGTCGCCAGGTTCAGCTGGTCCCAGCTCGACGAGTTGTCGCCGGTCCAGGTCGCGGCCCAGCGCTGGCCGCCGGCGTAGCTGGCGCGGGTGAGGACGAAGGGGCGCTCGTCGGGGCGCAGTTTCAGCAGGCCCTCGAAGGTCGCGCGCGAATTGAGCATGCCGTAGACGTTGTGCATCTCGGCGTGAGTCGCGGTGCGCGGCGCGAAACCGGGCTCGTCGATGCGGTGCACGAGGTCGAGCGGCAGCGTCGAGCCGGGGCCGTCGAACACCGAGGGTTCGTTCATGTCGTTCCAGAACCCGGCCACGCCGATGCGCGCGAATTCGGCGTATTGCCGGCCCCACCAGTCGCGCACCGCGCCGCGGCTGAAGTCCGGGAACACGGAGGGACCGGGCCAGACCTTGCCGACGAACTCCGATCCGTCGGGCCGCTTCACGAAGGCGTCGGCCGCCTCGCCGCTGTCGTACGGCGCGTAGCCCTGGCCCGGCGCGTGGGCGATGTGCAGGTCGGTGATGAGCACCAGCCGCAACCCCTGCGCGCCGAGTTCGGCGACGAGCCTCGGCAGGTCGGGGAAGGCGCTGCGGTCGACGGTGAACGGGCGGTTGCGGTCCTGGTAGCCGATGTCGAGGTAGATCGCATCGGCGGGGATGCGGTGGTCGCGCAACCCGGCAGCGATGCGGCGCACCTCGGCGGCGGTGCCGTAGGAATAGCGCGACTGCTGGAATCCCAGCGCCCAGCGCGGCGGCAGCGGCGCCGTGCCGGTGAGCCAGGCGTAGGCACGCACGACATCCTTGGGCGCCGGGCCGGCGATGACGTAGTAGTCGATGGCGCCGTCCTCGGCGCCGAAGGCCAGCGTGTTGCGCTCGGCCTTGCCGAAATCGAAGAACGAGCGCCAGGTGTTGTCCATGAAGAGGCCGAAGGCCCGGCCGTCCTCGCGCGCGCCGAGCACGAAGGGGATGCTCTTGTACAGCGGGTCGGTGCCGCGCTGGAACAGGAAGGTGTCGCTGTTCCACAGCGTGTAGGCCTGGTCGCGACGGTCGAGCGGGCCGCTCTTGTCGCCGAGGCCGAAGTAGTGCGCGTCGGCCGGCATGACCTTGCGCAGGCTGAACTGGCGACCGTGGAATTCGAGCGGCGCGTCGGCGACATCGTCGAGCAGTTCGCGCCCCGCGGCGTCGGCGATGCGCAGCGCCAGCGTGCGGCGGTCCAGTTGCAGCCGCAGCGCCGGCGTCGTCAGCGTCGCGACCTCGGCGGCCTCGGTCACCGTGATCTCGGTATGCGCATCGCGCCGATCGGCGGTGACGGCCCACGAGGCGTCCTCGGCGAGCGCGCCGCGGCCGATGCGCACACGCACGATGTCGGGCCGCGGCGCGGTGATCTCGATCACGCGGTCGCCGCTGACGGCGCGGTAGGCGGGCGCGGCGCCGGCGCCGGCCGCCAGGACCATCCAGGCGGCGAGTACCGCAAGTCGTTTGCTCATCGCTGCGGTCTCAAATTGCTTTGCAATGCTTGTTGATGTATTCGCGATGCCCCGGCAGTTCGCGCGCCGCGGCGGCCATCGCGCCGCGCAGCTTCTCGAGGTAGGCCGTGCCGTCGGTCTCGCGGTAGTCGATCAGCGGGTCGTTGCGCTCGGGCCAGTTGAACTGGCCCATGTGCACGGCCAGCCAGCTGGCGTCGCCGAACAGGTCCATCCAGCCCGGGATGAGCCGGCCATGGCGCTTGAAATGGGCTATCTTGTATTGCAGCGTGTCGGGAATGCTCATCTGCCGGCAATAGCGCCAGAGTTCGCTGTCGTCGCGCTCGGTCAGGTGGTAATGCAGGATGATGAAGTCGCGGATGCGCTCGACCTCGGCGGCGGCGACGCGGTTGAATTCCTCGATCACCAGCGGATCGAAATCGCGGTCCGGGAAATACGCCAGCAGCTTCGAGATCCCCGCCTGCACGAGGTGCAGGCTGGTCGATTCCAGCGGCTCGAGGAAGCCGCTGGCGAGCCCGATGGCGATGACGTTCTTGCTCCAGGCCAGCTTGCGGCGCCCGGGCGTGAACTTGATGAGCCGCGGCTCGGCCATCGGCTTGCCGTCGAGATGCGCCAGCAGCACGCGCGCCGCCTCGTCGTCGTTGGTGTAGGCCGAAGAATAGACATGGCCGTTGCCCGTGCGGTGCTGCAGCGGGATGCGCCATTGCCAGCCGGCGGTGTGCGCCGTCGACAGCGTGTACGGGTTGAAGCTGCCGGTCTCGCAGGGCACGGCCAGCGCGCGGTCGCAGGGCAGCCAATGCGTCCATTCGTCGTAGCCGGCCTTCAGCGTGCCCTCGATGAGCAGCGCGCGGATGCCCGAGCAGTCGATGAACAGCTCGCCGGCGACGACGCGGCCGTCCTCCATCGTCAGGCTTTCGACGAAGCCGGTCTCGCCGTTCTGCTGCACCGAGGCGACCTTGCCCTCGATGCGCTTGACGCGCCGCGCCTCGCTGTATTCGCGCAGAACGCGTGAATAGAGTCCGGCATCGAAATGGTAGGCGTAGTCGTAGGTCGACAGCACGTGGCGCGGGTCGCCCACCGGGCGGTCGAAGCGGCCTTCCTTGGCCGCCGCCCAGGCCATGCAGTATTCCTCCAGCGGCGCCGCGCGCTGCTGCGTACGCGCGCGCTGCCAGTGATGCTGGATCTGCACGAGATCGAAGGGCCGGCCGAAGCTGCCGAAGGGGTGGAAATAGCTGTGACCCTGGCGGCCCCAGTTGTCGAAGCGGATACCGAGCTTGAACGAGCCCTTGGCGCGGCGCAGGAACTCGTTCTCGTCCAACCCCAGCATCTGGTTGAACTGCTTGATCGGCGGGATCGTCGCCTCGCCCACGCCGATGGTGCCGATCTCCTCCGATTCGACGAGCGTGATCTCGCAATCGCGCTGGATCGACTTGGCCAGCGCCGCCGCCGTCATCCAGCCCGAGGATCCGCCGCCGAGGATGACGACGCGTCTGATCAGTTTGTCTTGCATGGCGGGGATTCCGGGTGGTTGAGGGGCACTGTAGATCAAAAGAAAAAGCGCGCCCGAGGATCGCTCCCCGGGCGCGCCGCCAGGCCATGGCGTCGCTGCGCCTTAGAAGGCGTAGTTCAGCCCCAGCACCGTGGTGCGGCCGTTGTTGGCGCCGACGGTGCCGACCGGCAGGCCGTTGACCAGCGGCTGACCGGTGATGCCGTTGCCCTGATCCAGGCCGCTGGTGAACAGCTTGTTCGCCAGGTTGTGGACGTTCAGGCTGACGGTGGCGCCGGGCGTGAACTCGTAGCTCAGGCTCAGATGCAGCAGCGTGAATCCGGGCGCCCAATACTCAGGCGCCGTGTTCACGTTCGTGCGGCCGCGACCCTGGATCATCAGGCCGCCGGTGAAGTTGCCGATCGAGTACGAGGGCGCCAGCATGAACATCAGCGACGGCGTGTTCGCGGGCTCGTTGCCCACGCCGGTCGAGACTTCGGTCGTCGGGGTCGGGCCCTGGGCGTTGGCCGTGATCTTCGCCTGCGTGTAGGTCATGTTGCCGATCAACCCGAAGCCGCCGGTGTGCATCGAGCCTTCGAGCTCGATACCCGTGGCCTTGTAGGCGCTGTTGTAGTACGTGCCGTTGGTGCCCTTCGTGAGGTCGAAGTTCGACGAGCTGTAGGTGTTGTGGAACAGCGTGCCGTTCAGGCTGTAGCTGACATCGGCGATATGGCCCTTGCGCTTGATGCCGATTTCCTGCTGCTGCACCATGCTCACGGCGAGTTGCTTGCCGGAATCGGTCAGCGAGCCGTCGGGGTTGGTGTAGCCCGAGAGGATGTTGCGGTCGACGTTGAAGCGGCCGCCCTTGCTGACGCGGGCGAAGGCGCTGGTGTTGTTGTCCAGGCTGTAGAGGCCGCCGACGGTGTACGAGTTGTAGCTCGCGCCGTAGTTCAGCGCCTCGTAGGTGTTCGGGTCGAGCGTCACCGACGAGACGAGTGCACCGTCGATCAGGCCGGTGGCGTGGGTGGCGGCGGAACCCTGTTCGGCCCAGCCGGTGACCTTGAGCTGGTCGTGGCGCAGGCCGAGGTCGAGCTGGAACGGGCCGGTTTCCCAGTTCATGTTCAGGTACGGCGCGGTGTTCGCGGCCTGGATGTCGTAGGTGCGGTCGGTGCCGTCACCCCAGGCCGTGTTGTAGCCCGAGACGCCATTGCGCGTCAGCAGCTGGCCCGTGGTGCTGTAGAGGTTCAGCGTCGCCGGGTTCTTGCCGTCCAGCGTCTCGTAATGCTGGTTCGGGTGCCAGTCCTGCGCGATGTGCTGGTCCATGTAGAACAGGCCGCCGGCCACGTGCAGCTTGCTGCCGCCGAGGTCGACTTCCTTCTTCAGCGTCAGGTCGTTGGCCAGGCTGCCCATGTCGCCCATGTGCGTGTAGATCTGCACGCCGGCGTTGAGGTAGGTGTCGGTGAAGGCCTTGCCGGTGGCGGCGTTGACGATCTTGCCGACGGTCTGGCCGTTGACCGACGAGCCCAGCAGGCTCGCCGTCGGCGTGAGGTTCATGAAGTTGGTCGAGAACGAGCCGCTCATCTTCGTGTAGCGGAACTTGTCGTCGAGCGTGTAGCCGTCGCCCGGGGTCAGGTGCAACTGCATGCCGTAGGCGCTGGCGACCGGGCGCAGGCCGTCGGACTTCTTCTGGCCGAGCTGGCCCGAGCTGTTGTCCATGACGTCGATCGTCTGGTTGTAGACGCCGACGGTCGATCCGGTGCGGGCGTCGAAGCCCGGGAACTGCGAGATGCCCGAGAAGCTCGTCGCGCCGGCGTTCACGAGCGCCGGGTACGAGGTGTACAGCGGCTCGGCGTCGTCGAGCAGCTTGACGTTGAAGCGCAGCCAGCCCAGCTTGCCGAGGTCCTTGGTGACGTTGGCCTTGATCTGGTAGCCCTGCTGGGCGTTGAAGCCCTGGTCGCGCGCGCCGGCGCCTTCGATGACATAACCCTCGGCGTGGTAGCGCAGGCCGCTCGTCAGCGGTCCGCCGGCGGCGAAGTAGGCCTTGTGCGAGCTGTAGCCGATGCCTTCCTCGATGCCGATCTGGCCGCCGGCGACATCACCGCTGTCGGTGATGTAGTTGATGACCGCGCCCGGGGCGCCCGAGGCCGCCGTCGAGGCCGAGCCGCCGCGCACCGACTCGATCGTGTTCGAGCGGTCGAAGCGGATCCAGTAGTCGTTGTTGCCGAAGTTCATGTCGCCGAACAACACCGTCGGCAGGCCGTCTTCCTGCAGCTGCACGAAAGGCGAGCCGCCGGTCGTGATCGGCAGGCCGCGCACCGTGATGTTGGCGTTGCCGCCGGGGCCGTTGCCTCCGTTGTCGATCACGCCCGGGATCAGCCGCAGCACTTCGGACTGCGTCTGCGGGTTCATCGCCTTGACGAGGTCGTCGTCGATCGTCGTCACCGACACGGAGCTCTTCAGCTTGCTCTGGTTGCCCGTGGTCGCCGTGACGACGATGCGCTCCAGGCTCAGGGTGTCCCCCTGGGCGGCCGGTGCGGCCGCCGCGGCGGGCGCGGCCTGCTGGCCGAACGCCGGCGCGACCATCAGCGCGGTGGCGCCGGCGGCGGCGAAGAGTGAACTCACGGTGGCGCTGACGGCGCGTTGCTTGAATTGGAAGGCCTTCATCGGGATTCCTTGTCTCTGGGCTGTGGTGGGTGGTTTAGGGGCCATCGGCCCTTGCCGGCTGGCGTCTGCGTCGGGGACTGGGACTCTGGAACGGGGAGCGACTTCTTTGCAATCGATTGCGTGCTAATATTTAGCAAATCGACGCGTTGTGGAACCCGGGTTTGTCCGGATTTGCGGCTTCGTGACAACAACCGTTTTCATGACTGGACCGGTGCGGGCTCGCCGAGCGACCATTGCGCCGTCCCGCCGGGCCCCGTGCAGCTGATGCGGGCCTGCCGCGCGACGAGGTCCACCGCGAGTTCGGCCGCCTGATCACCCGCGGTCCAGCGCAAGCGCAGGCCGCCCTCGCCGTCGGCGTCGGCTTCGAAGCGGCCGTCGAAGGCCGGATGCCGGTTGCGCCAGCGCGTCAGTTCGACCAGTCGCTGCACGACGGGCCGCTGCAGCGCGGCCAGCACCTCGGCGTGGCTGTAATGGTGGCGGTTGATGTCGCGCCCGACGCCGCTGCGCGCCAGCAGTTCCATGTCGTTCTCGCCGGCAAGCAGGCCGACGTAATAGACCTGCGGCACGCCCGGGACGAAGTATTGGATGGCGCGCGCGATCAGGTAGGCGCGGTCGTCGCGGCCGAGCGCGTCGTAGAAGGTGCAGTTGACCTGGTAGAGGTCGAGGTTCGAAGCCGCGGCGCCGGTGGCGCGCCGGCTCTGGCCATGGCTGTTGGCGTGGATCGTCTCGACGAGGCGGTCGAGCTCGGCCGGCGGCACGAGGCCGGGGCGGCCGGCGCGGTCGGCCGCGTCGGCGCCGATGTCGATGATGCCGATGCCGTCGTGGGTGTCGAGCACGGTCACCGCATTCGTCGGGCGCTGCGTCAGCCAGGCCAGCAACGGCGCCGAGCGGCCGAAAGTGAGCGCATGCAACACCAGCGGCGGCAGCGCGAAATCGTAGACGCGGTCGACCTTGGCGGCGATCTCGATCTGCTTGCGGTAGTAGGAATGGATCTCGACCAGCACCTCGAGCCCGAGCTCGCGTGCACGGGCGGCGAAGGCGTCGATGAAGTCGAAGGTCTCGGGCATCATGAAGCAGGAGGCGCCCGGCTTCTTGATCGCGTAGCCGACGGCGTCGAGCCGCACCTGGGTCACGCCGCTGGCGGCCAGGCGCTTCAGGATCGAATCGAGGTAGTCGCGGCCCGTCGGGTGCGCGACGTCGATGTCGATCTGCTGCGGCGTGAAGGTCGTCCACAGCATGCGGCGGCGGCCGTCGGCCAGCGTCGTCACGGCGAAGGGCATGCCGGGGCGCGGGCGGTAGATCGCGAGCAGGTCGGCCTCGCTGGCGCCCTGCGGGAACACCGAATCAAAGGTCAGGAACAGGCCGTCGTAGGGCGAGGCGGCGCCGCGCGCCGACCAGTCGAGGAACTGCGGCGATTCCGACGACATGTGGTTGACGATGACGTCGGCCATCACGTCGACCTCGCCGGCCAGCGCGGCGACATCGTCCCAGCCGCCCAGCCGCGCATCGACCTGGGTGTGGTCGATGGGGTCGAAACCGGCGTCGGCACCGTCGATGCGGTGGAAGAACGGCAGCAGGTGGACGCCGCCGAAAACCCCGGCCAATGGCCCGGCCAGCAGCGCCCGCAAATCGGCCAGCGTGCCGCCGCCCAAGCGGTCGACATAGGTGATGAGCTGGACTTGGTTTTTCATGCAATCGATTGCGTCAAGAGTTGCGCGATGGTATCGAGTCGCGGCCTTGCGCGCCTAGGGGCTTGTCCTGATCAATCGATGCGCGCGGGCCGCAGCGGCCAGACCAGGGTCGGGCCGAAGCCGGTCGGGCCGCCTGCCGAAATCAGCCGCAGCCGGCGCCGACCCGCGGGAGGAAACATCAGCTCGGTCAGCACCGCCTCGCCGTCGCCGGCGAAGACTTCGACCGACGAGCGGTCGATCCACAGCCGCAGCCGCAGCGGCCGTGCCGGCGTCGGCGCCGCGCAGGCGGCGTGGCGCCGCCGGCCCCAGAGTTCGTCGCCGGCGGGGCTCCAGCCCGAGGCCGAGCGGTCGACGAAGACGGCGCCGCGTTCGCGGTCGTAGCCGACGAGCACGCGTGAGTCGCCGCATTCGATGGCGACGCCGCAGGTGGTGGCGTTGGTCGAGGCGATCGTCAGTTCGATCTCGAGCGCAGCGTCGTCGAATTCCGCAGGCAGGAGGTCGGCGCCGGCGCCGCCGATCATCGCCCCGGCGACTTCGACGACGGCACCGCGCAGCCGCTCGAGCGCCGCCACCGGCTGCTGCAGCAGCTCGATCCTGCCGTCGACGCGGCGCAGCGCGAGCCGGCGCGGCAGCGTCATCGCGCCGCGCCAGGGCGCAGTCGGCACATCCTGCGCATAGCGGTGGCAGCTCATCCAGGCCAGCCAGACGGGGGCATCGCCGGGTTCGAGATTCGCGAACGACAACGCCGCATAGAAATCGGCGCCCTGGTCGGCCCAGCGCGGCCCCGCTTCGGCCTCGGGCGTGAAGGTCGCCCCGTCGAAGCGGCCGAAGAAGATCCGTGCCCCGGTGCCGCCGGAAGGATGGCCGCCGAAGACGTCGACCTTGAGCATCCAGATGCGGCCCTCGCCGGCGAGGTCGAACGGGATCAGGTCGGGGCATTCCCAGATGCCCTCGCCTTCGAACGGCGAGGCGAATTCGCTCAGCAGCGTCCAGGTCTTGAGATCGGGCGAGCCGTAGATGCGCGCGCTGCGCGCATCGGGGACGACGACGACCATCACCCAGCGCCCGCTCTCGTCGTGCCAGAACACCTTGGGGTCGCGGAAGTCGCGCAGCCCGAGGTCGAGCACCGGGTTGCCGGCGTACTTCGTCCACGTGCGGCCACGGTCGACGCTGTACGCCAGCTCCTGGGCCTGCCCGCCCTCGGGGCGGCGCAGGCAGCCGGTGTAGACGGCGACCAACGGCACCTGCCCCGGCGCGCCGAAGCCGCTCGTGTTGCGGTGGTCGACGACGACGCTGCCCGAATAGATCGAGACCCGCTCGTCCTCGGGGATCGCCACCGGCAGCTCGTGCCAGTCGACGAGGTCGCTGCCGACGGCGTGGCCCCAGCTCATGTGGCCCCAGCGCTCGCCGAAGGGGTTGTACTGGCAGAACAGGTGGTACTCGCCGTCGAGGCGCACGAGCCCGTTCGGGTCGTTGACCCAGTTTCGCGCCGGCGTGTAATGGATGCACGGCCGCCAGGGCTCGTCGCGCATCACGGCGTCACCGGCAGCGGCGCGCTCTCGCTGGCCTGCGGCACGCGCACGAACAGCGTCGCGACGGCGGCGCACAGCAGCAGCACGCCGCCGAGCATGACGACGTTGCGGGGGTCGCCATCGAGCAGCCGGTGGTAGATCAGCGGCAGCGTGAAGCTCTGGATCAGCATCGGGATGACGATGAACATGTTGAAGATGCCCATGTACACGCCGGTGCGCGCTGGCGGGATGCTGCGCGCCAGCATCACATAGGGGTTGCCCATGATGCTGGCCCAGCCCATGCCGACGCCGACGGCCGGCAGGAACAGCCAGATCTGTTCGTGCAGCCCGGGCAGCGCGAGCATCCCGAGGCCGGCGACGACGAGGCAGAACGCGTGCATCTTCGCCGCGCCCCAGCGCCGCGTGAACGGCACCATCGCGAAGGCGGCGACGAAGGCCACGGCGTTGTAGAAGCCGCCGACATGGCCGTTGACGAGCACGGCGTCGTGGAAGCCGGTGCTGTTGGGATCGGTCGCGGCGAACAGCGAGCGCGCGATCGAATAGGTCACGTACTGCCAGTAGCAGACCATGCCGTACCACTGGAACAGCATCATCACGGCGAGCTGGCGCATCGCCTGGGGCATCTCGACGATGGCATCCCAGATCTCTCGCAGCGTCGCCGCGACCGAGCTCGGCTGGGCCTCGATGGCGCGCTTCTCCTTGGGCGTCAGCGGCAGCTCGGGCACGCGCCAGACCGACCAGACGATGGTCGCCAGCGACAGCACGCCGCCGATGAGGAACGAGACCAGCGTGATCTGCGGGATGTGGTTCGACCCCACGGCCTCCTTGTTCATGCCGAACCAGACGAGGATCGATGGCGCCAGGTACGACAGCGTCTGCGCCAGCCCCGTGAAAGCGCTCTGCGTCAGGTAGCCCTGCGGATATTGCTGCGGCGGCAGGCGGTCGCCGACATAGGCGCGGTAGGGCTCCATCGTCACGTTGTTGGCGGCGTCGAGCACCCAAAGCAGCATCGCCGCGACCCACAGCGCCGGGCTGTAGGGCATCGCCAGCAGGCTGATCGAGCAGAGGATGGCGCCGATCAGGAAATACGGCGTGCGGCGACCGAAGCGCGAGATCGTGCGGTCGCTCATCGCACCGATGATGGGCTGCACGAGCAGCCCCGTCATCGGCCCGGCGAGCCAGAGCAGCGGCAGCGTGCCCTCGTCGGCGCCGAGGTAGCTGTAGATCGGGCTCATATTGCTCTGCTGCAGTCCGAAGCTGAACTGCAGGCCGAGGAAGCCGATGTTCATCTGGATGATCTGCGACAGCGACAGCGTGGGCTTGGTGAGGCTCATGGGGGGGCGGCTTTCAGGAGTTCGTTCGCTTGTGCATTGGCGCGCGCCAGCGGCGCCTGCGCGCGGGCGCGGCCGAGCAGCACGGCGTCGATGGCGTTCGCGATCAGGTCCTTGATCTGCGGCGCGTGGCTGATGATCGGCGGCGGGAAGGTATGGGCCGCGGCCATCTCGAAGAAGGCCTCGGGATCGGAGCCGGCACGGCGCTGCGCCGCCGCGGCGACCTGCCCCGCGCCGCGCAGCGCCGGATAGACGACGCCGCCGGCAGCGACCACCGACTGGCAGGCCGGCGAGCCGAGGTAGCGCAGCCATTGCCAGGCCTGCTCGGGGTGCGGCGTGCCGCTCCAGATCGCGTGGGCGAGGCCGTTGCGCATCGTCGCGCGGTAACCGAGCGGGCCGATCGGCAAGGGGACGAAGGTGTAATGGAAGTGGGCCTCGCGCCTGAAATAGCCGACCATCCAGGAGCCGACGGCGATCATCGCGACGCGCCCGGACGCGAACATCGCCTCGGCGCCGAGCCTGCCGAGCTGCTCGGGCGTCGCCGAGACGCCGCTGGCCGACAACGAGACGAGCCAGTCGAGCGTCTGCGCCAGCGCCGGCGCGTCGTAATGCAAGGGCGCGCGCCAGGGGCCGTCCTGGAAGGTGAAGCCGTCGGAGACCGCGAAATGACTCCACTCGCTCTGGCCCATCATGCCGCCGCTGCCGGCGGTCTGGTAGCCGCGCACGACGACCTGGCTGCGGTCGAAGGCCGGTGACAGCGCGTCGTGGCCGGCGGCGTCGCGTGTCAGCCGCGCCGCGACGCGGCCGAAGCTGCCGCCGTCGCGCGGGTTCCAGTTCAGGTTGCGCAGTTCGTCGACCGTGATGCCGGCGGCGCGCGCGAGGTCGAGGTTGACGGCCAGCGCCACCGTGTCCCAATCGGCCGGCAGCGCGTATTGCGCCCGGCCGCGGCCCCAGTTCGCGTACAGGCCGTCCTCGTAGATGTCGGTCGCCACATGGTCGCGCGCGACGAGCGGCGCGATGTCCAGCAGCACGCCGTTGTCGACCTGCTCGGGGAACTGGCTCAGGTGGTCGGCGAAGACATCGGGCGCCGTCGAGGCGACGAAACCGGTCGACAGCGTCGTCCAGTAATCGTCCCAGCCCTGCTGGCGGATGCGGATGCGGATGCCGGGGTGGCCGCGCTCGAAGTCGGTGGCGCATTGCTGGTACAGCGGCTTCTGCGACGCGTCCCACAGCGCGTGGCGGATGGTAACGACGGGTGGCTCCGCGGCGATGGCCATGACCGCAGCCAGCAGGAGGATCGAACCGGCGACCACCAGCAACAGGAGCCTGAAGCGCCTCATCTCGCCCATCTCATTTGCCGCCGCTGAACTGCACCGATTCGACGACGCGGCGGCCGAGCACGGCCAGCAGCGCCAGCGTCGGCAGCGCGGCGATCGTCGCCGCGGCCATCAACCCGGTCCAGTCGATCTGGCCCTGCGGCGACTGCGCACGAAAGCTCTGCAGCGCCGTCGGCAACACCTGGAAGGCGTCGCCGGGCGAGACGATGTAGGGCCAGAAGAACTCGTTCCAGATGCCCAAGGCGGTGAGCGTGGCGATCGTCGCCAGCGGCGTCGTCGACAGCGGCAGCACGACGCGGCGGAAGATCGTGAAATGCGAGGCGCCGTCGAGCAGCGCCGCCTCCTCGAGGTCGCGCGGCAGCGCGAGGAAGAACTGGCGCAGGAAGAAGATCGCCGACCCCGACATCAGCGCGAACGGCGCGACCATGCCGGCCAGCGAATTCAGCCAGCCGAGTTCCTTGACGAGGATGAAGTTGGGCAGGAACAGCACGACGCCGGGCAGCATCATCGAGCCGATGAAGGCGGCGAACAGCCAGCGGCTGCCGGCGAAGCGCAACCGCGCGAAGGCGTAGGCGGCCATCGCGCAGCTCGTCGTCTGCAGCACGACGACGACGGCGGTGAAGAGCAGCGAATGCCATAGTGCGGCGGCGAAATCGACCTCGGCGCCCGAGCCGCCCAGCGCCAGGCTCTCGTCGCCGCTGAGGCCGCCGAGCACGCGCTTGAAGTTCAGCAGCGTCGGGTCGGCCGGCAGCAGGCCGTTGCCGCGCGCGTAGAGCTGCTGCGGCGGCGTCAGCGCCGTCGCCAGCATCACGAGCAGCGGCACGACGGTGA
>JAGWTU010000086.1 GCA_028868825.1 Burkholderiales bacterium | reverse complement strand
CGATCGCCAGCGAGGGCGCGCTGCGCGTCGTGCGCGACGGCCAGATGCGCTGGCTCGTCGTGCCGCTGGCGCCCGAGGCGCTGTGGCCGCGGCTCGAGCAGTTCTGGAAGGATCGCGGCGCCACGCTGACGACCGACGACGCCAAGTCCGGCGTGATGGAAACCGACTGGATCGAGAACAAGGACAAGCGGCCCGACGACTTCATCCGCAGCACCATCGGCAAGCTGCTGCCGAACCTCTTCGACAGCGGCTTCCGCGACCGCTTCCGCACCCGCGTCGAGCGCACCGCGACCGGCAGCGAGGTCTACGTGACGCATCGCGGGCTCGAGGACGTCTCGTCGGTCAGCGAGCAGAACCAGACCACCGGCTGGCGCGCGACGCCGCCCGATCCGCAGGCCGAGGCGACCATCCTCTCGGCGATGCTGGTGGCGCTGGGCAGCAAGGACGATCAGGCCCGCCTGGCCGTGGCCAGCGCGCCCGAGACGGCCCCCAAGGCCCAGGTCGCGGCGCCCGGCCAGCCGACCTCGATCGTCATCGACGACAACTTCGACCGCGCCTGGCGCCGCGTCGGCCTCGTGCTCGACCGCGGCGGCTTCACCGTCGAGGACCGCGACCGCGCCGCCGGCATCTACTACGTGCGCTGGGTCGATCCGAAGAACGCCGGCAAGGAAGAGCCGGGCTGGTGGGCGCGGCTGTGGGGCGACCACAGCAACCCGCAGGAAGCGCTGCGTTACCGCATCGTGCTCAAGGGCCGCGACGACAAGTCGACGCTGCTCGCGGTGCAGAACTCGGCCGGCGTCGCCGACACCGGCGAGAACGCCCGCGGCATCGTCTCCCTGCTCGTCAAGGAACTGCGCTAGCTCGCTGGACAGTCGGCGGCGGCTGCGCGCCGCCGCCCGCACTCAGCTGCCGACAGCGGGCGACTGCACGCACCAGATCGCGGCCGACGAGTTCGAACTCAGCCGCGCCTGCGCGAACACGAAATAGCCCGATGGGGCCAGGCGCAGCGTGTCGATGAGGTCGACGGTGTTGAGCGCCCCGGTGTCGCGCAGGACGCCGATGCTCTGCTCGACGAGCTTGGGCGTCGACGACCAGATCATGAGCGTGCCGGCGAGCGGGTTGAGGAAGGGAAAGGGCGAGTCGGCGATGACCTGCTGGCCGACGACGACGGTGCGCATCAGCTCGGCGATCGTCGGCAGGCGCCAGCCGCCGCGATCGCCCGTCGTGTCGTACAGGCAGCGCTCGACCGCCCCGGCATAGTTGTCGGCGAAATTCGCCAGGTTGAGCTTCCAGACCAGACCGGTCTCGCGGTCGAGCACCGCCTGGCCGCCCCAGTTCGCGAGCGTGACGAAACGCGTCGCCGCGGGCAGCTTCTGGTCCCACGACGGCGTCGCGTAATAGGGTCCGTTGGTCAGCGTCGAGGTCTGGGCCGGCGCCGCATGGCACAGGCTCAGCGCGGCGGCGACGGTGCAGGCCAGGCGTAGTTTCTTCATCATCATCATGGGACTCCTTGGTTGGTGTTCGAAGGGTGGGCGCGGCAGGCGAGGCGCGAGCGGCGGGAGCATTGGCGGCTGGCCAGGCCGTCCGCAGGCGCCGCCGACCGTCACGGCCCGAGCCAGTGCCAGAAGGTGCCGGCCGCCGCGCTGACCGCGCTCAGCGCCGTGGCGTCCTGCAGCGCGCCGTTGCCGAGCTGGCCGTTGCCGCCGCGGCCCACGCAGGCCGCGCTGCCGTCGGCGCGCAGCGCGCACAGGTGCTCGTTGCCGCCGCCCGCGTAGTCGGGCGCCGCGTTGCCCTGCAGGCCCACCAGCAGCGTCGGATTCGGCAGGTTCGCGGTCGCGCCGTTGCCGCCGGACTCGCCGTAGCCGTTGCTGCCCCAGCAGCGGAAGGCGAAGCTCGTGTCGAGCGCGCAGCTGCTGTACAGGCCCAGCGAGAGCATCAGCGCGTTCGTCACACCGGCGACCTTGACCGCCGCGTAGTGGTTGCCGCTCGTCGCCGAGACCTGCGTGTAGCCGTTGTGGCCCCAGCAGTAGACGCTGTTCTGGCCGTCGTCGACGATGGCGCAGGCGTGGCTTTCGCCGGCCCGGATGACGAGCACATGGGCCAGCGGCGTGCCCTGCTCGGTCTGAACGGTCTGCGGCGTGCCGGTCTGCGACAGGGCCTGGTTGCCGTTGCCCAGCTGGCCCGAATCGTTGCTGCCCCAGCAGGCGACGGTGGCATCGCTTTTCAGCGCGCAGGTGAAGTAGCCGCTGCCGGCAGCGATGGCCACGACATGGCTCAGTCCGGCGACGGTGACCGCCGCCACCGACTGCGACGCGGCGCTGGCCGTGCCCAACTCGTTCTCGCTGTTCTGGCCGAAGCAGGCGACGGTGCCGTCGGCCTTCAAGGCGCAGTTGTGATAACGGCCGGCAGCCAGCGCGATGACGCCGGCAAGGCCGTCGACCGGCTTGGGCAAGGGGTTCACGCTGCCGTGGTAGGTGCTCGCGTTGCCGAGCTCGCCCTCGATGTTGTCGCCCCAGCAGGCGACCGTGCCGTCGGCCTTCAGCGCGCAACTGTGGCCATCGCCCGCGGCCAGACCGATGAGGCCCGACAGCCCCGTGACGTCGACCGGCACGGCCGATGCGGTCGTCGTGTCGTTGCCGAGCGCGCCGCTGTTGCCGTAGCCCCAGCATTTGGCGGCGCGGGCAGCGGTCAGGGCGCAGCCATGGGAGGCGCCCACCGCCAGCGGCTGGCTGACGGCGAAGATCGACATCGTCGCCGTCGCCGTGCGGCCGCCGCTGGCCGTCGCGGTGGCGCTGACGGTATGCGTGCCGGGCGTGTTCCAGACATGCAGCGCGACGCCGATGGTGGCGCTGGCGCTGCCGGGCTGGCCGTCGAAGGTCCAGCTCACGGCGGTCAGCGCGATGCCCTGCGCCTCGCTCAGCACATACGGCGCGACGACGCCCATCGCGGCGCTGGGCAGCGGCGACAGCGAGAGCTGCAGCGGCCGCGTGTCGACGACGACATCGACGCAGCCGACGCTGACGGCCGGCGCGCTGCTCGCGACGGTGCCGCTGCCGGCGGTCACGGTGCAGGTCTGCGCCGGGGCGCCGGGTTGCGACTTCACGGTGACGCTGTAGGCCGAGCCGCTGGTCAAGGTCTTGGCGAAGGTAAAGCCGCCGTTGGCGGCGACGCCGAGGTCGTCGCCGCCGTTGTCCTGGAGCACGAGGCCGCTGCCGTGCAGGCCGCTGACGGTGACGGTGACGCCGTAGCTCGCCGGCGGGCTCGCCGCATCGCCGCTGCCGCTGCCGCCGCCACCGCAGGCGGCCAGCGCCAGCGCGGTCGCGCCGGCCATGGCGAGACCGCTCGCGCGGCGGCTCGACCATCGACGAGCGGCCAGCAGCAGGCCCAGGCCCAGCCCCGCGAGCGCGAGGCCGCCGGGCTCGGGCACGCTCGCGCCGCCCACCGTGACGCTGCCGCCGCGAACCGCGAATCCGCTGTCGCCGAAATCGAGGAACGGGTTCTCGGGCGTCAGCGCGCTGACGCCGTCGGCCAGCGCGGTGAAGGTGATCGTCGCCAGGACCCCGGAACCCCAGGGCAGCGGCATCAGGTCGACATAGGCATCGGCGACGAGGCTGATCAGTCCCGCCCCGTTGTCGATCACGCCGGGCGTGAACTGGGTCTGGCCTTGAGTCGCCAGAAAACCGCCTTCGGTGACGACCGTGGCGCTGACGATGGCCGGGTCGAAGTGCAGGTCGAACTGCCAGGACGCGAGGCCCGGGTCGGCATCGACGCCGCCGATGGCGATCGCGATGTCGAAGGTGTCACCCACCTGCACATGGGCCGATCCGACATCGATGACGGGGGCGCAAGGCGCGGCGGCGGGGGCGAGAGCGCACAGGAACAGGGCCCATCGGAGTATCCACGATTGCATGAGATGACTCGCTGGAAGTTGGTTCGGGGTGGGGTGTCGGCGCGACCGCAGCGGTGCCCGATCACTGGCTGTCCGTCGCCGTGCCGGGCGACTGGACGCACCAGGCCGTGCCGCTCCCCGGCGCGGTCGCGGTCGCGAAGGCGGCTGCGGTGGCGAGGACCGCGGTGACCTTGATCGTGCTCATGGGTAGGGCTCCAGGTGTAGGGGATAGTCGGCACGCGCCATCGGACGCTGCCGGTGCCGGCGTTGTAGGGCAGTCATCGTTATGAACGGGTTATGAACACCGACAACGCAGGTGAGTCGGGGGCGAGGGGCGGCGGATCGCGGCTCGAGCCGGTTCATAACGCCAACCTCACGCTGCCGTCGGTAGCCTGCGGCGGATCGCTCGTGACACCGGAGGCAAGGACCTTGCGCGCATCGAAATTCGAGATCCGCTCGGCAGCCGGCCACCGCCCCCCATGACCACAACGCCGGACGCCGCAGCGCCGCTGCATCTGCATTTGCGATTCACCGGCACGCCGGAGATCGCATCCGAGGGTCGGCCCGGCTTCGCGCTGGCCCTGCGGGATGCCGCGCTGCTGGCCTGGCTGGCGATCGAGGGCCCGACGCCGCGGGCCCGCCTGGCCGCGCTGTTCTGGCCTGCCAGCGGCGAGCTGCAGGCGCGCGCAACGCTGCGCCAGCGACTGTTCCAGCTGCGCAAGGCGCTGGGCCGCGATCTCGTCGTCGGCAAGACGGTGCTGCAGCTGGCCGATGGCCTCTCGCACGACCTGCACGACGCCGTCGATTTCCTCGGTTCCAATCGCCTGCCCGACGCGCCGGAGGTCGACGATTGGCTCGAAGCGCAGCGCCAGCTGCGCAGCCGGCGCGAGGCCGACGCACTGGCCGCGCAGGCCGATGCGCTGGAGCAGGCCGGCGACCTCGCGGCGGCATCGGCGCTGGCGCGCACGCTGCTGCGCATCGAGCCGCTGTCCGAGCTGGCCCACCGGCGCCTGATCCGGCTGCTGTACCTGGCCGGCGACCGCGCGGCGGCGCTGGCGGCCTTCGATGCCTGCGAGCAGCAGCTCAAGGACGAGCTCAACGCCCGGCCCTCGCCCGAGACGCTGGCCCTGCTGGCCACCGTCGAGCAGGCCGGCGCGGCGGCCGCGGCGCCGGCGCTGCGCACGCTGCCGGCCGCGGTGCTGCGGCCGCCGCGCATGGTCGGCCGCCGGGCCGCCTTCACGGCGCTGCAGGACGCCTGGAACGCCGGTCACATCGCCGCCGTCGTCGGCGAGGCCGGCATGGGCAAGTCGCGCCTGCTCGCCGAATTCGGCGCGCCGCTGACGGGCGTCGTCGGCGCCGCCGGCCGGCCGGGCGACGCGGCCGTGCCGTTTGCGACGCTGGCCCGGCTGCTGCGGGCCGTTGGTGCCGGGCAGGCGGCGCTGATCAGCGCCGACGACCGGCGCCAGGTGGCGCGCGTGCTGCCCGAGCTGGCCCCCGCCGGCGCGCCTTTCCCCGAAGGGCAGCGCCTGCATCTGCAGCGCGCCATCGTCGCCTACCTGCAGGCGGCACCGGGGCTGCAGGGGCTGTTCCTCGACGACCTGCACTACGCCGACGACGCCAGCCTCGAGATGCTGCAGGCGCTGCTGCCCGAGCTGGCGCCGCTGCGCTGGGTGCTGGCCTGCCGCCCGGCCGAGGCGGCGTCGCCGCTGCGGCTGCTCGAGGAGGCGCTGGCCGAATCGGCGCAGCTCGTGCGCATCGCCGTCGAGCCGCTGGACGAGCCGGGACTGGCTGAACTCGTCGACGAACTGGGACTCGGCCTCGACGGCCGGCGGCTGGCGCCCGAGCTGCTGCGTCGCACCGGCGGCAACCCGCTGTTCGTGCTCGAGACGCTCAAGCAGGCCTGGGTCGAGCGCGGCATCGAGCGCCTGGCGCAGGGCGGCCCGCTGCCGCGCGCCGCATCGGTCGAGCAGATGATCGCCCGCCGCCTCACCCAGCTCGCGCCCGATGCGCTGGCGCTGGCGCGCGTGGCCAGCCTGGCCGGCCTCGATTTCAGCATCGACGTCGCCGAGCAGGTGCTGCACAAGGGCGCGATCTACCTCGTCGACGCGCTCAACGAGCTCGAGGCGGCGCAGGTGCTGCGGGGCACGCAGTTCGCGCACGACCTGATCCTCGACGGCGTGCGGCGCGGGATCCCGGCCGCCGTGGCCGCGATCATCCACGGCAAGATCGCGCTATGGCTCGAACAGCATGAGGGCGAGCCGGCCCGCATCGCCCGCCATTGGGTCGCCGCGGGGCGGCCGGCGTCGGCGCTGCCTTGGCTCGGCCAGGCCGCCGACCGCGCCGCCACGGCACTGCGCAATATCGACCGCCTGGCCTTCCTCGACGAACAGTCGACGATCGCCGCGGCGCTCGGGCAGCGCGCGCTGGCCTACGCCAGCGGCCACCAGGCGCTGCAGGTCGCGATGAGCCACACCTACGCGCCGGCCGATCTGCAACCCCGCATCGACCGCCTCGAGACGCTGGCGCAGACCGCGCAGGAACAGGTCCAGCTCGTCACCACCCAGGCCCAGTTGCACATGCATCGTCGCGAGATCGAGCCGGCGCTGGCCGCGGCGCGGCGGGCCCTGCAGCTGGCGCGGCAATGGGGGGACGCGCCGACGATCGGCCGCTGCGAGGTGACGCTGTTCGAACAACTCGGCCATGCCGACCAGCTCGACGCGGCGCTCGTGCAGGCGCGCGCCTGCGAAGCCTGGGCCGCGAAGACCGACGACCTCGAGTGGCTGGCGCGCTATTTCCACGTGCTGGCGACGGTGCAGGAACAGACGGGCCAGATCGAAGCGGCACGCCATGCGCACGAGCGCGCGCTGGCGCTGTGCGAACAGCGCGGCGAGCTCGAGAACCAGTCGGTCACGGCCAACAACCTGGCGGTGAACCGGCGCGAGGCGGGCGAGCTGCGGCTGGCGGTGCATTTCGGCCTGCAGGCGCTGCAACTGGCGACGCGTTACGAGGCGAGCCAGGTCGGCATGGGCCCGACCTGCGTCAACCTCACCGAGGCCTACGCGCAGCTGGGCTGCTACAACGACGCGCTGCGCTGGGCCGACGAGGCCGAGCGGCGCCTGGCCAGTGCGATCCCCGGCGCCGTGTCGCTGGCCAACGCGCACCGCGCCTCGA
The DNA here is from genome assembly GCA_028868825.1 of Burkholderiales bacterium. Classification (GTDB taxonomy): domain Bacteria; phylum Pseudomonadota; class Gammaproteobacteria; order Burkholderiales; family Burkholderiaceae_C; genus Rubrivivax. The sequence goes on along the minus strand of JAGWTU010000086.1, from coordinate 9,957 downwards.
TCTTCTGGCAGCTCGGGCAGCCGGCGCGCACGCGGCAGCTCGTGGCGCAGATCGCGGCCGATGCCGCGGCCATCCTGCCCGCGCGCGTGCGCCGGCATCAGCTGGCGGCCCGCCTGGCCCGCGCCGACGGCCGTTCGGGCCGGGCCGAGCTCGAGGCCGGTCTCGCCGACCTCGGGCCCGGCGGCCGCGCCGGCCTGTGCGCGCTGCTGCAACTGGAGCTGGCCGCCGACCTCGGCGGCGCAGCGGCACTCGCGCTGCTCGAATCGGTGCGTGCGCTGGCCGCCGCGCATGGCCGCCGTGGCCAGGTGCTGGAATCGCATGTGCGCGCCGCGCCGGTTGCCGCCGCGCTGGACCCGGTGCTCGCGCGCCACCATGTCGAGCAGGCGCTGGCGCTGGCGCAGCAGGTCGACCTGGTCGGGATCTACCGCGGCACGCTGTGGCTGAACTGCGGCCAGGCGCTGCAGGCGATCGGCGACGCGGGCCCAGCCCGGGCGGTGCTCCGCGAGGGCGCGGACTGGGTCCGGCGCACGGCCGCCAACGACATGCCCGAGGCCTTCCGCGACAGCTTCCTGCACCGCAATCCGGTCAACGCGGCGCTGCTGGCGCTCGTCGAGACCGGGCCCTAGCCGGGGCCGCGGGCGCCGGCCTCAGCCGCGGCGCGCCGCCTCGATCGCCGCGATGTCGATCTTGCCCATGCCCATCATCGCCTTGAACGCACGACCGGCGGCGGCGGGATCGGGATCGGTGATGGCGGCCGTGAGCGCGCGCGGCGTGATCTGCCACGACAGGCCCCAGCGATCCTTGCACCAGCCGCAGGCGCTTGCGGCGCCGCCGTTGCCGACGATGGCGTTCCACAGGCGGTCGGTTTCGGCCTGATCGTCGGTCGCGATCTGGAACGAGAAGGCCTCGGTCGGCTTGAATCCGGGGCCGCCGTTGAGGCCGAGACAGGGGATGCCGGCGACGGTGAACTCGACCGTCAACACGTCGCCCTGCCGGCCCGCCGGGTAGTCGCCGGGCGCGCGATGCACCGCCCGCACGGCGCTGTCGGGGAAGGTGCGGGCATAGAACTGCGCCGCGTCGAGCGCGGCGCCGTCGTACCAGAGGCAGATCGTGTTCTTGGCGACCATGACAGGCTCCACACCGGCTGCGGGAGCCGCATCCTAAGCGATGGCTTTGCAGCACAAGTCGCGCGATATGATGGAAACCCATCATTTGGGATAAGTTCGCCGTGTCCGATCGCTCGCTCGCGGATCTCGAAACCAGGGCCTGGACGCAGTGGTTCCGGGCCCCTTCGGAGTTGGCGGCCACCGCGCAGGAGCTGATACGGCAGGGGCTGGCCCGGGCCGACGCGGGTCTCGAATGCCTGGGTCTGCTGTTCGCCGTGCGGCCGGCGATCGCCGCCCGCGCCGACGCCGATGCCGAGCGGGCGCTCGATCTGGCCGAGCTGCGCAGTCGCGCCGCCGGGCAGGTCCGGGTGTTGCGCCTCGTGCATGACCTGCGCGCCTTTCTTTGGCTGCGCCGGGGCGAGATCGATCGCGCCTGGCAGCTGGCCCATGCCGCGGATCAGCGCTCCGATACGGCGCGCCCGCCGATGGATCGCACCATCAACGCGCTCGGACTGGCCGAGATCGCCTTGCAGCGCGCCGATTTCGACGCGGTCGTGGAACAGGGCTACCGTGCCATGCGTTGCGCAGACCTGGTCGGCATCACGGCGGTGCGGGCGATCGCCACGCACAACCTGGCCACCAAACAGCTCAATCTGCTCAACCTCGACGTGGCGCTGCCGCTGCAGCTCGAGGCGCAGGCGCTGTTTCGACGCGCCGGCATGGACTCGGCCCGGCGCCATGTGTGGGAAAACCTGATCCTCATCCACGACGCCCAGGAACGACCCATTGCCGCCGCGCGCACGCTGGCCGAGTGGCGCGCCGCGGTCGGGGATTTCAGCGCCCGGGAACTGCAGGACCAGGGCGTGGCGATCGCGCTGGGTCTGCTGGCCGTCGGGCAGCCCGGGCAGGCGATGCGCATCGTCGAATCGCCGGAGCAGGATCCGGATGGCGACCGCCACCGCACCACGGCCTGGATCTGGGCCCAGGGCCGGGTCCTGCTCGCGCTCGGGCAGGCCGACCGGGCACGCCGCCTGTGCGAGGACTTCCTCGCCGCAGCGGCGTCGCGGCCCCATCCCGAGACGCCCTACAACCTCGTGCGGCTGTACGACGTCCTGCGCGAGGCCTGCGAGACGCTCGGTGACTTCCGGGCCGCGCTGCTCGCGAACAAGGCGTCGCAGCGCGCCGCACTGCCGCTGCTGGGCCAGAGCACGCGGGCGCGCTACCTCTCGCTGAAGCTGCAACAGCCGGACCCTGACGCCGAGGCGCAGCCGGCCGCACGGAACCGCAAACGGCTCGAAGCGCTGGACCGCAGCATCGGCACGCTGCGGCAGTCGATGGAGGAGGAAAAAAAACCCGCCACCGAGGCCGATCTGGCCGAGCAGCGGCGCTTCGTCGCCTATGTCGGCCACGAGATCCGATCGGCGCTGGCCGGCGTGATGGGCGTGAATTCGCTGCTGCTGATGGAATCCAAGCTCGACCCGCGGCAGTCGCGCTACGTCTCGCTGTCGACGCAATCGGTGCGCGGGGCGCTGGCGCTCGTCAACGACATCCTCGACATGGCCAAGCTCGAAGCGGGACGCTTCGACATCGTCTGCCGGCCGCTCGACATCACCCGCCTGGCGCGCGACCTGACGAGCGAGTTCGAAGTCCTGGCGCTGGAGAAGGGCCTGCGCCTGGTCTGCGACGCCCCACCCGACATGGCCGAGGTGCAGGCCGACGGCCGGCGGCTGCGCCAGGTGCTGTCCAACCTGCTGGGCAACGCGCTGAATTTCACCGACGCCGGGGACGTCACCGTCCGCGTCGAGCGGCGCGATGCCGCCGCCGGCACGGCCTGCGTCTACGTCGCGGTCGAGGACAGCGGCCCTGGCATCGCCGCCGAGGATCTGCCGGCGCTGTTCGCCGAGTTCTCGCAGATCGGCGCCGGCGCGGACCAGCGGCATGGCGGCTCCGGGCTCGGGCTGGTGCTGAGCCGCGAACTGCTGCGGTGCATGGGCAGCGAGCTGAACGTGCGCAGCCAGCCGGGCGTGGGCACGACGTTCTGGTTCACGTTCACCGCACCGCGGGCCGAGGCCGGCGACGGCGAGCGGCCGCCGTCCGATCCGTCGACGTCGCCCGACCCGGATCAGCTCGCGGTGGCCAGCGCCGCGTTCAACGTCGGGCTGGGGCGCATGACGGCCTCGGCCTTCGCCGCATCGAGCCGGTAATAGCCGCCGATGTCGACCGCCTGACCCTGCACCGCCGTCAGCTCGGCGACGATCTTCGCCTCGTTGTCGGCGAGCGCGCGCGCCAGCGGCGCGAAATGCGCCGCGAGCGCCGCATCCTCGGTCTGCGCGGCGAGCTGCTGCGCCCAGTACATCGCGAGGTAGAACTGGCTGCCACGGTTGTCGAGCTGGCCGGTCTTGGGCGACGGGTTCTTGTTGTTGTCGAGCAGCTGGCCGGTGGCGGCATCCAGCGTCCGGGCCAGCAGCTCGGCGCGCTGGTTGCCGGTCTTCAGTCCCAGGTCCTCGAGCGACACCGCCAGCGCCAGGAACTCGCCCAGCGAATCCCAGCGCAGGTGGTTCTCCTCGACGAGCTGCTTGACATGCTTGGGCGCCGAGCCGCCGGCGCCGGTCTCGTACATGCCGCCGCCGGCCATCAGCGGCACGATCGAGAGCATCTTCGCCGAGGTGCCCAGCTCCATGATGGGGAACAGGTCGGTGAGGTAGTCGCGCAGGATGTTGCCGGTGACCGAGATCGTGTCGAGGCCGCGCACGACGCGCTCGAGCGTGTAGCGCATGGCCCGCACCTGCGACATGATCTGGATGTCGAGACCGTTCGTGTCGTAATCCTGCAGATACAGCTTGACCTTCTTGATCAGCTCGTTCTCGTGCGGGCGATAGGGGTCGAGCCAGAACACCGCCGGCATGCCCGAGTTGCGCGCCCGCGTGACGGCCAGCTTGACCCAGTCGCGCACCGGCGCGTCCTTGACCTGGCACATGCGCCAGATGTCGCCGGCCTCGACGTTCTGGCTCAGCAGCACCTCGCCGGTGGCCAGGTCGGTGATGTTGGCGACGCCGTCCTCGGCGATCTCGAAGGTCTTGTCGTGCGAGCCGTATTCCTCGGCCTGCTGCGCCATCAGGCCGACGTTGGGCACCGTGCCCATCGTCTTCGGGTCGAAATTGCCGTGCCACTTGCAGAAGTTGATCATCTCCTGGTAGATGCGGGCGAAGGTCGATTCGGGCATCACGGCCTTGACGTCCTTCGGGCGGCCGTCGGCGCCCCACATCTTGCCGCCGGCGCGGATCATCGCCGGCATCGAGGCGTCGACGATCACGTCGTTGGGCGAATGGAAGTTGGTGATGCCCTTGGCCGAGTCGACCATCGCCAGCTCGGGGCGGTGCTCGTGGCAGGCGTGCAGGTCGCGCATGACCTCGTCGCGCTGCGAGCTCGGCAGCGTCGCGAGCTTGTCGTAGAGGTTGACCATGCCGTTGTTGACGTTGACGCCGAGTTCCTCGAACAGCTTGGCGTGCTTGTCGAACGCCTCCTTGTAGAAGATCTTCACGCAGTGGCCGAAGACGATGGGGTGCGAGACCTTCATCATCGTCGCCTTGACGTGCAGCGAGAACATCACGCCGTACTTGTGCGCGTCCTCGATCTCCTGCTCGTAGAACTCGCACAGCGCCTTCTTGCTCATGAACATCGAATCGATGATCTCGCCGGCCAGCAGCGCGACCTTCGGTTTGAGCACGATGGCCTTGCCGCTCTTCGTCAGCAGCTCCATCTTGACGTCGCGCGCGCGGTCCAGCGTCAGCGACTTCTCGCCATGGTAGAAATCGCCGTGGTGCATGTGCGAGACATGGGTGCGCGAGGCCTGCGCCCATTCGGCCATCGAATGCGGGTTCTTGCGCGCGTATTCCTTGACGGCGCGCGGCGCGCGGCGGTCGGAGTTGCCTTCGCGCAGCACCGGGTTCACGGCGCTGCCGATGCATTTCGAATAGCGCGCGCGAATCGCCTTTTCGGCGTCGGTCTTCGGATCCTCGGGATAGTCGGGAATCGCGTAGCCCTTGCCCTGCAGCTCGCGGATGCAGGCCTGCAGCTGCCCCACCGAGGCGCTGATGTTGGGCAGCTTGATGATGTTCGTCTCGGGCAGCTGCGTCAGCCGCGCGAGTTCGTTCAGCGTGTTGGGAACGCGCTGCTCTTCCTTCAGGTATTCCGGGAATTCGGCGAGCACGCGCGCCGAGACCGAGATGTCGCTGGTGTCGACGCGGATGCCGGCCGGCGCGGTGAAGGCGCGGATGATCGGCAGGAAGGCGCAGGTCGCCAGCAGCGGCGCCTCGTCGGTGAGGGTGTAGATGATGGTCGGCTGGGTCGTCATGACGTATCTCCGCTTCTCGGGATGGGGGTCGGATGAATGCTGGCGCCGGCGGTCAATTGGCCTGTGCCGTCGTGGCCGCGTTGGCGATCGAGGCGTAGATGCCGATCTGCTCGCCGAGCGCGCGCAGGCGGTCGGCCATGCGCTTGGCCAGCGCGATCATCAGCTTGGCGGCGACGCGCGGGTTCTCTTCGAGCAGCTGGTCGAGCGCGGCGCGCGTGAGCACCGCCGCCTGGACCGCGGTGATGGCGGTGCAGGTCGTCGAGCGCGGCGCGCCGTCGAGCAGGCCCATCTCGCCGAGGACGTTGCCGGGACCGAGCACCGAGAGGTCGATCGGGTCGCCGCCGGCGACATGGTTGACGACGACGCGGACCTCGCCGGCGAGCATCAGCAGCAGGTAGCTCGTGTTCGAGCTGTCGCCCTCCTCGAACAGCCGGCTGCCGGCACGGAACGAGACCAGGCGCAGGTGCGAGGCCACGCGCAGCAGGTCCGGGGTGTCCATCTCGGCCAGCAGCGCCGGCGTGCGCAGCAGCTCGATCGCGCGCTCGACGAGTTCGGGGGTCTCGCTCAGGCTGCGCGGCCGCAGGGCCGCGGCGGCGGCGCCGGCATGGCGGCTGCGTTCGATCGACGGTGTCATGGCTTTCTTGTCGGACATGCGTGGCGGCAGCGTACCACCGGAAGGTCGACAGGCCACCCGTCGGGTGGCCTGCAGGATCGGGTGGCCCGCCGCCGCCGGCGGGCCCGGGCTCCGTTCAGCGGCTGGCCAGCGCCACCACGTCGCGCCGCGGCGAACCGACGTAGAGCTGGCGCGGACGGCCGATCTTGTACTCGGGGTCGGCGATCATCTCGTTGAGCTGGGCGATCCAGCCCACCGTGCGCGCAAGCGAGAAGATCGCCGTGAACAGGCTCACCGGGATGCCGATCGCGCGCTGCACGATGCCGGAATAGAAGTCGACGTTCGGGTAGAGCTTGCGCGAGACGAAGTAATCGTCCTCGAGCGCGATCTTCTCGAGCGACATCGCGAGCTTGAACAGCGGGTCGTCGTGCAGGCCCAGCGCCTCGAGCACCTCATGGCAGGTCTCGCGCATCAGCTTGGCGCGCGGGTCGTAGTTCTTGTAGACGCGGTGCCCGAAGCCCATCAGCTTGACGGTCGAGTTCTTGTCCTTGACCTGCTTGATGAACTCGCCGATCTTCTCGACGCCGCCGTTGCGCTGGATGTCCTCGAGCATGTTCAGCGCCGCCTCGTTGGCGCCGCCGTGTGCCGGGCCCCAGAGGCAGGCGACGCCGGCCGCGATGGCCGCGAACGGGTTCGTCCCCGAGCTGCCGCACAGCCGCACCGTCGAGGTGCTGGCGTTCTGCTCGTGGTCGGCGTGGAGGATGAAGATGCGGTCCATTGCCCGCACCAGCACGTCGTTGGGCTCGTAGGGCTCGCAGGGCGTGGCGAACATCATGCGCATGAAGTTCGACGAGTACGAGAGGTTGTTCTGCGGGTACATGAACGGCTGGCCGACGCCGTACTTGTAGGCCATCGCGACCAGCGTCGGCATCTTCGCGATGAGGCGGATCGCGGCGATCTCGCGGTGCTGCGCGTTGTTGATGTCGGTGCTGTCGTGATAGAAGGCCGAGAGCGCGCCGACGAGGCCGGTCATCACCGCCATCGGGTGCGCGTCGCGGCGGAAGCCGCGCAGGAAGAACTGCATCTGCTCGTTGACCATCGTGTGGTTCGTGACGAGCTTGGTGAAGTCGGTCTTCTGCGTCGCGTTGGGCAGGTCGCCCTTGAGCAGCAGGTAGCAGGTCTCGAGGAAGTCGCACTGCGTCGCCAGCTGCTCGATCGGGTAGCCGCGGTACAGCAGCTCGCCCTTGTCGCCGTCGATGTAGGTGATCGTCGAATTGCACGACGCGGTCGACAGGAAACCGGGGTCGTAGGTGAAGCGGCCGGACTGGCCGTAGAGCTTGCGGATGTCGATCACGTCGGGACCGATGCTGCCTTTGTAGATCGGCAGCTCCATGCTCGGACTGCCGTCCGAGAACGACAGCGTGGCTTTGACGTCGGAGGGGGTCATCTCGTGGGCCTTTCTTGAGTCGTGGACGGGCGGGGGCGGCGCATCAGGGCGAGCACCTCGTGTACTTCGGGGAGGTCGCATTCGGCCTGCGGCTGCTTGCGCGCCAGCAACAGGTCGAGCAGGTCGTTGTCGGCGAGGTCCATCAGGGCCTGGAGCCCCGCAGCCTGCCTTGTCGTGATCGTCTCCTCGTGGTCACGGAAGAAGCGCTCGATGAAGAGGTCGTTCTCGAGCAGGCCGCGGCGGCAGCGCCAGCGCAGCTTGCTGAGTTCGCGTACACCGAGTCGGTCTTCCATGGCATCACCCGGGGTTCCGGCGTCAGATCGCCCGCCGGACCATCAACTCCTTGATCTTGCCGATGGCCTTGGTGGGGTTCAGCCCCTTGGGGCAGACATCGACGCAGTTCATGATCGAATGGCAGCGGAACAGCCGGTACGGGTCCTCGAGGTTGTCGAGGCGGGCACCGGTGTCCTGGTCGCGACTGTCGGCGATGAATCGGTAGGCCTGCAGCAGGCCGGCCGGGCCGACGAACTTGTCCGGGTTCCACCAGAAGCTCGGGCAGCTCGTCGAGCAGCTCGCGCAGAGGATGCACTCGTACAGGCCGTTGAGCTCGTCGCGCTCCTCGGGCGACTGCAGCCGCTCCTTCTCGGGCGGCGGCTCGTCGTTGACGAGATAGGGCTTGATCGAGTGGTACTGCTTGAAGAACAGCGTCATGTCGACGATGAGGTCGCGCACGACCGGCAGCCCCGGCAGCGGCTTGAGCACGATCGTGCCCGGCAGCGTCAGCATGTTGGTCAGGCAGGCGAGGCCGTTCTTGCCGTTGATGTTCATCGCGTCCGAACCGCAGACGCCTTCGCGGCAGCTGCGGCGGAAGCTCAGCGTCGGGTCGACCTTCTTGAGCTTCATCAGCGCGTCGAGCAGCATGCGCTCGTGCCCGTCGAGCTCGACCTGCAGCGTCTGCATGCGCGGCTTGGCGTCGGTTTCGGGGTCGTAGCGGTAGATCTGGAATGTGCGCAGCGTCATGGCTAGTCTCGTCAGAAGGTGCGGACCTTGGGCGGGATCGAATCGACCGTCAGCGGCTTCATCTGCACCGGCTTGTATTCGAGCCGGTTGCCCTCGGAGTACCACAGCGTGTGCTTGAGCCAGACGGCGTCGTTGCGGCCGTTCGGATGCTCGGGCGTGTCGCCGTAGTCGTTGACGGTGTGCGCACCGCGGCTTTCGTGGCGCGCCGCCGCCGAGACGATCGTCGCCTGCGCGCATTCGATCAGGTTGTCGACCTCGAGCGCCTCGATGCGCGCGGTGTTGAAGATCTGGCTCTTGTCCTTGAGCTCGATGGCCTTGACGCGCTCGGCGATCGCGGCGACCTTCTTCACGCCCTCGTCGAGCAGCGCCTGGGTGCGGAAGACGCTGGCATGGGCCTGCATCGTGTCGCGGATGTCATTGGCGACGTCCTGCGCGTACTCGCCGCTGGTGCTGGCGTTCAGGCGCGCGAGCCGCGCGAGCGTGCGGTCGGCGGCATCGCCGGGCAGCGGCTTGTGGTGGCGCGACTTCAGCGCGCTGTCGACGACATGGTTGCCGGCGGCGCGGCCGAACACGAGCAGGTCGAGCAGCGAATTCGTGCCCAGGCGGTTCGCGCCGTGGACGCTGACGCAGGAGCATTCGCCGACCGCGTAGAGCCCGTTCACCGGCGTGTTCGGATCGCCGTTCTTCGGCGCCACGACCTGGCCGTGGATGTTCGTCGGGATGCCGCCCATCTGGTAGTGCAGCGTCGGCACGACCGGGATCGGCTCCTTCGTGATGTCGACGTTGGCGAAGTTGTGGCCGATCTCGAGCACGCTGGGCAGGCGCTTGGCGATCGTGTCGCCGCCGAGGTGGGTCATGTCGAGGTTGATGTAGTCCTTGTTCGGACCGCAGCCCCGGCCTTCCTTGATCTCCTGGTCCATGCAGCGGCTGACGAAGTCGCGCGGCGCCAGGTCCTTCAAGGTCGGCGCGTAGCGCTCCATGAAGCGCTCGCCGTTGCTGTTGCGCAGGATCGCGCCCTCGCCGCGGCAGCCCTCGGTCAGCAGCACGCCGGCGTTGTGCACGCCGGTGGGGTGGAACTGCCAGAACTCCATGTCCTCGAGCGGCACGCCGGCGCGCGCCGCCATCCCGAGGCCGTCGCCGGTGTTGATGAAGGCATTCGTGCTGGCGGCGAAGATGCGGCCGGCACCGCCGGTGGCGAACATCGTGCACTTGGCCTCGAGGATGTGGACCTCGCCGGTCTCCATCTCGAGCGCGGTGACGCCGAGCACGTCGCCTTCGGCGTCGCGGATCAGGTCCAGCGCCATCCACTCGACGAAGAAGTTGGTGCGCGCCTTCACGTTCTGCTGGTACAGCGTGTGCAGCATCGCGTGGCCGGTGCGGTCGGCGGCGGCGCAGGCGCGCTGCACCGGCTTCTCGC